>NZ_BAGA01000102.1 GCF_000308595.1 Nocardia higoensis NBRC 100133 | reverse complement strand
CAGCGTGGAGTCGCCGCGATAGGGGTTGTCCCGGTCGGCCGCACCGCCTTTCGGGCGAGGCGGGTCGACGATGCCGACCAGGCAGCCCAGCGCCGCCACACCCGCCATGATCGCGGGAACCAGGACGGCCGCGGCGATTCCGTGGTGCGAGGCCACCGCGGGGATCGTCAGCGCGCCGATGCCGACGCCCAGCGGCTGGGCGGTCTGCCGGATGCCCATCGCCAGACCGCGGCGATCGGGCGGGAACCAGCCGACGATGACCCGCCCGCTGGCGGAGTTGGTGCTCGCCGCGCCGATGCCGCCGATCAGCAGCAGCGCGCCCAGGGCGATGTCGTCGGTGGTGGTGGCCGCACCGACGCCGGCGATGAACATGATCGCGGGGCCGGCCACGAGCACTTTGCGCTCGCCGATGCGGTCCATCACATATCCCCAGGCGATGAGCGTGCAGACCAGGCCGACGGTGGGCATGGCCACGAGCAGGCCCGCGGTCGGCAGTGCCATGCCGCGTTCGGTCAGGGCGGGCAGCAGGAACGGAATGCCGTGGATGAAGACGGCGCTGGAGGCCTGCGCGAAGACGCCGAGGGCGAGCATCGACCACCGGTGCGCCGCGCCTACCCGCGTGCCGACTGATCCGAGGGCCATCGACCTCACCTCTGCATCTCAAAATATGGGACTGGATTCTCATTTAGTGAAAACTGGGCTCACGGTACACCCGTTCGCCGGATCGGCGCATCCGGGACCGACGTCCGCCGGCGGCGAGGAATCTCACAATCGAGCCGCCCGTGGCGAGTCCTCGACCGGGGAGGTGGATCGCGGCGACCAGCGGCTTCCGTAGACTCCCCCCCATGCGTCTAGGTCGAGTTGCCAGTCCCGATGGGGTCGCGTTCGTCAGCATCGAAGGGGAGGAGGGGGCTGCCGTCGCGAAGGAGATCGCCGAGCACCCGTTCGGTACCCCGACGTTCACCGGGCGCAGCTGGCCGCTGGCCGACGTGCGCCTGCTCGCGCCGATTCTGGCCAGCAAGGTCGTGTGCGTCGGCAAGAACTACGCCGCGCACGCCGCGGAGATGGGCGGCACCGCGCCGGAGGAGCCGGTGATCTTCATCAAGCCGAACACCGCCATCGTCGGACCGAACGCTCCGATCGTCTATCCGCCGAGCTCCACGCGGGTCGACTACGAGGGCGAGCTGGCAGTGGTCATCGGCCGGCCCTGCAAGGATGTGCCCGCGGCCAGGGCGCGCGAGGTCATCCTCGGCTACACCGTCGCCAACGATGTGACCGCGCGCGACCAACAGCAGAGCGATGTCCAGTGGACCAGGGGCAAGGGGTACGACACGTTCTGCCCGCTGGGCCCGTGGATCGAAACCGACTTGGACCCGGCGGATCTGGAGATCCGTACCGAGCTCGACGGCGAGGTTCGTCAGCGCAGCCGGACTTCGCTTCTCCTGCACGACATTCCGAAGCTCGTGGAATGGGTGAGTACGGTCATGACGCTGCTGCCCGGCGATGTGATCCTCACCGGAACACCCGAGGGCGTCGGCCCGATGCAGGTCGGACAGCAGGTGTCCGTCACCGTCGAAGGCATCGGCACCCTGACCAATCCTGTTGCCGCCAAACGCTGATCGAGAGAGAGCAATGACACCAGTACGGGTCCGTTTCTGCCCGTCGCCGACCGGGACGCCGCATGTCGGCCTGATCCGCACCGCCCTGTTCAACTGGGCGTATGCCCGCCACACCGGCGGCACCTTCGTCTTCCGTATCGAGGACACCGACGCGGCCCGCGATTCCGAGGAATCCTACGCGGCGATCCTCGACGCGCTGCGCTGGCTCGGGCTCACCTGGGACGAGGGACCCGAGGTCGGCGGACCCTATGAGCCCTACCGGCAGTCGCAGCGACGCGATCTGCATCTCGACGTCGTCCGGCGTTTGCTGGAGGCCGGTGAGGCCTATGAATCCTTCTCCACGCCAGAGGAAGTCGAGGCTCGCCACAAGGCTGCCGGCCGCGATCCGAAGCTCGGCTACGACAACTTCGACCGCGATCTCACGCCCGAGGCGATCGCGGCCTACAAGGCCGAGGGCAGGGCGCCGGTGGTGCGGCTGCGGATGCCCGACGAGGACCTGTCCTGGCACGATCTGGTGCGCGGGGAGACCACCTTCAAGGCGGGCACGGTGCCGGACTTCGCGCTCACCCGCGGTAATGGCATTCCGCTCTACACGCTGGTCAACCCGGTCGACGACGCGCTGATGAAGATCACCCACGTATTGCGCGGCGAGGACCTGCTCTCCTCCACTCCGCGCCAACTCGCGCTCTATGCCGCATTGCGCCGGATCGGGGTGGCCGACTTCACTCCGGAGTTCGGTCATCTGCCGTTCGTGATGGGCCAGGGCAACAAGAAGTTGTCCAAGCGCGACCCGGAGTCGAACCTCTTCCTGCATCGGGATCGCGGATTCATTCCTGAAGGTTTGCTGAATTACCTCGCATTGCTCGGTTGGGGCCTTGCTGAGGACCGCGATGTCTTCTCGATGGCCGAGATGGTCGCGGTGTTCGATATCACCAAGGTGAATTCCAATCCGGCCCGTTTCGATCAGAAGAAGGCCGATGCGATCAATGCCGAGCACATCCGATTGCTGGAGCCGGCCGATTTCGCGGGACGGCTCCGGGACTTCCTCACCGAGCATGGGCACATCGGGCCCGGGAGCAAAGCCGGGGAAGTGGACGACAAAGTGTTCGCGGCGGCCGCCGAATTGGTCCAGACCCGCATCGTCGTCCTGAGCGACGCCTGGGATCTGCTGCGATTCCTCTTCGTGCCGGCCGGTGAATTCACCGTGGACGAGGCGGCGGCGGCGAAGAATCTCGGCGCCGACGCGGTACCGGTGCTCGAGGCCGCGGTGGCCGCGCTGGAGCCGCTGGCGTCCTGGGCCACCCCGGCGATCGAGGAAGCGCTGAAAACGGCCCTGATCGACGATCTGGGCCTCAAACCGCGCAAGGCCTTCACGCCGGTGCGGGTGGCGGTCACCGGGTCGCACATCAGCCCGCCGCTGTACGAGTCGCTGGAACTGCTCGGACGTGAGATCGCTCTCGATCGGCTGCGCTCGGCTCTGGATTCCGCACGCGGATAGCGACCGGCCACGCGGGGCGCGGGGGAGCGTCGCACCGCCCGGCTCCCCCGCGGCAATGGCCTCGAAACCATCGAAAATATGCCTCTGACCAGCCGATTTGTAGTTTACCCTCCCACCTTTGGTAATCTCTTTCTCGGCCGGAACACGGACCGAAGCCAGCCAGGCTCCGGGAAGAAAGTCCAGGTCATTGGGGTATGGTGTAATTGGCAACACAGCTGATTCTGGTTCAGCCATTCTAGGTTCGAGTCCTGGTACCCCAGCGGAAAGTGTTGCACGTCTCTCGGTTCGCGACCGAAAGTTGTTCAGCACCTGGCGATTTGGTCGCCAGGCTCCGGTCGGCTAAGCTAACCGAGCACTCCACGGATCGAGAGATCCACACCGGGTGATCCTCAGAAATGAGAGATCATGTCCCTGGCCCCGTCGTCTAGCGGCCTAGGACGCCGCCCTCTCAAGGCGGTAGCGCGGGTTCGAATCCCGTCGGGGCTACTGAAGAAAGACCTCCGCTCATCCGAGCGGGGGTCTTTCTCGTTGTCCCGCTCCGGTGCCCGCGTCCGGCTCCGTGCGGAGCCGGGACACGGAAGCGGCCGGCGCACCCGAGAAGACCGCTCAGCCATCGAGCCCGCTCGGTCCAGGGGCGCCGCTCAGTCCAGGAAAGCCGCTGTGGTCCCGCCGAGAGGCATCGCGGGCAGGCCCAGCTTGCGGTGGTCCCAGCTGCGGATGCGGGTGGGCACCACCCGCACGGCGACCCGCTTGTGCAGCATGTTCGCCACCAGGGGGGCCATCTCCTCGCTGTAGGGGCCGGTGTAGCGCTCCCAGACGCTCACCCCGACCTTCCATATCGCGTCCGGGTCCTCGACGATCTCGGCGGTGCCCTCGATGGAGACCCCGCGCAACTGGTCGTAGGTGTGGCCGGCCTCCACCATGCAGGTGATGCGCGGGTCGCGTCGCAGGTTCACCACCTTCTGCGACTTGGCCTTGGTCTCGAACCACAGCTCCGGCAGGGCGCGCACCGTGCCGTCGGCCTCGCGCTCCCCGCCGATCAGCGCGTACCACATGGCGATCAGGTGTGGTGCGCCGCCGGGGCCGAGGGTCGCCAGGGTCGCGATGCGACTGCTCTCCAGGAACTCGCCGACCTCGGCGTCGGTCATGACGATCTGCGCGCGTTGATTGACTCCCATGCGCACACTGTATGGCGAAAGTGAAACGTGTTACAGCCGTTTGTGCAGCGCGTCGGACGCGGCCACCAGATCGGCCGCCCAGCGCGCGCCCGGCCGTCTGCCCATCCGGTCGATCGGGCCGGACACCGAGACCGCCGCCACCACGGCACCCGCGGTGTCGCGGACCGGGGCGGAGACGCTGGCGACGCCCGAGGCGCGCTCGGCCGCGCTCTGCGCCCAGCCGCGCTTGCGCACCTCGGCGAGCACCCGCTCGCCGAACACGGCGTCGGGCAGCACGGTGCGCTGCACCTCGGCGTCGGCCCAGGCGAGCAGGACCTTGGCCGCCGAGCCCGCGGTGAGCGGTAGTCGGGCGCCGATGGGAACGGTGTCGCGCAGACCGGAGGGCGGCTCCATGGCGGCCACGCAGACGCGGGCATGACCGTCGCGGACGTAGAGCTGGACGCTCTCTCCGGTGATCTCGCGCAGCCGCGGCAGGATGAGGGTCGCCGCCTCCTGGAGCGGATCGTTCGCCGTCGCCGACAGCTCGGCCAGTGCGGGCCCGGGGCGCCAGACGCCGTTGTTGTCGCGAGCGAGCAGGCGGTGGGTTTCCAGGCCGACGGCGAGCCGGTGCGCGGTGGCCCGCGGCAGGCCGGTGCGGGCGCAGAGGTCGTTGAGGCCGCAGGGTTGCTCGGCGACGGCGTGGAGCACCGCCACCGCTTTGTCCAGAACGCCGATACCGCTATGCTGTCTCATAGAACGATACTAGCGTCTCGGATACTGAGAAATCGAACTCGGTGGGAGCATCCCCCGGACGACGATCTCGACGGAATTCGGGTCCGGGCGTGATCCGCCCGGGGCAGGTTCCGCCGGACGCGAAAGCCCAGCCCGTGCAGCCATCCGCCCTCCGCAGCCCGGAGGTAGCGGACCTGCCGTTCGTTTCGAAAGGTGAGCGAGAAATGACCGACCGCCCCCGTACCCTGGCCGAGAAGGTCTGGGACGAGCATGTCGTCGCCCGCGGTGCGGGTGAAGGCGCCTCGCGTGAGCCCGATCTGATCTACATCGATCTGCATCTGGTGCACGAGGTGACCAGTCCGCAGGCCTTCGACGGTCTGCGCGCCGCGGGCCGTCCGGTGCGCAGGCCGGATCTCACCATCGCCACCGAGGATCACAACGTCCCGACCATCGACATCGACAAGCCGATCGCGGACCCGATCTCGCGCACCCAGGTCGAGACGCTGCGGCGCAACTGCGAGGAATTCGGCATCCGCCTGCATCCGATGGGCGATCTCGAGCAGGGCATCGTGCACGTGGTCGGCCCGCAGCTCGGCCTGACCCAGCCGGGCACCACCGTGGTCTGCGGTGACAGCCATACCTCCACGCACGGCGCGTTCGGCGCGCTGGCGATGGGCATCGGCACCAGCGAGGTCGAGCACGTGCTCGCCACCCAGACGCTGTCGTTGCGCCCGTTCAAGACGATGGCGATCAACATCGACGGTCAGCTGCCGCCCGGAGTCACCAGCAAGGACGTGATTCTCGCGGTCATCGCCCAGATCGGCACCGGCGGCGGCCAGGGCTACGTGCTCGAGTACCGCGGCGAGGCCGTCCGGTCGATGTCGATGGAAGCCCGGATGACCATGTGCAACATGTCCATCGAGGCGGGCGCCAGGGCGGGCATGATCGCCCCCGACGAGGTCACCTACGAGTTCCTGAAGGGCCGTCCGCACGCCCCGAAGGGCGCCGACTGGGACGCCGCGGTCGCGGCCTGGGATGCGCTGGCCACCGACGAGGGCGCGGTTTTCGACGCCGAGGTGCACATCGACGCGAGCTCGCTGAGCCCGTTCGTCACCTGGGGCACCAATCCCGGTCAGGGCGCCCCGCTGAGCGCTGCGGTGCCGAATCCGGCCGAGATCGCCGACGAGACGGCCCGCGAGGCCGCGGAGAAGGCGCTGCGGTACATGGATTTGACCCCGGGCACGCCGCTGCGCGAGGTCACGGTCGACACGGTGTTCGTCGGCTCGTGCACCAACGGCCGGATCGAGGATCTGCGGGCGGTCGCCGATGTGCTGAAGGGCCGTCGGGTCGCCGAAGGCGTGCGGATGCTGGTGGTGCCCGGCTCGATGCGGGTCCGCGCACAGGCGGAATCCGAGGGGCTGGGCGAAATTTTCACCGCCGCGGGCGCCGAATGGCGGCAGGCCGGCTGCTCGATGTGCCTGGGCATGAATCCCGATCAGCTCGAACCCGGGCAGCGCTGCGCCTCCACCTCCAACCGCAACTTCGAGGGCAGGCAGGGCAAGGGCGGTCGCACCCACCTGGTTTCCCCGCTGGTCGCCGCGGCCACCGCGGTGCGCGGAACCCTGTCCTCACCCGCCGATCTGGACTGAGAAAGTTCGCCCTTCACCTTTTCTACCCAGGAGAATCCGATGGAACCCTTCACCGTGCACAAGGGAATCGGCGTGCCGCTGCGCCGGTCCAATGTCGACACCGATCAGATCATTCCGGCCGTCTACCTGAAGCGGGTCACCCGCACCGGATTCGAGGACGGGCTGTTCGCCGCCTGGCGCAGCGATCCGGACTTCATTCTGAACACCGAACCCTTCAATCGGGGCACCGTGCTGGTGGCCGGGCCGGATTTCGGCACCGGATCCTCGCGCGAACACGCGGTTTGGGCGCTGTCGGACTACGGCTTTCGAGTGGTCATCGCGTCCCGCTTCGCCGACATCTTCCGCGGCAATGCGGGTAAGGGCGGTCTGCTGGCCGCGCAGATGTCACAGAACGATGTCGAAATGCTCTGGAAGATGATCGAGGAACAGCCCGGTCTCGAATTGACGGTGGACCTCCGGGCGCGCACTGTCACCGCGGGAACCGTCGTGTTGCCGTTCGATATTGATGACTACACCCGGTGGCGTCTGCTGGAAGGTTTGGACGACATCGGCCTGACGCTGCGTCAGAGTGACGTCATCGCCGAGTTCGAAAAGGCAAGGCCGGCATGGAAGCCCGTCACGCTTCCGGCGCCTATTTCGCAGGCGTAATCATCGGTGCGGTGATAGCTGGGCGCCATCAGATGCGGTAGCTGGACGTGTGCTAAACCACCATGAATTTTGGCGTGGCACATAGACTCTTGCCCAATGTGGGTTTACCGTGGTACCTAGTCGGTCCGACGACGGGCCATTAGTCTGCGGAGGATTCAATGAACAAGGCGGAACTGATCGACGTTCTGACCGAAAAGTTGGGTACGGACAGGCGCACGGCTACCGCGGCAGTCGAGCACGTTGTCGACACCATCGTGCGTGCGGTGCACAAGGGCCAGAGCGTCACCATCACCGGATTCGGTGTGTTCGAACAGCGCAAGCGCGCCCCCCGGGTCGCCCGGAACCCGCGCACCGGCGAAACCGTCAAGGTGAAAGCCACTTCGGTGCCGGCGTTCCGGCCCGGCGCCCAGTTCAAGGCCGTCATCGCGGGTAAGCAGAAGCTGGCCGCGACCGGTCCTGCGGTCAAGCGGGGCGTGAATGCGCCTGTGGCGGCCAAGAAGACGGCGGCCAAGAAGGCGACGACGGCGGCCGCCAAGAAGGCAGCGGCCAAGAAGACCACCGCCACCAAGGCGGCGGCCAAGAAGACCACTGCCACCAAGGCCCCCGCGAAGACCACCGCGCGCAAGACGACCGCGACCAAGACCGCGGCCAAGAAGGCGCCCGCGAAGAAGGCCACCACCAGGGCGACGGCCGCCAAGAGCACCACCGCCGCCAAGAAGACGACCGCCGCCAAGAAGACCACGGCGGCCAAGTCGACCGCGGCCAAGGCCACCGCGGCCAAGAAGACCACGGCGGCGAAGAAGGCCCCCGCGAAGAAGACCGCGGCCAAGCGGACGACCACCCGCCGCTGAGGCCGCACTACGCGCCGCCCGCCGGGTACACCACCGCCGCCGGCGCGGCATACGCGCATCTACCGCAGCTGGACCGATGAGAGCCCCGGGAACACCCGTCCCGGGGCCGATTCGGTCGGCTAGCCCGTTGTCGGTGGCTACCCCGCTGTGGCCGATTCCGATGCGCAGATCACGATTTCACTACGGACGTGGACAGCTTCCGGTCGAGATGATCGGCGGCGACCAGTCGCTCGCCCACGAACGAGAGCACCCACGCACTGCCCTTGCGATTGCGCGCGGGCGGCAATTTCACACCGTCGCGTTCGGCCCACCAGTCCAACAGGTCGGGAATCACCCCGCCCTGGCTGCACACCACCCGCACCTCCTCGGGTGAGACCAACTCGGTGGCCCGCTGTCTGGCCGCTTCGGGATCGGCCGTGTACGCCTCTTCCGACAGTGACGGCTCGAGGAGAACATCCACGCCGAGTTTGTCCGCCAGTGGCCGCACCGTGTCCACACAGCGCAACGGCGGCGCGGAGTACACCGCGGCCGGGCCGAAGGCGAGCAGATTGGGCACCAGTGCCCGCGCCTGCTCCTGGCCTGCCTGCTCGAGCGGGCGCTGCTCGTCCGGGCCGTCGAAACGGTCGCGGTGACCGGCTTTCGCGTGCCGCACCAGCACCATGGTGGCGGTGTCGGCGGGCAGCCGGGCGAAGGTGCGCATCACCTGACGGTCCATCGGATAGGACAGCTCGTCCATCACCCGGTCGAGCGGATGCCAGCCGAGTTCGTCGACTTCGGAATTGGCGTGGAATTCGCCGCCCGCCACCGAAGCCGCCCAATAATCGACGCGCTTGAGTTTGCGATGGCCGGGAATGGGATATGTGACATATCCCAGATAGCGGCCGAGCCTGCAGGCCAGGCCGGTCTCTTCGTTGACCTCGCGCACCGCGGCGAGCATCGGGGTCTCGCCCGGATCGAGTTTGCCCTTGGGCAGCGACCAATCGCCGTACTTGGGCCGGTGCACGACGGCGATCTCGATCCCGCCTCCGGCACGGGGCCGCCACAGCACCGCGCCCGCCGCGTGGATATTGGCGGTGACCTGCGGGTCCCAGATCGGGCCGTCGACGGTGTAGCCCGCGTGTTCGCTCACGGCTGTTCCGGCCTCCGTAGTCGCATCATGTACTGCTGGTGATCGCGGACCAGTCCGTCCTCGGCGCCGTGGCGTTCGGGGGATGCGGTCCAACTGCCGTCGGGTTGCAGCACCCAGCACCGGGTGGTTGGGAAGAGCGCGGAATCGAGCACGCCGCCCAATTGCTCTTTCAGCTTGGGATCGTTGACCTTCGCCATCACCTCGACCCGCCGGTCGAGATTGCGGTGCATCATGTCGGCGCTGCCGATCCAGAACTCGTCCTGTGCCTGGAAATGCATCAGTCGCGAGTGCTCGAGGAACCGGCCGAGGATCGAACGCACCTCGATGTTCTCGCTCATGCCCTCGACACCCGGCCTGAGGCCGCAGATGCCGCGCACGACGATCTGCACCGGCACGCCGGCCTGCGAGGCGCGGTAGAGCGCGTCGATGACCTGCTCGTCGACAATCGCGTTGGCCTTCAACCGGATTCGCGCCGGGGTGCCCTGCTGGGCCAGTTCGATCTCGCGCTGGATTCGCTCGATGATGCCTGCGCGGACACCTTGCGGGGCAACCAGCAGATTGCGGTAGTCGGACTTTCGCGAATATCCGGTCAGCGAGTTGAACAGATCGGTGAGATCTGCACCGATTTCCGGTGCGGCAGTGAGCAATCCGACGTCCTCGTACAGGCGCGCGGTCTTCGGGTTGTAGTTGCCGGTGCCGATATGGCAGTAGCGGCGAATCGTGGAGCCCTCGCGCCGCACCACCAGGCAGGTCTTGCAGTGCGTCTTGAGCCCGATGAGCCCGTAGACCACGTGGACCCCCGCCTGTTCGAGCTTGCGGGCCCATTTGATGTTGGCCTGCTCGTCGAAGCGGGCCTTGATCTCGACCAGCGCCACGACCTGCTTGCCCGCCTCGGCGGCGTCGATGAGCGCGTTGACGATCGGGGAGTCGCCGGAGGTTCGGTACAGCGTCTGCTTGATGGCCAGCACCTGCGGGTCGGCGGCGGCCTGCTCGATGAAGCGCTGCACGCTGGTGGAGAACGAGTCGTAGGGATGGTGCACCAGCACATCGCCCTCGCGCAGCGCGGCGAACACATTGCGCGGGGTCTCGCGCTCACCGAACGCGGACGGCGTGGCGGGCACGTAGGGCGCGTCCTTGAGGCCGGGACGGTCCACCCCGTAGACCTGCCACAGGCAGGACAGATCGAGCAGGCCGGGCACCTGGATCACGTCGGCTGGGTCCACGTCGAGTTCGCGCAGCAGCAGATCGAGCATGTGCTCGGTCATGTCGTCGGAGACCTCGAGGCGCACCGGCGAACCGAACCGGCGCCTGGCCAGTTCGCGCTCGAGGGCCTGCAGCAGATCTTCGTCGCGATCCTCGTCGACCTCGAAATCCGCATTGCGGGTGATCCGGAAGGAATGGTGCTCGACCACTTCCATACCGGGGAACAGCTGATCGAGGTGTGCGGCGATGAGGGCTTCCATCGGCAGGAAGGCCGCGATCGAGCCGGAGGTGCGGCGGACCCGCACGAAGCGGTCGACATTGTCGGGCACCTTGACGCGGGCGAAGTGCTCGCCGCCGGTGACCGAGTCCTTCACAGTGACGGCGAGATTGAGGCTCAATCCGCTGATGTAGGGGAACGGGTGCGCGGGGTCGACCGCGAGCGGGGTGAGGACCGGGAATACCTGATCCTGGAAGTAGGCCGACTGGCGCTTGCGTTCCTCGGCGTCCAGATCGTCCCAGCCGATGATGTCGATACCTTCGGCGGTGAGCGCGGGCAGCACCGAATCGATGAACACCCGTGCGTGCCTGCCCGCGATCTCCTGGGTCCGCGCGGCGATCAGCGCCAGTTGCTCGCTCGGAGAGCGCCCGTCGGCCGAGCGCACCGACAGACCGGTCTCGGCGCGGCGCTTGAGCCCGGCGACGCGCACCATGAAGAACTCGTCGAGGTTGGAGGAGAAGATCGCCAGGAACTTCGCGCGCTCGAGCAACGGCAGCGAGGCGTCCTCGGCCAGGGCGAGGACCCGGGCGTTGAAGTCGAGCCAGCTCAATTCCCGATTGAGGTAGCGATCCTGCGGCAAACGTTGTGTCGCCTGGTCTGGCTGGGGAGGCGTCGCGGCCGGTGGTGGCGTTGGCAGCTGCTGCTGCTTGGCGATTTCCGTAGGGCTCACACCTCCGATCATCCCTTACCGGCGGTCCACCGCGCACCTCGACATCGCAACGAACACAGTGCCGTGAGCAGAACCATGGCGACCCTCTAGCACACTCGGCGGATCGGTTCGTGAACGCGACACGACCAGCCGATGTCGTGCAGCACAGCGCGCGTCGACGAACCCGCGCCCAGTTCGATCACCCGCTCGAGATCGGCGGCGGTGTCGACATCGAGGCGCAGGCCGGGCCAATCACCCGCCAGCTCCACCGCGCCCGCCGCGATGTGGCGCCGCGCCGAGTCCACGCCGAACGCGGGCGCCAGGTCGCCGCCGTCGCGCACCAGCAGCGCAGCCGTGCCCGTGCCGGTGTGGTCGATCACGACGGCGCGCCCGTGCGGTGGGGCCGTGGCCAGCATGTCGGCGAGTTCGCCCGGGCGCAGCGCGGGCAGGTCGGCCTGCAGGACCAGCAGGTCGGCCATGGGGTGCTCGGCGCGCAGACTCGCGGCGGCGTGCGCGAGGGCGGTATTCAAGCCGTCGGCCGGAACGTCGAAGCCACCGGCAGTGGTGTGCGGCCCGCCGGCCGCGGCGACCGGGGGCTCGGGATGAGCGTGGGCGCCGAGCGCGCCGACCAGGTCGGTGACCGCGGCGTCGGGGGTCACCACGGTGATCGAACGGATCTGCGGGACGGCTGTCGCAGCGGTGACGGTGTCGGCGAGCATGGCCAGCACGAGGCGGGCCCGGTGCGGTGCGGGCAACCGGTCGGCGAGGCGGCTCTTCGCCTGATCGAGGCGCTTGACCGCGATCAGGGCGTGCACGGCGTGCGGACGCATGGGCCCAATCCTTGCATGGCATATTGGGTTGATGACGAGGGCGGCAGTACTTGGTGCGGGATCCTGGGGTACCGCGTTCGCGAAGGTGTTGGCCGACGCGGGAACGGATGTGACGATCTGGGCGCGGCGCCCGGAGATCGCCGAGGCACTCGCGACCGAGCATCGCAACCCCGCCTACCTGCCCGATGTGCGACTACCCGAGATGGCCGCGACCCACGACCCGGAACTCGCGTTGCGCGGCGCGGAACTGGTGGTGCTCGCGGTGCCCTCGCAATCGCTGCGCGCGAACCTGGCCGACTGGCGGCCGGCGCTGCGTGCGGCGATCGACGATCACGACGCCACGCTGCTGAGCCTGGCCAAGGGCATCGAGACCGGCACGCTGCTGCGGATGAGCGAGGTCATCGACGAGGTGACCGGCGCCGGGCGCGAACGCATCGCGGTGCTGTCCGGGCCGAACCTGGCCAAGGAGATCGCCGTCGGACAGCCGGCCGCGACCGTGGTCGCCTGCGTCGATTCGGCCAGGGCCGAGGCGGTCCAACGAGCGTGCTACACCGGCTATTTCCGGCCGTACACCAATACCGATGTGGTCGGCTGTGAGATCGGCGGCGCCTGTAAGAACGTCATCGCGCTGGCCACCGGTATCGCGGCGGGCATGGGCCTGGGTGACAACTCGATCGCCAGCATCATCACCCGGGGGCTGGCCGAGATCATCCGGCTGGCGGTCACCCTCGGCGCCGAACCGGTGACGCTGGCCGGACTGGCCGGTGTCGGCGACCTGGTGGCTACCTGCACCTCGCCGCTGTCGCGCAATCGGTCCTTCGGCCATGTGCTCGGCGCGGGCGGTTCCATGGAAGCCGCGCAACAGGCGACCCATGGCCAGGTGGCCGAAGGTGTGAAGTCGTGCACATCGGTGCGGGCGCTGGCCGCCGCGCACGAGGTGGAGATGCCGCTGACCGATGCGGTGCACCGCGTGTGCCACGAGGGAGTTTCGGTGCGTGAGGCGGTCGGCAGCCTGCTCGGCAGGCGCATCAAACCGGAGTAGTGACCCCAGAAGTGCGGGTACGGCGGGCTCCGGCGCGCCCGGTACGGTTCCTGGCATGACGAACCGGATCAGGGTGGCGGTGGTGTTCGGCGGACGCAGCAACGAGCACGCGGTGTCGTGCGTGTCCGCGGCCAGCGTGCTGCGACATCTGGATCCCGACAGGTACGAGCCCGTCCCGATCGGCATCACCCCCGACGGCGGCTGGGTGCTGGCGAACTCCGACATCGCCTCGATCGGCCTGAGCCACGACGCGCTGCCGTCGGTGGACGCGACCGGCACCGCGCTCACCCTGACGCCGGATCCCACCAGGGCGGGCGCGCTGGTCGCCCTCGACGACGCGAGCGCCGTGCTCGGCGCGGTCGATGTGGTGTTCCCGATCCTGCACGGGCCGTTCGGTGAGGACGGCACCCTGCAGGGCATGCTCGAACTGGCCGGCGTGCCCTATGTCGGCCCCGGCGTGCTCGCCAGCGCGGCGGGCATGGACAAGGAGTTCACCAAGAAGCTGCTGGCCGCCGAGGGGCTGCCGATCGGCAGGCAGGTGGTCTTGCGGCCGGGCGCGGCGACACTGACCGGCGAGCAGCGCGAGGAGCTCGGGCTTCCGGTGTTCGTCAAACCCGCGCGGGCGGGCTCGTCCATCGGCATCACCAAGGTCGACGACTGGAGCGATCTGGACGCGGCGATCGACAAGGCCAGGCACCACGATCCGAAGGTGATCGTGGAAGCGGGCATCGTCGGGCGCGAGGTCGAGTGCGGTGTGCTGGAGTTCCCGGACGGACGGGTCGAGGCGAGCGTCATCGCCGAGATCAAGATGCCCGACAGGGACGGTCCGCAGTTCTACGATTTCGACACCAAGTACCTCGACGACGTCTGCGAATTCGACGTGCCTGCCAAGCTCGACGACGAGATCACCGACAGGGTGCGTCGGATGGCGGTGCGTGCCTTCCGCGCCCTGGACTGCCAGGGCCTGTCCAGGGTGGACTTCTTCGTGACCGAGGACGGGCCCGTCATCAACGAGATCAACACCATGCCCGGATTCACCTCGATCTCGATGTACCCGCGGATGTGGGAAGCGGCCGGCGTGGACTACGCGACGCTGGTGTCCACGCTGATCGAGACCGCCATGGCGCGCGGAACCGGGCTGCGCTGAGAAACCCCGCCCGCTGCCTAGTTGGGCAGCGGGCCGGGGTCGATCTCGCGCGGTGCGATGGTGCCGGTGATCGCGTCGGAGACCGATTGCAGCGGGGTCGGGCCGGAGCCGTCGGGAATGGTCAGCGCGATATAGGTCTCGCGATCGACGGCGAACCAGGTGCTGGTCGCCGCGGCGTCGTCGCGGACCTCGAACCATCGCACGTCGTTGACGATCTGCAGCGGCGAGGCGCGATTGAATTCCAGCGGCCGGTCCAAGCCGCAGCGCAGCACGATCGGTTCGCCGCCGTCGGCGGGCTGCCAGGCCTTGGTCGCGGGCGGGACCGGGTCGACCAGGGTCGCGACGGAGTAATCGCCGAGGTCGTCGGGCAGGGCGGGCAGCAGAGCCGCGCAGGCCGGGCCGTCGGCCGCGGGCGCGGGGACCGGGCCGAGCGCCAGCGGCTCCCGGTCGACCGGCATATTGCGGGCGATCACGGCGGCGACCAGCAGACCGACCACCAGAACGACCGGAAGCGCGACGGCGGTCGCGATCAGAGCCGGGGAGTACCGCGCCTCGGCGGAGTCCGCCGCCGGTGGGGTGTCCTCGTGCGAGCCGTCCTCGTCCGGCGAATCCGCCGCCATGCCTGATCCTTCCCCGGCTCGCCGCGCCTGCTGTGCGCGCGGGAACCGCTGTGTCCGCAGCTGCCGTCACCGGTGTCGCCGAGGGTTCGCCCTCGGTGGTGTCCGGCGCCCAGGACAGGGTACCGTCGAGCCGATTTCTGCCCGCACGACCTCGGGAAAGGGGCTCGGTCATCAGCGAGAGCGCGACGCCGCGGACGGTGCGTGAACTGGGGGAGTTCGCGCTCATCGAGCGCATCAACGCCGGGCGCGTGCACAGCGCCGGTGTCCTGCTCGGCCCGGGCGACGACGCCGCGGTGGTGGCCGCGCCGGACGGACGCTTCGTGGTGAGCACCGATATGTTGGTGCAGGGCAGGCACTTTCGGCTCGATTGGTCCTCCCCGCGCGACATCGGCCGCAAGGCCATCGCGCAGAACGCCGCCGACGTGTACGCGATGGGCGCGGCACCCTCGGCCTTCGTGGTGGCGCTCGGCTGCCCCGCCGACACCCCGGTCGAGCTGATCGACGGGCTGTCCGACGGGATGTGGGCCGAGGCGCAGCGAGCCGGGGCATCCATCGCCGGCGGTGATCTGGTGCGCAGTCCGGAGCTGGTGATCTCGGTGACCGCGTTCGGGGATCTGCGCGGACAGCCCGCCGTCACACGCGCGGGTGCGCGGCCGGGCGATGTCGTGGCGGTCGCGGGCAGGCTCGGCTGGTCGGCGGCCGGGTTCGCGGTGCTCGAGGGTTCCGCCGGATTCGGTCGCGGGCCGGTGCTCGACGAGGCGCTCGCCGCGCATCGTGCGCCGCAGCCGCCGTACGACGCCGTCCCGGTCGGCGGAGGCGCGCGGCCGAACGCATTGACCGATGTCTCCGACGGGCTGCTCGCCGATCTCGGACATCTCGCCACGGCCTCCGGTGTCGCCATCGACCTGCGCTGGGACGCGCTGCGCGAGCCGGACCTCGAGAGTCTTGCCGCCGAGCTGAATGCCGATGCGGCGCAATGGGTTCTGACCGGCGGTGAGGATCACGCCTTCGCCGGAGCCTGGCCCGCCGAGGTCGAACTGCCCGCCGGATGGCGCGCGATCGGCGTGGTCGGCGCGGGTGCGGGCGTCACCGTGGACGGCGCGACCAGAGCGGGCGGCGGGGGCTGGGAATCGTTCCGTGGGGCGGAGGCTGCGCCGGGCAACGAAGCGCGATAGGTTGTGCGGTCATGGGCTCGAAACCATTGTCGGAAATCATCGATCCGGGCTGGGCGCAGGCGCTCGCTCCGGTGGCCGAACGGATCACGGCCATGGGTGAATTCCTCCGAGCGGAGAATGCGGCCGGCCGGGGATATCTGCCCGCGGGGGAGAATGTGCTGCGCGCGTTCCAGCGTCCCTTCGCCGATGTGAGGGTATTGATCGTCGGTCAGGACCCGTACCCGACGCCGGGCCATGCCATGGGCCTGAGTTTCTCTGTGGCGCCGGATGTTTCGCCGATTCCGCGCAGTCTGGTCAATATCTTCACCGAGTTGCACAAGGATCTCGGCTACCCCACCCCGTCCAATGGCGACCTGAGTCCCTGGTCGGATCAGGGTGTGCTGCTGCTGAACCGGGTTCTCACCGTCACCCCGGGTCAGGCCGCCTCGCATCGCGGCAAGGGCTGGGAAGCGGTCACCGAGCAGGCCATCCGTGCGTTGGTGGCCAGGGACGAGCCGCTGGTCGCGATCCTGTGGGGCCGCGACGCGGGTACGTTGCGGCCGCTGCTGAACGAGGCCGGGGTGCCCTACATCGAGTCGGCGCACCCCTCGCCGCTGTCGGCCTCGCGCGGGTTCTTCGGTTCCCGGCCGTTCTCCCGGGTCAACGAACTGCTCGACGAACTCGGCGCCGAACCCGTCGACTGGCGTCTGCCCTGAGTGGTGCGGCCCTGATCCCCTCCGCTGTGTCCCGGGCGAATCCGGGGCCTGTTATATCGCACGCATCGATTCACTGAGGAGCTACACCATGCACCACACGACCGTTCGCGCAGGACTGCGCGGCACCCTGGCGACCCTGGCGCTGGCAGGCGCGATGGCCGGGGGCGCGTCCGTCGCGAACGCCGAGCCGCTGCAGCTGCAGCCCTACACCGCGCCGGTGGCCGAGCCCGCGCCGGTGGCCGAGGAGTTCACCTCGACCGGAACCTCCACCATCTCCTCCGCGGTGAACGCGAAGATCGCCTGCACCCTGCAGAGCACCCTCAGCGCCATGCCGCTGGATTGCTGACCAGCTGAAAGACGTATCGACGCGGGCCGGTGACAGCTGTCACCGGCCCGCGTGCGCGTCGGGGCACTGTGACGAAGCACTTCCGGTGTGCGATCCTCGGATCGTGAGTAATGCGAAGTATCTGGTCGAGCCCAGGCCGCTGCGGTTGCGCGGCAAGGGCGGGATCGAACTGGCCGCCGACCAATTCGGACCCGAGGACGGCCCGCTCGTCGTTTTCCTGCACGGCGGCGGTCAGACCAGGCATTCCTGGAAGCAGACCGGCGCGATTCTGGCCGCCGACGGTTTGCGGGTGGTCACCCTCGACGCCCGCGGTCACGGCGACAGCCAGTGGGCGCCCGACCGGGACTACTCCCGCGCGGTGCTGGTGGAGGATCTCGTCGAGGTGCTCGAGCAGCTCGGCGCGACCGCCGAGCAGGGCGCGGTGATCGTCGGGGCCAGCATGGGCGGCATCACCGGGCTGCTGGCCACCGCGCATCCGCGGGGCGCGGGCATCCGTGCGCTCGTCCTGGTCGACATCGTGACCAGGCCCGAGCCGCAGGGCGTGGAGCGAGTGCTGAACTTCCTCGGCAAGCACCGCGACGGTTTCGAGACCGTCGAGCAGGCCGCCGACGCCGTCTCCGCGTACATGCCGCACCGGCCGCGGCCGGCGAGCAACGACGGACTGCTGCGCAACCTTCGTCACCGTGACGGCCGCTGGTACTGGCACTGGGACCCCGACATGATCGCCGGGCGCACCAATGACGCCGACACCGACACGATGGCCCGGTTGCTCGAGCCCGCCGCCCGCACCCTGCGTATCCCGGTGCTGCTGGTGCGTGGCCGTATGTCCGATGTGGTCAGCGAAGAGGCGGTCGAGGAATTCCTGGAGCAGGTGCCGCACGCCGACGTGGTGGAAATCGGCAATGCCGCGCACACCGCAGCGGGCGACGACAACGACGCCTTCACCGACGCGGTCGCCGATTTCGTGCGCGCCTCGGCACGCTGAGCGCGCGAGTCGTCTCGGGCAGAGCCGACCGGCCGGGCCCGCCGCGCTGATCAGGACGTGTAGTCGGGCTTGCGCTTCTGGACGAACGCGTCGACGCCTTCTCGTCCGTTGGGACTGTCGGCGGCGGTCGCGATGGCATCCGTCTCGCGGTCGAGCTGGTCGGCGAGCGAGGTGGTCAGTGAATCGCGCAGCAGCGCTTTGATGCTCGCGTGGGTGGAGCGCGGCCCGCTCGCCAGGGACCTGGCGAGATCGAAGGCGGCCTCGCGGACATCGGCGCCCTCGTCGACCAACCGGCTGAGGATGCCCAGCCGCACGGCTTCCTCGGCGTCGATCACGGCATCGGTCAGCAGGATCTCGCGTGCCCGCCCGAGCCCGACGACTCGCGGCAGGTTCCATGACATCCCGCCGTCCGGGCTCAGTCCGATCCCGGGATAGGCCGGCCGGAACTTCGTCGACGCCGCGCCGAGCGCCACATCCGCGGCCAGCGCCAGGCTCATGCCCGCGCCCGCCGCCCAGCCCTGCACACCGGCCACGATCGGCACGGTGGTGGCATCGAGTTCGCGGACGAAATCGTGCAGCCTGGTCGCCAGGTCGCGGATGTGCGCGCCGCGCTCGGGCGCGGCCGCGAAACCGCGTACGTCACCGCCCGCGCAGAAGTTCGGGCCCGTGCCGGTGAGCAGCACCGCGCCGATGGACGGGTCGCGGTCGCGCAGGGCGGCGGTGCCCGCGTCGATCCCGGCGAAGTCCATGGAGGTGCCGTGCGCGGCGGTGGCGATGGTGATCCTCAGGACACCCTCGGTGCTGGTGACGTATTCGACAGTCTCGCTGGTCGTCATGACGTCACCCTAACCGGCGGGATCCGCCACCGGTCCCGGGCTTCGGGACATGCGCAGTTGCGGCAGCGCGGTGAACTCCTCGAACTTGCGCGCGCCGTCGGGCGCCCAGCCGTGGCGGCGGTAGAACGCCCGCGCCCGCGGGGCGTCGGCGAAGACCCAGAGGCGGCACGGGAGGGCGGGATCGAGGGCGGCGCGTACGAGGTCGTCGGCGACCCCGGTGCCGTACCAAGCCTCTCGCACGTACAGTGCGTCGAGTTCGGCGCAGGGCGGATCACCGAGAGTGGTGACCGTGACGAATCCGATCACCTCGTCACCGGCCAACGCGACATGGGTGCGCTCCGGGATGTCGCCGCCGGTCCTGGCCAGTCGCCGGGCCACCGCGGCGGCGCGGCGATCGATGTCGAACGCGGCGAGCACCGGTGCGGGCACCAGCGACCGGTAGGCCTCGCGCCACGATTCGATATGACATTCGGCGATGCCGCGGGCATGTTCGGGCGCGGCGGGCACCACCCGTCGGCCTCCCTCGGGGCGGGAACGGCAACGCCCCGGATCACCCATGAGGGCGCCGGGGCGTGTGCTGTGTTGCGCTGGGCTCAGCCGCGAACGACCTTGCCCGCCTTCAGGCAGGAGGTGCACACGTTCATACGGCGGGTGTTGCCCGGCGCGACCTGGGCACGCACGGTCTGGATGTTCGGGTTCCAACGACGGTTGGTACGCCGGTGCGAGTGCGAGACCGACTTCCCGAAGCCGGGGCCCTTGGCGCAGACGTCGCAGACGGCAGCCATAGTCGCGAACTCCTTCATGTCCTGTGGGGGACAGCTACCCGCATGAGGCGGCATGTCCGGAAACAATGTCGTGATGTGCCTGTGCCGACTGATGTCGGCGTGCGGCGCGCGGCAACTCGAGAGTGACGTGCGGCGTGGCAACCCTGCAAGAGTAACCGCAGGCTCCCCGATCGACCAAACCGGGGGCGCGCTCCCCGCTGCGGGCTCGGCTGTCGCCCGCTGCCGCTAACCTGGCTGGCGGCGGTGGTCAGCGGGTGTGTGAGGGAGTGAGGTGGACCGTGCCCGGCGAGCGGGAGACGATCGACAGCGCTGCGTTGCTGCACTGGGGACGGCTCTGCCTCGAGGGCCTGGCCGAACGTCGCGCGGAAATCAATTCTCTCAATGTCTTCCCGATCCCGGACGCGGATACCGGGACGAATCTGCTGGCCACCATGCGTGCGGCCGTCCAGGCGGCGCAGGCGGCCGGTGAGTCCGCCGCTGCCGATCCGCCCCTGCGCGAGGTGGCCGCCGCGATGGCCCGTGGCGCGACCGCCGGCGCGCGCGGAAATTCGGGCATCATCCTGTCGCAGGTCTTGCGCGGCCTCGCCGACGCGGGGGAATACGGTCCGCTCACCGCGCATACCCTGGCCGACGCCCTGTCGCGATCCGCGACGCTCGTGCGTGCCTGCCTGAGCGTGCCCGTCGAGGGCACGGTTCTGACGGTGCTCGACTGTGCCGCGGCCTCGGCCCGCGCCCGGTGCGACGGTGTGCGAACCGGTGCGGATCGAGCAGCGGCAGCCGGTCTCGGCATGCGTTCGGCCGAGGTCGCCGACCACGACGTGTGGAGCCGCCGCGGCGATCTCGGTGCGGATGACCGAGTAGAGCTGGTGACCGTCGCCGACGTCGCTGTCGCCGCCGCGGACGGGGCGGCCGAGGCGCTGGGCGAGACGCCCTCGCAACTGGGGGTGCTGCGGGAGGCCGGTGTGGTGGACGCCGGGGCCCGGGGGCTGTTGGTGCTGCTCGACGCCCTGGTGGCGGTGACACTCGGGGAGAGCCCGGCCCGGCCGGAATACGCCCGCCCGGTGGCCGAGGAGACCGGTCCGGAATGCGCGCCCCGGTCGAGCGTGACCGCCGAGCCCGCCTTCGAAGTGATGTATCTGATCGGCGACACCGATGTCCGACGGATCGATCGGCTGCGCGCGGCCCTCGGCGAGCTCGGTGACTCGGTGGCGGTCGTCGGTGACGGTGCGCAGATCTGGTCGGCGCATGTGCACTGCGCCGACGCGGGGGCCGCGGTGGAGGCGGGCCTGGCCGCGGGCACGCTGAGCCGGATCAGGATCGAGAGTTTCGCCGAGAACGCGCGCGCGGGAGCCACGAGCCGGGATCGAGCCGGTCACGGCACGCCGGGACCGGACGAGCCGGTCCCGGCGCCGGTGGGGCCGCCGGAGCTGGATCGGGCAGATGGAGGCCGGGCCGCGCGTGCGTATCCGGCGGGCTGTCTCCCCGGAGACCGGGTCGCGGCGCGCTCGGCGGACGCGCCCGTGGATCGGGCCGTGCTGGCGGTGGCGACGGGGCCCGGTGCGGCCGCGCTGTTCGAGCAAGCGGGCGCGGTGGTGCTCGATCGACATCCGGTCACCTCGGCGAGCCTGCTGAGCGCGATACGCGCGCTGCCGCACCGAGAGGTACTGGTGCTGCCCAACGGCGCGCTGCCCGCGCACGAACTGGTGGCCGTCGGTGTGGCCGCCCGCGACGCGTACCGCGATGTGCTGCTGTTGCCGAGTGGATCGATGGTGCAGGGACTGGCGGCGCTCGCGGTGCACGATCGCGCGCGCATCGCCGTCGACGACGGCTTCGCCATGTCGGAGGCCGCGGCGGCGACCCGATGGGGATCGGTGCGGCGCGCGGTGCATCGGGCGCTGACGATGGTCGGAACCTGCGGGCCGGGCGACGGGCTCGGGCTGGTCGGGCACGATGTGGTCGTCATCGACCGGGATGTGCTCGGCGCGGGCCGGATACTGCTGGACCGGATGCTCGGCCTCGGCGGCGAACTGGTGACCCTGCTGATGGGCGCCGAGGCCGATCCCGTGCTGGCCGACGAGCTGGGCGACCACATCGCCCGGGGGTTCCCCGGTGTGGAGATCGCGGTGTACACCGGCGGGCAGCAGGGGGATCTGGTGCAGATCGGGGTGGAATGACCGCGGGGCAGGAAGAGGCGAGGACGAACACATGGCGACCCTGAGCGACCGGCTCGACCACATCCTCGGCGCGAAGGCGGCCGATTCGCTGGCCGAGGCCTTCGACATGACCACCGTCGAGGACCTGCTGCGCCATTACCCGCTGCGCTACGCCACCCAGGGCCAGCCGCTCACCGAGGAAGCGCCCGAGGACGGCACCCACATCACGGTGATCGGCCGGATCGTCAAGGCCGATCTGCGCCCGATGCGCAACCGTCGCGGGTCGCTGCTGAAAGTACAGCTCGACACCGGCTCGGGTCGTCCGGTCGACGTCACCTTCTTCAACGGCGACAAGGTGAAATACGTCGTCAAGCAAGGGCTTCGGGCGATGATGTCGGGCAATGTGAGCTACTGGCGCCCTGGCAGCTGGAGCCTGAACCATCCCGGCTACCTGATCCTCCCGGAGACCGGTGACGATCCGGCGCTCACCGACGCCCCGCCGATCACCCGGGTACGCGGCGGCGGCGACCTGCGCGGGCTGGCCGAGAGCGCGAAAGGCGCGGGCGGCGTGGATGTCTCGTTCCTCGAACGCGAGTTCATTCCCGTGTATCCGGCCACCGCCAAGGTGCAGAGCTGGGACCTGCTCGCCTGTGTGCGGCAGGTGCTCGAACAGCTCGATCCCATCGACGACCCGCTGCCGCAGGAGATTCGCGACGATCGGGAGTTGCTGCCGGTCTTCGACGCGCTGCGGCTGATCCACCTTCCCGAGCATCGCGCCGACATCGAAAAGGCGCGTGACCGACTGCGTTTCGACGAGGCGCTGGCGCTGCAACTCGTGCTGGCCGAGCGCAGGCACGAGGTGTCCGGCCGGGCCGCCCGGCCGTGCCCGCCTCGCACCGACGGGATCGCCGCCGCATTCGCCGAACGGCTCCCCTTCGAGCTGACCGAGGGGCAGCAGAAGGTGATCGGCGAGATCTCCGCTGATCTGGAGCGCACCCACCCGATGCACCGGCTGTTGCAGGGCGAAGTCGGTTCGGGCAAGACCATCGTCGCCCTGCACGCCATGCTCCAGGTCGTCGACGCGGGCCAGCAGTGCGCGCTGCTCGCGCCCACCGAAGTCCTTGCCGCGCAGCATTATCGGTCGCTGTGTGCGATGCTCGGTGATCTCGGTTCGGCCGGTGAGCTCGGCGCCGCCGAGAACGCGACCCGGGTGGTGCTGGTGACCGGTTCGATGTCGGCGAGTGCGAAGAAGGCCGCGCTGCTCGCGGCGGTCACCGGGGAGGCGGGGATCGTGATCGGCACGCACGCGCTCATCCAGGACAATGTCGAGTTCTTCGATCTCGGCATGGTGATCGTCGACGAACAGCATCGCTTCGGCGTCGAACAGCGAGACGCGCTGCGCGCCAAGGCGAAGGCAGGGACCAGCCCGCATCTGCTGGTGATGACCGCGACCCCCATTCCGCGCACGATCGCCATGACCACCCTCGGCGACCTGGAGACCTCCACCCTCACCGAACTGCCGCGCGGCCGCTCCCCGATCAGCTCGAAGGTGGTGCCGCGCAAGCTGCATCCGAACTGGGTGCAGCGAGCGTGGGAACGCATCCTCGAGGAGGTCGGGCAGGGCCGCCAGGCCTACGTGGTGTGCTCGCGCATCGGCGACGACGAGGACGGCAAGCCCGGCGGCAAGTCCGGCAGGGCCCGCGGCAAGGCGGCCGAGGCCGACGAGAAGGAGCCGCCGCCGACCCAGGCCGCGGTCGACGTCTTCGAGATGCTGCGATCCGGGCCGCTGGCCTCGGTCGAGGTGGGGCTGCTGCACGGCCGCCTGCCCGCCGACGAGAAGGACCAGGTGATGCGGGCCTTCAACGACGGCTCGGTGGATGTGCTGGTGTGCACCACGGTCGTCGAGGTCGGCGTGGACGTGCCCAATGCCACGGTGATGGTGATCGTCGACGCCGACCGGTTCGGCGTCAGCCAGTTGCACCAGTTGCGCGGGCGGATCGGCCGCGGCGTGCACCCCGGCCTGTGCCTGCTGATCACCGACGCCGCGCCGGGCGGCTCGGCGATGTCGCGGCTGGAGGCGGTGGCCGGGACCACCGACGGCTTCGAGCTGGCCGTGCTGGACCTGCGCCAGCGCCGCGAAGGCGATGTGCTGGGGTCCGCGCAGTCCGGCACCGCCCGTTCGCTGCGTCTGCTCTCGCTGGTCGACGACCTCGAAGTCATCACCAGCGCACAGGAACTCGCGCGTCAGCTGGTGGCGGACGATCCGGGCCTGTCCGCGCACCCCGGCCTCGCGGCCCTGATGCACGCGGCCGTGGACACCGAGCGCCTCGAGTACCTCGCCAAATCCTGACCCGATGGTGGTCGGCGGGGCGCTCAGGGCAGGAGGCGCGGGTACGGCAGGTCGGTGACGAGGTGCTCGGAGACGGTCAGCGGGCTGCCGATCCGGGGGAAGGCGCGTTGCGGACAGGCCGGGCGCTCGCACACCTTGCAGCCCGCCCCGATCGGCACCGCGGCGGACGGGTCGTCGAGTGCGAGCCCGGCGGAATAGACCAGGCGATCGGCGTATTCGATGTCGCAGCCGAGGCCGATGGCGAAATCGCGGGCGGCGGTGCCGAATCCACGTGGGGTGGCGGCGGTGGTACGGGCGATCCAGAGGTAGCGGCGGCCGTCCGGCATCTCGGCGATCTGGGTGAGCACGCGGCCCGGCTGGGCGAACGCCTCGTGCACCACCCACAGCGGGCAGCTGCCACCCACGCGGGCGAAGTGGAAGGCCGTGGCGGACTGGCGTTTGGAGATGTTGCCCGCCCGGTCGGTGCGTACCAGAAAGAACGGCACACCGCGCTGTCCCTGGCGTTGCAGCGTGCTCAGGCGGTGGCAGACGGTCTCGAAGCCGACGTCGAAGCGCAGACCGAGCAGATCGATGTCGTAGCGCAGTTCCTCCGCCGAGCGCAGGAACCGGCCGTAGGGCAGGACCAGTGCGGCGGCGAAGTAGTTGCCCAGTGCCATCCTGGCCAGGTCGCGGGAATCGCCCGACAGCGACGGGGTCTCGTTCAGGACCGTGTCGAAGTGGTCGCCGTAGAGCAGGAACCCCAGCGTGGCGGCGATCTGGAAGGCGCGCTGGCCCGGGCGCAGGCGGCGGGCCAGGGTGAGGGTGCGGCCGGCTTCGTCGTAGTGGCGTTTCGGAATGGTGGGGTCCGCGCCGTCGCCGCGCACCAGCACCGTCACCCCCGCGCGCTCCTCGGCGACCCTGGCGAGCTGGCGGTCCAGCGAGCCGATGCTCAGTCCGCAGTCGTCGAACAACTGCTCGGCGAGGTGGTCGAGTTGCGGGATGTGGTTGTGGTGGTCGTAGAGGAAGTCACGCACGTCCTCGGCGGGCATCGGGACGCTCGCCGCGCCGGTCGGGGTGGTGACCTGCGCGGAGAGCAGGTCCAGCTGATCGGTGGCGGCGCGCAGCCGCCGGTGCATGGCGACCAGGATGCGGGCGACCTCGGGCTGGCGGGTGGCCAGCTCCTCGACTTCGGCCAGGGGTGCGCTGTCGCCGCCCGCCGCATCGACGAGCACGTCGTGCAGGTCCGAGACCAGCCGGGCGTCGGAGTCGGCGGCGAAGAACTGGACGTCCAGGTCGAAGGTGGAATTGAGTTTGAGCAGAACCGGGATGGTCAGCGGCCGCTGATCGCGCTCGAGCTGGTTGAGGTAGCTGGGCGAGAGATCGAGCGATTTGGCCAGTGCCGCCTGGGTCATCCGTCGTTCCTCGCGCAGGCGCCGAAGCCGGGCGCCCGCGTACATCTTGCGCACGGGGAAAAATCCTAGTCCCCCGGTCTCGGCGGCAGCCCGGCTCGTCGTCGACGAGAGCTCGCAAAGGGCTGTGCCACAACGCTTTCTACGTGCCGAGTGCCCGGTGTGCAGGGTTCGGGCCAGGCGTGCGGGTCCCCGGCAAGGCGTCGGATCGAAGCCGGAATGCGGCGAACACCGGCCGGGCCGGCGGGTTGTTTGCTTGAATCGCAGCCGACGGGCGCCGGGCGCCACCGCCGCGAGAAAGTGAGTCGAGGACATGACCGATTCCGACGAGATCGTCCGCGCGTTGTGCCGCAGCTGGTCCACACCCGACCCCGACGAGATCGCCGCCTACTTCGCCGAGGACGCCGTCTACCACAACATTCCGATGGATCCGGTGATCGGCCGCGCCGCGATCAGGGACTTCGTGGCGGGCTTCCTGACCACCTTCGAGGCGATCGACTTCGAGATCCACCACCAGGTCGTCGCCGGTGGGCTGGTGATGAACGAGCGCACCGACACCATGCGCGGCAAGGACGGCCGCCGCACCGCCCTGCCGGTGATGGGGGTGTTCGAGGTGCACGACGGCCTGATCACCGCGTGGCGCGACTACTTCGACATGGCCGCGGTCACCCGGGCCTTCGCCGCCACCGACTGAAAAGCCGGCGCGCAGCCGGATTCTCGCGCCACCGAGATTTTCGCTTCTGCTCGGGAACCGAACCGTGCACCCGTACGTCGAAGTAATACAAGCGGGTGCACGATCCGGCTTGTCGAGCTGTGAGGAGTGATAGCGCGTGGAGAATCCGAAATGCAGGCTGACGTGGCGTCGGGGGACCGGTCACGGGAGCGGCGCCCGGTCCAGGCATCGGTTGCGGCCGGTGCTGCGGGCAGGTGAAGCCTGCGAAAGCTACACGTCCCCGCGCTGGCGTCAGTTCCGCAAGCCTGTGGAGGAGGAGTGACGCGACGGCTGTGTGACGGGCCGGTGAACAAGTCTTCGCAACCTTGCCAGCCATAGTTGTGAAGAAGACCGCGAACCGGGACTTCCTTGTCGGTGGCCGCTATGACGCCAGGTACCGTAGGCCGATGTTCTCGAAAGTCTTGGTCGCCAATCGTGGCGAGATCGCCATCCGCGCCTTCCGCGCGGCCTATGAGCTCGGCATCGGGACCGTCGCGGTCTTCCCGTACGAGGATCGCAACTCGGTACATCGGCTGAAGGCGGCCGAGGCGTACCAGATCGGCGAGAAGGGTCATCCGGTCCGGGCCTATCTCTCGATCGAAGCGATCATCGACGCAGCCAAGTCGGCGGGCGCCGACGCGATCTACCCCGGCTACGGGTTCCTGTCGGAGAACCCCGAATTGGCGGCGGCCTGCGCGCGGGAGGGCATCACCTTCATCGGCCCGTCCTCGGATGTGCTGGAACTGGCCGGTAACAAGGCGCGGGCGATCGAGGCGGCGAAGGCGGCCGGGTTGCCGGTGCTGAAGTCGAGCGATCCGTCTGCGGATGTGGAGTGGTTGCTCGAGGCGTCGCGGGAGCTGGAGTTCCCGATCTTCGTCAAGGCTGTGGCCGGTGGTGGCGGTCGGGGTATGCGGCGGGTGGCCGAGCCCGCGCAGTTGCGGGAGGCGATCGAGGCGGCCTCGCGCGAGGCGGAGTCGGCCTTCGGTGATCCGACGGTGTTCCTCGAGCAGGCGGTGGTGAATCCGCGCCATATCGAGGTGCAGATCCTGGCCGATGGTCAGGGGAATGTGATGCATCTGTTCGAGCGGGATTGTTCGGTGCAGCGGCGGCATCAGAAGGTGATCGAGCTGGCGCCCGCGCCGAATCTGGATCCGGCGTTGCGGGAGCGGATCTGTGCGGATGCGGTGGCTTTCGCGCGGCAGATCGGTTACTGCAATGCGGGCACGGTGGAGTTCCTGCTGGATGAGCGCGGTAATCATGTGTTCATCGAGATGAATCCGCGGATTCAGGTGGAGCACACGGTGACCGAGGAGATCACCGATGTGGATCTGGTGCAGTCGCAGTTGCGGATCGCGGCGGGGGAGTCGCTGGCGGATCTGGGGTTGAGTCAGGACACGGTGACGATTCGGGGTGCGGCGTTGCAGTGCCGGATCACGACCGAGGATCCGGCCAACGGGTTCCGTCCGGATACCGGGCGCATCTCCGCGTATCGCACCCCGGGAGGTGCGGGCATCCGCCTGGACGGCGGTGCGAACCTCGGCGCGGAGATCGGCGCCCACTTCGACTCCATGCTGGTCAAGCTCACCTGCCGCGGCCGGGATCTGCCCAGCGCCGCCGCGCGCGCCCGGCGCGCGCTGGCGGAATTCCGCATTCGTGGCGTCACGACCAACATCCCGTTCCTGCTCGCCGTACTCGACGACGATGATTTCAAGGCCGGCCGGGTCACCACCTCGTTCATCGAGGAACGCCCGCACCTGCTGAGCCTGCGCCAGTCGGCCGACCGCGGCACCAAGATCCTCGAGTACCTCGCCGATGTGACGGTCAACAAGCCGCACGGCGAGCGTCCGACCCAGGTGTACCCGCACGACAAGCTGCCCGCGATCGATCTGACCGTGCCGCCGCCGGACGGTTCGCGCCAGCGGCTGTTGCAGCTGGGGCCGGAGGGCTTCGCGCGGGCACTGCGCGAGCAGAAGGCCGTCGGTGTCACCGATACGACCTTCCGTGACGCGCACCAGTCGCTGCTCGCCACCCGCGTGCGCACCAACGGGCTGCTCGGCGTGGCCGGGCACGTGGCCCGGCTGACCCCGGAACTGCTGTCGGTGGAGTGCTGGGGCGGGGCCACCTACGATGTGGCGCTGCGCTTCCTGTACGAGGATCCGTGGGAGCGGCTGGCCGCGCTGCGCGAGGCGATTCCGAACATCTGCCTGCAGATGCTGTTGCGCGGTCGCAACACCGTGGGCTACACCCCGTACCCGGAGAAGGTGACGCGGGCGTTCGTCTCCGAGGCGGCGGCGACCGGTATCGACATCTTCCGCATCTTCGACGCGCTCAACAATGTCGATCAGATGCGTCCGGCGATCGACGCGGTCCGCGAGACCGGCACCACGGTGGCCGAAGTCGCCATGAGCTACACCGGTGACCTGCTGAATCCGGCCGAGGATCTGTACACGCTGGACTACTACCTGAAGCTGGCCGAGCAGATCGTCGACGCCGGCGCGCACGTGCTGGCCATCAAGGACATGGCCGGACTGTTGCGGGCGCCCGCGGCGGCGAAGCTGGTGACCGCGTTGCGCAGCAATTTCGATCTGCCGGTGCACGTGCACACCCACGACACTCCCGGCGGTCAGCTGGCGACGTATCTGGCGGCGTGGCAGGCCGGCGCGGACGCGGTCGACGGCGCGAGCGCGGCGATGGCGGGCACCACCAGTCAGCCCGCGCTGTCGGCGATCGTCGCCGCGGCCGCGCACACCGAATACGACACCGGCCTCGATCTGCAGAACGTGTGTGATCTGGAGCCGTACTGGGAGGCGTTGCGCAAGGTCTACGCGCCCTTCGAATCCGGTCTGCCCGCGCCGACCGGTCGCGTGTACACCCACGAGATCCCGGGCGGTCAGTTGTCGAACCTGCGTCAGCAGGCCATCGCGCTGGGGCTGGGTGACCGGTTCGAGGAGGTCGAGGCCCAGTACGCGGCCGCCGACCGGATGCTGGGCCGGTTGGTGAAGGTGACCCCCTCCTCGAAGGTGGTCGGCGATCTGGCGCTGGCCCTGGTCGGCACCGGCGTGGACGCCGACGATTTCGCCGCCGATCCGGGCCGCTACGACATCCCGGATTCGGTGATCGGCTTCCTGCGCGGTGAGCTGGGCACCCCGGCCGGTGGCTGGCCGGAGCCGCTGCGTTCGCGGGCGCTGGAAGGGCGCGGCCCCGCCAAGCCGGAGACCCCGCTGTCGGCCGCCGACGAGGCCGCGCTGTCCGGTGACTCGGCGCAGCGGCGGGCCACGTTGAACCGGCTGCTGTTCCCCGGCCCGACCGCCGAGTTCCTGGCCCACCGGGACAGGTACGGCGACACCATGGGCCTGTCGGCGAATCAGTTCTTCTACGGTCTGCGTCGCGGCGAGGAACACCGGGTGCAGCTGGAGAAAGGTGTGACGCTGCTGATCGGGCTGGAGGCGATCTCCGAACCCGACGAGAAGGGGATGCGCACGGTCATGTGCATTCTCAACGGTCAGTTGCGGCCGATCGCGGTGCGCGATCGGTCGGTGGCCAGCGAGGTGCCCGTCGCCGAGAAGGCCGACAAGACCAACCCGGCGCATGTCGCCGCGCCGTTCGCGGGCGTGGTGACGCTGTCGGTGGCCGAGGGCGACACCGTCGCGGTCGGCGACACCATCGCCACCATCGAGGCGATGAAGATGGAGGCCGCTATCACCGCGCCGCGCGCGGGCGTGGTGCGCCGCATCGCCACGACGACGGTGCAGCAGGTCGAAGGCGGTGACCTGCTGGTGGAACTCCAGCTGCGCGAGTCCCCGGCCTGATGCCGCGGATCGTCGCCGGCACGGCGGGCGGTCGCCGGTTGCGGGTGCCGCCCGCGGGCACCAGGCCCACCTCGGACCGGGTGCGCGAGGCGCTGTTCAGTTCGCTGGCCGCGCGGCTGGACTTCGCGGGCGCGCGGGTGCTCGATCTCTACGCGGGATCGGGCGCGCTGGCCCTGGAAGCGCTCTCGCGCGGCGCCGCCTACGCGCTGCTGGTCGAATCCGACCGCAAGGCGGCGCAGGTGATACGCGCCAATATCGCCGAGCTGGGGCTCGCCGGTGCGGAACTGCGGGTCGGCTCGGTCGGGGCCGTGCTCGCCCAGGGCGGTGCGGGCGCCTTCGATCTGGTGTTCGCGGACCCGCCCTACGAACTCGGCACCGATGTCCTCGCCGCCGAAGTGGCCGAGCTGGCCGCTCGCGGCTGGCTGGCGGACGGGGCGCTCGTGGTGATCGAGCGCTCCGCGCGCAGTCCCGAAATCGCCTGGCCGGCGGGCTTCGTCCCCGCCGGTCGGCGACGGTACGGCGAGACGCGGCTGGAGTCGGCCGAATTCGAGCCGGATACGGAATGACCGGGCGCGGGACCGGCGCGGACGCCGGTGCCCGCGGTGATAGCGTCGGGCGTATGGCTGGAGCACTGTGCCCCGGATCGTTCGATCCGGTGACCAACGGACATCTCGACGTATTCGCCCGCGCGGCCGAGCAATTCGACGAGGTCGTCGTCACCGTCATGATCAACCCGAACAAGAAGGGCATGTTCGAGGTCGAGGAGCGGATGGAGCTGCTGCGCGAGGTGACCGCGCACCTGCCCAACGTCCGGGTCGCCTCCTGGCGCGGTCTGCTGGTCGACTTCGCCCGTGAACAGGGCATCACCGCCATCGTCAAGGGCCTGCGCGATGCCACCGACTTCGGTTACGAACTGCAGATGGCGCAGATGAACAAGAAGCTGTCCGGCGTGGACACCTTCTTCATCGCCACCAATCCGGTCTTCAGCTACCTGTCCAGCTCCCTGGTCAAGGAGGTCGCCACCTACGGCGGCGATGTCTCCGACATGCTGCCGCCCATCGTGCACAAGCGCCTGCTCGACCGCATCGTCGAACGCCGGGGCTGAACCCACCGCCACATCCGGCTGGGCAAAACACGGCGGACCCGGGACGTGGGGTCATGTCCCGGGCCGGAAATCCGGACCGGACACCGAATCGATGACGACCACGGTGTCCGGGTGTCGGTGCCCGGCCGAGTTCCGCCTCGGCGCCCCGAGCACGCGCCGGTGACGTGCGGGATCGACGCCGCGCCCGTCAGGGTTCGGGCGGGGCCGGAATACGAAGACTCAGAAGACGAAGCCGCGCAGCGCCAGGAAGCGCATGCCGCCGACCGCGGCGGTGATCGCCAGGACTGCCGCCGCCTGCGCGCTGCCGCCGAGAGTGGGGGTGAAGACCTCGAGCGCGGCCAGCGCGCAGGTGGTGATCACCAGGCCGAGCAGCGCCAGGCCGCCTGCTTCCCACTGCGCGGTGAACCAGTGCACCCGGTCGGCCGCCTTGAAGGTGAGCCTGCGGTGCAACTCGTTGGCGATCACCGTGCTCACCGCGGATCCGGCGATATTGGCGGTGATCGAGCCCATGCCGTACATGGCCGCGAACAGCAGCACATAGGTGATATTGCTGGCGCCGCCGACGAGGGCGAAGCGTCCCAGCTGCGGCAGTGCGCGATCGCCGCGCAGGTACTGGGCCAGCCGCGTCCACCGGCTCGGCTCCGAACTCACCCGGGGCGCGGGAGCCGGTACGACCACCGGATACGGCACAGCCCACGGCGTGTACATGCCCGCAGGCAGTACTGCCGAGCGCTGAGGTTCCAGGGCGGTCATGGTCATTTCCGATCGAACGTGGCTCGCGGGACCGGCTGACTTCGGCGGTCCTCTGCCATGGAATGTACACGAAGTGGAGGTTCAAGCTCCACTTGATTCCGGGTATTGCCTGTGTTCTGCGAGACATCGGGGCCGACACACCGGCAGACGACTCGGCAGAACCCGTGACGGCGGGCACACTGGCCTGTGGGCGAGCTGTCCGAAGTAGGTACGAGAACGAGGTTGGTGAGCATGTATCGGGTTTTCGAGGCGCTCGACGAACTGGTGGCCATCGTCGAGGAGGCGCGCGGCATTCCGCCGACCCGCAACTGCATCGTCCCGCGCGGCGATGTGCTCGACCTGCTCGACGACGTACGCGACGCGCTGCCCGGTGAACTCGACGATGCCCAGGACGTGCTCGACCACCGGGACAAGATCGTCAACGACGCCCGCGCGGCCGCCGAGACCGCGGTCACCACGGCCGACGACCAGGCGCGCGAGACCGTCGGCAGCGCCCGTGCCGAGGCCGACCGGATCCTCGCCGACGCCAAGGCGCACGCCGACCGGATGGTCGCCGAGGCGAGCGCGCACGCCGACCATCTCGTGGCCACCGCCCAGGCCGAGGCCGACCGCACGGTCGCCGAGGCGAAGGCCGAGTACGAGGCGGTCACCGGGCGGGCGCGGGTGGAGTCGGAGCGGATGATCGAATCCGGCAAGGCCTCCTATGAGCGCTCGGTGGCCGACGGTCAGGCCGAGCAGGCCAGGCTGGTCGCGCAGACCGAGGTCGTGCGCGCCGCGCACGCCGAAGCCGCCCGCCTGATCGACACCGCCCAGGCCGAGGCCGACCGGATGCGCGACGAATGCGATCACTACGTCGACTCGACGCTGGCCGGCTTCGAGGAGACCTTGAACAGCACTCTGCGTACCGTCGGTCGCGGCAGGCACCAGTTGCGCAGCGGTGCGGGGGCGCCGGACTATGCCGCCGAGTACCGCCGCTGACGCCGGTGTGATGCGCCCAGCGCGGTTTTGGCGGGCGGGAGCCTTCGGCGTACTGTGGTGTGGTTGCCCATTCCCCTTCGAAATGTGAGTGAGTTCGTGATGTCCGCCGGTTCCGGTTCCACCTCGCGTCATCGGGTGCCTTCGCACCGGGTCGACGCGGGTTTCGTGCTGGACGTCCGCAGCCTGGGCCGTCGCCCCGGCACCATGCGGGAGCTGCGGCGCACGGTCACCACGGAGGGGCGTATCGGGCTCGACCTGGTGGCCATCCCGGTGGGCGCCGAGGTCGAGTTGGATCTGCAGCTGCAGGCGGTGTCCGAAGGTGTGCTCGTCACCGGCACGGTGACCGCGCCGACCGAAGGGCAGTGCTCGCGGTGCCTGGAGTCGTTCACCGACGAGGTGAGCCTCCCGGTCACCGAGCTGTTCGCGTATCCGAACAGCACCACCGAGCAGACCACCGAGGACGACGAGGTCTATCGGATGCAGGACGATCTGATCGATCTGGAACCGCTGATCGTCGACACCATCGGGCTCGAGTTGCCGTTGCAGCCGCTGTGCTCGCCGGACTGCCCCGGGCTGTGCCCGGAATGCGGGGTGGCGATGGCGATTGCGGGATCTGATCACCGGCATGAGATACTTGACCCTCGCTGGGCCGGGCTGGCGAAATTCGCCTCCGAATCGCCTGGTAGCGGTGGTCCCGACGCGGACGCCGATCAAGACCGATAACGCAGCAAGACCCCAAGTCAGCCGTTCACCGGCAGAGTAAGTACAGGACAAGAGGAGAAGTAGTCGTGGCCGTTCCCAAGCGCCGGATGTCCCGTTCCAACACCAGGTCGCGGCGCAGCCAGTGGAAGGCTGCCGCGCCTACTCTGATCACCTGCCCGAACCGGGCCTGCGGTGAGAAGACCCTGCCGCACATCGCGTGCCCGTCCTGCGGCACCTACAAGGGCCGCCAGGTCACTTCCGCCGTCTGACGGCTCGATCACCCGTATCGAACGTGACGGCCAGCAAGGACGAAGCCGGCTCGTCCGGTGATCACGCGAGTCTGCTCGAGGCGCTCGGCGTGGACGTGCGACCGGATCTGTTGCGCCTGGCGCTGACACACCGGTCGTACGCCTACGAGAACGGCGGCCTTCCCACCAACGAGCGCTTGGAATTCCTGGGCGACTCGGTGCTGGGGCTCAGCATCACCGAGCGGCTCTATCATGAGCACCCGGACAAGTCCGAGGGCGAGTTGGCGAAGCTGCGCGCGAGCGTGGTCAATATGCACGCGCTCGCGGAAGTAGCGCGTGGGCTCGGCGAGGGCGGCCTCGGCGTGCATCTGCTGCTGGGTAAGGGCGAAGAGCTCACCGGCGGCCGCGACAAGCCGAGCATTCTCGCCGACGGCATGGAATCGCTGCTCGGCGCCGTGCACCTGGAGCACGGCATCGAGGTGGCGCGTGGCGTGGTGCTGCGGCTGTTCGCCGAATTGCTCGAGCGCGGTCCCCGGATGGGCGCCGGCCTCGACTGGAAGACCAGCCTGCAGGAACTGACCGCCGAGCGCGGTCTCGGCGTGCCCGCCTACGAGATCACCTCCACGGGCCCCGACCACGACAAGGAATTCACCGCGACGACGGTGATCGGCGGCCAGTCCTACGGCACCGGTGTCGGGCGTTCCAAGAAGGAAGCCGAGCAGAAGGCCGCGGGCGCCGCCTATCAGGCACTGACCGCCGAATCCTGACGTGCCCGAACTTCCCGAGGTCGAGGTTGTCCGGCGTGGTCTGGCCGAGCATGTGGCCGGTCGCATCGTCGAGTCGGTCATAGTCACCCATCCGCGTTCGGTGCGCAGGCATATTCCAGGTGCGGCCGACCTGACCGCGCGCATCACCGGTCGCCGGGTACGCGCCGCCTGCCGTCGCGGTAAGTACTTGTGGCTCACCTTCGACGAATCGGACTCCGCCGCCTCCGAACCTGCCCTCGACGCCGCTCTGGTCGTGCACCTGGGCATGAGTGGCCAGATGCTCGTGCAGCCCGCGGACGCACCCGTCGAGAAGCACGCGCACATCCGTGCCGCTCTCGACGACGGCAGCGAACTGCGGTTCGTCGATCAGCGCACCTTCGGCGGCTGGGCGTTGGCTCCGCTGCTCGAGATCGACGGCTCGCTCGTCCCGGAACCGGTCGCGCACATCGCTCGCGACCCGCTGGATCCGCTCTTCGACGCCGAAGCCACCGTCGCCGCGATCCGCGCGAAGAACTCCGAGATCAAACGCGTCCTGCTGGACCAGACGGTGATCTCCGGAATCGGCAACATCTACGCCGACGAATCGCTGTGGCGGGCCCGCATCAACGGCAACCGCACGGCCTCCGGCCTGACCCGCCCCGCGCTGCGCGGTTTGCTCACCGAGGTACGTGCGGTGATGGACGAGGCCCTCGCGGCGGGCGGAACTTCCTTCGACGCGCTCTACGTCAACGTCAACGGCCAGTCCGGCTACTTCGAGCGCGCCCTGGCCGTCTACGGCAGGCAGGACCAGCCGTGCCGGCGCTGCGGCGCGCCGATCGGTCGGGAGAAGTTCATGAATCGATCGTCGTACTCCTGCCCGCGCTGCCAGCCACGGCCACGCCGCCGCTGAGTCCCCCGGCCGTGTCCCGGCCCTTCTCCGAATCGGCGAGCGTGTCGAATCGTTGCGCTCCGCTTGTCGGCCAAGGCCTGCGGGAGCCGCGTTCTGCGCGATACCGTTGCCTCGGGACGGCCCGACGATATGTGCCGCCGGAGGAAGGACATGATGCGCAAGCTCACCTACTACGTGGCCGCTACGATCGATGGCTTCATCGCCACCGAGGAAGGGTCGGTCGACTTCTTCCCGGTCGGTGGCGACCACAGCCAGGCGATCACGGCGCAGTACCCGGAGACGCTGCCTACCAAGGTCAGGGAGTCGTTGGGCATCGCCAAGCGCAACGCGTCCTTCGACACCGTTCTGATGGGCCGCAAGACGCACGATTTCGGGGTGCGCACCGGTACGTCCAGTCCCTACGAGCATCTGCGGCAGTTCGTCGTGTCCACCACCTTGCCGGAGAGCCCCGGCGACGGCGTCGAATTGATCGCCGCCGACCCGCTCGCCCGGGTCCGCGAGCTCAAACAGGAGAAGGGCCTGGGCATCTGGCTGTGCGGCGGCGGTGAGCTGGCGCAGGCGCTGCTGCCCGAGATCGATCAGATCTTCCTCAAGCTGTATCCGATCGTGCTCGGCCGGGGGCGGTCGCTGTTCGGTTCGGGGCCGCGTCTGCCCCAGCCCGCGCAGTTCCGGGTGATCACCAGCCGTGTCTTCGAGGACGGCGTCGCCTTCCTGAAATACAGCAGGATCCGCTAGATGGCCGCACCCGATCCGGCGGGCCCGACGCCCCCGGCCCCCGCGACGGGGCCGGTGCGGGCACTGCGCGAGATCGGGTTCTGGCTGGAACGCCAGCGGGCCGAAACCTATCGGGTGAAGGCCTATCGGCGCGCCGCCGATGTGGTGGCCGGGCTGGACGAGGCCGAGTTCGGGGCGCACCGGGCCGCGAACACCTGGCGGGATCTGCCCGGCATCGGACCCAAGACCGCCGCTGTGATCGCGCAGGCAGCCGCGGGGCACGTGCCCGACCAGCTCGCCGAGCTACGCCGCGCCGCCCAGCCCATCGGCGCGTCCGGCAAGCCGTTGCGCGCACAGCTGCGTGGTGACCTGCACACCCATTCGGACTGGTCCGACGGCGGTAGCCCGATCGAGGAGATGATGCGCGTCGCGGCCGCCCTCGGCCACGAGTACTGCGCCCTCACCGACCATTCCCCGCGTCTCACCGTGGCCAACGGGTTGTCCGCCGATCGATTGCGCAGGCAACTGGACGTGGTCGCCCGGTTGAACGAAGAACTCGCCCCGTTCCGCATCCTGACCGGTATCGAAGTCGACATCCTCGACGACGGCACACTGGATCAGCGCGCCGATCTGCTCGCCGAACTCGACATCGTGGTGGCCAGCGTGCACTCGAACCTGCGCGCCGATTCCGGGGCCATGACCCAGCGCATGGTGTATGCGGTGGCGAACCCGAACGTGGACGTGCTCGGGCACTGCACAGGACGGCTGGTCACCGGTGGTCGCGGCACCCGGCCGGAGTCGCAGTTCGACGCCGAGGTCGTCTTCGAGGCATGCCGGGAGTACGGCACCGCCGTCGAGATCAACTGCCGTCCCGAGCGTCTCGACCCGCCCACTCGGCTGTTGACCCTGGCCGTGGAGATGGGCTGCCTGTTCTCCGTCGACACCGATGCCCACGCGCCCGGTCAGCTGGACTGGCAGGGCTACGGCTGTGAACGCGCTGTCGCCACCGGCGTGCCGCCGCAGCGGGTGATCAACACCTGGCCGGTCGAGGAGTTGCTCGCCTGGGCGGGCGCGTCGGCGGGTTGAGAGCCCGGGGGCAACGCTCAGGCGGGCGGTGTCGATCCGGTTCGGCCCGCGGCGTCGAGATAGGCGGCGGCCGCCAGGTACTGCCTGCAGGCCGGGCCGTGTCCGGCGTGTACGGCACGGAGGAACCGCGCGAGATCGGGGTCGAGATCGGTGGGTTCGACCGCGCAGTCACGGTGCCCGGATCCCCAGAGGTCGAGTCGGTCCAGTGACGTCTGCATCATGACTCCAGGTCGGTGAGACCGCCGGGCGCACCCGGGCAGTTGTGTGGGCGAATTCGGACGCGAGCGTGCGTTAGTCGGTGATCAGCTGCCAGTCCTGCGGCACTCGGGCGGAGATCACCTCGGTCCCTTCGGCTTCCAGGTCGACGGTGATCTCGCCCAGACGTAGCTCGGTCAGCGAGACCCGGCCCCATTCCGCGGGCAGGCGCGGGCGGAGGGTGAGGGTGCGGGCGGGTACGTCCGGGTCGAGACCGAGGAACGCGCGCACCAGCAACAGCGGTGCGGCGCTGGCCCAGGCCTGCGGCGAGCAGGAGGTGGGGTAGGGGACCGGCACGGCGAACCGGGATCGTGAGAAACCGCAGAACAATTCCGGCAGCCTGCCGTCGAACGCCGCGGCGGCATCGAGCAGGCCGGTCGCGAGCCGGGTGGCCAGTTCCACCGCTCCGGGGACATGCCGATAGCGCAGCAGCCCGGCCACTCCGATGGCGGTGTCGTGCGGCCACACCGAACCACAGTGGTAGCTCATGGGATTGAACGCGCCCATCGACGAGGCCAGGGTGCGCAGGCCGAAACCGCTGTCCATCTCCGGGCCGGACAACTGGCGCACGAGTTCGGCGACGTGCTCGTCCTCGGCGATCCCCGCCCACAGACAGTGCGCGGCGTTGCTGGTCAGCGCGTCGACGCGGCGCTTCGACCCGTCCAATGCGATGGCGTACCAGCCGCGTTCGGGTAGCCAGAACTGCTCGGCGAACTTCACCCGCAGCTCGGCGGCCCGCTCGCGGAGCCGGCTGCCCAGCGGTATCTCGCCGAACGCCTCGGCCAGTTCGGCGCGCGCCAGCAGCGCGGCGTGCACATAGCCCTGTACCTCGCACAACGCGATCGGCGCCTCGGCCAGATGCCCTTCGGCGTCGTTGATGCCGTCGTAACTGTCCTTCCAACCCTGATTGATCAGGCCGCGGTCGGTGGCGCGCCGGTATTCGACGAATCCGTCGCCGTCGCGGTCGCCGTAGTCGGTGATCCAGTCCAGCGCGGCATCGGCGGCGGGCAGCAATTGCCGGATCGCGTCCTCGTCGGCGCCCCAGCGGTGACACTCGGCCAGCAGCATGACGAAAAGCGGGGTGGCGTCCACCGTTCCGTAGTAGATCTGCCCGCCGAGCACCTGGCCGCCTGCCGGGCCGCGGCGCATCTCGTGCATGATCCGCCCCGGTTCCTCTTCGGTGAGCGGATCGACGGCGCGGCCCTGTAATTCGGCCAGCTGCTGCAGCGTGCCCAGGGCGAGATCGACGGCGAGCGGCAGCGCCATCCATGCGGTGAGCAGGCTGTCGCGGCCGAACAGCGTCATGAACCAGGGGGCGCCCGCGGCCACGAACGGCCTGCTCTCACCGGAATCGTCGTGGATCTGCAGAGCGCCCAGATCGCTTTCGGTGCGGCGCAGCACCTGGGTGAGGGTGGGGTCGGCGGCGACAATATCGGTGGCGGTGTCGCGCCACGCCTCGATCTTGCGGCCGGGCGCGCTCACGCCGTAGTGCTCACCCGGCGCAACGGCCGCCTGCACACGCTGATTGCCCAGCGTCGGCTGGGCGATGATCTCGGTCTGCCAGCTGCCGCCGACCGGGACGACCGCGCGCCAGGTCAGCGTGCCGGGCTGCACGGTCGGCTCGACGCTCGCCGAGACCGACAGCCCGCGCATCCGGTCGACCCGATCGTGCAGCAGCAGTTCGCCGTCGCCGACGGTCACATCGGCCCGATGATGGCCCGCGCGACCCTCTTTCACCGCGAACAGATCGACGAAATCGGCGTCGACGTGGAGTTCCAACGTGACCGCTGTGGGCTCGCGGCCCATGTTCTCCAGAATCAGCGTCTCGTGCATGCCCTCGGCGACGATGCGTTCACGCACCACGAGCAACGTGCTGTCGGCCAGGCCGGCCTGCGGTGGTCTGCGCAGGACGAAGCGGGCCGTGAAAGCCTCGGGACTGAACACCGACAGCGGTTCGGCCGGTTTGCCGTCGACGAGCAGTTCCCAGCGGGACACCACGCGCGCGTCCCGGAAGAACAACCCGTGCGGGCGGCCGGGTTCGACGTCACCCATCCGGTTCGACAGGCAGAAGGTCGAGCCTTCCACCAGCGTCACCGAACCGGAGCCGCCGAAACCGGCCGCCTCGCCCGAGTTCAGCGGCGAGGGGCCGCCGGTGGATTCGGCCATGCTCACGCGGGCCCGCCCGCGGTGACCGCTCGCACCCGCTTCGGCGCTGTCAATTGTGCGGCGCCGAACCCGCGGGCCACCGAATCACCGGCGCCGGCAAGGGCTTCGGACAGCAACAGCCTGCGGTAGACCTGCTCGTAGCCGCGACCGAGGGTGTCGGCGGCGTCGAAGTTCTCGAGCACATGGGCACGGCAGGCGGCCGGATCGATCGAGCGCACTTCCTCGATCGCGCCGGGCAGTTCGGCGGGGTCGTCACAGATGCGCCCGGTGACTCCGTCGACCAGGACTTCGGAGACGGCGCCGCCGCGCAGCGCTACCACCGGGGTTCCGCACACCATCGATTCGATCATGACCATCCCGAAGGGCTCCTCCCAGCGGATCGGGAACAGCAGGCACCGTGCGCCGGAGAGAAGTTTACGCTTGGCCGCCGCGTCGGCGAGGCCGAACACGTGATCGCGTTCGGTGAGCAGCGGGCGCACGTACTCCTCGAAGTAGGCCTGCTCCGGCGGTTCGCTGCACTTGCCCGCCAGGATGAGCGGGATCCCCGCCGCGTGCGCGGCTTCCAGCGCCAGATGGGGCGCCTTGTCCGCGTTGAAGCGGCCGAGGAACAGTGCGTAGTCCTCTTTGTCGGTCCGGTACGGCCATTCGCTGACCCGCAGCGCGTTGTGTACCCGGCCGACCCACGGCAGTTCCGGTGCGAGCGCGCGCTGGCGATCGCTGATCGCGACCAGCGCCACGTCGCTGCCGAGTTCGTTGTAGTAGCAGTAGGAATCGTCCTCGACGGGGCCGTGCACCGTGATGACGGTCGGCAGCCCGAGCGCTCGATACACCGGCGCGTTGAGCGGGCCGGCGAAGGTGTGGTCGTGCACCAGATCCACGCCGTCGGTGGCGATCAGGCGCTCGATCGCGCGGCGCACCTTCAGCGCGTGCACGACTTCGGGGAACGGCTCGCCCAGCCGTTCGGGCAGGATCCGGTCCCACACCGTGATCAGATCGCCCTTGGTGCCCGGCTCGCCCGCGCCGATCAGGGTGACCCGATGGCCGCGGTCGACCAGGGAATCGACGAGATCGGCGACGACCGCCTCGACCCCGCCGTAAGCCTTGGGGGGAACGTCGAAATAGGGCGGAACAACCATCGCAATGTGCAATTTGCTACCGGGATGATCGATCGACACAAGGTCCGTGGCGGCACGTGGCACCGCAACCGGCTCCGAGAACACTGCGCTCATGACCCTCCTTCCAGGGACACAACCGTTGGCACTCGCTTCACCCGGCAACTTCCGAGTGCCGGGCGCCGAAATGTGGCCGTCTCCGTTCACTGGAGGCTTGTCGTGACGCATGTCACGATCAGAGGGGGCCGACGCCGTGTTACCGCGCCTCGCGGGATTCAACCGTCACGCCAGGCGTGTCGTTACGTTTTCGTTGCCCAAGCGATAGCTGAAAGGGTGCTGGAGTATCGGTCGATCGACCACCGAGGGCCCTGTGTGGCCGACGACGCAACGAGTGGTTCCACGGGGATGAAGGCGCAACGGGCGACGACCACGTAGGGTGGAGGTATTCGGGGGATTTCCGAGCGCATCGCCGACGTGGCCGTGCCGCCTCCGAATTGCGATCCGGCCGCTGTCTTGCCGGGACAGGAGCGTCCCCATGACGCATGATGACCGTCCGTCGTTCAGCCACCTGGCGACTCCGGAGAAGAACGAGACCGCGCCCGTCGCCGCCGTGCCCCGCCCGGTCTTCAGCAGCCCCGACGCCGTGTCGGCCGCGCCCGCCGAGCAGATCGACCCGCGCGCGCACGGCCGCGGTCGTGTCGCCGGCTCCCAGCGCCGCCGCTAGTCCGCGGTGCGGTGCTGCCCGTTCGGTCGCGGCACCGCACTCTCGTCCGCGGCCGTGTGGCGTGCGCCGCGTGCGGAATGTCCGCCGGTGTCTCCGGTGTTGCCGGGTGTGAGCCGATCTCGACGGGGTCGCTCCGGACACGAATGGCAGGATTCACGCTATGGCTGATACAACCGCTACCGATGCGCCGACCACGCTGTGGGTCGAACGCACCGGCACCAGGGCCTATACCGGCCGCAGTTCCCGCGGCGCGGAGGTGAAGATCGCCTCGCAGGGCGTGCCCGGTGCCTTCACCCCGGGTGAGCTGCTCAAGATCGCGCTGGCCGCCTGCTCCGGTCTGAGCGCCGACTTCCCGCTCTCCCGCAAGCTCGGTGACAGCTTCGACGCCACCATCCGGGTCTCCGGCGACGCCGACCGGGAGAACGAGGTCTACCCGCAGTTGGAGGAGATCTTCGAACTGGATCTGAGCGAGCTCGGCGAGCAGGAGCGCGAGCGACTGCTGGTGACCGTGCAGCGGGCCATCGACAAGGTGTGCACCGTCGGACGCACCTTGAAAGCGGGCACGAAGGTGACGCTGTCGTTCGACGTCGACACCTTGTGAATCCCGCTCACCACGCGTGACGATCGGCGGGTGGGCGACCCGCTGCCCTGTACGTATCCGGTGCCCGGCATGCTGTCGGGCATGAGCGAACGCGAGGACGCGGGCACCAGGGCACGCCTCAGCGCCTGGGTGCACGGGCGGGTACAGGGAGTCGGGTTCCGGTGGTGGACCCGGGCCCGTGCTCTCGAACTCGGATTGGCCGGCTTCGCCCGCAATTCCGCCGATGGCCGGGTCCATGTGGTTGCCGAGGGATCGCGGGCGGATTGCGACCGGTTGCTCGCACTCCTGCGTTCCGGCACGACACCTGGCCGGGTCGATCTGGTTGTGGAAAGCTGGGAGACCGCGCGGGGAGATGTCGCCGGATTCGAGGAGCGCTAGTGGAGGGTGCGATGCCGACGGGGAGCCGGCGGTGAATACGCCGGGGCAGGGGGACGGGACTCCGCAGGACTCCGGTCCGGAGCACACGCCGCAGCCGGGTTGGCAACCGCCGCAACCCGATGTGCCCGGCGACCGGCAGCCGCCGTTCGCCGGCAGCGTGCAGCGGCAGGAGCCCGGGGTCACCCAGCCGCGGCCGCCGACCGTGGCCGAGGCTCGCGCGAGGGACAAGGCTCGCAGGCAGGCCGCGGACAAAGCGCGCGCCGAGGCCGCGGCCGCCGCGGCCAAGCGTCGCACCCGTAACCGGGTGCTGATCGGTGGTGTGGCGATCGTCGGGGTGGCGGGCCTGGTCGGCGGCGGATATCTCGCGTATCGGGCCCTCACTGCGCCCGATGTGACGGCGTACTGCGTGAAGACGGAGAACGGCGAAGAGGTGGTCGTCGAAGACCGGTACTGCACTCCGGGGCAGAGCGGATTCGTCGACGGTAACGGCTCCGGCACCGGCTCGTTGATCATCCTGGGTGGCGGCCCGCAGTACCGCTATTACTACGGCGGCAACAACACCGTCGGCAAGCCGCCCGTCGGCGGCACCACCATCAAGCCCAAGAGCGCGAACATCACCACCAAGTCCGGCACCACGATTCAGCGTGGCGGCCTGGGCAGCAAGAGCACCGGCGGCGGTGGTTCCTGATGCGACGGTTGCGGGGCACGCCCCGTTCCGGCTGGCAGCGCATCATCGAGGAGCAGGGCCTGGTCTACGGCGTGCCCGGCCGCTATGCCGACGGCGCGCCGCGGCCCTACTGGGACGAATCGGTCCACTACGAGTTCGACATGGACGAGATCCTGGCGCTGGAAGCCGATGTCGAGCTGCTGCATTCGATGTGCCTCAACGCCGTCGAGCACGTCGTGCTCACCGAACGGTTCGCCGATTTCGGCCTGCCCGAGTGGAGTTGGGGGCCGATCGCCGAATCCTGGCGACGTGGCGATCCCTATGTCTACGGTCGCTTCGACCTGCGCTACGACGCTCGCCGGCCCGCGAAGCTACTGGAGTACAACGCCGACACCCCCACCTCACTGCTGGAAGCCGCGATCGTCCAGTGGCATTGGCTCACCGACACCCATCCCGGCGACGACCAGTGGAATTCCCTGCACGAGAAACTGGTCGGGCGCTGGGGCGAGCTGCGCAAGCAGGCCACCGACTCGCAACTGCACTTCGCCTGGTCGAGCGCCGACGCCTCCGGTGAGGACAACGTCACCACCGCCTACATGCAGGAAACCGCGGCCGAAGCCGGTTTCGACACCATCGCGCTGCCCATCGAGGAGATCGGCTGGGACATCGAGCTGAAGCGTTTCGTCGATCTGGCCGAAGCGCCGATCGAATCGATCTTCAAGCTCTACCCGTGGGAATGGGTGCTCGACGACGAATTCGGCAAGCGGGTGGTCGCGAGCCTGCCCGCCACCGGCTGGATCGAACCGCTGTGGAAGTCGCTGCTGAGCAACAAGGCGATTCTCGCGGTGCTGTGGGAGATGTATCCCGGGCACCCGAACCTGTTGCCCACCTACCTCGACGAGCCGCACGAACTCACCGAGTACATCCGCAAACCCAAGCTGGGGCGCGAGGGCGCGAACATGACCATCGTCGGGGCGGGCATGGAAACCGCCACCGGCGGTGTCTACGGTGCCGAGGGTTACGTCTATCAGCTGCTCGATCCGCTGCCCGAATTCGACGGCATGCGACCGGTGCTCGGCGCGTGGATGGTCGGTGACGAGTCGGCGGGGCTCGGTATCCGGGAGACGGCGGGCCTGATCACCGATGACGGCGCCGCTTTCGTGCCGCACCGCATCCCCACCGGCTAGCCCGGCGCGCCGTCCTGCTCTGATCCACTTCGTTCGCCACATCTTCCGGAAAGGTTCACGATGACCGCAGTCGCCCTCGAATCGGGGTACTGGAGCGCGCTCGGCGAGGGCGTGGGCGCGATCCTCCTCTATGCCGTCGTCGGATTGGTGCTGATGCTCGTCGGCTTCTACGCCATCGATCTGACCACCCCCGGCCGTCTGCGCGAGCTCGTCGTCGCGGGCAAGCCCAACGCGATCATCGTCTCGGCCGCGGGTCTGGTGAGCATGGCGTTCATCGTGGTGCTGGCGATCTACGCCTCGGCGGGCAAGCTCGCCGAAGGGCTGATCGCCGCGCTCGTCTTCGGGCTGGTCGGCATCGTCGCGCAGGTCGTCTCGGTGCGGGTGCTCGAGCGGGTCTTCGGGATCGACATCGGCGCGGCGCTGCATTCCGATGTGCGCACCACCGAGGTGCTGGTGGTGGCCGCCGCGCACTTCGCGCTCGGCCTCGTGGTTGCCGTCGCGATCCTCTGATCGGCAAGCGCACGGCCCGGCCGGATCCGCCCGGCCGGGCCGTGTAGCTGTGTGGTTGCCGACGCGTCAGTGTCCGCGGGCGATCCAATCCGCCAGCGACGGCTTCTCGGCGCCGATCGTGGTGCCGTCACCGTGGCCGGTGTACACCGCGGTCTCCTCGGGCAGAGTCAGCAGCCGGTCCCTGATCGAATCGATGATGGTGTCGAAATCGGAGAACGACCGGCCGGTCGCCCCGGGACCGCCGGCGAACAGGGTGTCCCCGGTGAACAGCGCGTTCAGGTCGGGCACCGACAGCGACACCGAGCCGGGGGAGTGGCCCGGCGTGTGCAGGATGTCGATGTCCACGCCCGCGACCGTCAGCCGGTCGGTGCCCTCCAGCGAGCGGTAATCGACGTCCGGGTGGGTCATCCGCCACAGCGGTTCGTCGCCGGGATGCAGCAGGATCGGCGCGTCGAGGCGGTTCGCCAAATCCGGTGCGACGGTGACGTGGTCGTTGTGACCGTGCGTGCACAGCACCGCGACCACCCGGCGGTTGCCCACCGCGTCGGCGATGGCGTCGGCGTCGTGTGCGGCGTCGACCACGAGTACCTCGGTGTCGTCACCGATCAGCCAGACATTGTTGTCGACGTCCCAGGTGCCTCCGTCGAGCGAGAAGGTGCCCGAGGTGACGACGCGATCGATGCGCGCGCTCACCAGACCACCACCGAGCGCAGGACGTCGCCGTGGTGCATCTTGGCGAAGGCCTGCTCGACGTCGTCGATGCCGATGCGCTCGGAGACGAACTTGTCCAGCGGCAGCCTGCCCTGGCGGTACAGGTCGATGTAGAGCGGGAAGTCGCGTTCGGGCAGGCAGTCGCCGTACCAGGAGGACTTCAGCGCGCCGCCGTGCGAGAACAGGTCGATCAGCGGCATGTCGAGGGTCATGTCCTGGGTGGGCACGCCGACGAGCACCACGGTGCCCGCGAGATCCCGCGCGTAGAAGGCCTGCTTCCAGGTCTCGGGACGGCCGACCGCGTCGATCACCACGTCGGCGCCGAAGCCGCCGGTGAGTTCCTTGATCCGTTCGACGGCGTCCTCGCTGCTCGCGTCGACGGTATGGGTGGCACCGAAGCCCGCGGCCCACTCCAGTTTCCGCGCGTCGCGATCGACGGCGATGATGGTGCGCGCGCCGACCAGGTTCGCGCCCGCGATGGCGGCGTCACCGACGCCACCGCAGCCGATCACCGCGACGGTGTCCCCGCGGGTCACGCCGCCGGTGTTCAGCGCGGAGCCGAGACCGGCCATCACACCGCAGCCGAGCAGTCCGGCGACGGCCGGGTCGGCTGCGGAATCGACCTTGGTGCACTGACCTTCGTGGACGAGGGTCTTGTCGGCGAACGCGCCGATGCCCAGCGCCGGGCTCAGTTCGGTGCCGTCGGTGAGGGTCATCTTCTTGCCGGCATTGTGGCTGGCGAAGCAGTACCAGGGCCGACCGCGCTGACAGGCGCGGCACTCGCCGCAGACCGCGCGCCAGTTCAGCACGACGAAATCACCGGGCTCGACATGGGTCACGGCCGCGCCGACGGTCTCCACCACGCCGGCGGCCTCGTGTCCGAGCAGGAAGGGGAACTCGTCGTTGATGCCGCCCTCGCGATAGTGCAGGTCGGTGTGGCAGACACCGCAGGCCTGGATGCGGACCACCACGTCGTGCGGGCCCGGGTCGGGAATCACCACGTCGACCAGTTCGACCGGTTCTCCCTTGGCTCGGGCGATAACCCCGCGCACGGTTTCGGACACGCATGCCTCCTCGTGGTTCGGTGTGCCGTCGTCGGCACGGTGCCCATATTGCCCCGCGCGGGCCGCGTTTACCAGCAGAACTGGACACCTGTCTGATCCCGCGAGCCGCTTGACATTCCACTATGGAGGGTGCATTCTCGGTGTCAGACATTCCACAATGGAGTGTCGATCAGCCGATCAGAGGAACCGGACATGGAAATCTCGCCCGCTATCCGCGCCTCCGATGCCGAACGCGATCAGGTCGTGCAACAACTGGCCCGGCACCTGGCCGACGGCAGGCTCGACCTCGCCGAATACGACGCGCGTGTCGCGCGCGTCTACGCCACGACCACCCGCGACGACCTGCGGCTGGTGCTCTCCGACCTGCCGCGGGTGGCCGTGGAGCCGGGCTGGTCGAAGCCGGCGCGCCGTCCGCGTCTGCCGTTGTGGCAGCGCATCGAGCTGCGCACCTGGGCCGGTGTCAGCCTGCTCGTGCTCGGGATCTGGGCGGCGATCTCCCTCGGCGTGGGTGAGTTCACCTATCCGTGGCCGGTCTGGGTCGTCGGTCCGTGGGGCGCGGTGCTGGCGTTCCGGATCGCCACCGGATTCGAGTCCGGGCGCGGTTGCGGACGGGTGGCCTCGCGTACGGCGTCGCGGGCGTCGGCGAGATGATGGGCGAAGACCGGGCATCGGCCAGGCCACCGATCAGCACCTGCGCGCCGGGCCACCGGACGACCTGATGGCCGTGTGGCGGCCTCGGTGACCGAGCGGCGCGAGCGTGCGGAATCCGAGGCCCGACTACCTCCGGTGTGGCGACTCGCCAGGCGCTCATCGCGCGGGTGATGGGGATCAGCTCGACAGGGAAACGGTCGTTCGCCTGCTGAACGTCGGTACGGCGTGGTGGCCTGTGCGTCGATCCGGGATGCTTTCAGCGGTAACGATGACCGCGTCGGCGCGGTAGCCCGGGCGTCGAGTCGGGGGCGTCGTGGTCCGAGCTGTCGTAGCCGGCGGATTCGCTGTCGAAATCCGAGCCGTTGTGCTCCGGGGTGGCGTAGCCGGGGGCGCCGTATCCCGGTTGCCGGTAACGGGGTTCACCGTCGGCTCGCGGCCTGTCGTAGCTGCGGTATGTGGGGTTTTCCGAATACCCCGCCTCGCCGGGTGATACGCGCAGCCCTGTCGGCGATTCTGCCGCGTCCCAGGTGGTGCGGGCGGGTCGTGAACGGTTGCGGGAGGCCGGCGGCGGCGTATCGGTGGGATCGATCCCGGTGCGGGCGCGGAACAGTCCCGGCATCGGCGGGTCGCCGGGGGATCGTCGGTTGCCGTGGATGGACGTCTCGGGTGGGTCCTCGGCGGGCTGTCGCTGCCGGGCCCGGCGGGGCAGATCGGGGCGCGCTGCGTAATCGGCGATGTCGGGGTCGCGGCGTTGCCCGCGGCGGGTTGCCGGTCCCGCTTCGGTGGGGAGCGGAACAGATCTCGGCACGGACACCGCGTCACGGGGTGCGGGTCGGCGTTTCGCGGCCCTCTCGATCGGCCCCGAGTGCTCGTCCGCGCTCTCGCGGGCGGCGTGCGGACGCTGCGCGCCTGCCGGTAGCGGACCGGAATCGGCGGGTCCGGCGGCCGGGAATGGGCCGGAGTGTGTGCCCGGGCGCCGCTTCGGTGCGTTCTTGCCCGTGCGAAGCGGTCCGGATTCGAGGCCGGGCGCGTCCGCGCGTCCGCGCGACGACGGGGCGCGGTCGACATCTGCCCGGCGATTCGATCCGGAACGGGCGTCGCGGGATCCGGGCGTTTCCAGGCGCTCGGGCGGGGTGCCCGTCGATGATGTGGGCCGCCGCGAGCTGCGGCGAGCCGGTTCCGAAGGCTCCCCGCGCCCGGCGGATTCCTCGCGCGCGGGGCGGGCGCGCCCCGATTCGGCGCGGCGCAGGCCGGGACGCAGGATGGGGAGTTTGTGGGTGGTGCGACTCGGGTGGTCGCCCTTCTCCCGGTATGCGCCCGCGATGCCGTGGGCGCGCAGCCAGGCGCCGGGGTCCGCACGGCTGTCCGCATCGAGCCGCGGGACCACCTCCGCCAGCAGTTCCAGAACGTCGCCGTCGCCACCGAGGGCGTTACGGACGGCGGGGAGGGTTTCGGCGCGGAAAGTCCAGGACCATTCGTGGCCGGGATAGGGGCCGCCGTGTTCGCGGCCGTGGATGACGAGATTGCCGGACCTGGCGATCCTGGCGCGGATCGCATGGGTGCTGGTGTCGTAGAGGAGATCGTCGGCGCGCGGAGCGGGCGGGTCGTTGGCCTCGAGCTCTTCGGCTTCCTCGATCCGTTCGGCCCGGACGATCTCGAACCACGCGGCGACCATCGCGCCCGCGGCCAGCAGTGCGGCGGCGGCCAGTTCCAGCCATACGTCGGTGGGCAGCAGCCGCCGGGTCCGGTCGCAGGCGTGCAGGAACAGCAGACAGGCGGCGACCAGCGCGGCGATCCGGCTCAGCCGCAGGGCCGTGCCGATCGATGGTGCCCGCATTCGCCCAACGCTCCCCGAACAATGAATTACCGCCTGAACCCGACTGGATCGTATGCGTACCGCGGCCGAAACGGCAGTGCTCGGCAGCGGTGATCGAGGACCGCCGCTTCGTGCTCTTCGTGCCGGAACGCCGGCGGGCACGAAAAGCGCTTCTGGGCAACTGTCCAGCATCGTGCCGGGTGGGGCGCGGGCGCCGGGCTCGCTAGTCTGGTCCGCAGCACTCGCGCCACGGGGGGTCGGGCGTGCCACGACATGTCGTGACCGGCCGATAACATGGCCTCCTCGTCCGCCACCGGCCCAGGAAAGGTCGTCGAATTTGCACCTGAAGAGCCTGACGTTGAAGGGATTCAAATCCTTCGCGTCCGCGACGACGCTGCGCTTCGAACCGGGCATCACCTGTGTGGTCGGGCCCAACGGCTCGGGCAAGTCCAATGTCGTCGACGCGCTCACCTGGGTGATGGGCGAGCAGGGCGCCAAGGCGTTGCGCGGCGGCAAGATGCAGGACGTCATCTTCGCCGGTACCGCGGGCCGTGCGCCGCTCGGGCGCGCCGAGGTGACCCTGACCATCGACAATTCCGACGGCGCGCTGCCCATCGACTACGCCGAGGTGTCCATCACCCGGCGAATGTTCCGCGACGGCGCGGGCGAATACGAGATCAACGGCAACTCCTGCCGGCTGATGGATGTGCAGGAACTGCTCAGTGACTCCGGCATCGGCCGCGAGATGCACGTCATCGTCGGACAGGGGCAGCTCTCGGCCATCCTGGAGTCGCGGCCGGAGGACCGCCGGGCGTTCGTCGAGGAAGCCGCGGGCGTGCTCAAGCACCGCAAACGCAAAGAGAAGGCGGTGCGCAAACTCGACGCGATGCAGGCCAACCTCGCGCGCCTGACCGACCTCACCACCGAACTGCGCCGCCAGCTCAAGCCGCTGGGCCGGCAGGCCGAGGTGGCACGGCGCGCGCAGACCGTGCAGGCCGACCTGCGCGATGCCCGCTTGCGCCTGGCCGCCGACGATCTGGTCACCCGGCGGGCCGAATTGGCCGGGCAGCAGAGCAAAGAGGCCTACGCCAGGGAACAGCAGATCACCGTGCAGAGCGAGCTCGATGCCTCCAATGCCGCGCTCGCCCAGCAGGAATTCCAGTTGTCCCGGCTGACCCCGGGCGCCGAGGCGGCCGCGCAGACCTGGTTCCAGCTGTCTGCGCTCGCCGAGCGGGTCAACGCCACCATCCGCATCGCGGGCGATCGCGCCCGCCACCTCGACACCCAGGCCCCGGTCGGCACCGGCCGCGATCCCGAGCAGCTCGAAGCCGAGGCCGATCGCATCGAGGCCGAGGAAGCCGAGCTGCGTGAAGCGGTCGAGATGGCTGCGGAGACCCTGGAAGCCGCGCGTGATCAGCTGGCCGAGCGTGAGCACGCGGCCAAGGCCGCCGAGCAGGCCCACCTCGCCGCGGTGCGCGCCATCGCCGACCGCAGGGAAGGCCTCGCCCGGCTGTCCGGCCAGGTCGAGAACATGCGTACCAGGGCACAGTCTGCCGACGCCGAGATCGCGCGGGTCTCGGTGGCCATCGCCGAGGCACGCAGGCGGGGCGAGACCGCGCAGGCCGAGTTCGACGCGGTGCAGGAGGAATTGGGCGAGCTCGACGCGGGCGAGGAAGGGCTCGACGCGCAGCACGAACACGCGGTCCAGGCGCTCGAGCTCGTCGACCAGCGGGTGAACGAACTGCGGGCGCAGGATCGGGACGCGGGCAAACTGGTCGCGTCGCTGAGCGCGCGCATCGAGGCGCTCGGCATGGGGCTGGCTCGTCGCGACGGCTCGGCGTGGCTGGTGGAACACCACCCCGAAGGCCTGCTCGGTCCGCTGTCGGGAGTGCTGCGGGTCCGTGCCGGATTCGAGGCCGCGGTGGCCGCTGTGCTCGGTCCGGTCGCCGACGCGGTCGCCGCCGAGACCGGCGAGTCCGCGCACGCGGCGATCCGCGCGCTGAAAGAGGCCGATGGCGGTCGGGCCGCATTGGTGTTCGGTGTCGGCGCCGAGGCCGCGCAGCTGTCGGATGCTCCGGTGCCGGAGGGGGCGCAACGGCTGGCCGATGTCGTGGAATGTCCGCCCGAGCTACGGGCCGGTGTGCTGGCGCTGACCACCGGCGTGCTCGTGGTGGACGATCTGGCCACGGCGGCGGCGGTGCTCACCGAGCATCCCGAGGTCAGGGTGGTCACCCGCGAAGGCGACCTCACCGGGACCGGGTGGGTGCTCGGTGGCTCCGATCGCGCGCCCAGCCAGCTCGAGATCCAGGCCGACATCGACGCCGCGCAGGCCGAACTCGTCGCCGCCCAGCGCCGCGCCGAGCAACTGGAAGCCGCGCTGGCGGGGGCGCTCGAGGAGCAGGCCGACCGCAAGGATGCCGTCGATCACGCTCTGCTGGCCCTGCACGAATCCGATCAGGCGATGATCGCGGTGTACGAGCGGCTGGGCAGGCTCGGGCAGGCGGCGCGCTCCGCGCAGACCGAGGCCGAACGACTGATCACCCAGCGGGCCGACGCCGAGGCGACCAGGGAAGAGACCCTTGCCGGTCTGGCCGAACTCGAGGAACGGCTGCGTAACGCCGAACTGGAACAGGCCGCCGCCGACGACGGGCTCGGCTCGGCGGGCACCGAAGCCGCCGGCCGAGCGCGCGAGGAAGCCGCTGCCGCGCTCGCCGAGGCCAGGGCGATGGAAGTCGAGGCCAGGCTGGCCGTGCGCACCGCCGAAGAGCGGGCCGAATCGGTGCGCGGCAAGGCCGACGGCCTGCGCCGCGCCGCGCGCGCCGAACGGGAAGCGCGTGCCCGCGCCGAACGCGCCCAAGCCGCCCGCAAACGGGCGGCCGCCGTCGCCGCCGCTGTCGCCGAATCCGGCGCCAGGATCGCCGGTGAGCTGGAGAAGGTGGTCATGGAGGCGAGCACCCGCCGTGACGAACTGGTCCGCCGCCGCACCGAATGCGCCGCGCAGGTCGAGCAGACCAAGGAACGAGCGCGCGCCCTCAACACGCAGCTGGCCCAGCTCACCGATGCTGTGCACCGTGACGAGGTCGCGAAGGCGCAAGCGGCGCTGCGCATCGAGCAGCTCGAGACCACCATCGCCGAGCAGTTCGGTATCGCGCTGGACGATCTGATCGCCGAATACGGTCCCGACGTGCCGCTGCCACCCTCGGAACTGGAGATGGCCGAGTACGAGCAGGCCAGGGAACGCGGCGAGCAGGTCACCGCGCCGCAGCCGATGCCCTACGATCGCGCCTCCCAGGAGCGCCGGGCCAAGCGCGCGGAGAAGGATCTGGCCACCCTCGGCAAGGTCAACCCGCTCGCGCTCGAGGAGTTCGCCGCGCTCGAGGAGCGCTACAACTTCCTGGCCACCCAGCTCGAAGACGTCAAGAGCGCGCGTAAGGATCTGCTCGAGGTGGTCGCCGAGGTCGACGCGCGCATCCTGCAGGTGTTCACCGAGGCCTACGCCGACGTGGAGCGCGAGTTCGTCCAGGTGTTCTCGGCGTTGTTCCCCGGTGGCGAGGGTCGACTGCTGCTCACCGACCCGTCCGACATGCTGACCACCGGCATCGAGGTGGAGGCCCGCCCGCCGGGCAAGAAGGTCAAGCGGTTGTCGCTGCTGTCCGGCGGCGAGAAATCACTGACCGCGGTGGCTCTGCTCGTCGCCATCTTCCGTGCGCGGCCCTCGCCCTTCTACGTGATGGACGAGGTGGAGGCCGCGCTCGACGACACCAACCTGCGCAGGCTGATCAGCCTGTTCGAGCAGTTGCGGGAGAAGAGTCAGCTGATCGTCATCACGCACCAGAAGCCGACCATGGAGATCGCCGACGCGCTGTACGGCGTCAGCATGCGTGGCGACGGCATCACCCAGGTGATCTCCCAGCGCCTGCGTACGGAAGCCCCCGCCCCGGTGGCAGCGAGCTGATTCGCGTCGACCGCGACAACGGCGGTCGTGAACCGGCGACCGAGCCCGAACAGCGCCGGAGTCCGGCGCCGCAGGGGCAGAGACGGGCGACCCGATCTGGACCGGACGAGTTCAGCGGCGTCCGGCGAGTTCGTCCTCCACGACAGCTTTGATCCGTCGCGCTCCGGATTCGGCCAGCCAGGTGTCGAAGGAACGCAGACCCGGGTGGACGGCCCTGGTGTCCTCGACCTCGGCCACCCAGCCGCCGTGATCGCGGATGCGCTGCCAGGTGTCGGCCAGCATAGGTCCGAAGGCGGCGGCCTCGTCGGCGCCGATCTCCTCGTATTCGACCCGGTGCCCGATCGCCCGGCTGATCGCGGCCGCCGCCTGCGTCGGCGGTACGGCGTCGCCGGCCAACGGCAGCACCCGGGTATGGAAGCGTGCCGGGTCGGCGAACGCCAGCGCGGCGATGTCGGCGATGTCGGCGAGCGCGATCATCTTCATCGGCTGATCCGCGGGGAACAGGTGGCGGTGGACGCCGTGGTGGATGCCGTCCACCGGGGCATCGCGCAGCAGATAGTTCTCCATGAAGCGAACCGGACGCAGGAGGGTGTAGGTCAGCCCGGAGGCGGCGATCGCATCTTCGATGCGCTGTTTGCCTGCCGAGCCCCACGTGCCGTCCGGTCCCAGAGCGGCGACACCGGAGAAGACGATGTGGTCGACATTCGCCCGTCGCGCCGCGGCGACGAAGGTCTCGCCGCGAGTGGCTTCGCGTTCGATGTCCCAGCCGGCCGGACCGTCGTAGGCCGCGGGCGGGATGAGGAAGACGCCGGAAACCCCGGCGAGCGCCGGTGCGAGGGTGTCCGGCGCGTCGAAGTCGCCGGCGACGACCTGGGCGCCCGCGGCCGCGAGTTCCGCCGCGGCGGCGGAGTGCGGGTCGCGCACCAGCACGCGGACCGGAGTTCCCTGGGCGAGTAGCCTGCGGGCCGTCGCGCCGCCCTGCTTGCCGGTCGCACCGGTGACGAGGATCGGGTTGGGCGAGTTGGAGAGGCTCCCGGCGGATTCCGGGAGATGGTGAGTGGACATCATCCGCCTGACTGTTCTCGTAGAATCGGGTCGGTCGACCCGGATACCGACGGTATGGCCACTCCGCCCTGGTCCACCAGGTCGAGCCAACGAAGGGCGTAACGAAATGACCGCACCGCTCGCGACGCACCCGGCCACCCGCGCCGACGCGAGACGCAATCGCGCGCTTGTGCTCGCCGCCGCCCAGCGCGCCTTCGCCGAGCAGGGGACCGCGGTCTCGCTGGCCGAGGTGGCGCGCCGCGCGGGAGTGGGCGCGGGCACCGTCTATCGGCACTTTCCCGCCAAGGCGGACCTGCTCGAGGCCGTCATGCGCGAACGCATCGACCGTCTCGCCGAACTCGCGGTCCGGTGCCTCGCCCAACCGGATGCGGGCGCCGCGTTCTTCGACTTCTGCGCGCGGGTAGTCGCGGTCACGCCGCGGAACGAAGCGCTGTGTGAGTTCCTCGGATCCGACGACGGTTGGCCGCGTGCGTCGATGCAGGGAGCGGCGGCGCGCTTCCACCGGGCACTGGGCGAACTCCTGGCCGCCGCGCAACGGCAGGGTGCGGTGCGCGCCGACATCGATTCGGAGGATGTGCTGGGGATTTTCACCGCGTGCGTCGCGATCCAGCGGATGCGCGGGGCCGAAGGAACGGTCGACCGAACCGCCGCGCTCGTTCTGGATTCGCTGCGTGAGCGACCGTCGGAGCAGGCCGTGACGAAAGCTCGAACCGTCGCCGCTACGCGTGACGAAATGACCGAACGTGATGAAACAGCGGGAGAGCAGGCCGAGCGTTGTCCGATGTGCCGGAAGCAGGTGACGCGCAAACCCGCGGGCCGACGTGCCCGCTATTGCTCACCGGCCTGCCGGCAGAAGGCTCATCGCAGGCGAGTCGCGGCCCGGGCCGCGGCCCGGACGGCGGACCCGATCGGGTTGTAGTTCAGAGCAGATCGCTCACGTCGTCGGGTACGTCGACGGCGTACTTGCGCAGAATCTCCATCGAGATGACTTCGAGCGCGTTCTCGTGGGTGGCGGCCAGGACCACCGGCGCGGCGACGCCGTCCTCGTGGGCGTGCAGCCAGCGCACCGCGACCACGCACCAGCGGTCGCCGGGCTGCAGGCCGGGAAAGTTGTTCTCGGGTCTCGGCGTGCTCAGATCGTTGCCGATGGAGGCCTGATGCTCCAGGAATTCCGCGGTCACGACAGTGCAGACGGTATGGCTGCCCAAGTCCTCCGGACCGGTGCTGCAACAGCCGTCCCGGTAGAAGCCGGTGAGTGGATCGGCGCCGCACTCTTCCAGCGGCCCCCCAAGCACGTTTCGATCGGTCACGTCGCCGATCCTATGTTTCCTTCGCGATAACTTCCGCAGGACAGGAAATGTCGGCGGCTGTGTCTGCTCCGCGCCACGGGGACGGCTCGGCCGCCACGGCGATGAACAGGCGCGATGAACAGCGCGGACTCGTCGTTCTGCAAGGATGGACGTCGTGAGTGCCCAAGCCTGGATTGTGATAGCCGCGGTCGCCGCCCTGCTGCTGGTGGCGTTCGTCGCCGGATTCGTCCTCTACAAGCGCCGCCGCGTATCCATCACGGAGCCCGCCCCCGACAAGGAGCTGACCGACCGGTCCGGCGGCTATACCGCCGCGGGCGGGTTCACGTTCAGTCAGGGCTCCGCGACGGCGACGCGCCCGGAACCCGTCCAACGCGGCCCGAAACCCGTGGAGCGCACCGACACCGAGGGGCAGCCGCACATCGGTGACGACGCCGCGATCCCCCGGGACGCGCCGAAGCGCGGCATCACGAATGTGGCGTTGCCCGACGCCGATGTCGCCGAGGCCCCGTCGGGCTCCGGCGCCGCGGTGGCCGAACCGGGGGCCGCCGACGCGACCACCGCCGACAGCAGCGCGGCGACGGAAGCTCCGGCCGCCGATACCGATGCCGCGGGCACCGGAACCGATACGCCTGCCGGCACCGGAACCGCGTCCGGCGTGGCGGAGACCGAACCCCTCGCGGACAATCCGGTCACCGACAGCACCACCCCGGTCATCGAACCGGAGGTCGTCGAGCCCGAGGTCGTCGAGCCCGGAGTGACAGCCCCGGAGATCCCGGCCACCGCCGAGGGCGCCGAAGCCCCGCCCGCGCTCGAGGAGATCGAGCCGACCTCAGGCAGGCTCACCCGCCTGCGCGGCAGGCTGTCGCGTTCCCAGAACGCGGTCGGCAAGAGCCTGCTCGGCCTGCTCGGCGGTGGCGACCTCGACGAGGATTCCTGGGAAGAGGTCGAGGACACCCTGGTGCTGGCCGACCTCGGCACCGCGAGCACCGCCGCGGTCGTGGCACGGCTGCGCGAGGAGATCAGCGCCCGCAGCGTGCGGACCCCCGAACAGGCCCGCCAGGTGCTGCGCGATGTGCTCGTGGAGGCGTTGCGCCCGGAATTGGACCGTTCCATCCACGCTCTGCCGCACCCCGATCACCCGGCGATCCTCTTGGTCGTCGGCGTCAACGGCACCGGCAAGACCACCACCACCGGCAAGCTGGCGCGGGTTCTGGTCGCGGACGGCAGGCGGGTGCTGCTCGGCGCGGCCGACACCTTCCGCGCCGCCGCGGCCGATCAGTTGCAGACCTGGGGTGAACGGGTCGGCGCCGATACCGTGCGTGGCAAGGAAGGCGCCGACCCGGCCGCGGTCGCGTTCGACGCCGTCGCCGCGGGCATCGAGCGCGGGGTGGACGCGGTGCTGGTCGACACGGCCGGGCGCCTGCACACCAAGACCGGCCTGATGGACGAGCTGGGCAAGGTCAAGCGCGTGGTGGAGAAGAAGGCCGCCGTCGACGAGGTGCTGCTGGTGCTCGACGCCACCGTCGGTCAGAACGGCCTCATGCAGGCCAGGGTGTTCGCCGAGGTGGTCGATATCACCGGCGTGGTGCTGACCAAGCTGGACGGCACCGCGAAGGGCGGCATCGTGTTCCAGGTGCAGCACGAACTCGGCGTGCCGGTGAAGCTGGTCGGCCTCGGCGAGGGCGCGGACGACCTCGCGCCGTTCGAGCCGGGCGCGTTCGTGGACGCGCTGCTGGGCTGACCTGAGCGCCCTGTCTCTTACCCGCACCTCGGCGGTCGGCGAGCGAACCGCCGGCCGCCGAGGCCGTCGAGGGGTATGGCCGCCCGCGATCATGGGCGGTTTATCCGAATTGGCCGGAAAAGCTCTCACACCTGCGACGAAACACGCGGGGCACCTGACGAAACGTGGCGGAAACACAACCCGTGCATCCGTTCACTCAGGTGAAACACCATCGCGGTCCAGCTGAAACACCGGAAGAACACTCTTCTCTGCAGGTCCATTTGCCAAGGGCGGCTGGGCTTCAGATGAGGAGGACATTAAGGTGGCTTTTCCCGTAATCGGTACGCCGGACACCGGCGATACCGCATGGATGCTGGCGAGTGCCGCACTCGTTCTGCTGATGACACCAGGACTCGCGTTCTTCTACGGCGGCATGGTCCGCGCGAAGAACGTGCTCAACATGATCATGATGAGCGTCAGCGCGATGGGGTTGGTCACCATCCTCTGGTCGCTGTACGGCTTCTCGCTCACCTTCGGTGAGGACAAGGGCAACCTGTTCGGCGACCCCACCCAGTACTTCGGCCTGTCGAAGATGTTCGGAGTCACCGAAGCCGGTGAGCTCCCGCTCATGGGGACCATCCCGCTGACCTTGTTCGCCGCCTTCCAGCTGATGTTCGCGATCATCACCGTCGCGCTCATCTCCGGCGCGGTCGCCGACCGCCTGAAGTTCGGATCCTGGCTGCTCTTCGCCGGCATCTGGGTCACCGTCGTCTACTTCCCTGTCGCGCACTGGGTGTTCGCCTTCGACGGAGGCACCGCCGAGGCGGGTGGCTGGATCGCCAACAAGCTCCAAGCCATCGACTTCGCCGGTGGCACCGCCGTCCACATCAACGCAGGCGCCGCTGCCCTGGTGCTCGTCCTGATCCTCGGCAAGCGCAAGGGCTGGCCGCAGACCCCGTTCCGCCCGCACAACCTGCCGTTCGTCATGCTCGGCGCCGGTCTGCTGTGGTTCGGCTGGTACGGCTTCAACGCCGGTTCGGCCGTGGGCGCCAACGGCACCGCGGGCGCCACGTTCCTGACGACCACCATCGCCACCGGTTCGGCCATGATGGCCTGGCTCCTGGTCGAGAAGCTGCGCGACGGTCATCCCACCTCGCTCGGCGCCGCCTCCGGCATCGTCGCGGGCCTGGTCGCCATCACCCCGTCCTGCTCCTCGGTGAACGCGCTCGGCGCGCTCGTCATCGGCATCGCCGCGGGTGCGCTCTGCGCCCTGGCTGTCGGCCTGAAGTTCAAGTTCGGTTACGACGACTCGCTCGACGTGGTCGGCGTGCACCTGGTCGGCGGTCTCGTCGGCACCCTGCTCGTCGGTCTGGTCGCCGCGCCGGAAGCGCCCGCGGCGGTCGAGGGTCTGTTCTACGGTGGTGGTCTCGACCTGCTGATCAAGCAGGCCGCGGGCGCCTTCACCGTCCTCGTCTACTCGCTGGTCGTCACCGCGATCATCGCGCTGGCCATCAAGTACACCATCGGACTGCGCGCCGACGACGAGGGCGAGGCAGCGGGCCTGGACGAGTCCGAGCACGCGGAAAGCGCATACGATTTCGCTGCTGTGGGTTCCACCGCCCGCTCGCTGTCCAAGGAGGCATGACGACATGAAGTTGATCACCGCAATCGTCAAACCGTTCACGCTCGAAGACGTCAAGACGGGTCTGGAACAGGCCGGCGTGTTCGGTATGACGGTCAGTGAAGTACAGGGCTACGGCCGCCAGAAGGGGCACACCGAGGTCTACCGCGGCGCCGAGTACTCGGTCGACTTCGTGCCGAAGGTCCGGGTCGAGGTTGTCGTGGACGACGCCTCGGTGGACAAGGTCGTCGACATCATCGTCGAGGCCTCGCGGACCGGCAAGATCGGTGACGGCAAGGTGTGGGTCACTCCGGTCGAGTCGATCATCAGGGTGCGCACCGGCGAGCGCGGCACCGACGCGCTGTAGCCGGAACAACGAGCCGAGCGGTGGCCCCGCTTCGATCGGACAGCCCGGTCGGGGCGGGGCCGCACTCATGAAACGGGTGGTGGGTCATGGGTAGTGGAAGTAGGGAAGCCGGCGGCGCGAAGGCGACCAACGGTGGTGCGGCCGGCCTCGTGCAGGCGCGCAAGCAATTGCTCGAAGGCGGCATGCCGCGCAATCCGCGACTGGATGCCGAGTCGGTGCGTCTGGCGCTGGTCGATCTCTACGAACTCTGGCTCACGAACAAAGGTGCCGAGCTGGGCATCACCCCCGACAGCGGCCTGGCCGTGGTCGCGGTCGGCGGTCTGGGCCGCCGGGAGATGCTGCCCTATTCGGATCTGGATCTCGTTCTGCTGCACGACGACACCGCTTCCACGCGGGTAGCCGAGGTGGCCGATCAGCTCTGGTATCCGTTGTGGGACGCCCACATCAAGCTCGACCACAGCGTTCGCACCGTCGCCCAGGCGCTGCAGGTCGCCGACAACGACATGATCGCCGCGCTCGGCATGCTCGAAGCCCGCCATATCGTCGGCGACGAAGAGCTGAGCAACCTGCTGATCAGCGGGGTGCGCAGGGAGTGGCGCAACGGAATCCGCCGCCGCTTCGACGAACTCGTCGCTCAGGCGGAGGCCAGGTGGCAGCGCAGCGGCGCGATCGCCCATCGCGCCGAACCCGACCTGAAGAACGGTCGCGGCGGCCTGCGTGACATCCAGCTGCTCGATGCGCTCGCCATCGCACAACTGACCGACGCCATGCCGGGGCTCGGTCCTGATGTGCCCGGCGGCGGATTGAAGCAGGCGCACCGTCGGTTGCTCGACGTCCGCACCGAACTGCACCGCGTTGCCGGACGCGGTCGCGACCAGTTGCGGGCTCAGGACGCGGACGAGATCGGCGCGGCGCTGCGTATCGGCGATCGGTTCGATCTCGCTCGCACACTGAGTGATTCGGCCAGGACGGTGAGCTATTCCGTCGAGGTCGGGTTGCGGACCGCCGCCAACGCCCTGCCCCGCCGAGGCCTGGCGAAGTTGCGGCGGATGCCGGTGCGTCGACCACTCGATGAGGGGGTGGTCGAGCACGCGGGCGAGGTGGTGCTGGCCCGTGACGCGCGTCCGCAGCGCGATCCCGGGCTGACACTGCGGGTGGCGGCGGCCTCGGCCCAGACCGGATTGCCGATGTCGGCGACCACGCTTGCCCGGCTGGCCGAGCAGGCCCCCGAGTTGCGCGAGCCCTGGCCGAAGGACGCGCTCAACGACCTGCTCGTGCTGCTGGGGTCCGGCCGGGGCGTGATCAGCGCGATCGAGGCGTTGGACCGGACCGGTCTGTGGGGCAGGTTGCTGCCGGAATGGGGTGCGGTGCGTGACCTGCCGCCGCGCGACGCCGTGCACACCTGGACCGTCGATCGTCACCTGATGGAGACGGTGGCCTACGCGAGTGCGCTGAGCACCCGCGTCGCCCGCCCGGATCTGCTCGCCCTCGGCGCGCTGCTGCACGACATCGGCAAGGGCAGGCAGGGCGATCACAGCGTCGTCGGTGCCGACCTGGCCACTCAGATCGGCAACCGTCTCGGTCTGTGGCCCTCGGACGTGCGCACGCTCAGCGCCATGGTGCGCCACCACCTGCTGCTGCCCGACACCGCGACCCGACGCGATCTCGACGACCCGGACACCGTTCGCGCGGTCACCGACGCGCTCGACGGCGACCCGCAACTGCTGGAACTGCTGCACACCCTGGCCGAGGCCGACTCGCTGGCCACCGGGCCGGGCGTATGGGGAGAGTGGAAGGCCTCGCTGATCGGTGATCTGGTGCGTCGCTGCCGAGCCATGATGGCGGGCGACGCGCTGCCGTCCCCGGAGGAGATCGCGCCCGAACTGCTGGCCAAGGCTGCGGGCGGTGGCGTGCATGTCGAATTGACCCAGGGTGAGGGCAAATTCACCCATCTGGTCACCGTGATCGCGCCCGACACCCCGGGGCTGCTCTCGGACGCGGCCGGCGTCCTCGCCCTGCATTCGCTGCGGGTGCTCTCGGCCTCGGTGGGCATGCACGGCGAGTCGGCGATCGACACGTTTGTGGTGACCCCCAAGTTCGGCGACCCGCCGGACGCGGGGCTGCTGCGTCAGGAACTGATCCGCGCCATCGCGGGCGATTTGGATCTGCCCGGCGTGCTCGCCAAACGCGAGCGCGAGACGACCGTGGCCGATCGCGGACCGTACGCGCAGGCCGAGCCGCGTTTGCTGTGGTCGCCGACCACTACCGACGGTCAGGTCATTCTCGAACTGCGCGCCGAGGACCGCATCGGCCTGCTGAGCAGGCTGGCCGCCGCCTTGGCCGGGTGCGGGGTGAATGTGCGCTGGGCCAAGGTGGTCACCATGGGTTCGGCAGTGGTCGACTCGTTCTGCCTTGATATGGGGCCGACGGACGATCCGCAGCGCCGGGAGGCGGTGGAGAAGGCGGTCCTGCAGGTGGTTCCGCGGCCGGCGCCCAAACCGCCGGAGGAGAACACCGCAAGCTCCGTCTGAGGAGTGCCGCGAACCGCGACCGTAATGTTGCAGAAAATTAGCTGAGACGCGCTCGTCGGTCACGGCGCGGCACATACGATCTAGAACGGTCCGTCCCGCGCAGATGACGATGGGAGCTGGTCGATGGCAATTCGGGTTGTCGAGGCGTCGATGATCACCAGTGACGACACCTCACACATGGCACGGTGCGTCGGCGGTGATCTCTGGGTCGTCTCCTGGCTACCCGGTCGCACGTTGACCGGGCAGCAGGCCGAGGCGGCGATGACCATCGCGGCGGCGGTCGCCACCGAGCAGATGGATACGCCCGCGCAGTGGTCGACGCTGGATCCGCTGGCCCTCCGTATCGGGCTCACCGGCAGGCAGTCGGTGCATCTGGTGCGGCTGGAGAACCACGATCTGCTCTGCGCCGGGGATGCGGATGCCGTGAAGGTCGAGTAGCGGCCGCATCCGGGTAGCGATATCGGCCACCGCGTGCGCGAAAGCCCGAGTGACCCCATTACCCTGGGTAGTCAATTGACGTCACTCGAGATCAGGAGCGCGATCGGTGTTCGAATCCCTGTCCGACCGGCTAACCGGTGCCCTGAAGGATCTTCGCGGTAAGGGGCGTCTGTCACCGGCCGACATCGACGCCACCTGCCGGGAGATCCGGCTGGCCCTGCTCGAGGCGGACGTCGCGCTGCCTGTGGTGCGCGGTTTCATCGCCAAGATCAAAGAGCGCGCCAAGGGCGCCGAGGTGTCCGCCGCGCTGAACCCTGCCCAGCAGGTCGTCAAGATCGTCAACGAGGAATTGATCCAGATCCTCGGCGGCGAGACCCGGCGATTGAGCCTGGCCAAGAACCCGCCGACGGTCATCATGCTCGCCGGCCTGCAGGGCGCGGGTAAGACCACCCTGGCGGGCAAGCTCGCGAAATGGCTCAAGGGTCAAGGGCATCAGCCGCTGCTGGTGGCCTGTGACCTGCAACGCCCCGGCGCGGTGACCCAGCTCCAAGTGGTCGGCGAACGTGCGGGCGTGCCTGTGTACGCACCGCACGCCGGCACCTCGATCGGCGGTGGCGAGAATCCGCTGGGCATTTCCGCGGCCGATCCGGTGGAGGTCGCGCGCGGCGGTGTCGCCGAGGCGCGGGCCAAGCAGTACGACGTGGTCATCGTCGACACGGCGGGTCGCCTCGGCATCGACGAGGTGCTGATGCGCCAGGCCGCGGGCATCCGCGATGCCGTCCAGCCCGACGAGACCCTGTTCGTGCTCGACGCGATGATCGGTCAGGACGCGGTCGCCACCGCCGAGGCCTTCCGCGACGGCGTCGGCTTCACCGGCGTGGTGCTCACCAAGCTCGACGGCGACGCCCGCGGTGGTGCGGCGCTGTCGGTGCGCAATGTCACCGGCGCGCCGATCATGTTCGCCTCTACCGGTGAGAAGCTCGAGGACTTCGACGTCTTCCATCCCGACCGGATGGCCAGCCGCATCCTCGGCATGGGCGACGTGCTCACCCTCATCGAGCAGGCCGAGCAGGTCTACGACGCGCAGCAGGCCGAGGAGGCCGCCCGCAAGATCGGCAGCGGCGAGCTCACCCTCGAGGACTTCCTCGAGCAGATGCTGGCCATCCGCAAGATGGGTCCCATCGGCAACCTGCTGGGCATGCTGCCCGGTGCGGGTCAGATGAAGGACGCGCTGGCCGCGGTCGACGACAAGCAACTCGATCGGGTGCAGGCGATCATCCGCGGCATGACCCCCGCCGAGCGGGCCAACCCCAAGATCATCAACGCCTCCCGGAGGCTGCGTATCGCCAACGGCTCCGGCGTCCAGGTCTCCGAGGTGAACCAGCTCGTCGACCGGTTCTTCGAAGCCAAGAAGATGATGGCGATGATGGGCCGCCAGATGGGCATGCCCGGCTCGCGGCGCGGCGGCAACAAGAAGGGCAAGAAGGGCAAGAAGGGTGGACGTGGTCCGACCCCACCGAAGATGCGCGGTGGCTTCCCCGGCATGCCTGCCGGGATGCCGGGACTCCCCGCGGGGATGCCCGATCTCTCCGATATGCCGCCTGGCCTCGACCAGCTGCCGCCCGGCCTCGAGGGCTTCGATCTGTCGAAGCTGAAGTTCCCCAAGCAGTAGTTCCGCTCGCCGGACCACGCGGCGACTCGGCGCGGTAGGTTGAAGTTCACCCGACCCGCGCCGAGGAGGTTCGCGTGCACCTTCGTGGAATCCTGTTGCCCGACGACGACATCCGCGACCTGTGGGTGCACGAGGGTACGGTCTCCTTCGAGCCGGTGCCCGGCGCCGATACGCTGTGCGACACCGGCTGGATCGTGCCCGGCCTGGTCGACGCGCACTGTCATGTCGGCATCCGCTACGGCGGCGGTCACGAGGATCACGACGGTGCCATCGCGCAGGCCGAGGTCGAGCGTGACGCGGGCGCGCTGTTGCTGCGCGACGCCGGTTCGCCGATCGACACGCATTTCATCGACGACCACGAGGACCTGCCGCGCATCATCCGGGCGGGCCGCCACATCGCCCGCCCCAAGCGCTACATCCGCGAACTCGGCATCGAGCTCGACGATGAGCGCGACCTGCCGGAGATCGTCGCCGAGCAGGCGCGGCGCGGCGACGGCTGGGTCAAGATCGTCGGCGACTGGATCGACCGCTCCGTGGGCGATCTGCGGCCACTGTGGAGCGACGCCGTGGTTGCCGAGGCCATCGCGGCCGCACACGCCAATGGCGCCAGGGTCACCGCGCACGTCTTCGGCGAGGACGCCCTGCCCGGGTTGCTCTCGGCCGGAATCGACTGCATCGAACACGGCACCGGTCTCACCGACGACACCATCGCGATGATGGTGGAACACGGCACCGCGCTCGTGCCGACGCTGATCAATATCGACACCTTCCCCGATATCGCCGACAGTGCCGGGAAGTTCCCCGTCTACGCCGCCCACATGCGCGATCTGCACCGTCGCGTCCGCGACACCGTCGGCAAGGCCCACGATGCGGGCGTGCCCATCTACGCGGGCACCGATGCGGGCGGTTCGATCAGGCACGGGCGCATCGCCGACGAGATCGCCGCACTGGGCGCTGCCGGTCTGTCGGCTCACGACGCGCTCGGAGCGGCCTCCTGGTCGGCTCGCGCATGGCTGGGCCGGCCCGGTATCGCCCACGGGGCGCCCGCCGATTTCGTCGTCTACCGCGAGGACCCCAGGATCCACCCGGCTGTGCTGGCCGAGCCGGCCTGGGTGGTGCTGCGCGGCCGGGTGGTCGCGGCGGCCGATCCTGTCACCGGGCACCGCTGACCTCCGGGCCCGCGATACGTGGCACCCGAGGCAGGCGGCACCCGATCGCATCGGCCCGGCCCGGCTCGCGGCGGCGCCACGGCGGGCGAGCAGCAGCCGATTTCCGGGCCCGGCGAGCCGTCTGGCAGAATGAACCACCGTCCTACTCAGGACAGTGTCAGCCCGTCTCCGGTCACGTGCCGCGCGGCGGTCACACACTCCATGCGCGAAACCGGGCTCGCAGACCGTGCGGGTCGCTGAATCGCGTGGTGACCATCCTGGCCGTCATCTCTCGCAGACGACGGCCGCTTATCCGAAAGAGGCAGATCAGCATGGCTGTTCGCATCAAGCTCACCCGTCTGGGCAAGATCCGCAACCCCCAGTACCGCGTCGTCGTGGCCGATGCCCGCACCCGTCGTGACGGCCGTGCCATCGAGTCCATCGGCAAGTACCACCCGAAGGAAGAGCCTTCGCTGATCGAGATCGACTCCGAGCGCGTCCAGTACTGGCTGAGCGTCGGCGCCCAGCCGACCGAGCCGGTGCAGCGCCTGCTGGAGATCACCGGTGACTGGCAGAAGTTCAAGGGCCTGCCGGGCACCGAGGGCACCCTGAAGGTCAAGGCCGCCAAGCCGTCGAAGCTGGACCTGTTCAACGCCGCGCTGGCCGCCGCCGACAACGAGCCGGTCGCCGACGCCGTCACCCCGAAGAAGAAGGCCAAGAAGGACGAGGCCGCCACCGAGGCGACCGAGGCCGAGGCTGCGGAGTAATGAGCGCCGTCGTCGCCGATGCCGTCGAACACCTGGTACGCGGCATCGTCGCCAATCCCGATGACGTCCGTGTCGAGCTGATCACCGGCAGGCGCGGGCGCACCGTCGAGGTGCATGTGCACCCCGACGACCTCGGCAAGGTGATCGGTCGCGGTGGTCGCACCGCGACCGCGCTGCGCACCCTCGTCGCCGGTATCGGTGGCCGGGGAATCCGCGTCGACGTCGTCGACACCGACCAGTAGTCGGGAGACGCCCACCGATGGAACTCGTCGTGGGACGTGTCGCCAAGTCGCACGGAGTGCGCGGCGAACTCGTCGTCGATGTCCGCACCGACGATCCCGACGCGCGTTTCGCCGAGGGCACGTCGCTGCGCGGGCGGATGCCCCGCTCGACCGAGACCCGTGAGTTCACCGTGGAGTCGGCCCGAGAGCACTCGGGCCGACTCCTGGTCTCACTGGACGGCGTGAGCGATCGCTCCGCCGCCGACGCGCTGCGCGGCATGCTCTTCGTGGTGGACAGCGCGGATCTGCCGCCCTCGGACGACCCCGACGAGTTCTACGATCACGAACTCGAGGGCCTGACGGTGCGCGATACCGCGGGCACGGAGATCGGCACGGTCACCGAGGTCCTGCACTCGGCCGCGGGTGAACTGCTCGCGGTGCGTGCCAAGGACGACGGCAGGCAGATCCTCGTCCCGTTTGTCACCGCCATCGTGCCGACGGTCTCGATCGCCGAGCAACTCGTCGTGATCGATCCGCCCGAGGGGCTGCTCGATCCCGAATGAGCACCCCTGCCATGAAACGGGGTCGGGCATGAAACTCGACGTAGTCACCATTTTCCCCGAGTACCTGGAGCCGCTGCGTACGGCGCTGCTCGGCAAGGCCATCGACAAGGGCCTGATCTCGGTCGATGTGCACGATCTGCGCCGATGGACGCACGACGTCCACAAGTCCGTCGACGACTCGCCCTACGGCGGCGGCCCCGGCATGGTCATGAAGCCGACCGTCTGGGGTGACGCGCTCGACGAGGTCTGTCCCGACGACGCCCTGCTGGTCGTGCCCACTCCCGCCGGCGTCCCGTTCACTCAGGCCACCGCCCATCGCTGGGCGAGCGAACAGCATCTGGTCTTCGCCTGCGGTCGCTACGAGGGCATCGACCAGCGCGTCTTCGACGACGCGGCCCGCCGGGTTCGCGTCGAAGAGGTCAGCATCGGCGACTACGTGCTCATCGGGGGTGAAGCCGCCGTGCTGGTCATGGTCGAGGCCGTGGTGCGCCTGCTGCCCGGTGTGCTCGGCAATCAGCAGTCCCACGAACAGGATTCGTTCTCCGACGGTCTGCTGGAAGGCCCCAGCTACACCCGGCCGGTCAGCTGGCGCGGCCTCGAGGTGCCGCCGATCCTGCTCTCCGGCGATCACGCCAAGGTGGCGACCTGGCGGCACGAGCAGGCGCTGGAACGGACCAGGCAGCGCAGGCCGGATCTGTTGCCGCCGGACTGATCGGTCACCGAGCGGGCACGACCGCCACGCTGCCGTCCTCGCCGGGTATCAGCAGGCCCCAGGGCGCGGTTTGTGGCCACACCTTCTGCCGTCGCACCGACATCGTCAGAATCGGCTGTTCGTCGCGCACGCTCGGCCCGGGCCCCGCCACGAGGGTGCGGGTGCCGGTGGTCATGTCGTAGGCCAGCAGCGAAACGGACTTGTCGCCGGATTTGCGTTGCATCTTCGCCAGGAGGACATTGCCGGTGACCGCGGGGGTGAGTGGCAGAACCTCTTCCCTCTCATCCAGGGGTGCTGTCCAGCGCACCCGGCCGTCGGCCTCCTCCAACCGCATTTCGGTGTTCTCGTCGAGGAATGTGCTGTCCATGACCAGCGAGACCCCGTCCGGCCTCGGTAGCCGGTATCGGGAGCCGGGCGCCGCGGGCCGGTGCGCGATCGACGCGCCCGTGGTGATGTCGACGACCTCGGTGTCCCCGCCCTCGTGCGCGATCGCCAGCGTGTTCCTCGATTCCACCGCGACGTGCTCGCCGCCGGAGAGTTGGCGCTGCCACAGCGTCGTGCCGTCGATCGAGTTCAGCGCCGCCGCCCACTGGTCGGCGCCTCTGCCATCCGCACCGGTGCTCGTGAAGCACCGGACGAGCACGGCGTCGCGGATCCATACCGGGGTGAGTGGATCGTCGGAGTGCGGGCATCCGAACGAGGCCAGTTCGACCGACCAGCGCTGCTTCCCGCTGTACGCGTCGGCGAAGCTCACCCGTCCGTCCACGATCTCGCCCTGCAGCCACTGCTGCGCCTGCGTGCTCCACAGTTCTTCGCCGGTCTCGGTCGAGTAGGCGACCAGCCCCGGCGTGTTCTCCCAGCCGACCAGCAATACCGGCTCGAAGAGCACCGGTTCGACGCGTTCCGGATCGGGCCGGTCGCCGTCCTTGCGCAACGTCCACTGCCGGTCGCCGGCCGGGTCGAAGCCGACCACCGCGTCTTGGGTGACGGTGTAGATCCCGCTCTCGGTGACGCCGATGTCGCGGTGGTCGCCGACATCGATCTTCTCGATCGCCGCCAGATCGAGGATCGGTGCGTCCGGAGGGCCGCTCGGGCCGCCCTCCGTGTGCGCCGCCCCGAGCCCGCAGGCGGCCAGCGTGGCGGCCAGTGCCGCGGCGGCGACAGCACGGACGGCGCTGCGAATCGTGTTCCCACCCATGATCGAAACTCCCCCTCCCGGAATCGGATGCGACCGATCATCGCACGGTCGGCGGGGTCGCCGAACTCCCCGGTCGGCGCCTGTGGACTACTCGGGCCCTGTGCACGACTACGCCGCGCAGGCGCGTCTGCGCGGCGTCTAGAGCAGCAGTCCCAAGCGGCGGGCAGTGACGACGGCCTCGTGCCGGGAATGGGCGTCGAGCTTGGTCATGGCATTGCGCAGATAGCTCTTGACGGTTTCGGGCTTCAACGAAAGACGTTGCGCGACTTCGATATTCGTGCACCCCAAGGCCACCTCGGAGAGCACGTCCAGCTCACGCCGCGACAGCTGCGGCAGGTTCGACGAGTCGGCCGCGCGCTCGCCGGTGATCACCCGGATCAGCCGCGCGGACATCCCGTGCAGGCGTTCCCGGATCCGGTCGTCACCGACCGCCGCCGCCAGTCCGCGTAGCTCCGCGTGGATGCCCCGCAACTCCTCGAGCATCTCCGGGCGCGTGGCGTGCACCGGGGACACGATGTCCAGCATCCGCAGCCTGCGGTCCACCTCGTCGCGCACGGCGATCTCGGTGGCCAGCCGCCTGCCCGCTCGCACGATGAGCTCGGCGGTGCGATCACCCAGCGGCCCTCCCCGGGTGGCCGCGTAGAGCACCGCGCGCGAATGCGCGCCGACCATGACCGGAACCGCGAACATCGACCGGATGCCTTCGCCGGTGACGGGTTCGTCGTAGTGATGGGTGATCGAGGGAGCGTTGCGGTAGTCGGCCAGCGAAACCGGGCGTCGCAGGTCCATCACCCGGCCGCCCAATCCGGAACTGCGCAGCACCGGCAGCCCGCGCAGCCCGTTGGTCTTGGTGCCGACGAACTCCGAGAGCAGCAGCGTGTCGTCGTGTACCTCGCCGCCGAACACGATCGGTGCGGCCGTCTCCCGGGCGACCCAGCGGATCTCCGCGCGGAGAGCATCGCCGTCGCGTGGGCGGAGCAGGGGGATGGCTGTCAAGAGTTGTCACCCCTTTTCGGGGGTAGTTGCCGACGTGATCAGACCCACATCCTATTCGACACAGATTCCGCATTACCGAGGCATTACCGAGAAGGAGACCGAGATGGTCGTCGACGTGAACACGCTGGTGGACATGGATGCGCGTGTGAGCGAGTTCCTGCGGGTCTACGACGGGCCCGGGGCCTGCGCGGCCGAGTTGCTGTGCGACCGGCATCCCGCCCACGCCGTCGCCTTCACGGTGATCGAATCCGATCTGTCGTCGACCGATCTCACCTACGGCATGCTGCGCGAGCGCTCCGCGCGATTCGCCGCGGCGCTGGCGAACCTGGGCGTCGGCCCGGGCGACCGGGTCGCCACGCTCATGGGCAAGTCCGCGGATCTGGTGGTCGCGCTGCTGGGCCTCTGGCGTCGCGGCGCGGTGCACGTGCCGCTGTTCACCGCCTTCGCGCCGCCGGCCATTGCGATGCGGCTGGAGTCCTCGCGCGCCGCGGTGGTCGTCTCCGACGCCGACCAGGCAGTCAAACTGTTGCCCGGCGAGGACATCCCGGCGCAGGTGCCGTGGCGGCTGATCGTGGCCGGGCAGCCGGCGCCGAGCCTGGCGGTCCGCGAGCCACTGGCGTTCGCGGAACTGCTCGACGCCTACACCGCCGACGACCCGTGTGGGAAGGCGGTCGCCGTCGGCGGCGACGGGCTGCTCGTCCAGCTGTTCACCAGTGGCACCACCGGCACGCCGAAGGGCGTGCCGATCCCGGTCCGGGCGCTGGCATCCTTCCACGCCTACCAGGAGTTCGCCCTCGACGTCCGGCCCGACGACGTGTTCTGGAACGCCGCCGACCCGGGCTGGGCCTACGGCCTGTACTACGCGATCCTCGCGCCGCTGGCCTCGGGCACCCGCAGCCTGTTGCTGCACGCCCCCTTCTCGCCCGCCCTGACCATGCAGGTGCTCGAGCGTTTCGGCGTCACCAACTTCGCCGCCGCGCCGACCGTCTACCGCGCGCTGCGCTCCGGCGACAGCGCGACCCCCGCGGAGATCACCCTGCGCCGCGCATCCTCGGCGGGCGAGCCGCTCACCCCCGATGTGGTCGCCTGGTCGGCGCGCGCCCTCGGTGTGCCGGTACGCGACCACTACGGCCAGACCGAGCACGGCATGGTGATCTGCAATGCCTGGCACGACCAGCTGAACTCGGTCGCGCCGATCGGTTCGATGGGCAAGCCGCTGCCCGGCTGGGTCTGCTCGGTGCTCGCCGACGACTCCGATGTCGAGGTCGGGCCGGGTGTGGTCGGACGGCTGGCGATCGACGCCGAAAACAGTCGCTTGATGTGGTTCGCCGGCTATCTCGACGCGCCCGAACGCACCGCGCAACGATTCACCGCCGACGGCCGCTGGTATCTGACCGGTGACGCGGGTTCGCGCGACGCCGACGGCTTCTACCACTTCTCCTCTCGCGACGACGACGTCATCATCATGGCCGGCTACCGCATCGGCCCGTTCGAGGTGGAGAGCGTGCTGGTGATGCACGAGCAGGTCGTCGAGGCCGCGGTGGTCGGACTGCCGGACGAACTGCGCGGCGAGGTGCTCGAGGCGTTCGTCGTGCTGCGCAGCGGAGCCGCGGGCAGCGCCGAACTCGCCGAGGAACTGCAGCGGCTGGTGAAGACGAAGTTCGCCGCGCACGCCTATCCGCGCCGCGTGCACTTCGTGGAAAGCCTGCCCAAGACGCCCAGCGGCAAGGTGCAACGTTTCATCCTGCGCGAGCGCGAAAGCCGTTGAGCCCGAGGATCGATCGCCTCGGCGCGGCAGGCCTGTCCGGCCGCGCTGTCGGTCGCGGCCTCGAACAGGCGGGAAACGCCCCGCACGAGGCGGAGCGATCTCCCCGGCGGGGGAGCCGCTAGTGTTGCGGCTCGTGACGACAGCGCCCGAGATCGCCGGTTCAGAGACGAACAGCACCGATACGACCGCCGCCGCACCGACGGCAACCCTCGTGGCCCCGGCAAGCGTCGGCAGACGCATCGCCGAGGAACTCGGCGTCCGCGAGAGCCAGGTCCGTGCCGCGGTCGAGTTGCTCGACGCGGGGTCGACCGTGCCGTTCATCGCCCGCTACCGCAAAGAGGCGACCGACGGTCTCGACGACGCCCAGCTGCGTCAGCTCGATGAACGCCTGCACTACCTGCGCGAACTCGACGAGCGCCGCGCCGCCGTCATCGAATCCATTCGCGCGCAGGGCAAACTCGACGACGAGCTGCACCGCAGCCTGCTGCTGGCCGAGACCAAGGCCCGGCTCGAGGACATCTACCTGCCCTACAAGCCCAAGCGTCGCACCAAGGCCCAGATCGCGCGCGAAGCCGGCCACGAACCGGTCGCCGACGCGCTGCTGGGCGATCCCGGCACGGATCCGGCGCAGTACACCGCCGAGCAGCTCGACGGCGCCCGCGCCATCCTGGTCGAGAAGTTCGCCGAGGACGCCGACCTGGTCGGCGAACTGCGCGAGCTGATGTGGAACCGCGGTCAGCTCACCTCGTCGGTGCGGCCGGGCAAGGAAGAGGCGGGCGCCAAGTTCGCCGACTACTTCGAGTTCAGTGAGGCGTTCAGCTCGCTGCCCTCCCATCGCGTGCTCGCCCTGTTCCGCGGTGAGAAGGAGGAGGTGCTGAGCCTGCAGCTCGAGCCCGACAGCGAGGAACTCGAGCCGGGGCAGCGCAGCATCTACGAGGGCAGGATCGCGGTGAAGTTCGGCATCGCCGACCGCGGCCGCCCGGCCGACGCCTGGCTGCTGGACACCGTGCGCTGGGCCTGGCGCACCAAACTCCAGGTGAGCCTGGGCATCGACACGAGGATGCGGCTGCGCCAGGCCGCGGAGAAGGATGCCGTCGACGTCTTCGCCGCGAACCTGCGCGATCTGTTGCTCGCCGCACCCGCGGGGACGAGGACCACGATGGGCCTGGACCCCGGCTACCGCACCGGCGTGAAGGTCGCGGTCGTGGACGCGACCGGCAAGGTCGTCGCCACCGAGGTGATCTATCCGCACAAGCCCCAGGGGCAGACCGAGAAGTCGCTGGCGGTGCTCGGTGCGCTGGTGGCGCGCTTCGGCGTCGAGCTGATCGCCATCGGCAACGGGACCGCTTCGCGCGAGACCGACGCCCTGGCCGCCGAACTCATCGCGCGCATCGGCGCGACCGAGGGCGCGAAGAAGCCGACCAAGATCGTGGTCTCCGAGGCCGGTGCGTCGGTCTACTCGGCCTCGGCCTATGCCTCCCAGGAACTGCCCGACCTCGACGTCTCGCTGCGCGGCGCGGTCTCCATCGCGCGCCGCCTGCAGGACCCGCTGGCCGAACTGGTCAAGATCGACCCGAAGTCCATCGGTGTCGGCCAGTATCAGCACGATGTGTCCGAGACGCTGCTCGCGCGCTCGCTCGGCGCGGTCGTCGAGGACGCGGTGAACGCGGTCGGCGTCGACGTCAACACCGCCTCGGTGCCGCTGCTGTCGCGGGTCTCGGGCATCGCGACCTCGGTGGCCGAGAGCATCGTCGCGCACCGCGACGACAACGGGCCGTTCCGTTCGCGCACCGCGCTGCTGAAGGTGCCGCGCCTCGGCCCCAAGGCCTTCGAACAGTGCGCGGGCTTCCTGCGCATCCGCGGCGGCGACGACCCGCTCGACACCTCCGCGGTGCACCCCGAGGCCTACCCGGTGGTGCGGCGCATCCTCGAATCGACCGGCCGCGGCATCACCGAGCTGATCGGCGACACCGCCGCCCTGCGTGCCCTGCGCCCCGCGGATTACACCGACGAGAAATTCGGCGTGCCGACGGTCACCGACATCATCAGCGAGCTGGAGAAGCCCGGCCGCGACCCGCGCCCGGAATTCAAGACCGCCGAGTTCGCCGCAGGCGTGGAGAAGGTCGCCGACCTGAAGCCGGGCATGGTGCTCGAGGGCGTGGTCACCAATGTGGCCGCCTTCGGCGCCTTCGTCGATGTCGGCGTGCACCAGGACGGCCTGGTACATGTCTCGGCGATGTCGCACTCGTTCGTCAAGGATCCGCGCGAGGTCGTCAAATCCGGCGATGTCGTCAAGGTCAAGGTGCTCGAGGTCGACGTCGCGCGCCAGCGCATCGGGCTGTCGCTGCGCCTGGACGACGAGCCGGGCGCGGCCAAGAACGAGCGCGGCGGCAATCGCGACGGCGCGCGTCGCGGCGGTTCGCAACCCACGGGCGCCGGACAACGGCAGAATGGTCAGGGGCGGCAGCAGAAGGGCAGCCAGGGCAAGCGTCCCGCGCCCGCGCCGAGTGGTTCGATGGCAGACGCGCTGCGCCGCGCCGGCTTCGGAAGCTGACCTCCGTAGCCGGGAACCCGGCTACGGAGGGGAGGGATCGGCGGTCATGCGACGGTGGCTCGAAGAGGACGTGATCGCGACCGGCCGGTTGCCCCTGCTGTGCTTCCTGCTCGGCTTCATCCTCGGCTTCCTGTTCATCCGGCTCAGCGTGCGGATGATCCGGGCGAAGGTGCGCTGGTGGCCGGGCAACCTGCGCGCCGGTGACGTGCACATCCACCACATGGTGTTCGGCGTCGTCCTGGTGCTCGGTTCCGGTCTCGGCATGGTCGCCGTTCTCGCCGACGCGACCACTCCGGTGGCCGCGGCGCTGTCCATCGGGTTCGGGGTGGGCGCGGCGCTCGTGCTCGACGAGTTCGCGCTGATCTACTACCTGCGCGATGTCTACTGGGAGGAACAGGGCCGCACCTCGGTGGACGCCGTCTTCGTCGCGCTGGCCGTGACGGGCTTGTTGTTGCTCGGCTTCCATCCGCTCTCGCTGCTCGAGATCAATGATTTCCGTGAGTCGCTCGGCACGTGGGGGCATGTGGTCGCGGTCTGCTTCGCATTCGCGAACCTGGCGATGGCCGCGATCGTCATCGCCAAGGGCAAGATCTGGACCGGCTTGTTCGGGATGTTCTTCCCGCCGCTGTTGTTCGTCGGGGCGCTGCGACTGAGCAGGCCGGGCGCGCCGTGGGCGCGCTGGCGCTACGGCGATCGGCGCAGGCTGATGGCGCGCGCCATCGTGCGGGAGCGCCGCTACCGCAGGCCGGTGATACGGGCGAAGATCTTCGTGCAGGATCTGGTGGCGGGCAAGCCCGACGTCGAGCACGTGCGCACGGCCGCCGAAGCCGAACTCAGCCGCACCGTGGTGCCCGCCCCGCCCTCGCCGCACCGGCACCACTTCCCGTGGACCGCGGACCGGCCCGGGGTGGGGCCGAACGATGAGGCCGGGCCGCACGGCGAGGCGGGCGACGGTGACGGCGTGCGCGACGGCGTGCGGGCCGGGGATCGGGCCGGATCGGCGCCACCGTGAGCACGGGAAGGACGCGGGTGCGTGGGCGCCGAATCCGGCGTGGGCCTCCGGAGATGGGGCGATTTTCGCCCTGCCCCGCTGATCTGGCACAATGCTCGGGTTGCCCTGGGCGCTTTTCCGACCCCGGGAGCATCCCCTAATTCGGAGCATGAACCGGTCGCGCACGTGTGTGCCGCCAGGGTCCTCTGTTCGCGCGAACTCCAGAAGGATGAAAATGAACACCCTTGACTTCGTCGACGAAAAGTCGCTGCGCAGTGATGTCCCGGACTTCCGTCCCGGCGACACCCTGAACGTGCACGTGAAGGTCATCGAAGGCTCGAAGGAGCGCATCCAGGTCTTCAAGGGCGTCGTGATCCGTCGCCAGGGTGGTGGCATCCGCGAAACCTTCACCGTGCGCAAGGTGTCCTTCGGTGTCGGCGTCGAGCGCACCTTCCCGGTGCACAGCCCCAACATCGACCACATCGACGTCGTGACCCGCGGTGATGTCCGCCGCGCGAAGCTGTACTACCTGCGCGACCTGCGCGGCAAGGCTGCCAAGATCAAGGAGAAGCGCTGAGCGCTCGCCCTTCGACGGGCACAACTGATCTTCGACTGGCCCGGCATCGGACGTACGTTCCGGTGCCGGGCTAGTCTGTTCGGCGTGGCAGACGAAAGTGGGTCGGTGCGAGTGTCCGATTCGGACGACGAAGGCGCGGGCGGCAGGCGCCGCAGCCGACGCAAGGCGACGCGAAAAGCCAAGAGCCAGCGGCCGTTCTGGCAGGAACTACCGATTCTCGTCGTGATCGCCGCGGTCATCGCCGCGTTGATGGTCACCTTCGTCGGCCGGCCGTATGTGATCCCCTCCCAGTCGATGGAGGAGACGCTGCAGATCGGCGACCGCATCTACGTGCAGAAGCTCAGCTACTACAGCACCGACCCCGAGCCCGGTGATGTGGTGGTCTTCGTCGGCCCGGAATCCTGGAACACCCGCTACCAGTCCATCCGCTCGGACAACCCGGTGGTGCGCGGATTGCAGAACTTCCTGTCCTTCTTCGGTCTGGTGCCGCCCGATGAGAACGATCTGGTCAAGCGCGTCATCGCGGTCGGCGGTCAGACCGTCCAGTGCTGCGACGCCGAGGGCCGGGTGATGGTCGACGGCAAGGCGCTGGACGAGCCGTACGTCGAGAACGATTTCCGCTGGCTTCCCGGGCAGCAGAACGCTTCCTACCCGTCCGGCCGGGTGTTCGGCCCGGTCGTGGTGCCCGAGGGGAACCTGTGGGTGATGGGCGACAACCGCAACCAGTCCGCGGATTCGCGGGCCCACGTCGGAGACGAGTGGCAGGGCACCGTGCCGATCGACAATGTCCGTGGCAAGGCGGTGTTCAAGATCTGGCCGCCCGGCCGGATCGGCCCGATTCGATCCGAGGACCCGCAGTCCAACTGATCGCGGGGGAGAATCGCAACAGTGACCGTACGAACGGGGTGGCCGCCGCGCATGGTGATGCGCAAGGCGGGAGGTCTGCGCACGCTGGAAGCGGCGCTGATCCGCGGTGGGCTCGGCCCGGTGGCCGGAGTGGACGAGGCGGGCCGCGGCCCGTGCGCCGGCCCGCTGGTGGTCGCGGCCTGCCTGCTCGCGCCCAAGGCCTACGACCGGCTGGCCGATCTCGACGACTCCAAGAAACTCACCGAGGCGACGCGTGAGCAGCTGTTCCCGGTGATCACCAGGCTGGCGCTGGCTTACGAGGTGGTGGTGATCCCGGCCTGGGAGGTCGACGCGATCGGCATCCACGTGGCCAATATCGAGGGCATGCGCCGAGCGGTCGCCGGCCTTCGGCAGCGACCGGGGTATGTGCTCACCGACGGTTTCCGGGTGCCGGGCCTCGCGGTGCCCTCGCTGCCGGTGATCGGCGGCGACGCCACCGCGGCCTGCATCGCGGCCGCCAGCATTCTCGCCAAGGTCACCCGGGACCGGATCATGGTCGACATGGACCGCCGCCATCCGGGGTATGGTTTCGCGGCCCACAAGGGCTACAACACATCCGAGCACATCGCGGCGTTGAAGCGGCTCGGTCCCTGTCCCGAGCACCGCCGATCCTGGCGAAATGTGCGTGCGGGACTGGGATCGCGGCGGCCCGGCGACGCCGTCGACCAGGCGGTCGAGGTGCTCGCCGACGGCGTCGAGGACAGCCGGGTGGCTGCCGAATCGGCGCATGCGGGATGATATCGGAATACGACGCAGTGCGCCGAGAAGGAGGACGTCCCACCCGATGAGTGCCGAGGACCTCGAGAAGTACGAAACCGAGATGGAGCTCTCGCTGTATCGCGAGTACAAGGACATCGTCGGCCAGTTCTCGTACGTGGTGGAGACCGAGCGTCGCTTCTACCTGGCCAATTCTGTCGAGCTGCGTCCGCAGAACGCCGACGGCGAGGTGTACTTCGAAGTGCGGATGAGCGACGCCTGGGTCTGGGACATGTACCGGCCCGCCCGCTTCGTCAAGCACGTCCGGGTCATCACCTTCAAGGACGTCAATATCGAGGAGCTGGAGAAGCCCGACCTGCGGCTTCCCGAGTAACCGCGGTAGTTGTCCACAGCCACCCCGTTGTCCACAGGGTGGCTGAAAAGCCCAGGTCGCGCCCCCTGTGCCGGGGCCGGGCACGGCCACGATAGGCCGTGTGGGAGACAAACAGGCGCTCGGCGCACGAGGAGAAGAACTGGCGGCCCGGTTCCTGCGGGACGCGGGCATGGAGATCGTCGCGCGGAACTGGCGATGCCGCTACGGCGAGCTGGACCTGATCGCGCGCGCCGCGGCGACCACCGTCTTCGTCGAGGTGAAGACCCGCAGGAGCCTGGCTTACGGCACGCCCGCCGAAGCCGTCACGTTCGGCAAGCAGCAGCGCATTCGCCGGCTGGCGTTGCTGTGGCTCGCCGAGCAGGACGGACCGTGGCAGCACATCCGCTTCGATGTGGTGTCGGTGTTGATGACCCCTGGGCAGCGGCCGCGGATAGAACACCTCGAGGCGGTCTTCTGATGGCGCTCGGGCGTGCTCATTCGGTCGCGGTCGCCGGGGTGGACGGCCGGCTGGTCGAGATAGAGGCCGACATCGGTCAAGGATTGCCCTCGGTGCATCTCGTCGGTTTGCCCGACACGGCCCTGTCCGAGTCCAGGGACCGGGTGCGCTCGGCGGTCGCGAACTCGGGGGAGAAGTGGCCCGACGGTCGGGTCATCCTCGCGCTGAGCCCGGCCACGCTGCCGAAAGTGGGCAGCGTTTACGATCTCGCCCTGGCCGCGTCGGTGCTCGACGCCGCCGACGCCGTGCCCGCCACCGAACTCGCCAAAACCGTGCTGCTGGGTGAGCTCGCCCTCGACGGCCGGGTGCGTCGGGTGCGCGGCATCCTCCCGGCGGTGCTGACGGCGCGCAGCGCGGGGTACCCGAGGGTGGTGGTGCCGCGCGAGGCGCTGTCCGAGGCCGGGCTGGTGCAGGGCATCGAGGTGCTCGGCGCGGACAGTCTGCGCGAATTCGTGAGCTGGCTACGCGGGGAAGGCAAGCTGTCCGAGCCGGACGGGCTGATGCCGGATATGACCGTCCCACCGGGCGACCTGAGCGAAGTGGTCGGGCAGGAGGAGGCCCGCTGGGCGCTGGAGGTCGCGGCCGCCGGCGGTCACCACCTGTTGCTCACCGGCCCGCCGGGCATCGGCAAAACCATGCTGGCCCAACGCCTTCCAGGGCTGCTGCCCGCGCTCACGCCCACCGAGTCGCTGGAGGTGACGGCCATCCACTCGATGGCGGGCGTACTGTCCGGCGAGCACCCGCTGGTGACGGCGCCGCCGTTCGTCGCGCCCCATCACTCCACTTCGGTCACCGCCATGATCGGCGGCGGGTCGGGTACGGCCCGGCCCGGTGCGGTCAGTCGCGCCCACCGCGGTGTGTTGTTCCTCGACGAATGCGCCGAGATCGGCACCAAGGTGCTCGAAGCCATGCGCACCCCGTTGGAGGAAGGGGAGGTGCGCATCGCCCGCCGCGACGGGGTGGCGCGCTACCCGGCCCGGTTCCAACTGGTGATGGCGGCCAATCCGTGCCCGTGCGCACCCGCGCGCGATATCGACTGCGTCTGCCCGCCGATGGTGCGCCGCCGGTATCTCGGCAAGCTGTCCGGACCGCTGATGGATCGCATCGACCTGTGGGTGCGGATGCACGGCCACACCGGCCCGGTGCTGACGACCGAAGCGGCCGAGAGCAGTGCCGCGGTGCGGGAGCGGGTAGCCCTCGCCAGGGTGACGGCCGCCGAGCGCTGGCGAGCCGACGGCTGGCGGGTCAACGCGGAGGTGCCCGGCCACATCCTGCGCCGCCGGTTTCCGCTGCCCCCGGACGCCGTCGCCCCGCTGGAGGCCGCGGTGCGGCTGGGCAGGCTCTCCGCGCGCGGTGCCGACCGTGCGATCCGGGTCGCCTGGACGATCAGTGATCTGCGCGGCGGCACGCTGCCGTCCGCGCGGGACGTGATGCTGGCGTTGAACTTCCGCCGCAGGAGTGCGCAATGACACGGCCGGGAGATGACACGCCGGGAATCCCGGTGAATGTCGGTGATTTCGAAGGGATAGCCATTGTGTCCGAGGTAATCTCCCCTCTGCCCGGAAAATCACCGGCACGTCGAACGAGAGCGGCGCACAACGGTCGCGGAGTTCACGACCCCAGCGACGTCGAGGTCGCGGGAGGCGTCGAGACCGGATCCGAGAGCGCTGGAGTCGTCCGAGGCCCGAGCGTGATTCGCGGATCGAGCACGGTCGATGATCCGATCGCCGCCGGTGATTCGAATGTGGGACAAGAGGTTTCCGATTTTCCCGCGCCGGTGGACCTGAACGCGGTCTCCGATGCGGGAGCGGGATACGGCCGCGGCTCGGCGGCGCAGGGAGACGTCGAGCCCGGCCACCCCGATCCCGGCCGCGCCCCGGATGTACCCGCGGCCCGGCGTCCGGCGGCAGCGGTTTCGAGCACTGGCGATTCGGTGGACAGCGTCGCCGACGTGCCGAACGACCGCGATGCGCGAGCCGATTCCCTTGCCGTGGTAGGCGAATCTGATCGAATATTACTGCCGGACAGCGATATTCACGATTCAGGGGCGGTGTCCGACGACGAGCGGCGGCGGTTGGCCTGGGTGTACCTCTCGCGCGTTGTCCAGGGTCCTTGTGCGCCGTTGTCGGCGCTGATCGAGTCGGTCGGTGTGCTGGAGGCGGCGCGGGCGGTGCGCGAGCGCGAACTGCCCCGCGCATTGCGGGGCGCCGTCCGTGAGCGACGCGATATCGACTGTGCCGCAGCCGATCTGGAGACCATCCGGCGGCTCGGTGGCCGGGTGGTTACGCCCGACGACGCGGAGTGGCCCGCGTGGCGGATGCTGGGGCTGAGCCGGCTGGAAGCGGGGCGTGATCCGGACGGCGCGGCGCCGCTGGTGTTGTGGGTCCGGGGCCCGCGCTCGCTGCTGGACGCCAGTGAGCGCGCGCTCGCCGTGGTCGGCGCGCGGTGCAGTACCGGCTACGGCGATCACGTGACCGGCGACATCGTCGGCGGCCTCGCCGCGCGCGGCTGGACCGTCGTCTCCGGCGCCGCCTTCGGGATCGACGCGATGGCCCATCGCGTGGCCCTGGCCGTGGGCGGGCCCACGATCGCGGTACTCGCCTGCGGGGTGGATCGCCCCTACCCGGCGCAACACGACCGCTTGCTCGCGGAGATCGCCGAGACCGGCCTGGTGGTCAGCGAGTACCCGCCGGGCGCGGTCGCGCGCAAGCACTGCTTCCTCGCTCGCAACCGGTTGGTCGCTGCCCTGGCCGATGGGGTGCTCGTCATCGAAGCGGGGATGCGCAGCGGGGCACGCAATACCGTCAAATGGGCCCGCCGGATCGGCCGCCCCGCTCTCGCCGTTCCTGGACCGGTGTCCTCGGCGGCGTCGGCCGGCTGCCACCAGATGATTCGGGAAGGGGAAGCACTGCTCGTCACCGGCGTCGAGGAGGTGCTCGCGGAAGCGGGCCCTCTGCGGTTGTCGGTCCCCGGCGCCGCCGCTGCGCCGCTGGGTGCGCCGGGCGCATCAACGGCCCCGGCGGACCGGCTCGTCGGGGACGAGGCGGCGGTGTACGCGGTGCTGCCCACATCGGGCAGTTGTCTGCCGTCCGAACTGACGGTCCGCACCGGGCTGGCCATCTCAGCGGTCCGGGCCTCGCTCGTCGCTCTCGAGTTGTCGGGTCTGGCCACCGCCGACGACACCGGCTGGCGCAGGCGCGGCCGGCGGTGAAGCTCCGGCAGGCGCCGGCCGCGATGTCGCTCGCGACGCCGACCCTCGGGTGTCGCCCGCCGTCACAGGGTTCCCGGCCCGGAGGGGAGGCCGGGGAGCCCGCCGGCGTCTGTCCGACCAGCACATCGATCGAAAGGAGGCTTCGACACAGACCCGAACGGCGAACGAGTCCGCGGCGCGGGAACTTGCGGCGGCGGGCAGGGCGGGTGACGGTGGGTGGATGGAGGCTTTGCCGGAGGATCTGTCCGCGTTGCTGGAGGAGTACGGGCGGCATCTGCGGCTCGGGCGCAATCGTTCCGAGCACACCGTCCGGGCGTATGTGGGGGATGCGCGGGCGCTGCTGGGGCATCTGTACACGCGGTCGGCGGATTCGGCGCTCGGCGAGCTGGATCTGGCCTTGCTGCGGTCGTGGCTGGGCGAATTGTCGGCCGGTGGAGCGGCGCGCACCACGCTGGCACGGCGGGCGTCCTCGGCGCGGACGTTCACCGCCTGGCTCACCAGGACCGGGCGGCTGGCCGCCGATCCGGGGCTGCGGCTGGCCTCGCCGAAGGCACATCGGACACTGCCCGCCGTGCTGGGCAGGCAGCAGGCAGTGGCTGCCATGGCGGCCGCGGAATCCGGTGCGCGACAGGAGGACCCGATGGCGCTGCGCGACCGGCTGATCGTCGAGATGCTCTACGCCACCGGCATCCGGGTGAGCGAATTGTGCGGTCTGGACATCGACGACGTGGACCGGGAGCGACGGGTGGTCCGGGTACTGGGCAAAGGCGGCAAAGAGCGCTCGGCCCCGTTCGGCGCCCCCGCCGACCTCGCGGTGGAGCAGTGGCTGCGGCGCGGGCGACCGGCATTCGTGACAGCGGAGTCGGGGCGCGCGCTGCTGATCGGGCGCCGTGGGCGCCGGCTCGACCCGCGGCAGGCGCGGGCCGTCGTGCACGAGGTGGTCTCGGCCATCCCCGGCGCACCCGATCTCGGGCCGCACGGCTTGCGACACAGCGCGGCCACCCACCTGCTGGAAGGCGGCGCCGACCTGAGGGTCGTGCAGGAGCTACTCGGGCACAGCAGCCTGGCGACCACGCAGTTGTACACACACGTATCGATCGAGCGTTTGAAGAAGGTGCACGATCAGGCCCACCCGCGCGCCTGAGTCGAGGCTATTGTTGGAACAGGTTCCAGTTCTGGAGGGTGGCGCATGGTGGCGGATGCAGCCGGGCCGGCGAGCACGCACGAGGTGCTCGGCACGCGGATCACGATGCCGGTGCGCATCCGTACCGCGCACGCGTTCATGGCGACCTACCTCGTGCCCGCGGAGGTGGCGCAGCGGTTGATCGACTATTCCGGACTGCGGGCGCTGCGCCTGCCCGGCGGACGGGCGGTGTGCACGCTGGTCTTCGTGCAGTACGTGGACGGTGATCTCGGCCCGTATCACGAATTCGGGGTCTCGTTCATGGTCGGACATCACACGGCGCCTACGGGGTCGGGCCTCGCCGACCTGCGTTCGCTGCTCGGCGGAACCGCCGGCGTGTTCATCCACCGCCTGCCGGTCGACGGAGAGTTCACCCTTGCCGCCGGACGCGGAATCTGGGGCTTCCCGAAGGAGCTGGCGGACTTCGACGTGACCCACCGGGGAATCCGGCGCGGCAGCCTGCGTCGAAACGGGTCGCTGATCGTCGATCTCACCGTGCGACCGGGTCTGCCGACGCCGATGCGGCGCAGCGCCGGCGCGTCGTTCGATGCCTACTCCCATATCGGGGGCGTGACCCGGTGCACGCGCTGGGAAATGGCTCCGGCCGGGATGCGGGCACGGCTCGGCGGCGCCGAGCTGGTTCTCGGTGACCACCCGTGGGCAGGCGAACTGGCCTCGCTCGGGCTGCCACGCCGGGCGATCTCCGCCTCGTCGGTGGAGAATCTGGGATGACATTCGGGGATGCCGTCGTCGTCTGACGCTGTGCGTCGGACAGCCGCCTCGAAAGGTGCTGTCCCGCAGCCCGATCGAGGGATCGCGGGCTGGTCGGGCGATCGTGTGGCGTTGCGCTCCGGCCCGGGGTGGCCCGGCAGTTCGGGCCCGGCCGGGAGTCGTGACCGAGCCAGCGCGGCTCGTGGACGGCTCTCCCGTCCGCCGCTAACCTGGCGTTGCGGAAGATTTGCTTTCAGAGATTCATCGATCGGTCAGGCATTGTCGCTCGACGCTCGTGTGTGGCTGTGACCGGCGTCGAAATCCGGAGTCGGCACCGCGTGCCGTCATGGTTGCCAGGAGGTCACCGATGGACATGAGCACAGCGGCCGAACCCAGCCGGGCGGTCGTCGCGGCCAACCGGCGCGCGGCATTCGCCGCCACGGGCGAATTCGGTGACCACCTCGGAGTCGATCCCGAGCCCCGGGACCGGGCCGATGCCGACCGCGGGTTCGTCGCGGCCCGTGAGCCCGGCGTTGTCACGATGGCCGACGGGACCGTCGTGTGGGACAGCGACTCCTTCGCGTTCCTCCGGGAACCGTGTCCGCCGTCGGTGCATCCGTTGCTGTGGCGGCAGTCCGGCATCAGCAGTCGACAGGGACTGTTCCGGGTCGCCGACGGCATCTACCAGGTGCGGGGGCTCGACCTGTCGAACATGACGCTGGTCGAAGGGCGCGACGGTGTGGTCGTGATCGATGCACTGATGTCTGCGGAGACCGCGGCCGCCGCGCTCGCGCTCTACCGCGAATATCGAGGCGACCGTCCGGTCACCGGCCTGATCTACACGCACTCACGCATCGACCACTTCGGCGGCTCGCCGGGCGTCGTCACCGACGACGAGGTGATCGCTGGCCGCTGCCCGGTGCTGGCGCCCGCGGGATTCCGCACCCATGCGGTCGCGGTCAGCGCAGACGCGGGCACGGCCGCGGCCCGGCGCGCCGCTTACGGCTACGGCGCGGTGCTGCCCCGCGGACCTCTCGGCACTGTCGGCGCCGGACTGGGCCAGACCACCTCGCTCGGCACCGTCGGCCTGGTACCGCCGACCACCGAGATCACGACCACCGGCCACCGGGCGGTGATCGACGGCGTCGCCTTGGTCTTCCAGGTCGTCTCGGGTGCGAGCGGGCCCGCCGCGATGAACATTCACCTGCCCGGACACCGGGCGCTCTATCTGGCCGAGAGCCTCGAACATCCCCTGACGGATATGCCGCCGTCCGGGGCGCACAGCGACGCCCCGCGGGAGCGGGCGCGCCGACTCACGGAGACGATCAACCGGTTCGCCTCCGACTCGGACGTGCTTCTCGCCGCACACCACGGGCCGACCTGGGACGCCCGCCGCATTGCGGGAACGCTGGCCATGCACCGCGATCTGTATGCGTACCTGCACGATCAGACCGTGCGTCTGCTTAATCTCGGCTATGCCGGCGCCGAGATCGCCGAACGGCTCGAACTGCCGCCCGCTCTCGAACAACTCGGACCCGCGCGGGGCGGCACCGGGGCGCTGGGTCATCACGTCAAGGCGATCCACCAGCACTATCTCGGCTGGTTCGACGGCAATCCGGCGCGCCTGTGGGAACACCCGCCGGTGGAATCGGCGCGCAGGCATGTCGAGTTCATGGGCGGCGCCGAGGAAGTGCTGCGCAAGGCACGCGAGTCCTATGCGGCCGGCGACTATCGGTGGGTGGCCCAGGTCGTCGGATATGTGGTCTTCGCCGACCCGGCCGACGAACAGGCCAGACACCTGCAGGCCAGCGCCTTCGAGCAACTCGCCTACGGCTCGGCGGAAGCCACCCACCGCAACATCTATCTCAGCGGCGCCTACGAACTTCGCTACGGCATCTTCGGCACACCGGCCCCCGACGGCTTACCGCTCGCGCCACACACCATGACCGTCGAGCAGATCCTCGACGCCGTCGCGCTCCGGGTCGACGGCCCGAAGGCCTGGGACCAGCACATGGTCACCGACTGGCAGATCACCGACACCGATCGCGTGTATCGCGTCGAACTGCGCAACGGTGTCCTCACCCACTACGAGCATCCGGCCGGCCGGCCGATGCCCGACGCGGACGCCACCTTCACCCTCTCCCGCACGGCGCTCGTGCGGGTCCTGCTGACGGGTGAGGATTTCGGAGTTGTCGTCGGCGCGGGCGAAATCGCAATCGACGGTGACCCCACGAAGCTCGCCTCTCTGGTCGCCGTACTCGACACCCCCGATCCGAACTTCGCGATCGTCACTCCGTGATCGACGGATCTCCCCGGCCTCGAACCGATCAGTGACGGGACGGGACCGACAGAACCGTGCCCGCGTCGATCGTGCCGGAGACGATCCCGCCTGCGAGCTCGGCGAGCCTGCGGCCGGTGCGCAGCGCGTGTGCACGCAGACAGGCGAAGGCCTCGGCATGGTCGAGGCCGCCGCGTTCGGCGAGGACGGCTTTGGCGTGTTCGACGGTGGCGCGATCGTTGAGTGCCACCGGCAAGCGGTCCCGGATCGGCTCGACGCGGGGGCGCAGAACGTGCTGGGCGACGCCGATCGCGGCGAGATCGGCGAGGGTCTGCGCTGCGCGTAGCGGTGCCCGATGCAATGCTTTCGGGCCGTCACCGAGGACCGTGAGGGCGCCCAGGGTATCGCTGCGCAAGCGCAGGGGCAGTGCGTATACGGAGCGGTACCCCCGGTTGGCCGCATGGATGGCGAAGTCCGGCCAGACGACCGCCGCGGCGGCGATGTCGTCGACCAACGCAGGTGCGCCGGTGGCATAGGTGTGCCGGGCGGGGCCGTCGACGGCCTCGACCAGCGAGCGGGCCCGCTCGTCGGTGGCGGCGAGCATGCGCAGCTCACCGAGATGGTTCCCGACGAACAGGCCCGCGTCCGCCCCGCCGGTGAGCGCGACGCAGGAGTCGACCAGTTGCTGTGCGAGTTCGACGACATCGAAATCGCCGGTGAGGGTGTCGACGGATCGCACGAGTACTTCCAGCAGCGGTGCTGACGCTCCCATGTCGTTCTCCTGAGCTGGTCGGCTGAGGCGGGGATCTGGGTGGCAGGGGGATTCGGTCGGTGGCATCGGGTCGGCAGTGGACGGCGTGGTGGCACCTGTCGGGGATGGAGCCTGTGGCCTGATCGTCGCACCCACGGGCGAAGCGAGTCGACGGGCGAATGCCGGGCACTCACCTGCCCGCCGATGACCTGTTGCGGCTCACCGATACTCGAGCGGCAGCAGGCGCAGCGGTGCCAGGCGGAGCAGGCCGAGTGGATCGAGATACTCCGGGCGGCCACGGCGGCCGGAGTCCCTGCGCAGGCCCCAATGCAGGCAGGCCGTTGCCGGGCAGCCCGCGTGACCGCCCTCGAGGGTGCCCAGCACGGCGCCGCGGGCGACCCGGTCCCCGGCCGATACCGTCGCGTGCACCGGTTCATAGGTGGTGCGCAGCCCGCCCTCGTGATCGACGGAGACCACCGGTCTTCCCGCCACTGTTCCCGCGAATACGACGATGCCGTCGCCTGCCGCCAGGACCGTCCGGCCCGCCGCGCCCGCGAGATCGACACCACGGTGCCCGGGCAGCCAATCCTGCTCGGGCTTGTCGAAACGCCGTTCGACGGTGGGTCGCGGGCGCAGCGGCCAGTCGAAGTCTCCGGCCGGAGCGGCGGAGGCGTTTCCCGGCGCGGCGAGTACCGACGCGACGGCCGCGAAGACCACGACGAGTGTGCCGACCTGTGCAGGCGAACGACGGCGCCGGGCGCCGAGGCGCGATCCGGGGCACGGCGTGCGGATCGGCCTGCGCCGACCGGGGACCGGCCCATCGGTCACCACGGGACCGCCGCGTCGGCGCCCCGGGAATGCGCGATCGCCGATCCGGTCGTGGGCAGCGGCGCCCGGCGTAGCAACCCGCGAACGGAGCGTTCGAGCAGATCGGGAAATTCGATGACCACGGCAGGTGCGGCCCGGATGGGATCACCGGGCGGGGAGGCGCTCACCGGGAGGGCGAAACAGTCGGCCACCAGCGACGAGACGAAGATCAGCGGCACCAGCAGGGTGACCGTGACGGAGGGTCGTGACATGGCTTCGAGCCTGCCGCCGAGAGTGCCCGCGCAGTGTGCTCGAGCGGCCGATTGTGGACAATTCCGAGCCTGTGGACAGACCCGATTCGTTGCCGAGGCCATCAGGATCGTAGACTGATCGAGCGGTTCGTGCTCGGCATGAACCGACTTCGCGCGCCACCCGTGCTTGTTCGTCACCGGCGTCGTTCGTGAATCCGAGCCAACACACTGTGTCCTCGTTTCGCGTGACGCCCGCGAGCAGGGTATCGCCGGCTGGTCCCGCTCGGATGTCCGAACGGGTGGACGGTGATTCGGCGGCGCCAGGGCAGACGGTCACCGATCGCCTGCGACAACCGGCAACGAAAGAGAGATACGAGAGCCATGGCTGTCGTAACAATGAAGCAGCTGCTCGACAGCGGCGCGCACTTCGGACACCAGACCCGGCGCTGGAACCCGAAGATGAAGCGGTTCATCTTCACCGACCGCAACGGCATCTACATCATCGACCTGCAGCAGACGCTGACCTACATCGACAAGGCCTACGAGTTCGTCAAGGAGACCGTCGCCCACGGCGGCACCGTCCTGTTCGTCGGCACCAAGAAGCAGGCTCAGGAGTCGATCGCGGCCGAGGCCACCCGCGTCGGCATGCCCTACGTGAACCAGCGCTGGCTGGGCGGCATGCTCACCAACTTCTCCACCGTGCACAAGCGTCTGCAGCGCCTCAAGGAGCTCGAGGCGATGGAGCAGACCGGTGGCTTCGAGGGTCGCACCAAGAAGGAAATCCTCATGCTCACGCGTGAGATGAACAAGCTCGAGCGCACCCTCGGCGGTATCCGCGATATGGCCAAGGTGCCCTCGGCCATCTGGGTCGTCGACACCAACAAGGAGCACATCGCCGTCGGCGAGGCGCGCAAGCTGAACATCCCGGTCATCGCGATCCTGGACACCAACTGCGATCCCGACCTGGTCGACTACCCGATCCCGGGTAACGACGACGCCATCCGTTCCGCCGCTCTGCTGACCAAGGTCGTCGCCTCCGCGGTGGCCGAGGGCGTGCAGGCCCGTGCGGGTCTGGCCGCCGGCGACGCCAAGCCCGAAGCGGGCGCGGGCGAGCCGCTGGCCGAGTGGGAGCAGGAGCTGCTGGCCCAGGCGAGCCCGGCCACCGAGACCGCTGCCGAAGCCGCTCCGGCCGAGGCCGCTCCGGCCGAAGAGGCCCCGGCCGCGCAGAGCCCGGCCGACTTCTGAGCCGTTCGGCGCCGATAGTTCACCTTGCCGACCCTTCTGCGTTCAGGAGCGGTCGGCAAGGTGGTTTTCCCACCAGACCCACTCTCGACAAATAACGAGGAGGCTCGCCACCCATGGCGAACTACACCGCTGCCGATGTGAAGCGGCTCCGCGAGCTCACCGGCTCCGGAATGATGGATTGTAAGAACGCGCTGGTCGAAACCGAGGGCGACTTCGACAAGGCCGTCGAGCTGCTGCGTATCAAGGGCGCCAAGGACGTGGGCAAGCGCGCCGAGCGCACCACGGCCGAGGGCCTGGTCGTCGCCAAGGACGGCGTCATGGTCGAGATCAACTCCGAGACCGACTTCGTCGCCAAGAACGCCGAGTTCCAGGCGATCGCCGACGCGATCGTCGGCGCGGCCGCCGCTGCCAAGCCTGCCGATCTGGACGCCCTCAAGGCGCTGGACCTGGGCGACGGCCGTACCGCCGACGCCGCCCTGCAGGAGCTGGCCGCCAAGATCGGCGAGAAGCTCGAGCTGCGCCGTGTGATCTCGCTGGACGGCCCGGTCGCCACCTACCTGCACAAGCGTGCCTCGGATCTGCCGCCCGCCGTGGGCGTGCTGGTCGAGTACCAGGGCGAGGGCGAGAACGCGGCCGAGGCCGCTCGTGCCGCCGCCATGCAGGTCGCCGCGCTCAAGGCCAAGTACGTCAGCCGCGACGAGGTCCCGGCCGATGTCGTGGAGAACGAGCGCCGCATCGCCGAGCAGACCGCTCGCGAAGAGGGCAAGCCCGAGGCCGCGCTGCCGAAGATCACCGAGGGCCGCGTCAACGGCTTCTTCAAGGACGTCGTTCTGCTGGAGCAGGCTTCGGTCACCGACAGCAAGAAGACCGTGAAGCAGCAGCTGGAAGAGGCCGGTGCCACCGTCACCCGCTTCGCCCGCTTCGAGGTCGGTCAGGCCTGACCTCATCACGACACGGCCCCTCGCGCGAGGAACACACTCGCGTGGGGGGCCGTTCGCTGTCGCATCCCGTTTGCCGGGGGCTGAGAACTCGCCGCGGCCCCGGTAAGGCAGGATGAGAGAGCTTTGCCGGGCGGTTCCATCCCCCCTGCCGGAACCCCGCCGACCGATGGCTCACCCAGGGTGAGCAGACCCGATCGCCGAAGGAGAGATACATCGATGACCGACCCGGGTACCGCGCGTCCTGGATATCGCCGGGTACTGCTCAAACTGGGTGGTGAGATGTTCGGCGGTGGAAAGGTCGGACTCGATCCGGACGTCGTGGAGACCGTCGCCGAGCAGATCGCCGAGGTCGTCGCCGGTGGCGTGCAGGTGGCTGTGGTGATCGGCGGCGGCAACTTCTTCCGCGGCGCCGAACTCGAAGAACGTGGCATGGAACGGGCCCGCTCGGATTACATGGGCATGCTCGGCACCGTGATGAACAGCCTTGCGCTGCAGGACTTCCTGCAGAAACAGGGCGTCGACACACGCGTGCAGACCGCCATCACGATGGGGCAGGTCGCCGAGCCGTACCTGCCGTTGCGCGCCAAGCGGCACCTGGAGAAGGGACGCGTCGTCATCTTCGGCGCCGGTATGGGCATGCCCTACTTCTCCACCGACACCACCGCGGCCCAGCGCGCTCTGGAGATCGGCGCCGACGTGGTGCTGATGGCCAAGGCGGTCGACGGTGTGTTCGACGCCGACCCCCGGGTCGTCGAGACCGCCAGCATGTTCACCGAGATCACGCACAAGGAAGTGATCGAGCGTGGCTTGAAGGTGGCCGATGCGACGGCGTTCAGTCTCTGTATGGACAACCAGATGCCCATCCTGGTGTTCAATCTGTTGATGAAGGGCAATATCGCCCGTGCGGTCGCCGGTGAGAAGATCGGCACATTGGTTCGGTCCTGAGTCCGCGGCCCGCGGATCATGACGATGACGACGCTGTGGAGGAAATGGCCGTGATAGAAGAAGCGCTCTTCGACGCCGAGGAGAAGATGGAGAAGGCCGTCTCGGTGGCGAAGGACGATCTCGGCACCATCCGTACCGGTCGCGCGAATCCGGGCATGTTCGCCCGGGTGGTCGTCGACTACTACGGATCGCCCACGCCGATCACCCAGATGTCCAGTATCACCGTGCCCGAGCCGCGCATGGTGGTGATCAAACCCTACGAAGCCAGCCAACTCGGCCCCATCGAAACCGCGATCCGTAACTCGGATCTGGGCGTGAACCCGACCAACAACGGTGACATCCTGCGGATCAGCATTCCGCAGCTCACCGAGGAGCGACGTCGCGAGATGGTCAAGCAGGCCAAGGGCAAGGGTGAGGACGCGAAGGTCGCCATCCGCAATGTCCGCCGCAAAGCGATGGAAGAGCTCGGGCGGATCCAGAAGGATGGCGAAGCCGGCGAGGACGAGGTCGGCCGCGCGGAGAAAGAGCTCGACAAGACCACCGCGCGATATGTCGGTCAGATCGACGAACTGGTCAAGCACAAGGAAGCCGAACTTCTCGAGGTCTGAGGAAGACCCGAGGGCCCGCCCGAGCGGGGGACGAAACGGAACACACGAGTGAGCGACGGGACAATCGTGGCCGAGAAAGCCGCCGCCGAAGGTGCGGCCGACGAGCCGATGCCGGCCAACGGCACACCTGAAACGATCCACGCGGCGGCGACGGCAGCGGCCCCTGCCACCTCCAAGGCAGGCCGGAATCTGCCCGCAGCGCTCGCCGTCGGCTTCGGCCTCGGGCTTTCCCTCATCGCGATCCTGTTGTTCGCGCCGCTGGTGTTCATCCCGTTCGCGGGGGCCGGTATCGGCGTGGCGACCTGGGAGGTGGCCAAGCGGCTGCGCGAGGCCGATGTGCTGGTGCCGCGCATTCCGCTGATCGTGGGCGGGCAGGCGGTGTTCTGGCTCGGCTGGCCGTTCGGGTCCGAGGGCGTGCTGGCCGCGTTCGCGTTCACCGCGCTGACCTGCATGGTGTGGCGACTGTTCGACCACGGCATGCGGACCGCCCCGCGCAACTTCCTGCGCGACACCGCCATCACCGTGTTCACGCTGGCCTGGGTGCCGCTGCTCGGCGCGTTCGCCACCCTGCTGTTGCTCGAGGACGACGGCAACCTGCGGGTGCTGACCTTCATGATTCTGGTGGTCTGCTCGGATGTCGGTGGCTATGTGGCGGGCGTGCTGTTCGGCAAGCATCCGATGGTGCCGTCGATCAGCCCGAAGAAGTCCTGGGAGGGCTTCTGCGGCTCGCTGGTGTTCAGCGTGATCGGCGGCCTGCTCACCGTGACCCTGCTGCTGGACGCCAATTCGATGATCGGCGTCGTGCTCGGCGTCGGCCTCGTCCTCGTGGCCACCGTCGGCGACCTGATCGAATCGCAGATCAAGCGCGAGCTCGGCATCAAGGACATGGGCACGCTGCTGCCCGGACACGGTGGCATCATGGACCGGCTCGACTCCATGCTGCCCTCGGCGTTCGTCTCCTGGCTGGTGCTGAGCACGCTGATCTGAGCACCGCCGAGGTACGCGTGGCCGGACCCGCCGACGGCCCGGTCGGCGCGCCGTGGACCGAATTTCCCGTCGTGTCCGGTCACCATCGGCCATGATCGAGGCATGTCCGCGAACGACGATTTCGACCCGACCCTCATCGATCCCCAGGTGACGGGCGAGCCGAAGAGTCTGAGGTCCAAGGCCGGCTACGCCTGGATGAGCCTGATCGCCGGTGCGCTCATCCTGATCCTGCTGCTGGTGTTCATCCTGCAGAATCTGACCTCCGTGGGCGTGCGCCTGTTCTTCTGGGAGTTCAACCTGCCGCTCGGAGTCGCGGTGCTGCTGTCGGTCATCGGCGGCGCACTGGTGATGGCGCTGGTGGGCGGTGTGCGCATCCTGCAGCTGCGGCGGGTGGCCAAGCGCTGAGCGATGTCCGGCCGAGTGACATCTGACCTGGGTCGGCGGTGTTCGCGAGCGGATGGGACACTGGAACCACTATGGCCGTCTCCCTTCCCCTCGTTTTCGATGCCCCGCGCCGCGGCATGCCGCCACGCCATCTCGCCGACCTCGACGCGGACGGCAGGCGAGCGGCGATCGAGGAACTCGGGCTGCCGAAGTTCCGGGCCGACCAGATCGCCCGGCAGTACTACGGCAGGCTGCAGGCCGATCCGGCGCAGATGACCGATCTGCCCGCCCCGGTGCGGGAGAAGGTCGGGGAGGCGCTGTTCCCGCCGCTGCTGAGCGTGGTCAAGCACGTCGCCTGCGACGACGGCAGCACCCGCAAGACGCTCTGGCGCGCCGGCGACGGCACCCTGCTGGAGAGCGTCCTCATGCGCTACACCGACCGCAACACGCTGTGCATCTCCAGTCAGGCGGGCTGCGGCATGGCCTGCCCGTTCTGCGCGACCGGCCAGGGCGGGTTGAACCGCAACCTGTCCACCGCCGAGATCGTCGACCAGGTGCGCGCGGCCGCCGCCGCGCTGCGTGACGGCGAGGTGGCGGGCGGCGCCGGGCGGCTGTCCAACATCGTGTTCATGGGCATGGGTGAGCCACTGGCCAATTACAAGCGTGTGGTCGCGGCGGTCCGCCGGATCACCTCGCCCGCGCCGGACGGGCTCGGCATCTCCCAGCGCAATGTGGTCGTCTCCACCGTCGGTCTGGCCCCGGCCATCCGCAAGCTCGCCGACGAGGGTCTCTCGGTGACGCTGGCGGTCTCCCTGCACACCCCCGACGACGAGCTGCGCGACACCTTGGTGCCGGTGAACAATCGCTGGCCGGTCGCCGAGGTGCTGGACGCGGCGCGCTACTACGCCGACAAGACCGGTCGCCGGGTCTCGGTGGAGTACGCCCTGATCCGTGACATCAACGATCAGCCGTGGCGAGCGGACATGCTCGGCGCCAAACTGCACAAGGCGCTCGGCTCGCGGGTGCACGTGAACGTCATCCCGCTGAACCCGACGCCGGGCAGCCAGTGGGATGCCAGTCCGAAGCCCGTCGAGCAGGAGTTCGTCCGCCGGGTGAATGCCCAGGGCGTGCCGTGTACCGTCCGTGACACCAGGGGTCAGGAGATCGCCGCTGCCTGTGGTCAGCTGGCGGCGGAGAACTGAAACGACACGACGGCCACCGCGCTGGACTATGACCGGGCGCCGAGGACGGAACCGGCTCCGATTCCGCGATCGTGGTCTCGACCTTCGACGATCCGGGTCGGGAGCGGTGGGTCCTGGTTTTCGAGCGCACCGGCGGGGAGAACGAGTTGGACGCGCTGGTCGCCGCGGCGCACGCTGCTCCGCTGTAGCGCTGTCGAGACGCTGTGGCGCGGGGGAAGGTGAACTTCCGAGCAGCGGGCACTCGCAGCGGATCAGACGGTCAGCAACGTGCGGCCGAGCGCTGTCCGGGCCTCGATGGCGACGTGCGCGTGTTCGGCCTCGGCGAGCGGATAGGTCTGCCCGATCACCACCTGCCACTGTCCGTCGGCGGCCAGTGCCAGCGCGCGCTCGGCGGATGCGCGCCAATCCTGTTGTGCCGAGCGGAGATCGAGCAGCCCGATGACCTCGACACCGCGCGCGGCCGCGGCCGCGGAGTCCGATCCGCCGAAACTTCCCGCAGCCGAGCCGTATCCGAGGAACCGACCGCCGTCGGCGGTGGTGGTCAGCGCGGCGTCTCCGAGCGCGCCACCCGCGCCGTCGAGCACCACCCGGAACCCGGCGCCCCCGGTGGCGGCGCGCGCCCGGTCCGTCCAGCCCGGTTCGGAGTAGTCGATCGCCGTCTCGGCGCCGAGACGACGGGCGAGGGCGAGCTTCTGCTGTCCGCGTGCCGCGGCGACCACGGTGGCCCCGGCCAGGCGGGCCAGCTGGATCAACAGGGTGCCGAGACCGCCCGCGGCGGCGGTGATCAGTACGTGGTCGCCCGGGCGCACGTCGGCACGGTCGAACAACGCGACCGAGGTGCGTCCGTCGTGGATCAGCGCGCAGGCCTGCTCCGCGCTCAGCCGGTCCGGGAGCACGTGCAGGCTGTCGGCGCGGGCGAGCGCGCGCTCGGCGTACCCGCCGGTGGGGACGCCTCCGAAGATGCCGCTGGCGGCGGTCGCGCCGACCACCCGCGTGCCGATCCAGGCCGGGTCCACCTCGGCGCCGACGGCGCGCACCGTGCCACTGATGCCGCCGCCGGGCACATATGGCGGATCGACGGTGAAGAACTCGCGGCCCCATCCCGAGCGGAGGCGGGTGTCGAGGAACATGACGTCGGCCGCCTCGACATCGACGAGTACCTCTCCGGCGGCGGGCTCCGGATCGGGTAGCTCACGTACGGCGAGCACCTGCGGTCCACCGAATGCTGTTGCCTGAACGGCTTTCACGATGATTCTCCTCGGGTCGGGTGGTGTGACACACCCATCGTGAAACCTCGAGGAAGGTTCAGGTCAAGTCCGCGTGCGCCGTCCCATGGGCGTCAGCTCTCGCGGCCGGTCCCGAAACGGTTCTTGGCCGGACGATTGGTCGCCGCCCGGTGCTCGGCGCGCTTGGTCTTGATGCGCTCGTTCTCGCGCTGTACCTCGGCATAGTTCTCGCGCTCGCGGACGAGCCACTCCGGCGGGTCGGCCAGCAGTGCGGCGATCTCGTCGGCGGTGAGCGCGTCGGAGACCTCGGCGCGGGCCAGGCCGCTGTTGGAGACGCCCAGTTTGCGGGCGGTGATGTCACGTGGGAACGGTCCGGTGCGGCGCAGTTCGGTGAGCCATTCCGGCGGATCGGCGCGCAACCGCTCGAGGTCGGCGAAGGAGACCGGGGAGTCGCGGAACTGCGCGGGCGCGGCCGGCAGGTAGATGCCGAGCTTGTTGGCAGCCGTCAGTGGCTTCATCATCTGCGATTTCTTGTCCGGACTCACCGCGACAGCCTAGCGGGCGGGCTCGGCCCGATCGTCGTCGGCGGTGCAATACGCTTGCTGGAATGAGCCAGTTCGAGTCGATCGACCCCACCAGGCTGCGCTGGTTCGCCGAGGTGGCCGAGCAACTGCACTTCACCCGTGCTGCCCGGTCGCTGGGTATCTCCCGGCAGCGACTCAGCGCCACCGTCATCGACCTCGAAGCCGAACTGGGGGAGAAGCTGTTCGTGCCGGGCGCCGAATCGACCCAGCTCACCGACACGGGTACGAGACTGCTGCACGCGGCACACGAAATCCTCGCCCGCCCGGTGGAATCGGAGCCGTGCGCGCAGGAAGCCGCCGGGCTCCGGGTGGGTTTCGTACCGGGGGTCACGGTGTCGAAGTGGGAGCGGATCTGGCGCGAGCGCTTCCCGGAGACGCCGTTGGAGACGATCGCGCTCGCCGCGGCCGATCAGCAGGCCGCGCTCGCCGAGGGCCGGGTCGACATGTGCTTCGTGCGTCTGCCGATCGACCGGGAAGGGCTCGGGGTGATCCCGCTCTACCGGGAACTGCCGGTGGTGGTGGTGCCCAAGGAACACGAGATCTCGCTGTTCGACCAGGTGAGCGCGACTGATCTGACCGAGGAACGGCTGCAGGACGCCAGTGACCTCGATCAGGCCGCCGTCGTGTTCGAGATGGTGGCCGCCGGTGTCGGACCGGCGGTGGTACCGCATTCGATCGCACGCCTGCACGCCCGGCGCGATCTGGTCTACCGGACGGTCACCGACCACCCGGACACCGAGATCGCGTTGGCCTGGCCGCTGGCCGCGGCGGGCGAACTGGTCGAGGAATTCATCGGTGTGGTGCGCGGACGGACCGCACGCAGCACGCGATCGCCTTCGGCGGCCAAGGGCACTCCGAATACCGATGGGGCCCAAGGGAAAACGGCCCAGGGGAAGTCGGCTCAGGGGAAAGGGGCCCACGGGAGAACAGCGCAGCGGAAATCGTCGCAACCGAAATCGGCGAAGCGGGGCGGCGCAGCCGGAACGCCGGGTGGCCAGGCGAAGAATGCCTCGGCGCGCGCGGGCAGCCGTTCCGGCGGAAAGAACGTCAAACGCCGGGGGAGGTAGCCACGCGCGCGCCGGGGAAGTGTCGACGTCGCAGGCGCGCTGTCAGCGCGGCTTGCGGCGGTACCACACGTCGTAGCCGACGAGCCCGAACAGCGCGGCCGCGAAACCGATCAGGAAGAGGTTCTCGACGTTGCCGTGGTGGTTGCCGATGATCATGGCGAGCAGGATCAGGGCCACGATGACGGCGGCGGTCCTGAAGGCGCGCGGCGATTCCCCGCTCCAGCCCCATGCGGCCGAGGGAACCTCTGCGGTGTCGACGTGAGTGACGACGGCGCGCTCGGTCTTGGCGGGTTCGATCTCCGTGGCGGCCACGATCGCTCCTCAGCTGTGTGGGGTACCGAAGGGACGGTACGCAGTCGGCTTGCTGACCGATATCGTGACATACGACGCCGCGTCGTTGAAAGCCGGGCCATGCGCCACAATGGCGGGGTGTCCGACATTGTGAGAGTCCTGCTGCTCGGCAGCACCGGATCCATTGGTACGCAGGCGCTCGAGGTCATCGCCGCCAACCCCGACAAATTCGAGGTCGTCGGCCTGGCCGCGCGTGGCGGCAATCCGGCGCTGCTGGCCGAACAAATGGCCGCCACCGGCACCCGCAATGTCGCCGTCGCCGATCCCGCCGCGGGCGCGGCGCTGGACATCGCCTTGGCCGGGCCGGACGCGGTCACCGAACTGGTGCGCCGCACCGAGGCCGATGTGGTGCTCAACGCGCTCGTCGGTGCCCTGGGGCTGGAGCCGACGCTGGCCACTCTGGCCTCGGGTACGCGGCTGGCGCTGGCGAACAAGGAGTCCCTGGTCGCGGGCGGCTCGTTGGTGACCCGCGCCGCCAAGCCCGGTCAGATCGTCCCGGTGGATTCCGAGCACTCCGCGCTGGCGCAGTGCCTGCGCGGCGGGCGGGCCGAGGAAGTGGACCGGCTCGTCCTGACCGCCTCGGGCGGCCCGTTCCGCGGCTGGACCGCCGAGCAGCTCGAGTCGGTCGACCCCGCCCAGGCCAAGGCTCATCCCACCTGGTCCATGGGCTTGATGAACACCCTCAATTCGGCCTCCCTGGTGAACAAGGGCCTGGAGCTGATCGAGACGCATCTACTGTTCGGCATCGGCTACGACCGCATCGATGTGACCGTGCACCCGCAGTCGATCGTGCACTCGATGGTCACCTTCGTGGACGGCTCCACCCTGGCCCAGGCCTCCCCGCCGGACATGAAACTGCCCATCGCACTGGCGCTGGGGTGGCCGGACCGAGTGCCCGGCGCGGCCGCGTCCTGCGATTTCGGCACCGCCTCGACCTGGACCTTCGAGCCGGTGGACAACGAGGTCTTCCCGGCTGTCGAGCTGGCCCGGCAGGCCGGGCAGGCGGGCGGCAGCGTGACCGCGGTCTACAACGCCGCCAACGAAGTCGCCGTGGACGGCTTCCTGGCCGGGCGCATCCGGTTCCCGGAGATCGTGCGCACCGTGGCCCGCGCGGTCGAGGCCGCCGACCGGTGGACCGCGGAACCGGAGACCGTCGAGGATGTGCTCGCGGCCGACCGGTGGGCGCGCGCCTACGCCGCCGAACTGGTCGGCGCCTGAACCACCGCGCCCGGATCGCCACGCGAGCGGTGGCGGGCCCTGGCAGACTGAACGAAGGACCGGCGAGCGGACCGTTAGTGTGGTCGGGTGCTCGCGCCGGCAGGGCGCGCGTGCGCGGAATGACGATGAACTGCGCAAATGCAGGAGGGCTGGAGAGCTAATGGTGTTCGCCGTCGGGTTCGCGCTGTTCGCGCTCGGCATCCTGATCTCGGTCGCATTGCACGAATGCGGGCACATGTGGGCCGCGCAGGCCACCGGCATGAAGGTTCGCCGCTACTTCATCGGTTTCGGGCCCACGCTGTGGTCGTTCCAGCGGGGGGAGACCGAGTACGGCCTCAAGGCCGTCCCGTTGGGCGGGTTCTGCGACATCGTCGGCATGACCGCGCTCGACGACGTGGCGCCCGAGGAAGTCGAACGGGCCATGTACCGGCAGGCGACCTGGAAACGACTGGTCGTGATGGTCGGCGGCATCCTGATGAACTTCCTGCTCGGCTTCGTGCTGATCGTGGTGCTCGCGATCGGCTGGGGCCTGCCCAACCTCGACGAGCCCGCTCCGGTCGTCGGCACGCTGGCATGTGTCTCCGATGCCAACCCGGACGGCTCGCTGAAGCCGTGCACGGGCGTCGGCCCCGCCGAGCAGGGCGGGCTGCTGCCGGGCGATCGGGTCACCGCGGTCGACGGCGCCGCGGTCGCCACCTGGGCGGAGTTCACCGAGAAGACTCGTGAGACGACCGGCCCGATCACCTACACCGTCGACCGGGCCGGCGCGTCCGTGCAGGTCACGGTCGTGCCGCAGCAGGTGCTGCGTTACGCCGCCGACGGGTCGACCAAGCAGGTGAGCGCCGTCGGCATCACCCTCGACGCACCCCCCGCGGTCACCGAGTACACCCCGGTCGAGGCCGTTCCCGCCGCCGCGTCCTTCACCGGCGACCTCTTTGTGCGCACCTTCGAGGCGCTGGCCGACATGCCCGCCAAGGTGGCCGCGCTGTGGGAGGCGGTCACCGGGGGCGAACGCGATCCCGAGACCCCGGTCAGCATCTACGGAGCCAGCCGGATCGGTGGTGAGAGCGCGGAGGCCGGCCTGTGGGAGGTCTTCGTGCTGATGCTGGCCAGCTTGAACTTCTTCCTCGGCGCGTTCAATGTCCTGCCGCTGCTGCCGCTGGACGGCGGTCACATCGCGGTCGTGCTCTACGAGAAGGTGCGCAACACGGTGCGCGGCTGGCGCGGTCTGAGCCCCGGCGGCCCCGTGGACTTCCTCAAGCTGCTGCCGCTGACCTATGTGGCGGTGGTGATCGGCGGCTCGTACATGGTGCTGACTCTGGCCGCCGACATCATCAACCCCATTCGTCTGTTCCCCTGAGCCCGGCAAGGGCCGTTCCGCCACATGGGGCCCACCGGCCACTCCTGTTCCGCCTCGGGCGCCCGGTCCGGGTACCGTGCGGTGTGTCATCGACCTCACGCAGGCAGCCCTGCCGTCGGCGGTGACTAAGCTCGGAAACGATACGGCCCGCAGAACGCAGCGAAAGTAGGCAGGCGACAGTGACCAGCACCATCGGATTGGGGATGCCGGCGGCTCCGGCAGCTGTGCTCGCTCCGCGCCGCAAGACCCGCCAGTTGAAGGTGGGCAATGTCGGCGTGGGCAGTGATTCCCCGATCTCCGTGCAGTCGATGACCACGACCAAGACCCACGACGTCAACGCGACCCTGCAGCAGATCGCCGAGCTCACCGCCTCGGGCTGTGACATCGTGCGCGTGGCGTGCCCCCGCCAGGAGGACGCCGACGCGCTGGCGACGATCGCCAGGAAGAGTCAGATCCCGGTCATCGCCGACATCCACTTCCAGCCGCGCTACATCTTCGCCGCCATCGACGCGGGCTGCGCGGCCGTGCGCGTGAACCCGGGCAACATCAAGGAGTTCGACGGCCGCGTCAAGGAGGTCGCCAAGGCGGCGGGCGCCGCGGGCATCCCGATCCGCATCGGTGTCAACGCAGGTTCGCTGGACAAGCGGATGCTCGAGAAGTACGGCAAGGCCACCCCGGAGGCGCTGGTCGAATCGGCGCTGTGGGAGGCGAGCCTGTTCGAGGAGCACGGCTTCGGCGATATCAAGATCTCGGTCAAGCACAACGACCCGGTGATCATGGTGGAGGCCTACCGGCAGCTCGCCGCGCAATGCGACTACCCGCTGCACTTGGGCGTCACCGAGGCCGGTCCGGCCTTCCAGGGGACCATCAAGTCCGCGGTGGCCTTCGGCGCGTTGCTCAGCGAGGGCATCGGCGACACCATCCGCGTGTCGCTGTCCGCGCCGCCCGCCGAGGAGGTCAAGGTCGGCGGTCAGATCCTGCAGTCGCTGAACCTGCGGCCGCGCAAGCTCGAGATCGTGTCCTGCCCGTCCTGCGGTCGTGCCCAGGTCGATGTGTACACCCTCGCCAACGAGGTCAGCGCGGGCCTCGAGGGCATGGAGGTGCCGTTGCGGGTCGCCGTGATGGGCTGTGTGGTGAACGGTCCGGGCGAGGCCAGGGAAGCCGACCTCGGTGTGGCCTCCGGCAACGGCAAGGGGCAGATCTTCGTCAAGGGCGAAGTCATCAAGACCGTCCCGGAACATCTGATCGTGGAGACGCTGATCGAGGAGGCGATGCGCATCGCCGAGGAGATCGGTGCGAGCGGGGAGGCCACCGCTGCGGGCGAACCGGTGGTCACCGTCGGCTGACCTGGCCTTTCGCGGGGATTTGTACCGGATGGGCCCCGTTCGTGGCAGGCTGTTGGATGTGCGGAGTCTGCGGGAGCCGACGCGTCGGGCGAAGGTAGTTGCCGCGCGTCCGCTGGCGAACCGGGAACTGGCTCAGGTGCTTCGGGTACTCGATGCCGATCCCATCGCCTCGTGCATGGTGGCCGCGCGTGTGCAGGAGTTCGGCCTCGACGCGCGCGACGGCCTCGGCGAGATGTGGACTCACGAGAGCCCTTCCGAGTCGCTGTGCTTTTCCGGCGCCAATCTCGTACCGCTGCTCGGCGGCCCGGATGCTCTGCGAGCCTTCGCCGACCGGGCCGGGCGCTGGCCCCGGATCTGCTCCTCGATCGTCGGCAGGCAAGAGCTCGCGCTGCCGCTGTGGGAGATGCTCAGCGATCGCTGGGGCGCGCCGCGGGAGTTGCGCGCCAGCCAGCCGCTGCTCGCGCTGAGCCAGGCGTCCGCGGTCGCGGCCGACCCCGAGGTGCGTCGCGCCGTGCCCGCCGAACTCGACCGCTACCTCGAGGCGGCCATCGCCATGTTCATCGAGGAAGTCGGAGTCGATCCGCGCGCGGGCGACGGTGGCCGCGCCTACCGGCGGCGCATCAGCAGCCTCATCGAATCAGGCCGCGCCTGGGCGCGTTTCGAGGACGGCCGGGTGGTGTACAAGGCCGAGATCGGTTCACTGTCCAAGCACACCGGTCAGATCCAGGGCGTCTGGGTGCATCCCGACCAGCGCGGCCGCGGCTTGGGAACGGCTGGCACGGCGGCGGTCGCCGATGCGGTGGTGGCCACCGGCCGCGTCGCCAGTCTCTACGTCAACGACTACAACGCCGCCGCCCGGCGCGCCTACAGCCGCGTCGGATTCCGGCAGGTCGCCACGTTCGCCACGGTCCTGCTGGACTGAGTTCCGCCGCCCGGTCGCCTCGGAGTACCGGCGGAATCGGTTGTCCGAGGGCATTTTCCGGTGCGCCGTCGGCGCTTGCCGAATGATGGCCAGTACCATCGGCAGCCATGAGACGCCTGCTGATTCCGGTGGTCGTCGCGCTCCTGGTCGCGGCGGCCGTAGCGGGCTGCTCGTCGGAGCCCAAAGGACCGGTGGGGTTGGCGGAGACCTTCCTCGCGGCCTTCGCGGCCGGCGAACTCGACCGGGCCGCCGAGCTGACCAGCCGTCCTGACAAGGCAAGCGCCGCAATGGCTTCCGTCTGGGAGAACCTGCAGGCCGAGGAACTGTCCGCGCAGGCGGGCGCGGCCAGGGTCACCGGCGACACCGCGACCGTCGACTACAGCTACGAGTGGCGGCTGCCGAAGGAACGGGTCTGGTCCTACACCGGGCAACTGCAGATGGGGCGCACCGACGGCCGTTGGATGGTGCGCTGGACCTCCTCGAACATCCATCCCCGGCTCGGTGACACCCAGACGCTGGCACTGCGCGCCACGCCCGCCCCGCGCGCCCGCGTCAACGAACAGTCCGGCAGCGACGTGCTCGTTCCGGGCAAGGTGACCCGGGTGACCTTCGACGTCTCCGCCGCCTCCGATCCGGCCGGGGTGGCCCGGTCGCTGTCGGCGGCATTGATCGGTCTCGACAAGCGCCTCACCCCGGAGGCGATCCTGAAGGCGGCTCGTGGCGCAGGAGGACCGTACACCGTGATCCTGCTCAGCGAACTCGAATACGAGCAGGTGGGTGCCATGTTGATCGGCCTGCCCGGGCTCGGGTTCAACCAGGAGTGGGACATGGTGGCCGCCGACCGCGCCTTCGCGCCCGACCTGATGACCCAGATCCGCCAGACCGTCATCGCCGAGGTCGACGGCAAGGCGGGCTGGAGCGTGGTCACCATGAACGCCAACGGCGCCGACACCGGGGTGCTCACCGAAGTGCCCGCCCAGCCCGCGCCGTCGTTCTCGCTCAGCATCGACCGCTACGTGCAGAACGCCGCGCAGCAGGCGGTGAACGTGCCGAAAGAGCAGACCATGATGGTGGTGATCCGCCCGTCGACGGGCGCCATCCTCGCGGTGGCGCAGAACGAGGCGACCGATCGCGACGGTCCGATGGCCACCATCGGCCAGTATCCGCCCGGCTCGATCTTCAAGACGGTGACGGCTGCGGCGGCCATGGGGGCGGGAGTGGCCACCCCCGACACCATCGTGCCGTGTCCGAGCCAGATCGTGGTCGGGGAGCGCACCATTCCCAACTACAACATGTTCAGCGTGGGCAGCGTGCCGATGGCCACGGCCTACGAGCGCTCCTGCAACACCTCGTTCGCGAAGCTGGCCGGCGAGTTGCCCGCCGACGCCCTGCACGTGTCCGCCGCGAGTCTGGGGGTCGGCCCGGATTACACCGTGGCCGGGATCCCGACCGTTTCGGGCTCGGTCCCGCCTGCCGACGATCTGGTGCAGCGCGCCGAGGACGGCATCGGCCAGGGCCGGGTGGTCGTCAGCCCGTTCGGCATGGCGTTGATGGCGGCCACCGTGGCCAACGGCAGCCCGCCGGTGCCGTGGCTGATCGCGGGGCGCGAGACCGCGGTGGAGGGTGAGCGTCCGGCCATCGCCCCCGAGGTGATCGACGGCCTGCGGGTGATGATGCGCAAGGTGATCACCGGCGGCACGGCCACCCGCATCGTCGATCAGGGCGAGGTCTACGGCAAGACCGGTGAGGCGGAGGTCGAGGGCGGTTCGCATTCCTGGTTCGTCGGCTATCGCGGAGACATCGCTTTCGCCACGCTGCTCGTCAAGGGGGGTAGCTCCGACAACGCCGTCGCCGTCACTCGCGACATGTTCGCGGTGCTGCCGCCGGAGTACTGAGCGCGCTCGACCTCCGGGGACTGCTCAGGCGGAATGCGGCTCGGCGACGCGGTGCAGGCTCGCGGCCAGATGGTGGGTCAGCGGTTCGCCGACCGCGGCCATGCGCAGGGTGTAGTCGATGGTGTCGCCGTGCAGGTGGAACGAGCGGCCGAGGGCGGTGACCAGCTTCGCGGTGCTCGTCCGGCCGATGGCGGTGGCGGTGAGTTCCATGCGCAGTTCGCCGTCGGCGACACTCAGCGCGCCCTCGCAGATCTCGGTGATCCCGGTCGGGTGGGCCAGGACCAGCTCGACGTGATCGGGCCGCGGGCAGCGCAGATAGCCGGTTTCGGCGTGCATCGGCCTGCTGCCGTCGGCGGCGCGGGTGCGCTGCCGGTAGGTGAGGAACGGCCGGCCCACGTGCTCGAACCGGACCTCCTCGAGGTAGTCGAACGAGTCGATCGTCGGATATTCGCCGTGCCCGGGCCCGCGCCAGGTGCCCAGCAGCGGTGCGAGCGCGGCGATATCGGGATGGATGTCGGCGGGCGGCGAAGGTTCGACCACGGCGGAAAGGATACGCGCGCGAGCCGGGCGGCGGAGGCGGCGGTCCCGATGTCCGCGTCCGCCTACTTCCCCTGCCTGCCGCCGGCATGGAAGATGATCGGGCGCGAAGGGCTGGTGATGCGGATGACCGACACGATCGACGACTGGATGCTGCCCGGCAAGGGGTCGCTGCTGGCGGCATGCCGGGGGCGTCCGTCTGCCGGGCATCCGATGCTCGCCGCCGCCGGTGAACTCACCCGCCTGCACGCGACCCGTGAACGCACGCCCTCGGGCCGGACCGGTCCGCTGGATCGGCGCCGGACCCAGCTGGTGCGGGCGATCGACCGCTGGGTCACCCTGGCCACGCCGGTGCCGGGGGAGCAGGCGCGCCCGGACGAGGAGACGATCGGGCAGCTGGTGGACCGGCTCGCGCATCAGACGGTGCTGGCCTACCTGCCCGACGATCCCGCCCACCCGTCCTCGCCGCGCATGGTGGTAATCGCCGATTGCTATCAAGCCCTGCTCGACGAGCTGCGCACAGGCACCCGCAGGCCGCCCACCGGATGAGCGCCTCCGCGGGGGCGGCTGCCGCGTCGTTCTAACGACCGCGGCCGAAGCGTCTGATGCCACGCCTCCTGCGGCGCGGCAGCGTCGCGTAGACCATCATCATGTCCGCGAACACCTGGGCCTCCTGTTCCCGTTCCGGACCGAACTCGGTGCGCCCCAGCACATGCTGACCCGCCACCGAGGGCAGCAGCGCGGCCAGGCCGGGCGGCAGCGGGCTGGGCAGCAGGCCGTCCGCGATCTCGGCATCGGAGGGACCGTGCCCGAGCAGCATGTGGCCGACCTCGTGCAGGATGATGTGGTCGGCATTGCGGCCGGTGGCCTCGGAATCGAAGACGATCATGTCGTCGTACCGGCGGGCGACCCATACACCGGCGCCCCGGCAACCGTTCTCGACGAGCATGTCCGCGGGCACCGGGCGGAGCGAGATCGAGCGTCCACGATGTGCCGCCACTCTGGCCAGGTACTCGTTGACATCCCACGGACCGGGCAACGGCACCGTCCGGGTCGCGTCGCCGAGACGTGCTTCCATGCTGGTCATCGGCGCCCACTCTACCGATGCGCCCGCACGCCGTCACGTCCCCGCCCGTCCCGCGGCCGTCGTGATGTGCTCGCCCACGCGGGTTTTCGCGCCCGCGCAGGCGGCGGCGACCGCCTCACCAGTGGCTATCGCGACGCGACCGGGTGCGGGCCGATGCGCCCGACCACGGATCCGCGCCGCCCGGTCACCGGCGTACGCGCATGCTCTCGGCAGCCGCTTCGATCAAGGCGATCGAATCGCGGGGACTCAGTGCCATCGCCCGCAACTGATCGAAGATGATGCCGAAGCGACGCACCTCCGCATGCCCCTCCACGAGCTCGTCGCCCGCGATGCCCTCCACGTACACGAGTTCCGGATCGTTGGGATCCCGGAAATCCAGCAGCGTGAACGAGCCCGCCATGCCGGGATGCGCGCCCGCGTCGAACGGCAGGATCTGCAGGATCACATTCTTGAGCTTGCTCATCTCGAGCAGCTTCTCCAGCTGACCGCCCATGGTCTCCGGCCCGCCGACCACCCGCCGGATCGCGGCCTCGTCCATCACCACCCACAGTTCGAGCGGTTCGTGCTTGGTCAGCACCGCGGCCCGGTTCATCCTGGCCTGGGCGCGCGACTCCATCACCGCCGCCTCTACCTTCGGCATGGAGGTGTCGATCACCGCCATCGCGTACTGCGGCGTCTGCAGCAGGCCGGGGATGAACGAGGTCTGGTAGTGCCTGGCCGAGAGCGCCTCGGACTCGAAGTTGATGTAGGCGGCGTAGACCTCGGTGAGGTTGGCCTCCCACGGGCGGGACATGCCCGGCTTCTGGGCGTCGATGAGCAGGTCGAGGGCGTATCTGCGGCGCTCGTCGTCCACCGCGTAGAGCTCCAGCAGTGCCATCAGGGTGCGCCGTTGCGGGCGAGCCTGGGCCGCTTCGATCCGGTAGAGCGTGGTGACGTTGATGCCGGTGCGGCTGCTCACCTCTTCCTTGCTCAGCCCGACGTTCTCACGCATCTCGAACAACAGTGCCGCGAGCCGCCGCAGGCCTGCCGTGAGCACGGTGCGCTTGCCAGCCATGAAACGGATTTCCTTTCGCCCCTGCGTTCACCGGCACCGCCCGGTGGTTCCCCCTGCCGCGGGCCGTCGCCTCCGCCGGGCGATACACGGGTGGTGCGTGTCCGGGGCAGATTACCTGTCCGGCAGCGACTTCGGGCCGGGCGGAGCAGAACCCCGCGTCGCGCCGGGGATGCGGGATGTTTGCCGTCGGCACCGCTGCGGGAGTGGAACCGGTGGAGGACCGGTGCCGGAACCGAACCGCGGGCCACGACGGTGAGGCATGATGAGGATTCGCACCGGGGGTGACGAGGAAGACTGGGGACGTGAGACGGTCCGGGCAGACGACAGCGCGCGAGGCGTCACCGGCGGACACTCTCGCCCAGCGCAGGGCGGCGCTGGAACAGGAGTGGGCCCGCCGGGTTCCCGGGGTGCCCGCCGCCACCGAGCCGCCAGCCGTCCGTGCCGAGGTCGCCGAATCCTGGCGGCGCTCGCTGGCCACCGTCGACCCCGCGCGGGACAGCGCGCCCGATGGCGGCGCCGACATCGCCGCCCGCTGGCGCGACTCCCCGCTGCGCGGACCGCTGACCGGCCTCGCCGATCAATTGCACGACATCGCCCACGACGCGGGCTTCGTCGCCGCGGTCACCGACGAGGACGGCACCATCCTCTGGTCCTGCGGTGGCCCGGTGATGCGCAGGCGCGCCGAGCGGGTCAATTTCGCGCCCGGCGGCCGCTGGGACGAGCGGCACATGGGCACCAACGCGTTGTCGTTGTCGCTGCGTACCGGCCGCCCGAGCACCGTGTTCTCCGCCGAGCACCTGGTGGCGGCCCTGCACGGCTGGGTCTGTTACAGCGCCCCGATCCGTCGCCAGGACGGCAGGACGCTCGGTGTGCTCGACCTGTCCTCCACCTGGGACCGCGCACATCCGCTCGTCCCGTCGACGGTGCGCACGCTGGTCAGTGCCGTGGAGGCCCGGCTGCCCGCCCCGAGCCCGCCGGCGGCGGTGCGGCTGACCTGCCTGGGTACCGGGCGGCTGGTGCGTGCGGGGCACCCGGTGCGCCTGCGGCCCCGGCAGCTGGAAATCCTCGCCCTGCTCGCGCTCGAACCGGACGGATTCAGCCCCGAACGCCTGCAGTGGGCCATCTACGGTGACCGGCCGGCGTCGCTGACCACGGTGAAAGCCGACGTCTCGCATCTGCGCCGGGTGACCGGCGAGGCGATCACCAGCCGCGTCTACCAGCTGGCCGCGCCGCTGTCCTGCGATGCTGTCGAGTTGCTCGCGGCGTTGCGGTCCGGTGATGTCGATACGGCCGTACGGCTGTACCAGGGGCCGCTGCTGCCCGGTTCCCAGGCGCCCGGGGTGGGCGAATGGCGGGAGCACCTCGCCGTGGGAGTCCGTACGGCGGTGCTGTCGAGCCCGGACCCCGAGCATGCCCTGCGGTACGGCGAGCGCGCGCCCGGCGACATCGAGATCCACGAGCACGCCCTGGATCTGCTCGCCCGGGGAGACGGCAGGCGCGCGGTGGCCGCTGCGCGGTGGCACACCGCGCAGCGCGGATGACCGATTTCGTCGAGTATGTGGAAAGCCCTCTTACGCATGGCTTCCCGTATCGAATCGTGATCTGTGACACGTCTTCGCAGGGTGGCCCGGTTATTCGGAATTGGCGCCGCGTCAGCAGGCGCACTAGATAGAACGCACTATTGCGTTCAGCGTTGCGTCCTTGCATTTGCACGCGCATGATCCAGCTGTCGGGGAGGTGGACCCCCTCGGCGCAGAGCGCACGGAACAAACGAATCGAGAACCGATCATGGTGGTTTTTGCAACGTTCACAGCCGCTACCGGGGGAATCGGATGAGCGCGCCGACGGTAGGGGCCTTGCCGACAGCTCCGCAGCTGCTGTGCGCCTTCCAGGGGCGCCGCTACGAGGATCGCGAACTGCTGCGGTCCGCGCACGCGCTCGCCGAACTGCACGCCCGCCGCGCCGAACTGGCCGACGTCCGACTTGTGGCCGAAATCGACTGCAGGAGAACCGAACTCGTCGATGACATCGACGAGTGGATCGCACACGAGGTGCCCGCGCACCGTCCGGACGCCGCCCTGCACACCGAGACCCTCGGCGCGGTCGTGGATCGGATGGCCCGGAGCTGGGCCGACGCCAACCAGGCCATCGACAGCGATGGCCCCCGCAGCGGCCTCACCCACAAATATTGGTATCGCCTCGCCGAACTGGTCGACGGATACACTGATCTGGTCACCGATGTGGCCGGTGGCCGCAGGCGCCTGCCCGGGCAATAGCCGCAGATCAGGGTCCGAGTGCCCCCGCCACGTCGCCGACGCAGGGACGGCGGGCGCAACGTGGCGCTCGGCCCGGCGTGCCGCGTCACAGGACGGCGCGGCACGCCCGTGTCGGTCCCGGGGCGCTGGATCCGGCGCCGTTCTCGCTGCCCCGCCGGCTCGCATCGCCGGATACGACCGATTCCCGGCATCCGGCGGCTGTCACCGCAGCCGCCGAACGCCGGGCACTCGCGCCGTCCTATCGGGCGGGCGCGGTCGGCGCCTCCGCCCGGCCCGTTGTCCGCGCGCCGAGACCGATCAGCCCGGCCACCACCGCGATCGCCGCGGTGACGTACCAGCTGCGCTGGAATCCCGTCAGTGTCTCGTCCGCACCGCTCGGCGCGCCCAGCGCCGCGACCACCACCGCGACCCCGATCGCCAGGCCGATCTGCCTGCTCATGCTCAGCACCGCCGAACCCGTGGCGAACTGCTGCGGCGCGAGCGCGCCGGTGCCCGCGGCGAACGAGGTGGGCAGGGTCAGGCCGACCCCGAGTCCGGTGATCAGCATGCCGCCGAGCAGTCCGCCCACATAGTCGGGCTGCGTCGTCACCGCCGCGGCCCACCACAGCAGTCCTGCCGCGAAGGCCGTGCCGCCCGCCGCGATCACCGCACCCGCCCCGATTCGCGCGATGAGCCGCCCGGCCAGTACCGCGACGACCGGCACGACCAGCGGTCCCGGTGCAATCGCGAGCCCGGTGCGCAGCGCGGACCAGCCCCAGACGTCCTGGGCCAGGAGCACGACCGTCAGCAGCATGCCCGCGAACGCGACCTGGAAGAACACCGCGTTCACCGCCATGAGGGCGAAATTCGGGGCGCGCAACAACGCGGGATCGAGCACCGGACTGTGGTGGCGGGCCGAGGACAATCCGAAGGCGACCGCGAGGACTGCCGCGACGGCGAAGCAGATCAGTACATTCGCCGACGTCCAGCCCCAATCCGGTCCCTTCACGAGAGCGAGGATCAGCACCGCGACGGCCGCTGTGAACAGCGCGGCACCGACCAGATCCGGCAGCGGGCCGCCCGCACCGCGCGGATCGGGCAGCAGTCGCGCCCCGGCCGCGATCGCCACGAGCCCGATCGGCACATTGACCAGGAAGATCCACCGCCAGTCGACCGCGACGAGCAGGCCGCCGAGCACCGGCCCGAGTGCCGCGCCGATGCCGGCGAAGGCGACCCACAAGCGCACCGCCCCGGCGCGCCGGTCGGCCGGGGTCGCGGCCAGGATCAATGCCAGCGAGGTCGGCGTCAGCACGGCTGCTCCGACGGCCTGCAACAGCCGGAATCCGACCAGCGAGGCGACATTCCACGCGGCCCCGCACAATGCGGATCCGACGACGAACACGATCAGCCCGAGCAGGAACGCGGTGCGATTGCCGTTGCGATCGCCGAGCCGCCCGGCGGGCACCAGCAGCGCCGCGAAGACGACGGCATAGGCGTTGAGCACCCACGACAGCGTCGACAGATCCGCGACCGCGAAGTCGCGTGCCATCTGCGGCAGTGCGACATTGACGATGAACAGGTCCAGGCTGGTGAGCAGGACCCCGATGGAGACGATGCCGAGCACGACCCGGTGGTCGGTGGTGCGCTCGGCGCGTTCGGTGACAGCGGTTTTCACGATCGTTCTCCCTGTCAGCCGAGGACTCGGCGGCTCTGACGGGCGGTGGCGAGCAGCCGTCCGTGCTCGTCCCAGATGTCGGTCTCGTCGATCGACCAGCCTCCGCCGGTGCCTGCATTGGCAGCGCGCACGAGCGCGAATCGCGTACCCGCGTCGAACTCGTCGGTGTGCAGGTGCATGGACAGCGTCACCGTCGGCACCGGGACCGGGACGGTGAGTGTGGGAAAGATCCCCGGTGGCAGCGCGTCGGCGAGGACTGCCAGCGTGGCAGCGTCGATCGGCAGGGCGGTGTCGGCGACCGGGGTCACCGCGATCCAGGCGGTCATCCAGGCTTCCTCCGAGCCGGTCAACGGCAGCGGTCCGGCGGCGGGCCGGATGTCGAAATGGCCCCCGGCGGGAACGATCTCGGCGGGCAGGTGGAATCGGGCGCATGCCTCCGGGCGCGGCACGGCGGGCACGGGGCGGCCTGCGCGTGCGGCGACGGTGGTGTCGCCGTTGCGGCCGAGGGTGATGGTGGCCGCGGCGATGGTCCGATCGTCCTGGTGCACACGGACATCCACGACGTGACTGGACCGCCCGACCGGGTGATGCTCGGCGTGCAGGGTGAGTGCGCCGATACCCGGCCTGCCGAGGAAGTGCAGGTCGCAGGCGCGCACCGGGAACTCCTCGCCGACAGTCCGGCGCGCCGCCTCGACCGTCAACGCCGCGATCACCCCGCCGTGTGGTCCCGACCACCCTCGCCAGGTGCCGTCGATGTGTGCCTGCCAGTGGTGTCGGCCGAGCTCGGAAAGGTCGAACGCCGCAGCGATCGACCGAGTGAGTTGCATCATGAGACTGACAGTAGATGGGTGAGTTTCGTGAAGCAACTGACTACGATGGGTTCATGCGCAGGACGAGCTTCGAAGACATGAACTGCTCGCTGGCCCAGTGCCTGGAAGTGGTGGGCGAGTGGTGGACGCTGCTGATCGTGCGCGACGCGCTGTTCGGAGTGACCCGCTTCGAGGAGTTCCGCTCCCGGCTCGGCATCGCGCGCAATGTCCTGAACCAGCGCCTGGACCACCTCGTCGAGCAGGGCGTCCTGGTGAAAGAGCCCTACCAGCAGAATCCGGTGCGCTACGACTACCTGCTCACCGACAAGGGCAGGTCGCTGTGGACGGTGGTCGCCGCGATGCGGCAGTGGGGCGATCGCTGGGCCGCGCCCGACGGCCCGCCCATCGAGACGGTGCACGCCGAATGCGGGCACATCGCGACCATCGAACCGATGTGCTCGGCCTGTGGGGAGCGCGTGCAGGGGCGCGACCTACGGCTGGTGTACGGCCCGGGAGCCAAGAGCCGGGACCTGATTCCGGAACGGGCGCACTCGGATCACGCGCGATAGCTCGTGTGCTCGGGGGCGATCGTCGATGTCGTCCGCGGTCCCGGAGCCGGATCAGTACGTGGGCTCACCCGGCTGTATCGCCCGGCTTCCGGCGGCCTTGCGTTCGCGCCTGCGTCGCCGATACCGCCGGATGCGGCTGGCCAGCAGGTAGACCAGCGATACGCCGATCACCAACAGCAGCGCGGCGATGATCGCCGCGGCGACCGGGTGGAAGATCGCCAGCGTGACGACGCCCGCGACGCTGAGATCCTCCGCGGCGCTGACGGCGATATTGCTCGCCGGTTCCGGTGAGGTGTTGATCGCCGCTCGAAGCCCGGCCTTCACCAGATGGCTGACCAGCGCGGTCGTCCCACCCACCGCCGCGGCCAGCAGCGTGGTCAGGGATTCGTCGGAACCGGCGATGAGGGCGGCCACCACCGCGCCGGAAGCGGGCCGGATCACCGTGTGGATCGAGTCCCAGAACGAGTCGAGGTAGGGAATCTTGTCGGCGATCAGCTCGATCGCGAACAGGACTCCGGCCGCGATCAGCACATCGGCGCGTTGCAGGCCCTCGGGCACATCGTCGGAAAGGCCGGTCAGGCCGAACAATCCGAACAGCAGCACGACCGCATAGGCATTGATCCCACTCGCCCAGCCCGCGGTGAAGATCAGAGGAAGCAGCGACACCTGGCGATTCTAGTGGCCGGACGAGCCGGCCACCCTGATGATCTGTGTGAGTCCAATCGTTCTCTCCCCGTGGACGTGGCACTAGTTTCGGCTGCGTCACGCACCGTTTCTCGGTAAGGGGATCGCGATGAGCTCGCCCACCTCCGTCATCTCGGCCGCCGAACTCGCGGCCGCGCCGACCGCGGGAACCCATGTCGTCGTCCTGGAGATCCTGCGTGATCGCGCCACGATCCCCGCTCCGCTCGCCGTCGGTCTGGGCGAACGTCCCGCCGGACACCTCCCCGGCGCGCATGTCGTGGACTTCGCCGAATTCCTCGGTCCGCGCACCGGAACCTCGGGCGACGCTCCGTTGCCCGAGCTGTCGCAGGTGCGCGATCTCGTGGAGCGCACGGGAATTCGCGACGACAGCCTGATCGTGGTGTACAGCCATGATCTCGCGTCGAGCGCGACCCGCGCATGGTGGGTGCTGCGCTGGGCCGGACTGGCCGATGTGCGCTACCTCGACGGCGGTGCGCACGCCTGGCTCGCGGCCGGTGGAGAGTTGACGCAGTCGCGTCCGCCCGCCGGCGGTGGCGCCGCCGAGCTTCGGCTCGGGGCGTTACCGACGCTGGACGCCGGCACCGCGGCCGCGCTCGCCCGTAACGGGCACCTGCTCGATTCCCGGGGTGCCGACTGGTACGCCGGCTCGGTACCGGACGCGATCGGCGGCCACATCCCCGGCGCGCACAGCCTGCCCGGCGACGAGGACCCGCGAGCAGGCCATTTCGCCGACAAGGCCGCACTACGCTCGCGCTACGCGCCCTATCTCGACGGCGCGCCGATCGGCGCGTACTGCGGTGGCGGTGTCGCCGCGACCCTGGACGTGCTCGCGCTGAGCACGCTCGGCGTGGCCGCCGCGCTCTACCCGGGCTCCTGGTCGCAGTGGATCACCGACCCCGCGCGTCCGATCGCCACCGGCGCCGCCCGCGGCTGATCGCCCGGTCGTTCAGCGACGCGGCTCGTCGGCTTCCTCCGGAGGCGATGCCGCGGATACCTCGGCGCCGGTGAGGCGGGTGAGGAAATCGGCGATCGTGCCGATCTGGTCGTCGGTGTACTCGGCCAGCACATGCGACAGCCGCCGCGCGCGGGCCTCGTCGTCGGCGGCGAGCCGGTCTTCCTTCAGGGTGACGATCACTTTCCTGCGGTCGGTGGTGCTGCGTTCGCGTACCACATAACCCGCGCTCTCCAGGCGGTCGATCACTCCGGTGGTGGTGCCGGAGGAGGTGAAGTTCGCGAGCTTGCCCAGCTGTCCCGGCGTGAGCGGACCGTGCAGCCGGAGCAGGTTGACGAAGTTCGCCTCGCAAGTGCTCAACGTCAAACCCACTGCGCCCGCGGTGATCTGGTCGATACGTGCCGATGCGGCGGCGTAGCGACGCATCGCGGACTCGATCGCGCGCACCGATTCCGAGCGCGCGGTGGATGTGCTTGTCATCGGCGACCACCTCACCTATTATCTCGTATCAACGAGATACTCGTTTTCCCGACTAACTTGTCGGACCGACTTTCTTCCGTAACGGTACTACCGGACACTCACCGACCATCCGAGGCTTAGGGGAACCGAGATGACGGTTTCGACCACAGTTCCGGACGAGACGAACGAATCGCTGTATCCCCGTCGTTGGGCCGCGATGATCGTGCTCGTGCTGGGCTTCACGCTGGACCTGCTCAATGTCACGATCGTCAACGTGGGCCTGCCGGCGATCCAGGCCGATCTAGGCGGAAGTCCGTCCCAGGTGGGCTGGATCGCGACCGCCTACCTGCTGGCCTTCGCGGCCACGCTGATCACCGCTGCCCGCCTCGGTGACCTGTTCGGCCGCAAGCGGATGTTCCTCATCGGACTCGCCGTGTTCGCCCTCGCCGGCGTCTGGTCCGCGCTGGCCCAGGGCCCCGGCGAGCTGATCCTCGCGCGCGCCGCGCAGGGCGTGGGCGCGGCGGTGCTCGCACCGCAGGTGCTCAGCAGTCTGTTCGTCCTGTTCCGCGGACCCGAACGGGCCACGGTGCTCGGCGTTTTCGGCGTCGCCGCCGGTCTCGCCCAGGCGGGCGGACTGCTGCTCGGCGGCATTCTCGTCACCGCCGATGTCGCCGGTCTCGGCTGGCGTGCGATCTTCTGGATCAGCGTCCCCGCCGCCTTGATCCTGCTCGCGCTGGGCACGTGGCTGATTCCGGAGAACCGGGCCGAGGACGCGCTGCGGCCGCGCTGGGTGCCCGCGATCGGCCTGACCGCCGGATTGGTGGCGATCGTGTACCCACTCCTCGAGGGGCGCACCTACGACTGGGCGCCGTGGACCTTCCTGCTGCTGGTGGCGGGTATCGCCGTGGTGGCTCTGGTCGCCTTCGGCGAGCATCGCGACCCCGGACGCCGCACCGGCGCGCTGCTGCCGGTGGAACTGCTGCGTGGTCGCACCAGCGCGGTGGCGCTGGTGGTCCAGTTGGTGGGCTTCGCGGCCTTCAGCGGGTTCCTGCTGGTGTTCGTCCTGTGGCTGCAGGAAGGCCAGGGGTACTCGGCGCTCGGGGCAGGCGCGCTGACCATCGCGTTCTCCGTCGGCGGTCTGCTCGTCGCCCCATTCGTCGGGCGGCTGACGGTGCGGTACGGCCGCCTCGTCGTGGCCGCGGGCGCGCTGACCGGTGCCGTGGGTACGCTGGCGGTGATCGGCGTGGCCTCGATCGACGAAAATGCCGTCGCCGCATGGCTTCTCGTCCCCGGCCTGTTCTTGGTCGGCGTCGCCATCAACCTGGTCCAGCCCCCGTTGACGACACTGTTCCTGTCCACCGTGCCGCCCAGGTACGCGGGCTCGGCCTCGGGCATCTGGACCACCGATCAGCAGTTCGCGGGGGCGGTGGGTGTCGCATCGCTGAGCGCCGTCTTCTTCGGTGTCGCCGACTCCGACGGCTACTCGGCCGCCCTGACGGCAGGGGGCCTGGTCATCGTCGCGGCGCTCGTCCTCGCCGCCGCGATCAGCCTCGCCATTCCCGGTCGGCAGGAGTCCGCCGCACAGGAGCCGGTCGAGGTCTGACCCGAAGCTGTGGCCTCTCGGGGGAGTCGCGCGACCGTCGGTTCGTGCGACTCCCCCCTCTCGTCTCGGCGCCGGGACAGTAGTTCCCATGTCACCTCGGTCGGTGATTTCGATATCAGGAGACCGCTCTTCGCGACATGCGCCGAAAGATTGTCCACTGTCGAAAACGGAAGGTTCACCGACAGAAAACCTTGTGGCCGAGAGTATGTGCTGATATCGGCCACGGGCCCTGAATGTCACCCGAAAAGTCCCGCCGGTACCGGCAAGGGATACGATCATGTAAAGCGTATGGTGCCGATCACTGCAATTCGCTTGTGGTACTGGTAGTTTCACTTACGGGGTGGGACGGCACGGGCGGCCGACAACGTCGTGGGCGCCCGGAGTTTGCATCACCAGGGGTGATTACATGATCGATAGTCGGTACCTGGAAATTTCCTCCGATCACGGCACGCATTCGTGCCGGCCGCGCAGACCGAACTACCGTCGCGTGGTGTCCGCATGAACGGCATGGTGGAACATCAGGGGTCCGCGTCCGTCGCGCCCCTCACGGCGACATTCGCGTCGGGTTGCGGAGAGTGTGCCGAGTCGGAGCGAACGGCGCGATCGGGGTGTGAGCGCAGGGATCCACGACTGACCGTCACCATCGACTACCTCACCGGCATCGGCACGGCCGAGGCGCGGGACCGGTTCGGCGACGGGGACAGGCTGTGCGACGGCGTGCAGAGCATGCTGTTCGCCCACTGCGGGGTGATGAACCGAGAGTCGCTCGTCCGGCGCTCGGAACGCATCCTGGATTTCGAGTCCTGTGAACCCGACGCGGGCTGCCTGTGGCTGGCATTGCTCGTGCTGGTCTACGCGGATCGGGGGTCGCAGGCCGCGGCGTACTGCGAGCATCTCCTCGCGGCCGCGCGCCGCGATCTCCCGCGCCGGACCGTGGAGGTCCTGATCTTGGTCAAGGCCAGGATCGACATCCTGGGCGGTCGTCCCGCGGCGGCTGTCGAGGCGTTGTCGCCGCTGCTGACCGGGGCGTCGCCCGCACTGCGCGGCTTGGTGCTCGCCTGGCTGCTCGAGGCGCTCGTCCAGGTCGGCGATATGCGGAACGCGCGACGCCTGGCCTGTGAGCGCATGCAGTCGGTCGAGGCGCTGCCCGACCGGGCGCATGCGCTCGCCGCGCGCGGGGAGTTGTACCGGGTCGAGGGTGACCTCGAACAGAGCCTCGCCGACCATATGGCCTCGGGCAAGGTCCTGACCGCGCTGAACGTCGCCAACCCCGCGATCGTGCCGTGGCGGTCCAAGGCGGCGCACGCGGCGGCAGGGCTCGGCCGCTGCGATCTCGCGGCCGCCCTGGCCGAGGACGAGCTCGCCGCGGCGCGGCGGTGGGGCTCGCCCGGTGCGGTGGGACGCGCGTTGCACGCGCTCGGCATGGCGCGCCAGGACAGCCGTTCCATCGCCACGCTGGAGCGTGCTGTCGAATTGCTCGACCTGGCGGGCCTGCGCTACGAGCTGATGGGGGCGCTGTGCGACCTGGGACAGTTGTACGCCGTCTGGGGGGATGCCGGCCGTTCGCGCAGCGTCGTCGAAACCGCCACCGAGCTCGCGGTGGCGGCAGGCAGCGGGCCTGTGCTCCAACAGGCGAATTCGGTGCTCGGGACATTGGACGATCGCAATCGCGCCGCGCAGTTGACCAAACAGGAACTCAAGATCGCCGATCTGGCCTCGCGGGGGTACAGCAACAAATCCATCGCCGAGACCATGTTCCTGACGGTGCGCACCGTCGAATTCCACCTGTCGAATGTGTACCGCAAGCTCGGAATAGCGGGAAGGCGTCAGCTTCCCCGGGTGATGGGTGCGCGCAGAACCGCGTGACCGGATAATTCGCGCGTGCGGGAGTCCGCGCGCCTTCGGCGGTTCGTGGCCGCCGTACGGCGCGCGGTTCCGCGTGTCTGCGGGGGCCTTTCCGGCTTTTGTCGCCGGTCGCAATCCATTCCGGGTGCAATACGCTCGAGCCGCCGCTTCCCGAGCCTGTCTCCGATACCTCACGGAAACAGGCGATTTCGCCGTGTGCCGAGTTCGGGTGAACTGTCTGTGAAATCATTGTTCTGATCGCTCGGAACGAGCATGTTCGCCGGCGATCGGGGAGATCTGCGCTCGCGGTGAACGAAATGGGATCGCACCATTCTTCAGGCCGTCTACCTGTGGATCCACGGGTCCGCACCCACGGGTCTCCCCGTGATTCCGGGCGGAAAACCTACGGGGCGACCGTAGAGTCCGTCCACTCCTCTTGAGCCGCAGGTGAAGGCCGTGCGAGATTGCATGTGATCGATGAACGGCGTTGCTGCCGAGTCACTTTCGAACTTTCCCCCGGCCTCGGCCTGCATTCGCGACATTCGGCGAGAGGAAATCGACCATGCCCGTCAGCGCCCCCACCCGTGAGGAACTCGTCGAACGCGCGACGAAATTGGCGCCGTTGCTGCGATCACGCGCCAGATGGATCGATGAGAACCGCCGGCTGCCCGACGACGTCATCGCCGCGATCGAAGAATCGGAATTACTGAAAATGCAGGTTCCGGCCCAGTACGGCGGCTTCGAATCGAATGTCGGCGATTTCGTGGAGGTGCTCGGCGAGATCGCTCGCGGCAACACCTCGGTGGCCTTCTGCCTGTCGATCTACGGTTCGCTCACCTGGATGTCGGCCCTGTGGCCCGATGCCGCGCTCGACGAGGTCTTCGCGACGCCGAACGTGCGGATCTCCGGCACGACCGCGGCCACCGGCACCGCCACCAGGGTCGAGGGCGGCTGGGTGTTCAACGGCAGGTGGGGATTCAACAGCGGAGTGCTGCACGCACAGTGGAAGATCACCGTGGCGCTCGCCTCGGAACCCGGCGCCGAGCCCGTGCCGATCTTCGCGCTCACACCGGTGTCGGACCTGCAGATCGTCGACGACTGGCACACCTCCGGTCTGGAGGGTTCCGGCAGCGTCTCGACGATCGCGGAGAACGTCTTCGTCCCCGAGCATCGTGTCATCACGGCCGAGGACTTCTACCAGAACAGGTCGAAGTCGGTCGTGAACGCGGCCAAGCCGCGGTACGGAGCGCCGGTGCTGGTTCCGGTGACGGCGATCCAGACCGGTCAGCTGGTCGGCGCGGCGCGCGCGGCTCTGGCGGGCTTCCTGGAGCGGCTGCCGGGACGTCCGCTCACCTACACCGACTACCCCGACGCGCGTTCGGCCCCGCTCACCCACCTCCAGGTCGGTGAGGCGGCGCTGCTCATCGAGGACGCGGAGGCGCGGGCGCGCCGGTTCGCCCAGGTGATCGATGACAAGGCCGCGGCGAACGAGCCGTGGACCGAGCAGGAACGGGTGTGGTCGAGGGTCCAGATCGGCTGGGTCGCCCGGCAGGCCAAGCAGGCGGTGGAGATTCTCGCCCAGGCCTCGGGTGGCTCGTCGATCCACCGGGACGTGGCCATCGGCCGGCTGCAGCGCGATGTCCACGCCGCATCGCTGCACGCCATGATCACGCCCGCGGTGAACATCGAACTGTACGGCCGGTCGCTGGTCGGACTGCCGCCCAACTCGGCCTACCTGTGACGGGCGAGGGGGAACCGGATATGCGACGAGTACTGATAGCCAACCGTGGCGAGATCGCCGTCAGGGTCGTGCGGGCTTGCCGCGACGAGGGCCTGACCAGCGTTGCGGTCTACGCCGAACCCGACCGGGACGCCCTGCACGTGCGGCTGGCCGACGAGGCGTACGCGCTCGGTGGTGCCACCCCCGCGAGCAGTTATCTCGACGCGGGCGCGATCCTCGATGCCGCCGCCGCGTCGGGAGCCGATGCCGTCCATCCGGGATACGGATTCCTCTCCGAGGACGCCGATTTCGCGCAGGCGGTGATCGACGCGGGCCTGATCTGGATCGGTCCACCACCCGCGGCGATCCGCGCGCTGGGCGACAAGATGTCGGCCCGTGGGATCGCCCGCGAGGTCGGCGCTCCTCTGGTCGCGGGGACGGCGGAACCCCTCCGGGGCGCGGCCGATGCGGTCGCGTTCGCCGACCTGCACGGGCTGCCCATAGCGATCAAGGCGGCCTACGGCGGTGGCGGACGGGGCCTGCGGGTCGCCAGACAACGCGAGGAGATCCCGGAGCTGTTCGACGCCGCGGTGCGCGAGGCGGTCATCGCTTTCGGCCGGGGCGAATGCTTCGTCGAACGCTATCTCGACGAGCCTCGGCACGTGGAAACCCAGTGCCTGGCAGATGTTTTCGGGACCGTGGTGGTGATCTCGACCAGGGACTGCTCGGTGCAGCGCAGGCATCAGAAGCTGGTCGAGGAAGCGCCCGCGCCGTTTCTGAGCGCCGCACAGCGCGCGGAGCTGTACCGGGCCTCGAAGGCGATCCTGTCGCGGGCCGGCTACGTAGGCGCGGGCACCTGCGAATTCCTCATCGGCCGCGACGGCACCCTGACCTTCCTCGAGGTGAACACCCGACTCCAGGTCGAGCACCCCGTGAGCGAGGAGGTGACGGGCATCGACCTGGTGCGGGAGATGTTCCGGATCGCGCGCGGTGAAGCGCTCGGCTACGACGATCCGCCCGCGCGCGGGCATTCGCTGGAGTTCCGGATCAACGCCGAGGATCCGGGACGGGGATTCCTGCCCGCGCCGGGCACGGTGACGGCATCGGTCCTGCCGAGTGGTCCCGGCGTGCGCGTCGACACCGGCGTCGGGCCGGGCTCGGTGATCGGCCCCGCGTGGGATTCGCTGCTGGCCAAGCTGATCGTCACCGGGGCGACCCGTGATCAGGCGCTGGCCAGAGCGCGTCGCGCGCTGGCGGAATTCACCGTGACCGGCGTGCCGACGACACTGCCGTTCCATCGCGCGGTGGTCGAGGAACCGGCCTTCACCGCTGAACCTTTCGCGGTGCACACACGCTGGATCGAGACCGGGTTCGACAACCGGATCCCCGCGCAGGACATCGCGGACGCGCTCGCCGAGCCGCACCCGGAGCGCGAGACGGTGGTGGTGGAGATCGGCGGCCGCCGCCTGGAGGTGTCGCTGCCCGCCACGCCACGGTCCGCCCCGGGGCAGACCACGCCCCGCCGGTCCGGCCGGGTGGCGCGGGGTGGCGGCACGAGGCGGGCGGCCGCCGCCGACGCGGTGGTCGCGCCGATGCAGGGCACCGTGGTGAAAGTCGCTGTCGCGGAAGGGCAATGGGTGGACGAGGGCGATCTCGTCGTGGTCGTCGAGGCCATGAAGATGGAGCAGCCCCTCACCGCGCACCGGGCAGGCGTCGTGCGCGAACTGACCGTGGCCGTCGGTGCGTCCGTGAGCTCGGGCGCCACCCTGTGCCGGCTCGACGACTCGGAAAGCCGCGCTGCGTGAACGGGATTCAGGAGGCAGAGATGGATACTACGGTGATCGTGGCGGGCGCCGGTCCGACCGGCCTGACGCTCGCCGGGGAACTGCGGCTGGCCGGTGTGGACGTGATCGTCCTCGACCGCCTGACCGCCCCGACCGGCGAGTCACGCGGCATCGGGCTGACCTTGCGCACCACCGAGGTGCTCGACCAGCGCGGACTGCTACCGCGGTTCGGCCCGGTGGAGACCGGCACGGCAGGGCACTTCGGCGGCATCCCGCTCGACCTCTCGGTGCTGGGCGCGCCGCTGGCGGCCGCCCGCACCGTGCCGCAGTCGACGACCGAGGCGGTGCTGGCCGGCTGGGCGCGGGAACTGGGCGCCGACATCAGGCGCGGGCACGAGGTGGTCGGTCTGGACAGCGACGACGAGGGTGTCACCGTGCACCTCGCGGGGCGGGAGTCGCTGCGGGCGCGTTACCTGGTCGGGTGCGACGGCGGGCGCAGCGTCGTCCGCAAGGCCGCCGGCTTCGATTTCCCCGGCACCCCCGCGACGACCGAACTGCTGCTCGCGGATCTGCGGGGCGTGCAGATCGCGCCGCGGATGATCGGCCAGCAGGTCGCGGGCGGCATGGTGATGAGCGCCCCGCTGCCGGGCGGCGCGTACCGGATCATCGTCGGCGAGCGCGGCGCACCACCCCAGCGACGCGACGGGCCACCGTCTTTCGCGGAAGTGGCCGACGTGTGGAAGCGGTTGACCGATGTGGACATCTCGCACGCGGAACCGATCTGGGTGAGCGCTTTCGGCGACGCGGCACGCCTGGTCACCGAGTACCGGCGCGGCCGGGTGCTGCTCGCGGGCGATGCCGCGCACGTCCATCTACCCGCGGGCGGACAGGGCATGAACACCGGCATCCAGGACGCGGTGAACCTCGGCTGGAAGCTGGCGGCGGTGGTGCGCGGCACCGCACCGGTGTCGCTGCTCGACACCTATCACAGCGAGCGGTACGAGGTGGGGCAGCGGCTGCTGACCAACACCAAGGCGCAGAGCCTGTTCATCCTCGGCGGCGAGGAGGTCGCACCGCTGCGCGAGGTACTGAGCGAACTCGTCGCCTACCCGGAGGTGGAACGGCATCTCGCCGCCAGGGTCACCGGACTCGACATCCGCTACGACGTCGGCGGTGGCAGCCATCCGCTGCTCGGCGCCCGGCTACCGCGCCGCGCGCTGAGCCGGGACGGGCGCGCCACCGACACCGCCGCGCTGCTGCGATCCGGCCGTGGCGTGCTGCTCGATCTGGCCGACAACGCCGTGCTGCGACAGCGGGCGCGCCCGTGGATCGACCGCGTCGACGTGGTGACCGCGACACCGGCCGAACCGATCGATCCGGCCGCGCGCACCACCGCACTGCTGGTGCGCCCCGACGGTCACGTCGCCTGGGCCGCCCCGGGCACCCATCACGACCTGCCGACCGCCCTGGACCGCTGGTTCGGGCCCGCCAGATGAACACCCGAGAGAAGGGGAAGACATTGTTCAGCACACTGATCGTGGCCCGCATGGACCTCGCGTCCGCGGGCGAAGTCGCCGGGCTTTTCCGGGAATTCGACACCACCGAGATGCCACACCGGATGGGCACGCGCCGCCGCCAGCTCTTCCACTACCGCGGCCTGTACTTCCATCTCCAGGACTTCGACGCCGACAACGGCGGCGAACGCATCGAGGAGGCCAAGACCGATTCCCGGTTCGTCCGGATCAGCGAGGATCTGAAGCCGTTCATCGAGGCCTACGACCCGAAGACCTGGCGTTCGCCCGCCGATGCCATGGCCGAGCGCTTCTACGACTGGGACGCCCGATGAGCGCCGGGGAACGCCGGGTCGTCATCACCGGCGTGGGGGTGAGCGCGCCCGGCGGCGTGGGCGCCAAGAACTTCTGGGATCTGATCTCCAACGGGCGCACCGCGACCGGACGGATCACCCTGTTCGACGCGACGCCGTTCCGGTCGCAGGTGGCCGCGGAGATCGACTTCGATCCCGAGTTGCACGGGCTGACGCCGCAGGAGATCCGGCGGATGGATCGCGCCGCGCAGTTGGCGGTGGTGACCGCCCGCGAGGCGGTCGCCGACAGCGGCCTCGAGTTCGACGACATCGACCCGTTCCGGACCGGCGTCACCATCGGCAGCGCGGTCGGCGCGACGATGGGGCTGGACCAGGAATATCGCACGGTCAGCGACGGCGGCCGGCTGGAACTGGTCGATCACACCTACGCCGTGCCGCACCTGTACAACTACTTCGTCCCGAGCTCGTTCGCGACCGAGGTGGCCTGGGCGGTGGGCGCGCAAGGACCGTCGACCGTCGTGTCGACGGGATGCACCTCCGGTCTCGACGCCGTCGGCTACGCGGCGGAGGTGTTGCGCGAAGGCGGGGCGGACGTGATGGTGGCCGGCGCCACCGACGCGCCGATCAGCCCGATCACCGTGGCCTGCTTCGACGCGATCAAGGCGACGACGCCGCGCAACGACGATCCCGAGCACGCCTCCCGGCCGTTCGACGCCAGCCGCAACGGGTTCGTCCTCGGTGAGGGCGCCGCGATGTTCGTGCTCGAGGAACTGGAGAGCGCGCGCCGTCGCGGCGCGACGATCTACGCCGAACTGGCCGGGCACGCCACCCGCTCCAACGCCTTCCACATGACCGGGTTGCGGCCGGACGGCAAGGAGATGGCCGAGGCCATCCGCGTGGCGCTGGATCAGGCCCGCATCGACGGCGACGAGATCGACTACATCAACGCGCACGGCTCCGGCACCAAGCAGAACGACCGGCACGAGACCGCCGCCTTCAAGCGCAGTCTCGGTGAGCACGCCTACCGCACCCCGGTGAGCTCCATCAAGTCGATGGTCGGGCATTCGCTCGGCGCGATCGGCTCGATCGAGATCGCCGCCTCGGTGCTCGCGCTCACCAACAATGTGGTGCCGCCGACGGCGAACCTGCACAACCCCGATCCCGAATGCGATCTGGACTACGTACCGCTGACCGCCCGCGACCACGAGATCGACGTGGTGCTCTCGGTCGGCAGCGGTTTCGGCGGATTCCAGAGCGCGGTCGTGCTCGCCGATCCCTTCCGGAGCGGGCGATGACGACGACCGTGGTGACCGGGCTCGGCGTGGCCGCGCCGACCGGACTGGGCATCGAGAAGTACTGGAGCGCGACGCTGCGGGGCGACGTCGGCATCGGCCGCGTCACCCGCTTCGACCCCACTGGGTATCCGTCCCGGCTGGCGGGGGAGATCACCGGGTTCACCGCCGAGGAACATCTGCCGAGCAGGCTGCTGCCGCAGACCGACCGGATGACCCGCCTCGCGCTGGTCAGCGCGGACTGGGCTTTCGCCGATGCCGGGGTGCGGCCGGACGAGCTGCCCGACTACGCCGCCGGCGTCATCACCGCCAGCAGCTCGGGCGGATTCGAGTTCGGCCAGAACGAGTTGCGCGCGCTGTGGAGCAAGGGCGGCGAGTACGTCAGCGCCTACCAGTCCTTCGCCTGGTTCTACGCGGTCAACAGCGGGCAGATCTCCATCCGCAACGGGCTTCGCGGACCGAGCAGCGTACTGGTCAGCGACCAGGCAGGCGGCCTGGACGCGGTCGCCCAGGCACGCCGACAGGTCAGGCGCGGGACAGCGCTGGTGGTGACCGGCGCGCTCGACGCCTCGATCTGCCCGTGGGGCTGGGTGGCGCAACTGGCGGGCGGCGGGCTGAGCACGGTCGACGATCCGGAACGGGCCTATCTGCCGTTCGACGGCGCCGCGAGCGGCTACGTGCCCGGCGAGGGCGGCGCACTGCTGGTGCTCGAGGATGCCGATCACGCCGTCGAGCGGGGCGCGCCACGGATCTACGGCGAGATCGCCGGGCACGCGGCCACGGTGGACCCGAGGCCAGGTGCCGGCGGCGAATCCGGCCTGCGCAGGGCGATCGAGCTCGCCCTGCGCGACGCGCGGGTCACGCCGGAGGAGATCGACGTGGTCTTCGCCGACGCGGCGGGCATCGCCGAACTCGACCGGGTGGAGGCGGACGCGCTGATCGCCGTGTTCGGCCCACACGGTGTCCCGGTGACCGCGCCGAAAACCATGACCGGACGACTGTATTCGGGCGCCGCACCGCTCGATCTCGCCGCCGCTTTCCTGTCCATTCGCGACGGTGTCGTGCCGCCGACCGTCGGCACCAGTCTCTCGGCGGAATACCGCATCGACCTGGTCACCGAGACCAGGCAGGCGGCGGTGCGCACCGCGCTCGTCGTCGCGCGCGGCGCGGGCGGCTTCAACTCCGCCATGGTCGTGCGCGGTCCCGATCGATTCCAGGCCTGAGGAAAGGAAATTCCCGTGTCGAAACAGTTCACCCTCGACGATCTTCGCCGCATCCTGCGCGAAGGCAGTGGCGACAGCCCCGGTCTCGACGGCGACTTCGCCGAGATCGCTTTCGAGGATCTCGGATACGAGTCCCTGGCGCTGCTGGAGACCACGAGCCGGATCGCCCGCGAATTCGGAGTCGTCCTCGACGACGACACCGTGGTCTCGGTGACCACGCCGAGCGCGCTGGTCGACCTGGTCAACGAACACCTGCTCGACGCGGCCCGGTCCAGCTGAGCCGCATCGCATTCCGGACGAGGAGAACAGCATGAGCAACGACCACCGGGTGGCCCTGGTCACCGGAGCCACCAGCGGAATCGGTCTCGCCTCGGCGCGACAGCTGGCGAGTCAGGGGCACCGTGTGTTCCTGTGCGCGCGCAGCAAGGACGCCGTGGCCGACACCGTCGCGCAACTGCGTGGGGAGGGCCACGACGTGGACGGCACCGCCGCCGATGTCCGTTCCGTCGAGGACATCTCGGCGTTCGTCAGGGCCGCGGTCGACCGGTACGGCACGGTCGACGTGCTGGTCAACAACGCGGGCCGCTCCGGCGGCGGCGTCACCGCCGAGCTCACCGACGAACTGTGGTCCGACGTGATCGCGACCAATCTCGACAGCGTGTTCCTGGTGACCCGTGAGGTGCTCACCACCGGAGGCATGCGGGACAAGCAGCGCGGTCGCATCATCAACATCGCCTCCACCGCCGGCAAGCAGGGCGTGGTGCTCGGCGCGCCGTACTCGGCGTCCAAGCACGGCGTCGTCGGCTTCACCAAGGCGCTCGGAAACGAGCTGGCCCCCACCGGGATCACGGTCAACGCGGTGTGCCCCGGCTACGTGGAAACCCCCATGGCCCAACGGGTTCGCTCGGGCTACGCCGAGGCCTACGACACCACCGAGGACGCGATCCTCACCAAGTTCCAGGCCAAGATCCCGCTCGGCCGGTACTCGACTCCGGAGGAGGTGGCCGGACTTGTCGGCTACCTGGCCTCCGACCTCGCCGCCTCCATCACCGCGCAGGCACTCAACGTCTGCGGCGGACTCGGCAATTTCTGAATCCGCATCGACCAGCATCAGGAGACGACATGACCACACAGACCACGCGCGAGGTCGAGCACGCCATCACCGTGGCCGCGCCGCCGAGCGAGGTGTACCGCCTGCTGGCCGAGGTGGAGAACTGGCCGCGCCTGTTCCCGCCGTCGGTGTACGTGACTCGGCTGGAGTTCGAGGGGAACGAGGAACGCATCCAGATCTGGGCGACGGCCAACGGTGAGGTGAAGACCTGGATCTCCCGGCGCGTTCTGGATCCGGAAGCGCTGCGGATCACCTTCTGGCAGGAGGTGTCCGCGCCGCCGGTGGCGCACATGAGCGGCACCTGGATCATCGAACCCCACGGCGAGGGCACCCATCTGCGATTGCTGCACTCCTACAGTGCGATCGACGACGACCCCGAGGGGCTGGCCTGGATCGAGAAGGCGGTCGACGACAACAGCAAGGCCGAACTGCCCGGCCTCGAGGCCGCGGTGGAATCCGCGGTGCGCACCACCGAGCTCACGCTGTCGTTCGTCGATTCGGTCGAGATCGACGGCGCGGCCGATGATGTCTACGACTTCGTCGACCAGGCGGACCGCTGGAGTGAGCGGCTGCCGCACGTGGCCGCGGTCGAGCTGACCGAGACCACGCCGGGCGTGCAGACCCTGCGGCTGGAGACCCGGACCAAGGACGGGTCCACCCACACCACCGAGTCGGTGCGGGTCTGCTTCCCGCGACGCCGCATCGCCTACAAGCAGACGACGCTGCCCGCCCTGCTCGATCTGCACACCGGCTATTGGGAATTCGAGGAGAACGCCGAGGGCGTCACGACGGCGTCTTCGCAACACACGGTGATCATCAAGGCGGAACGGATCACCGAGATCCTCGGTCCCGACGCCGGGGTACCCGAGGCGCGCGCGTTCCTGCGCGAGGCGCTCGGCGGCAACAGCCGGGCCACGCTGAACCACGCCAAGAACCATGCCGAAGCGCGCCGCCGCTCCGCGTGACGGAGGAGACGACGCCGACGTCCTGATCGTCGGCGCGGGCCCGGTCGGGCTGCTGCTGGCGGGCGACTTGGCCCTGGCCGGAGTCCGCGTCACGGTGGTGGAACAGCTCACCGAACCCACCACCGAGTCACGGGCGTCGACACTGCACGCCCGCACCATGGAGGTGCTGGCCGAGCGCGACGTGCTGGACCGGCTCGGGCCGCTGCCCGACGGGGGACCGGGGCACTTCGGCGGCCTGCGCCTGGATCTGACGGCCGCCGATCCCGGCCACCGGTTCGCGGGGCAGTGGAAATGTCCGCAGATCCGGTTGGAGGCGGTGCTCGCGCAACGGGCGCTCGAGGCCGGAGCTGTGCTGCGGCGCGGGCACCGGGTCACCGCGCTGACCGCGGGCCGGGAACGGGTACTGGTCACCACGGTCACCGGGGAGGGCGAGCGGCGGGATTTCACCGCCGCCTACCTCGTCGGCGCGGACGGCGAGCGCAGCACCGTCCGCGATCTCGCCGGATTCGAGTCCGCGGGCCGGGCCGCGGGCCGGGAGATGCTGCGGGCCGATGTGGCCGGGATCGAGATCCCGGCCCGCCGGTTCGAGCGGTTCCCGCACGGGCTCGCTGTGTCGTCCCGCTGGCCGGACGGCAGCACCAGGGTGATGGTGCACGTCTACGGCGCCGCGCCCCGCCGATCGGCGGACCCGCCGCGCTTCGCCGAGATCGCCGCCGCCTGGCAGCGGGTGACGGGTGAGTCGATCGCCCACGGAACGCCCTTGTGGCGCAATGCGTTCGACGACACCAGCGAGCAGGTGACCCGGTACCGGCGCGGCCGGGTGCTGCTCGCGGGCGACGCGGCGCACCGCCAGATGCCGGTCGGCGGACAGGCGCTCAACCTCGGCCTCCAGGACGCCGCCGACCTGTCGGCGCGGCTGATCGCACACCTCACCCGAGATCACCGGGACACCCACCTCGACGACTACCACCGTGCCAGGCACCCCGTCGGCGCCCGCACCCTGACCAACATCCGGGCACAGACCCTGCTGCTGCTCGGCGGACCCGAGGTCGAACCGGCCAGGCAGCTGTTCGCCGAACTGCTCGGCTGCCACGACGTCCGCGCCCACCTGGCCCGCATGATCAGCGGCCTGCCGGGACCGGGCGCTGATCACGCGACAGACACCACGAAGGAGCAACCCATGAGCCTCACCGGCAAGACCGCCCTCGTCACCGGCTCCAGCCGCGGCATCGGCCGCGCGACCGCCAGGCAACTCGCGGCCAAGGGCGCGCTGGTCGCCGTGCACTACGCGGGCAACGAGGCCGCCGCCCGCGAGACCGTCGAACTCATCGAGAACGACGGCGGCCGAGCCTTTCCCGTGCGCGCCGAGCTGAGCGCGAACGGCGGTGTCCACGAGCTGTTCCTCGGCCTGGAACAGGGCTTGAAGGAACGGACCGGCACCACGACCCTCGACATTCTCGTCAACAACGCGGGCGCGACCACCCCGGCGGGCGTCAGCCCCGAGGACGTGACGCCCGAGGACTTCGACCACCTGTTCGCGGTCAACGCCAAGGCGCCGTTCTTCATCGTGCAGCGCGCGCTGGGCAACCTCTCCGACGGCGGCCGCATCGTCAACATCTCCTCCGGCCTGACCCGGTTCGCCAATCCGGAGCAGGTGGCGTACTCGATGACCAAGGGCGCGGTCGAGCAGATCACCCTGCACTTCGCCCGCTACCTCGCGCCGCGCGGCATCACCGTCAACAGCGTCGCGCCCGGCATCACCGACAACGGCGGTCCGGTCTTCGACATCCCGGAGGCGGTCGAGCAGATGGCGCAGCTCTCGGCGTTCAAACGCGTCGGCAAGGCGGTCGACGTCGCCGATGTCGTCACCTTCCTCGCCACCGATGAGGCCCGCTGGATCACCGGCGCGTTCATCGACGCGACCGGCGGCACGCTACTCGGCTGACACGGCCGACGACCCCAGGAGATCCGATGACCACAGTGCGCGAACCCGCCGGCTATCTCGAACGGCTCGACGAGCTGGACGCGATCAAACGCGCGGCCCGGCTCGGCCCCGACCCCGCCGCCACCGAACGCCAGCACGCCAAAGGCAAACTCACCGCCCGCGAGCGCATCGACCTGCTGCTCGACCCCGGCTCCTTCGTCGAGGTCGAACCGTTGCGCAGGCACCGCGCGACCGGCTTCGGCCTGGAGGCCCGCCGTCCCTATACCGACGGTGTGGTGACCGGCTGGGGCACCGTCGACTCGCGCACGGTGTTCGTCTACGCCAGTGACTTCCGGATCTTCGGCGGCGCGCTGGGCGAGGCGCACGCGCAGAAGATCCACAAGATCATGGACATGGCGGTGGCGGCAGGAGCGCCACTGGTATCGCTCAACGACGGCGCGGGCGCGCGCATCCAGGAGGGCGTGTCGGCGCTGGCCGGGTACGGCGGGATCTTCCGCCGCAACACCAGGGCTTCCGGCGTCATTCCGCAGATCAGCGTGATGCTCGGGCCGTGCGCTGGCGGCGCGGCGTACTCGCCCGCGCTCACCGACTTCGTCTTCGTGGTGCGTGACATCGCGCAGATGTTCATCACCGGACCCGATGTGGTGCGCACGGTGACCGGGGAGCAGGTCACCCATGACGAGCTCGGCGGCGCCGATGTGCACGCCTCGGTGTCGGGGGTGGCGCACTTCGTCTACGACGACGAGGAGTCCTGCCTGTCCGATGTCCGCGCACTGCTGTCGATGCTGCCGGCCAACAACCGGGAGCTGCCGCCGGTCGCGTTCACCGCCGATCCCGCCGACCGCCGCACCGACGGCCTCACCGACCTGGTGCCCCTGGACGGCAACCGGCCCTACGACATTCGTGATGTGCTCGCCGAAATCGTCGACGACGGAGACTATTTCGAAGTTCAGGCCACCTGGGCGACGAATCTGGTGTGCGCGCTGGCGCGGCTCGACGGTCACGTGGTTGGCGTGGTGGCCAGCCAGCCGATGAGCCTGGCCGGGGTCCTCGACATCGACGCCAGCGAGAAGGGCGCGCGCTTCGTCCAGTTCTGCGATGCCTTCAACATCCCCCTGCTGACCCTGGTGGACGTGCCAGGGTTCCTGCCCGGCGTGGGCCAGGAGCACGCGGGCATCATCCGGCGCGGCGCCAAACTCCTCTACGCCTACTGCAACGCCACGGTGCCGCGGATCTCGCTGGTGCTGCGCAAGTCCTACGGCGGGGCCTACATCGTCATGGACTCGCTGTCCATCGGCACCGACCTGGCGCTGGCCTGGCCGACCAACGAGATCGCGGTGATGGGCGCGGAGGCCGCCGCCGATGTGGTGTTCCGCCGCGAGATCGCCGCCGCCGAGGACAGCACGGCCACCAGGGACCGCAAGATCGCCGAATACCGCAGCGAACTGGTGCACCCCTACTACGCCGCCGAGCGGGGACTCGTCGACGACGTCATCGACCCGCGCGACACCCGCAACGTGCTGATCCGCGCGTTCGCGATGCTGGCGGGCAAGGACACCGATCTGCCGCACCGCAAGCACGGGAACCCGCCGCAATGAGCACCTTCTTCCTGCGCGTGGAGAAGGGCAGCGCCGACGCCGAGGAACTCGGCGCGCTCACCGTCCTGCTCTACGCGCGACATCTCGCCGCCCTGGCACCGCCCACCCCCGACCGGGTGGTCGCCCGGCGGCGCCCGGGGCGTCGCCCCGCCTTCGCCGATCCCCGCGCGTGGACCACCACCACCCGCTGACGCCACCCTGACGAACGGAGCCCTCATGGACGTCGGACTGCTCTTCGACCTGCGCAACCCGGAGCAATGGCACCGGCCGTGGGCCGACCACTACGCCCGTACCCTCGAATTCTGTGAGGAGGCCGACCGGCGCGGCGCGGGCGGCATCTGGTTCACCGAACACCACCTGTTCGAAGACGGCTATCTCCCGCAGCCGCTGACCTTCGCCGCCGCGGCCGCTGCCAGGACCGAGCACGTGCGCATCGGTACCGCGGTGGTGCTGCCCGCACTGCGCAAGCCCGCCCAACTCGCCGAGGAGGCGGCGCTGGTCGACCTGATCAGCGGCGGCAGGCTCGAACTCGGGCTCGGCGCGGGGTACCGGGTGCCCGAATACCGGCTCTTCGACGCCGAATTCACGCGCCGCTTCGCCCGCACCGGCGAGGTCATCGCCGAACTCCAGCGGCTGTGGGCGACCGGCGGCGTCACCCCGGGGCCGATCCAGGACCCGGTTCCCCTGTGGGGCGGCTTCTACGGGCCGCGCGGCGCGCGGCTGGCGGGCAGGCTCGGCATCGGCTTCCTGCACATCTCGCCCACCTTGTTCCCGATCTACCGGGAGGGACTCGTCGAGGGCGGGCACGATCCGGAGACCGCGCGGGTGTCGGACCTGCTGCCCATCCTGCTGGCCGACGACCCGGAGGCCGCCTGGGAACGGGTGGCCCCGCACCTCGCCCACCAGATGAACTCCTATCGCAGGCTGTCGGTCGAAGGCACCGACGCGCCGGTGCCGCCTGCCCTCGAACTCGGCGACCTGCGTCGGCGTCCCGACGACGGATCGTGGGGCCTGCTCGAGATCCTCACTCCCGATCAGGCCGCCGAGCGCATCCACGAACGCGCCGCCGGGCTGCCGCTGCGGCACCTGATCTTCTGGGCCAGCATCGCCGGGATGCCCGACGACCTGGTGCTGCGGCACATCGAGCTGGTGAGCGAGCAGCTTCCGCCGTTGCTGGACAAGCGGTTCCGGCTCGACGACACGGGCGCGGACCGTGGCTGAACCCGGCGCGGCGGCGCAGCCGGTGGAGTCGGCGCAGGCCTGGGATCGGGCGCGATGGCTGCTGCTGATCGTGCTGTCGGGCAATATGATCCTCGATGCCGTCGAGGGATCCATCCTGGTGCCCGCCCTCGCCTCGCTGGCCGGTGAGCTGGATCGCTCGCTGTGGCAGGCGCAGTGGCTGCTCAGTGGGTTCGCCGCCGGTTTCGCCGCACTGCTTCTGGCCGGTCCTGTGCTGGCCGCCCGGTTCGGACTGCGCACCGTCTACCTCGCGGCGATGGCGCTGTTCGCGCTCGCCTCGGTGATCGGCGGACTCACCGACAGCATGACCGTCCTTGTCGCGACCAGGGTGGTCAAGGGCGCCGCCGCGGCACTGACCGCGCCCGCCGGACTGGCGGTGATCGCGGCGGTGTTCCCCGCGGGCGCGCAGCAGCGCCGGGCGATCTCGATCTACGCGGGATTCGGCGCGGCCGGCTTCACCGTCGGCCTGCTGCTGTCGGGCGTGCTCGCGGCGCTGGACCGGCACCTGCTGTTCCTGTTCCCCGCTCCTGTCGCGCTGGCGCTGCTGATCGCGGCATGGCGGGTCGTCCCCGACACGGCTACCCCCGTCCGGCCTCGACTGTCGAAGCCATTGTTGCGCAATGGTTCTCTGCTTCGCTCGGCGCTCGGCGCCGCCGCGATGAACGGCGGCTACATCGCCCTGCTCGTGCTGTTCGCGGCACGATTGCACGACACGCTCGGCTGGTCGCCGTGGCAGACCGCGCTCGGCCTGCTACCGGCGAGTCTGCCGCTGGCGCTGTCGGTGCCGTTCGCCGCGCGCGCCATCGAACGGTTCGGCACCGCCCGACTCGTCCTCGCCGGCGCGGTCGCGACACTGGCGGGGCAGTTGTTGTTCCTCGGCCGACCCGGAGCCGGGAACTACGCGACCGATGTGCTCCCGGTGCTACTGCTGATCGAAGCCGGATTCGTCCTGTCGTTCGCGGCGCTGAACATGCAGTCGACCGCCACGGTGCCGGACCGGCTGCGCGCCGTCGCCGTGCCGCTGTACCAAACCGGCGTCCAGGCCGGGGCCGCACTGTCGCTACCTCTCGCAGTCGGCGTGCTCGCCTGGTCCGGCACCGCACGGGCGGGCGCGTTCGTCCTCGCGGCGGCGGGGTTTGTGGCGGTGCTCGCGGCGGGCTTCGAATTCCGCTCGTCGGCACCACCGTCGGCCGGGGGAGCGCAGAACCCGTCCCGTCTCGACGAGATCACCACACCCAGGAGGTCCTAGCCATGTCCGACGACATCTCCGTTCTCGACGGCCCCGCGACCGCGCCACGGACGCTGGGCCTGTTCCCCGGTCAGGGCTCCCAGCGTCCCGGCATGGCGGCCTGGATCGAGCAGTACCCGGTCGCGAAGGAGGTCTTCCGCCGCGCCGACGAACTGCTCGATCTGCCGCTGACCGAGCTGTGCGTCGAGGGCACCGCCGAGGACCTGCGCGCCACCGATGTCACCCAACCCGCCGTGGTCGCCACGAGCCTGGCGTTGGCCGCGGTGCTGCGGGAGCGTGGCCGACTGCCCGCCGCGGTCGCCGGCCACAGTCTCGGCGAGTTCACCGCCCTGGCGGTCGCGGGTGTGCTGGACGAGGACTCCGCACTGCTGCTGGTGCGCAGGCGCGGTGAACTCATGGCAGGGGTGTCGCGGCGCAACGGTGGCGCGATGGCCGCCGTCATCGGCCTCGACGCCGATCGGGTCGATGCCCTGTGTGCCGAGATCCGGACCGGCGCGGTCGTGGCGGCCAATTACAACCAGCCCACCCAGACCGTGGTGTCGGGCGATGCCGACGCTGTCGCCGCCGTCGAGGAAGCGGCCCGCGCGGCGGGCGCGACGAAGACGGTCCGACTCGCGGTCGGCGGGGCCTTCCACTCTCCGCTCATGTCCGACATCGCCGCCGAGTTCGCCGCCGAATTCGACCGATACCCGTTGCATCCGCCGCAGATCCCGGTGTTGAGTGCGGTGACGGCGACCTACCTCACCGACCCCGCCGAGATCGGCGAGGTCATGCGCGGCCAGCTCCTCGCCCCGGTGCGCTGGGTGGACACCATCCGCCGCGCGGTCGAGGACGGCTACGACGAGCTGGTCGAGCTCGGGCCGGGCAAGGTCCTCACCGGATTCTCCCGGCGCATCGCCCCGGGCGTCGCGTGCTCGGCGGTCTCCGCACCGTAGTCACCGCCGACCGGTTATCCGGCCGGCGGTGACCACCACCGCGAGAGCGGACCGGCCACCGCGACCGTCGACGGCTTCGTCGTGTCGTCCTCGCCCCCGACCGCCCGGCACGGAGGGTATCCCGCACGGGACCGCCCCTCGGCAGGGCGTTCGCGGAGCGCTCACAGATCGAGTTCGAGTTCCGCCGAGTGGGATCGCGAGGAGCATGTGGTGAACAGGCCGTCCGAGCGCTCGGCGTCGGTGAGGACGTCGTCGCGGTGGTCGGGTTCGCCGGCCAGCACCCGCACGACGCATTCCCCGCAGATGCCCTGCCGGCACGAGTAGGGCGCGTCGATGCCGTTGTCCAGCAGCACATCGAGCACACTGCCGGTCTCGGGGACGTGGAATTCGGCGCCGGTGGAGGCCAGCCGGACCGTGAAGCCGTCCCGGGCGGCCGGCGGCCTTTCGCCGAGTTGTCCGCCGCCCGCTCCGGTGCCGAATCGCTCGGTGTGCACGGCCTCCGCGGGCCAGCCGAGCGCTGCGGCCTTTCCCTGGACGTAGTCCATGAAACCGTCCGGGCCGCAGACGTAGATCGCGGTGGCGGAGTCCGGCTGCCCCAGCTCGACCGCGGCGTCCAGCAGCTGGCCGGGGTCGCCGTCGTCGAAATGGAAGCGGACCCTCGGGTTTCCGGTGAGCTCGTCGAGGAATGCGGTGTGCGAGCGCGAACGGGTGCAGTAGTGCAGGGTGAAGTCACCGCCCGCGCGCTCGAGGTGCCGCGCCATCGCGAGCAGCGGGGTGATTCCGATGCCGCCGGCGAACAACAGGTGCCGCCGCGCCTCGGCGAGGGGAAAGTGGTTGCGGGGGACGGAGATCCGCACGGTGTCGCCCACGTCCAGTGTGTGCATCGCGCGGGACCCGCCACGCGAGGCGGGGGTGCGCAGCACGGCCAGGCGGTAGCGGTCCGGCACGGGTGGTCCGCACAGCGAGTACTGGCGGACCAGTCCGGAGCCGAGCAGCACATCGATGTGCGCACCGGCCGGGTAGGCGGGCAACTGCTCGCCCGCGGCCGGAACGAGATCGATCACGGCGATGTCCGGGGTCGCTAGCGAGCGGGCGACGACCGTCGCCTCCCTCCACGGCACCGTGAATCCCTCAGCCACCGGCCGTGGGCACCGCCGCGGGCGCCGCCTCCGCTGTCACCGTGGTGAACAGCCCGGCCTGGGTGCGTCGGGGCGCCACCTCCACCAGGCTCACCCCCTGCGGATCGCGGCCCGCCTCCACATCGTCGATCATGGCGCGCAACAGCCTGCGCAGCAGCACGACTCCGCGGTCGGTGGTCGCCAGGGTTTCCTCGGAGTGCAATGCGACCGGGCCCTGGGAGGTCATGATCTCGCCGTCGCCGGGGAAACGCCTGCGTTCCTCCTCGGTCAGTTCCCAGGCGTCCTTGCCGTTCTGGGTGATGCCGAACAGGAACCGGCGTACCCGCTCGGGATCGGCGGAGCGGATGGAGAAGAAGGCACGGTGGCGGTGGTCGTCGATCGGGACCGCCCAGATCACCATATCGGCGGGGGAGTCGGGGTCCAGTCGCACCCAGTCCGGCAGTACGGTGGCGTTGGGCAGGTGCAGCTCCGCGCCCCACACCCGTTCGGGCCTGATGCCGTCCTCTTCCTTGTCGAGGAAGCGGACGCCGTACTTGGCGCCGTATTCGGTGCGTTCGTAGGAGATCCGGCCGGGCAGGGTGTAGGGGTCGAAGAAGTCCTCGGGAAATCCGGTGGTCCCGGTGCCGGCGAACTGGTGGCCGCTGTGCTGCGAGTGCAGCCAGTTGATGTGCGCGGGGTCGATGGTGTTCTCGTAGATCAGCAGCCAGTGGAAATCCTGTTCGGCGCCGGTCACGTTCACGCCGGGGAACGGCCACTCGGCGTAGTACCGCTCGCCGTCGGCGAGGTTTTCCAGGCAGTCGTAGCGGGGGAGGACGGGCTTACGCTCGGGCGGGCCCATGTAGACGAACACCAGTCCGTAGCGTTCCTCCACCGGATACCAGGGCTGGCGCGCGGCGTCGCGGCGGCGGCCCCGATCGGGTTCGCAGGCCTGCTCCACGCAGCGGCCACGCACGTCGAACTTCCAGCCGTGGTACCCGCATCGCAGACCGTCGTCCTCGACGCGTCCGAAGAACAGGCTGGCGCCCCGGTGCGCACAGCGTTCGAACACCACCCCGGCGCGTCCGGTGCCGTCGCGGAAGACGATCAGATCCTCGCCGAGAACGCGGGTACGGTGCGGCTGTTCGGAGGTCAGCGTCGCCGAGGTGGCGATCGGATGCCAGTAGCGCCGCAGCGCCTCGCCCATCGGCGTTCCCGGCCCCACCTCGGTCAGCCGGGCATCGTAGGTCGGCGCCGTGCGGCCGTATCCGGTCCCGGTGTCGACAGCGGACGGTTCGGACATGTCGATCTCCTCCGTGGTGGGAATGGCGGACGTCAGCGCAGCGCGGCGATGATCGGGGCGAACGCTTCCATCTCGGGTTCGAGCACGGTGTAGTAGGTGAGGCCGTAGGTCTTGCGCCGATGGCGGAGCGTTTTCGCGCACTCCTCGGGGGTGCCGAAGAGCAACGAGGGCAGCTCGGCGAGTTCCTCGGGGTCGTAGCCGAGCGGGTTCTGCCAGACGTCGGTGATGCCGTCGACGGCGCCGGCGGGCAGCACACGATGGATGGGGATGTTCAGCTCCACTTCGTCGATCCGGTCGCCGAGCAGCCGGCGCGCCAACTCCAGCCGATCGAGGAATTCGGACAGGCCCGCGAGGACCAGGCCGTCGCCGTCGCGCACCTTGGTGGTGCCGGTGAAGGCGATGATGTCGGCATGGCGCGCGGCCAGGCGCAGTACGCGTTCACCGCGACCGGCGATCAGGATCGGCGGACCGGAGGGCTGCTCGAACCGGGCATAACCCTCGAGTTCGGCTGCGGGCTTGCGGAATTCGGCGACAGTGCGCTCCAGATGCGATACCCGTGCGCCCGCGTCGAGCCACGGCAGCCCGGCCGCGTCGAACTGGGCCTTGTCGTAGCCCGCGCCGAGGCCGAGTTCGACCCGGCCGCCCGAATACCGGTCGACCGTGGCGATGTCGCGCGCCAGCACGGTCGGGTTGTAGAAGGTCGTGTTGAACACCAACGTGCCGATCCGGATGCGCTCGGTCGCCTCGGCGGCCAGCAGCAGTGTCGGTACGGGCGCGGGCATGCCGAGGTGGTCCGACACCGAGACGACGTCGTAGCCGAGTTCCTCGGCCCTGCGTACCTTGTCCACCCATTCGGCTCGGCTGGACGGGCTGAAGACGCAGACGCCGAAGCGGAAGGGCCGGTCGTCGACGGAACTCATGATGCACTCCCCGGTAGCTTCACTCGGCGCCGATGTTGTCGGCGATCTTCGCCAGCACGGCGTTCGCGCCGAGGAATTCGTCCTCGCTGATGCCGCGCAGCGATTCGGCCGCATGGGCGTTCACCAGTGCCTCGGCGCGTTCGTGGGCGGCGGCGCCCGCATCGGTGAGCCGCACGGTCTCGCCGGAGATCTCGACCCAGCCGCGCCCGGCGAAATCGTCGATGATCGGCCGGTAGGACTCGGCGCGGTCGACGCGGAGGAACGGCTCGAACGCCTCGTCGAGTGCGGCGACGCTGTCCAGTCCGATGTGCAGGGCGTGCAGGATCTGCCAGTCGCGGCGGGTCAGGTTCTGGTCGCGCAGCAGTTCACCGGTGGCGGCGTCGAAGCCGAGGTGTAGTTGCAGCAACCAGTAGCCGATGCGCTTGGTCGTGTTCTTCTGGAGCATGGCCGGTCTCTCCTGTGGGTGAATCGGTGGGGTGACGGGGTCTCATTGCTGCCAGCCGCGCGTGTACGGGATGACCCAGTACAGGTCCAGCTCGATGCGCGAGAACAGCCAGCGTCCGTCCTGGCGGACGTAGCTGTCGGTGAATTTGCCTGCCACGATGGAACTCTCGGTGTCGAAGACGACCTTCTCCTCGAAGAACGACACCCCGCTCGCGCGTTCGCCGAGGATCTCCACCTCGTGCCCGTGCAGGAACTGCTTGACCAGGACCTGCCCGGCCGGGCTGCTGTCCTCGATCAGCTGGGGCAGGCCGGCGAAGTACTGCTGGATGGCGCGGCGGCCCTCCGCACGCCCGAGGTGGCCGTAGTCGAGCAGGGCCGTCTCGCTGAACAACTCGCCGACGCGATCCCATCTGCCCTCGTTGATGTAGCGAGGCAGGTTGTGGCGCAACGTGTTCAGTTCGCGGATCGTCTCCAGGGTCTCGATACGTTCGGTGAGCTGCTTGACCTGCTCGACCAGCTCCAGGACTTCCGACATGCCGCGATACCTTTCGTTTGCGTTCACGACGCTGGAGCAGACTTCCCCGCGGTGCGATGGGACCGATCGGGGAGCTCCGGACAACCACGGCCGCATCCTGATGCGCCGGGCTCGATCACCATCGCACGGTGAGTTCGGGGGTCACAAGGTCCGCCGGAGAAACCTACGGTGGACCCGTAGGTTTTGCGTGGTCGTCGCCCTCGGGCGGGCCGGGAGAAAAAGTCGTCCCGCTGTTGCGGGCACCTCGGTGACATTTCTGCGCGAATGCGATCGGCGTGTGCCGAGTCGTCGGGAAAAAAGTGGGCTGCCGGGTGAACATTTTTATCGGCGGCCGTCTCGTCGTACTACGGAAAGTGTCACCGGTGTTGCCGGAACAATGTGTCACCGAGGTACTCGAACATTTTCGGAGAATATGATGGAAGAATCGACTCCGCGCTCGGGAAAGCCGCGCCGGGCGCACGAGGCGGGCCGCCCGCCGCGGTGCGCCCGGCCCGTGCGCGAAGGCGCTTCTCGCTCAGAGCGGGCCGCGCCCGGCCGCGACCCGGCCCGCCACCGGGCGCACGTCGCGGCGCGCGATCAGCCACTCGCCGTCGTACTTCTCGAACTCGTCGTTGACCAGGCCCACGGTGGTCCAGTCGGCGGGGCGGTTGTCGTCGGGTGCGGTGATGCTGGTGTACCAGTGCCAGACCGTGGCATAGGCCGTGAGCAGCGGACGTTCGCCCGACCAGTCGATGCTCGCCTGCCCGATGACATGCGCCACCCGGCCGCGCTGGGACCTGGGCGCGCGGGTCATGTACGCGGTGAACTCGTCGCGCCCGTGGAAGCGGACCACCGGGCCGGGCATGATCCGGTACTCGATGAGCGCGTCGGGCGTGAAGCACTCGGGGAAGCGCTCGTTCTCCTGGGTGTCGGCGATACGGAAGAAGTTGTGGAAGGTTCGGAAGATCGCTCGCTCGGCTTCGAGGGTCGCCAGCAGATCCGCGGGTGATTCCGTCACGTCGATCCTTTCTCCGCCGGCGACGACCCCGTCGCACGGCACATTGTTCGGTGGCGCATGAATGGAGCCTCCGACACAGTATCTGCCGACTGTTCGGCGATGTCGATCGGAATGCCGCGGCGCGGATGCGGATCGTTTGCGAGCACGCTGATTCGAATTGTTGACCGGCAATTTCCAGCTGTGAAACCTTTCCTTTGTGCCGTCGGCCGATACGAATGCCGCACAGTACTCGGCGACTCACTGGGCGCAAGCCCGCGCGATTCATGGCAGAAGACAGAGGGAATCCCACGTGAACACTGCAGCTCGTTCGACCTCGGCTCGCTGTGCGCTGGCACTGGCGGGGGTGGTCACCCTGTTCACCACTGCCTGCGGGGCGGGCGGCGGCCCGGGTGGCTCCGGCGACGCGGGCCCGCCGAAATCCGGTGGCACGCTGACCTTCGCGGTCGGCTCCGATGCCGGATGCATCGATCCGCAGCAGGTCGGCAGCAGTGACACCCTCTACTCGCTGCGCGAGACCGTCGATTCGCTGACCGATCAGAATCCCGAGACCGGCGAGATCGTGCCGTGGCTGGCGCAGAGCTGGGAGGTCGGCCCCGACGCGAAATCGTTCACCTTCCGGCTGCGGCCCGGCGCGACCTTCAGCGACGGCAGCCCGGTCGACGCCCAGGTGGTCAAGGACAACTTCGACGCCATCCCGAAGCTCGGTACGCTGGCCATCCTCGCCAAGGGGTACGTCAACGGCTACGTCGGCACCGAGGTGCTCGACGACCTGACCGCGAAGGTCACCTTCGATCAGCCGAACGCCCAGTTCCTGCAGGCGACTTCGACGGCGGCGCTCGGCCTCGTCTCACGGGCCGACACCGCGAAGACGCCCCAGCAGCGATGCAGCGACGGCGTGATCGGCTCCGGGCCGTTCGTGCTGTCGGAGTACGTGCCCAACCAGTCGATCACGATCGCCAAA
>NZ_BAGA01000103.1 GCF_000308595.1 Nocardia higoensis NBRC 100133 | reverse complement strand
CGCACCGACCGAGCGCGGCCGGACGCGCAGAGTGCCGCCGATCAGCAGGGCGCGCCCGGCCCGGTGCCGCGCGGCGCCGTCCCCGGGACGTCGGTGGCGCCGTCGTCGGCCGCGCCGATCGGCGGGGCCGATCAGGCGCAGCCGGACGTGCCGGGTGCCGTCGATCAGGGGGGCCGACCCGGGCGGGGGCCTGCCGACGTCGGAGCGTCAGGTCCGCGGGAGGCCACACCCGATGGGGCCTCGCAAGCGTCGGAGCAGGCCGGACATGCGCCGTCCCCGGACGGTCCCGCTGGTGGCAGCGAGGCCTCGACCGAGGTATCCATCCAGCCGGAAGGTGCGTCACAGCAGAGCTGCGAGGCCGAATCCGAGCGGAATTCGTTCGGCGGCAGTGCTTCTCCGGCGAGCGGGGTCAGCCTGGTCGACGAGGCGTCGAGCAGCGCTCAGGACGACATCGGCGGAGCAGGAGCCGCGAACGGCGGCGGCGGATCGGGTGAGCTGTCGCAGCGCCGAGCCGCCGAGCCGAATGCGGAAGCAGCGCCGCACAATCCGGTGGGTGGGTCCCCGGCGGGCGGTGTGCCGAGTCACTTCGAACCGCATGGGGCGCCGCCGCCGGGCGGATTCGGTCTGTCGCCGACGCCGCAGGCGTATCCGCCGAACCCCGTTGAGCCGCCGCGGCGTTCGTTCGGCACGGCGCTCCTGGTCGCTCCGCTGATCCTCGGTGTGGTGGCCGTGCTGGCGCTGGCCGTCGGCGTGTTCGTGGTGGTGCAATTGCGTACGGACTCGACCGCTTCGCCCTCGCCCGACGCGGCCGCGGCGCCGACCACGACGCCGATCCGGACCGTCACCTCCGATCCGTTCGTGATGAGCCGCAAGGCCTTTCCGCGATTGCTGCCGCAGGGCAGCGACACCGAGGGGCCGGGGTACGGGGAGACGACCTGTTACGCGCATCGGCGCGAGGAGCCCTTGCGGATCGACGAGCCCACGCTCGGCACCGGGCCGTGGCTGATCGCGTGGGAATGCCTGGCGTCGGCGGGCAGCGAGCGGTCGATGGATTACGTGATCCTGCAATACGAGTCGCCCCGCATGGTGGCAGAGGTGGTCGAGGACCTGCCGCCCGCCATCGAGACCGTGGGCCGCAAGGACGGCGAGGCGGTCACCCAGCTGGTCTGGGTGCAGGCCGACTCCGGGCAGGCGCTGCGGCACACCGCCAATCTCGCGGTGGCCTTCCCCGCCGATTCCCCGCGCGGGTCCTACCTGCTCTATGCCAGTCACACCGGCGCGTCCCGGCACCCCTTGGCTCCGCTGCCCTCGGCCGACGAGCAACTCGTCGCCTGGTGGGCGGACGCCCCGGTCTGAGCGCGCCACGGCCACGCGTCATCGGCGAGTCGCACCCGATTCAGCCCGGCCCGGCATGCTCGAGCGGGGTGGCCGCAGACTCGTGGCCTATCGGGCTCGCGTGCCGCTGAACGGCCCGCAGCCTCCGCGGTACGGGCCGCCTTCCGCTCGCCGGTACAGCACTGGTCGTCCAGCCACTCGGCTTCGGGCCCGGGCGGTCGCGCGGCGCGGCACCGTAATGCCTATGTGGCGCCGCCGATCCCGGTGCAGCGGCGCGTCCCGGCGCGCGTGCTGTCGTCCCGGCGTGCCCGGAGGGGCCGGTCGCGGACCGAGCCCGGGCCGGGTCAGTCGACCGCCAATGCCTGCACGATCGGCATGCGCGCGGCACGGATCGCGGGCGGAATCGACCCGAGCAGTGCAAGCAGCAGGGCGGCGAGACCGTAGACCAGCAGGATCGGGCCGGGGGAGTAGGCGATGTCGATGGTGACGGCGTGCCCGAGCGCCACGTCGGACAGATACTGCACGCCCGCGCCGACGACCAGGCCGATGACCGCGCCGACGACTCCGATACCGGCTGCCTCGGCCAGCACCGAACGCAGCAGGAACCGGCGTCCGGTGCCGATCGCCCGGAGCACGCCGAGCTCGCGGCGGCGTTCGAGCACCGACAGCATCAGGGTGTTCAACAGCGCCACCGTGGCCACCAGCACCACGATCCACAAGATGGATCGGCTCATGGCCGACCCCTGGCGCAGGCTCGACGAGATGGCGGTGACCACCTCGTCTCCGGTGTCGACGTGATAGCCGGCGGGCACGACCGCGGCGATCGCCGCCCGTACGTCGGCGGGGTCGGCGCCGGGGGCGACGTCGATGGCGAGCAATGTCTCGCCCGGGCGTCCGTACCACTCGCGCATGTGGTCCAGATCCATCATGATCACGCCCGCGACCGCCGACATGTAGGGGATCACCTGCAGCACTTCGACTTCGCGCGGCCCGGACGGGGTGTCCAGGGTGAGCATCGAGCCGGTGTCCACGCCCTGCGCGCGGGCGACATCGCGAGAAACGACGACGCCCTCGCCGCTGTCCATGCGGGGCAGCACCGCGCGGTTTACCGAGCCGACCCGCACCTCGCCGCGCTCGGTGGGATAGCCCTGCAACATGACCCGGCCCGCGCCCACGGTCGCGAACGCCATCTGCGCCGGATCGGCGGACGCGACGCCCGGCAGAGCCGCGATCCTCGTCCGCAGGTCCGCCGCCATGAGCGGCCCGGTCGGGAATTGCTCCATCGATCCGGGACTGACGTAGAGATCGGTCTTCGCCAGCTGAGCGAAACTGCCGGTGGCCGAATCGACCATGTCCTGCGCCGCACCGCCGATCGCGACGGTCGCTGCGACGCCGATCATGACCGTCATGGCGGTCGCCCACACCCGGCGCGGGGCGCGTTCGAGGGTGGTCGCGCCCAATGTGCCCGGACCGCCGAAGATCCGGGCGATCGCGCCCGCCCCGCGCACGATCGGGCCGGTCGCGGCGAAACAGATCAGCAGGGACGCGAGGAAAGCCAGCGAGATGGCGGCCAGCGACAACCGCCCGAGATCGACGTAGGCGATCACGATCGCCGCGACGGCCAGCGCCGGGCCCGCCGTCGCCGCGAGCCATCGGACGAGCGGAGACGCCGTGTCGGAGCTGCCCGCGCCCACCGGCACCAGTGCCTCGACCGGAGCCACCTTGTACACCTGCCGCGCCGCGAGCGCCGCGGCACCCACACTGGCCAGCACACAGGCCGCCACCGCCAGCGGCAGCGCATAGCCGGGCACCATGTACTCGGTGCGCGCCTCCACCGACTGGACCATCGCGGCGGGCAACAGGTCGATGGTCAACCGGCCGGTGAAGATGCCGATCACCGCGCCGACCCCGCCGCCGAGCAGCCCGAGCAACGCGGCCTCCGCGAGCAGGTCGCGCACCATCGGCCCGCGCCTGGCACCGATCGCACGTACCAGTGACAGCGTCGGCCTGCGCTGGGCCACCGCCATGCTCATCGCGTTGTAGATGAGGAACGCCGAGACGATCAGCGCGGCCGCCGCCGACATCAGCGTCGAATAGCGCACGATCTGGATCGCGCCACCGGCCTGGGCCGTGCGCAGATCCGGATCGGCGACCACAGCCCGACCGGCCACGGCGGTGACCAGCGTGCCGCGCAGTGCCTCGATGTCGGCGCCGTCGGCGGCGACGATCTGCACCGAGTCGAGCTTGCCCGCGCGGTCGGTGAGGCGTTGCGCCAGCGGCAGGGGCGCGGCCACGACATGACCGCCGTTGAGCTTGCCGGAGGTCTCGGCATCGAGAACGCCGGCGACGGTGACGGTTTCGGCGCCGAGCGGGAAACGCTCGCCTTCCGCCCGGCCCATCGCGGCTCCCACCAGCACCCCGTTGGGGGTGCCGAGTAGTTTCGCCGCCTGCGCGCCCATCGGCCCGGCCAGTTCGCTGCCCAGCGCGGAGACCGAGGCGTCGGCGCCGAGCAGCAGTGCCCGGTCCTCGCCCGCGCCGATCTGGGCACGCAGCATCGGCACCGCGTGCTCCACGCCGGGGGTGGCGGCGATGGCGGGCAGCAGGCTCTGCTCGAACCCGGCGTCGGTGATCCCGGTGACTTCGAGCACGGCGTCGCCGCCGAGCGCGCGGGTGAGCCGTTCCACCGATCCGGTGACCGACCCGGAAATGCTCAGCACCGACACAAGCAGTCCGGCGGACACCCCCATCACGGCCAGCGACATGAGGGTACGGCCGGGGTGGGCGAGCAACTCGCGGAGGTTGAACAGACGAAACCTGTCCAGTTCGGCGCGGATCACGCGGACACCGTGCCCGCGTCGGTGACACTGTCCGCCCCGGCGACATCACCGGCGCGTTCGGTGCGCTCGATGGAGCCGATCCGTCCGTCGCGGAGGGTGACCACCCGGTCGCAGTAGCGCACCGCACCGAGATCATGGGTGACCATCACGATCGAATTGCCGTCGCGCGCCAGGTCCCCCAGCAGTTCCAGGATCGACGCGCCCGTCGCCGAATCCAGGTTCCCGGTCGGCTCGTCGGCCAGGATCAGCGGCGGATCCATGATCAGTGCTCGCGCCACCGCGACCCGCTGCATCTGTCCGCCGGACAGCTCGGCCGGCCGGTGCCGGGCGCGGTCGGCCAGGCCGACCCGCTCGAGCAGTTCCAGTGCGCGTGGCTCGGCCTTGCGTAATCCGGTGCCGTCCAGCAATTTCGGGATGGCGACGTTCTCCCACGCGGTGAGCGTCGGCAGCAGGTTGAAGAACTGGAACACGAAACCGACCTGGTGGCGGCGGAATTCGGCCTGCCGCTCCTCCGGCAGCGCGCCGATCTCCTCGCCTCGGAAGGTGATCGAGCCGGAATCGGGCTTGTCCAGCGCGCCGAGCAGATGCAGCAGTGTGCTCTTGCCGGAACCGGACGGACCGATGATCGAGGTGAACTCACCCGGTTCGATGCGCAGGTCGATACCGTCGAGCGCGCGCACGGTCTGCCCGCCGACGCGATACTCCTTGGTGATACCCGACAGCTCCAGCATGGCCGGTTCCGACATGGGATGAATCCCCCTCCGTTGGTAGGAATTAACGCGCCGGCGCCATCGCAGCGAGGTCGCGGCGAACATACTGCGCATCCAGCAGCGCCCGCAGTTCGGGTTGCTCGGCACACAGCTCCCGGTACATCTCCTCGGGCGTGCGGCCTTGCGCGGCGCCCAGTTCGATCTTGGCGTCCAGATGGTTGCGCCAGCGGTAGCCCAGGGTGAGCAGCAGGCCCTCCACCCCGCCGAAGAGCCGGTCCAGGTCGGCCAGTCCGGCGAAGACGGCACTGTCGTGCGGATCGACTGCGGCTCGGGCGAGAACGGTGCGCACGATATCGGTACGAGCGTGCTGATCGGTCCAGGTCATGTCGATCACCTCCGTGGATGTCCCCCGCGGTCCTGATGTCGTGGGGTCGACCAGGTCGACGCTACGGGCCCGGATCGTCTCGATCGTCGTGCCATGGCACCGAATCCGCGTCCTACCGTAGTAGGACGACCCGACCTCTCGCAGGACGATGTGGCGCGGTCCCGCCCGCGACTAACCTGAACCCATGGACGTGCCGCAGGCCACATCGGTGGAGAGCCGTCCGGCCGTGCCCTTCCGCAGCAGCGGCAGCGTCCGCGACCGTCTCGGGGCCTTCGTGCGGCACCCCGTCGCGGTGTGTCGCCGCAATCTCGAGGAACTGCCCTTCGACTATCCGCCCGCTGTGCTGCTGTGCGCGGACCTGGCGTTGCTGGTGGTCAGCGTCGTCGCCGTCGGGCAGCGTCTCGAGTACTTCCCGACGCTGCTGCCACTGCTGGCGCTGCTGGTGGTGCACCTGCCGGTGCCGCTGTTCTGCCTGCTCGGGATCACACCGAGACCGGCCGTGCTGGCAGGCGGCGCGATCGTCGCCACCGCGCTGCTCCTGATGCAACCGGTGCCCTCGGATTTCGCGCCGTTCGTGCTGGTGCTCGCGGTCGGCGAGGTCGCAGCGATCGCGCCGAAACGCTACAGCGCGCCCTTCGCGGTACTGGCGATCGCGGAACTGGCCGCGTTCGACCTGAGCGGGCGGCTGGCATGGAGCGGCAGCGGCGAACCGATGCAGGGACTGCTCATGTACGCCGCGGGGGTCGCGCTCGGCTGGATGGTCGGGGTGATGCTGCGCTATCAGCGGCACTTCCTCTACCAGGAGCGCGAAAGCCAGGCCATCCGTGCCGCGCAGGCCGCCGACGAGGAACGCCGTCGCATCGCCCGTGAGGTACACGATGTGATCGCGCATTCGCTCAGCGTCACGCTGCTGCACCTGACCGCCGCCAGGCGCTCGCTGCAGACCGACCGCGATGTCGACGAGGCGGTGGAGGCACTCGTCGACGCCGAGCGTCTCGGCAGACAGGCCATGGCCGACATTCGCCGTACCGTCGGGCTGCTCGGTGACCGGCGCACCAGCTACCGGCCCGAGCCAGGCGTCCGCGACCTGCCCGATCTCATCGCCGACTTCGCCAAGGCCGGGCTGTGCCTCGACCGCATCCGGCTCGACGAGCACCTGGACGCGGTCTCGGCGGCGGTCGGGCTGGCGATCTACCGGATCGGGCAGGAGTCGCTGGCCAATGTCGTCAAGCATGCCCCGGGCGCGGTCGTCGACGTCGAACTGCGGGTGCGCGCGGGGGCGGTGACGCTCCGCGTGGACAACACGCTGCCCGCGGGCCCGTCAGCGGATCGCGGCGAAGGAATGGGGTTGTCGGGGATGCGCCGGCGGGCCGATCTACTCGGCGGAGAACTGTTCGCCGGCCCGGCGGGCGAGGGCTGGTCGGTGCGGGCGGGGTTCCCGCTGAACACGGGCGTGCGGGCGCCGGCCGGCCGCAGCGCGCCGTTCGACGTCGGATTCGCGGCCGAGATCAGGGAGAACGGGTGACTTCTGCGGGGGTGAACGCATCGGGGACCTCGGTCAGGGTGCTCGTCGTCGACGATCAGGAGTTGGTACGCGGCGGGCTGCGGCGCATCCTGCGCAGGCGCGACGGCTTCGACGTGCACGAATGCGCCGACGGCGACGAAGTGCCCGCCGCCGTCGCCGCGAGCGCGCCCGATGTGGTGCTGATGGATCTGCGGATGAAACGGGTCGGTGGCATCGATGCCACCCGCAGGCTGCGCCTGGTGGCCGACGCGCCCCCGGTGCTGGTGCTCACCACCTTCGACGACGATCAGCTGTTGTCGGGTGCGCTGCGCGCCGGGGCGGCGGGCTTCCTGCTCAAGGACTCACCAGCCGAGGATCTGATCCGCGCGGTCCGCACGGTCGCCGGGGGCGGCGCCTGGCTCGATCCGGCGGTCACCGAGCGTGTGCTGACGGCTTACCGGACCGTGCGTCCTTCGCCTTCCCGGGCGAACGACCGGCTGGCCGAGCTCACGGCGCGGGAGTACGAGGTGCTCCAGCTGATCGGCCGGGGCCGGGTCAATGCGGAGATCGCCGGCGAGCTCGGCATCTCCGAGGTCACGGTGAAAAGCCATGTCGGCCATATCTTCGGCAAGCTCGACCTGCGCGACCGGGCCGCTGCCATTGTCTTCGCGTTTGACCACGGGGTGGTTTCACCAGGAGAATCCATGTCCTGAGGGGCGGCGCAAGCCCTTGCCGCGCCCGAGACTGGAGGTGCACGGGGTGGATGGATCTGGACGTCGGGTAGGCACTCGGTTCGGACCCTACGAGTTGCGTGCGCTGCTGGGCAAGGGCGGGATGGGCGAGGTCTACGAAGCCTTCGACACCGCCCGCCACCGGCTGGTCGCGGTGAAGTTGCTGTCGGAGGCGCTCGCCCAGGATCCGGCCTATCAGGAGCGCTTCCGTCGCGAATCGCAGGCCGCGGCCCGGCTGGCCGAACCGCACGTGATCCCCATCCACGACTGGGGCGACATCGACGGCGTGCTCTTCCTCGACATGCGCCTGGTCGCGGGATCGGACCTGCGCACCATCCTGCACCGCACCGGCCCGCTGGAGCCCGGTCGCGCGGTGCGCCTGATCGAACAGATCGCCGCCGCTCTGGACGCCGCACACGCCGAGGGCCTGGTACATCGCGACGTCAAACCGGCCAACGTTCTGGTCACCGACGCCGACTTCGCCTACCTGGCCGATTTCGGCATCGCGCACAGCGAAGGCGATTCGGCGATCACCCAGGTCGGCATGGCGGTGGGCTCCTATATCTACATGGCGCCGGAACGCTTCGACTCCGGCCCGGTCACCGGCCGCTCGGACATCTACTCGCTGGCCTGCGTCCTGTACGAATGCCTCACCGGCGGCGCGCCCTTCCCCGGCGCCAATATGACGGCTCTGGTCAAGGCGCACATGAGCGAGCCGCCGCCGCGCGCGAGCGAACGGCACCCCGGCGTACCGCCCGCCGTCGACGCGGTGATCGCCACCGCGATGGCCAAGAATCCCGCCGACCGTTACGCCACCGCGCTCGAGTTCACCCGGGCCGCCCGCGCGGCGCTCGGCATGCGTGACACCGGCCCGGCGCCGGTCGCCGTCCCGAAGTCCGTTCCGCAGTCGACCGGCCAGACCACCCGTGCGGTGTTCGGCAAGGGCGCGGCCGGTCCCGGAGTCTTCGGCGCCACCCCCGTGGCGCCGCCGCAGACCGGGGCGGTCCCGGCCGACACCGGCGCCGGACCGACCTTCGTGGTGCACGCCCCCGATCCGGCGCGCTTCGGCGCGAAATCCGAGCCGGGCGTCGCCTCGACGCTGCTGCCGCCCGAATCGACCGGTGAGGTCTCGGCGGTGATCCATCCGACCGGACCGACCGAGATCCGGGCCTCCGAGTTCGAGTTCAGCCCGTTGCCCACCCAGGAGCAGCAGGTGGTGCCCGCGGTCCCCGGTCCCGTCTCGGCCCCGGCCTCGGGCGCCATCCCGCAGGTGCGCCCCTTCCCGGACGCCCACCTCTACGACGAGGGACAACGCCTCGACCAGCAGCCGGTCAGCGCGCCGATCCCGGTGGCGCCGCCGACGATCTCCACGCCGCGGCCCGCGTCCGCCTTCGCCGAAGTCGCCGGTCGCGAGCAGGACGATCAGCCCTACTCCGACGAGCACCCCTCCGGTACCTACCGGGTGCCTGCCGGCTTCGCGAAGGGCGCGGCCGATCCGGCCCGGCAATACGACGCCCCCGAGTCCGGGCCGCAGGGGTATGTGGGCGCTCCGGCCTACAGCAGCGACGCCGACCACGACGAGCTGATCGCCCCCGCGACCACCCGCTATATCGCCCCGCCGGTGCGCGAGATCCCCCAGCCCGCGCCGGAGACCAGGCGCTATCCCGAGTCGGCCGAGTCGCCGACCGGCGACATGCCGGGGGGCCACCCCCGGGGATACCCGGTGCCCCCGCAGGGGCAGAGCGGCTACGGGGCCGACGGCTACGGCCGGGATCCGTACGCCGGCCAGGCCTATGGTCGCCAACCCGATCACTACGCGGACCAGCACGCGGGGCGACAGTCCGATCCTTACGGCGCGCCACAGGATTCGTACGGAGCGCAAGCAGATCCGTACGGGATGCAATCCGATCCCTATGCCGCACCGGCAGATCCGTATGACGGCCGGCCGGATCCCTATGCAGGTCAGGTCGATCCCTACGGGGGGCATGCGGATCCGTACGGGGCTCAGGCCGATCCGTACGGGGCTCAGGCCGATCCGTACGGGGCTGAGGCGGATCCCTATGCCCAGCAGCACGATCCCTACGCCCCGCAGCATGCGTACGCGCGGCAGGATGCGTACGGCTCACCCGGTTACGCCGGTTCCCAGGGCTACCAGGACCCGTACGGACAGCCCAAGCGATCGCTGCTCCTGCCGATCCTGGCCGCCTGCGCGGTCGTCGCGGTACTGGCCGTCGGCGGTCTCGTGGTGTGGCGGGTGCTCGGCGGCAACGGCGAGGACACCGCTGCCGGCGGCCCCGCGACGACCGCCACCACCGCGGCCCTCCCCGGTCCCGGTGCGGGCGCCGGCGCGGGCGCACCGACCACCTCGGCCGCACGCACCACCACGACCACCAGCACGCCGGTCCGGCTTCCGGCGGGCTCGACACCGTGCGGCTCGACCGCGAGCAGTGCCAACGGCAACGCCGCCGCGGGCAACGGCGTGACCAGCTGCCCGTTCGCCGAGGAGGTCCGCCGCGCCTACGCCGCGCAGGCCTCGCCGGGATCGAACGCGCCGCAGACGGTCACCGCTGTCAGCCCGGTCACCGGTCGCTCCTACACCATGACCTGCACCCCGTCGGGCGGTCTGGTCACCTGCACCGGCGGCGAGAACGCCATCGTCTACGTGTACTGAGCGGCTAGAGCGGCGCCCCGGGCGGGAAGGTGACCGGTACCGCGACCGGCGCCCGGTGCAATGCGCCCGGGCGGCGCCGGATCTCGGTGACCGGCGTCGCCCGTCGTATTTCCGGGAGCGCGTCGAGCAACAGCTCGATCGCCTCGTGCGCGATCATCGTCGCCACCGGCACAGCCGGGCACGCCCGAGGTCCGGCGCCCCACGCCAGATGCGAGCGGTTGCCGGTGCGATCGCCGGTGACGGCCGGATCGTTGTTGCACGCCGCCAGCCCGATCAGCACCGGCTGCTGCGCGGGCAGGAAGGTCTCGCCGAAGATCTGCGGCTGGCGCGGATAGCGCACGCAGTGGTTGGCCAGCGGAGGGTCGGTGAACAGCACCTCGTCGAGGGCGTCGCGCACAGTGAGGGCGCCGCCGAGCAATCCGCCGTGAAAGCCGTCGTCGGTGGTCATCGACAGCAGCGTGTTGGCGATCAGATTCCAGGTCGGTTCCGTGCCGGTGAGATAGAGCACGGTGATCCGGCGGATGAGTTCCGCGTCGTCGAGTTCGGGTGAGCTGTCGATCAGCCAGGAGACGAGATCTCCGCCTGGCTGTGTGCGCTTGGCGTTCAGTGTCTCGGCGAAGGTGGCGGCGAGGGCGTGTTCGGCGTGTTCGGCATCGGCGGCGTCCTGTGCGTCGCGCAACCGCGTCATCGCGGAGAAGGCGGCCTCGCTGTGGTCCGGGCCGAGCCCGAGCATGAGGTCGACGACTTCGACGGTGAGCGGGACGGCGTAGTCGCCGAGGAGTTCGGCCTCGCCGGTCTCGCAGAATCGGTTGATGAGCGCCACCGCGATCTGTTCGACGGCCCGGCGCAGTGCGAACAGGTCGACGCGGGCGAGGCAGCTCACGTAGGCGGCGTGCCGGTCCCCGCGCTCGGCCGGGTCGACGGGCTCGGCCGGGAACCTGGCCTCGTCGGTCAGGATCTGCAGCGCCTCGCGGTAGCCGACGACCAGGGTCGCGGGCGCCCCCTCGGAGATCTCGACGGGCACGAAGGAGCCGTACCTGTCGCGCAGTTGCCGGTAGGCGTGGTGCGGGTCGGCGGCGAACTCCGCGGTGTACAGCCGGAACGGTTCGTCGCCACGCTGCGGGCTGCCTGCGGTGCGCAGGGCCGGCGGCGTGAGCGGGCACTTGGCGATCAAACGCATACCCCCATGAACGACAGCGAGTGGACAACGAAAAATGCTGTACTGCACGGTCTTTCACGCACACGCTGCCGAGCCCGCACACCGGGCGGCTGATCGGAATCCTCGCCCGGACGTACTCGCGGGCAGAAAGGTTCGGCACACGTGGGTTTCGAGCAAGTGCGGGCGAGCATACCCCGCGACCACGGTGATTCCACCGATCGGCGTACGACGCGAGTGGTCGAACACCGTGCGGCCCAGTACGGTGTCACATCAGCCGACGCGGTCACCGGGGCCGGGTGGTGCTGGTTGCGAGGACGAGATGGCTGCTGATCGGTTCGGCCGCATGGTTGCGGCACTGGGCGGAAGCGTGCTGGTGTTGGCGCTGCTCACCGGGTGCACGATCGACCGGGGAAACGATGTGGACGCCGACGCCGCCGTACTGCCCGCCACTGCCACGACCACCACGACGGTCACCGGCGCGCCCATCGAGGTCACCGTCCCCGGCACGCTGGCCGCCGATTTCCAGCTCTGGAAGGCGGGTATCGAGGGTCGAGCGGGCATGGCGGTGATGCCGGTCGGCGGCACCCGTCCGGTGGTCTTCGGCGACTGGACCAGCGGCCCGGCCTGGTCGACGATGAAGGTGCCGCTGGTGATCGCGGCCGAGCGCGCCGACGCAGGCGTGTCGACCTATTCGATGAGCGCGGCCATCACCGCCTCCGACAACACCGCCGCCGACGCCCTCTGGCAGGGACTGGGCGGTGGCAAGCAGGCCGCGCAGGCGATCGAGGCGATCCTGCGCGAGGCGGGCGACACCACCACCGCGGTCCCCGCCACCAGGCCCAGAGCCGAGCATTCGGCGTTCGGCCAATCGGAGTGGTCGCTGGCCGAACAGATCCGCTTCACCGCCCAGCTGCCGTGCCTGCCCGGCTCCGAGACGGTGCTGGACCTGATGGGGCAGATCATCCCCGACCACCGGTGGGGCCTGGGCACGGTGACCGGCGCCGATTTCAAGGGCGGCTGGGGCCCCGACACCTCGGGCGACTACCTGGTCCGCCAGCTGGGCATCATCGACGGCCCCGGCGGCCGGATCGCGGTGGCGCTGGCCGCCGAACCGGAATCAGGCGCCTTCTCGGACGGGATGAACGCGCTGAACGCGATGGCCGGACTGGTCGCCCAGCACCTCGACGAGCTCGCGGGCGGCCGTTGCCCGGCGTGAGTTCGAGCACGTAACCCAGGCTTCACGGGGGCGCGGCTGCCGGATCCGTCCGAGCGGGGCAAGATAGCGGCCATGCGCATCGGAGTCTTGACCGGAGGCGGAGACTGTCCAGGGCTGAACGCGGTGATCCGCGCGATCGTTCGCACCGCGAACGGCCGCTACGGAGACGCGATCGTAGGATTCCAGGACGGATGGCGCGGCCTACTCGAAGACCGCAAGATCAACATCCTCAACGACGACCGCACCGACCGCCTGCTCAACAAGGGCGGCACCATGCTCGGCACCGCACGCACCAACCCGGACGTGCTACGGGAGGGACTCGGCCGGATCGAGCAGACCCTCGACGACAACGGCATCGACGCGCTCATCCCGATCGGCGGCGAAGGCACCCTCACCGCCGCCAGTTGGCTGTCCGACGAGGGGGTGCCGGTGGTCGGCGTCCCCAAGACCATCGACAACGACATCGACTGCACCGACGTCACTTTCGGGCACGACACCGCGCTGAGCATCGCCACCGAGGCCATCGACCGGCTGCACACCACCGCCGAATCCCACCAGCGCGTGATGCTGGTCGAGGTGATGGGCAGGCACGCGGGCTGGATCGCGGTGAACTCCGGCATGGCCGCGGGCGCGCACCTGACCCTGGTGCCCGAGGAACCCTTCGACGTGGACGAGGTCTGCAACCTGATCAAGCGTCGTTTCCAGCGTGGCGACAAGCATTTCATCTGCGTGGTCGCCGAAGGCTCGCATCCGGCGCCCGAATCGGGTTTCGCGTTGCGCGAGGGCGGCATCGACGAGTTCGGGCACGAGCGCTTCACCGGCGTCGCCCAGCAGTTGGGCGCGGAGATCGAACGCAGGCTCGGCAAGGAAGTCCGCACCACCGTCCTCGGCCACGTGCAGCGCGGCGGCAGCCCGACCCCCTACGACCGGGTGCTCGCCACCCGTTTCGGCCTGCACGCCGCCGAGGCCGTGCACGCCGGGCAATTCGGCAAGATGGTCGCATTGCACGGCACCGCAATCGAATTGGTGGCGCTGTCGGAGGCGACCAAGCAGCTCAAGCGGGTCCCGCCGGACCGATACCGGGAGGCCGCGGCGTTCTTCGGATGAGCGCGTGACGGCGCCGACCCGCACCCTGAGATCCGTCTCATCCCCGAGGCGGATCCCAGGGCGACCCGAGGGTGACTCGCGGGCGCCGGTCCGGCCGGTATGGTGCGGCCTATGCGTCCCGGTTACCTGATCGTCTCGTTGGTCACCGCCCTGTTCGCCGTCACGGCATGCTCGTCCGGATCGGACGACCCGGAACCGGTCGGCGGCGACTGGCACGGGACCATCGAGGTGCCGAACTCCCCGCTCGAGATCGGCGTGAGTTTCACCGGCCCGGATTCGGCCACCATCGACATCCCGCTGCAGGGGATCGAGGACGTCGAGCTGCGCGACGTGCGCACCGATCCGAGCGACGTCGGCTTCGTCATTCCCGATATCCCCGGCGACCCCACCTTCAAGGGATCGCTGGACCAGGCCACCGGCCGCATCGGCGGCGATTTCACGCAGCTGGGCCAGAGCTTCCCGCTGACCCTCGAACAGGGGCCGATCGCGCCGGTCGCGCGCCCGCAGGAGCCGCGGCCGCCGTTCCCGTATCGCTCCGAGGACGTCACCTTCGCCGGCGGCGACCTGGATGTGGCGGGCACGCTCACGCTGCCGGAGGGCGAAGGGCCGTTCCCCGCGGTCGTGCTGATCACCGGCAGCGGTGCCCAGAATCGCGACGAGGAGCTGTTCGGCCACAAGCCGTTCCTGCTGATCTCCGACACCCTCACCCGCGCCGGCTACGCGGTGTTGCGCACCGACGATCGCGGCGTCGGCGGCACCGGCGGGGATCTGAACAACTCCACCTACGACGATCTGGCCCGCGATGTCGAGTCCGGCATCGACTACCTGCGCGGCCGCGCCGACATCGACCCGGCACGCATCGGCCTGTTCGGTCACAGCGAGGGCGGTTACCTCGCCCCGCTGGTCGCCGCCCGGCCCGACAGCGGCGTCGCCTTCGCCGTGCTCATGGCCGGGCCCTCGGTGGACGGCGGCGCCGTGCTCATCGAGCAGAGCCGCGCCATCCTCGCCGCGAGCGGCACGCCCGCCGAGGAGATCGACAAGCAGGTCGCCCAGACCACCGAGATGGTTGACCGGCTGCGTGCGGGCGACCTGGACGGCGCCCGCGCGGTATACGACCGCACGCTCGCCGAGATGCCCGAACAAGCCCGCGAATCCGCCGCGCAGGCGGGCAGCCCGATCACCCCCTACTACGCCTCCTTCGTCGCCTACGATCCCGCGCCCGCTCTCTCGGCCCTGCGCATCCCGGTGCTCGCCTTCTACGGCGGCAAGGACCTGCAGGTGCTCGCCTCGCAGAACGAGCAGCCCGCCCGGGATCTGCTCGCGGCCAATCCCGATGCCACGGTGCACGTCTTCCCGGACGGCAATCACCTGATGCAGCCGGCGAACACGGGCAACCTCGACGAATACGCGAGTATCGAGACCACCATCGATCCCCGGGTGCTCGCTTTCGTCACCGACTGGCTGACCGGTCGCGTGCCGCCGAAGTGACCGAAGGAGGTCGTGACGATCGTGCGGGCGGGCTTACCTAGACTGTCCTGCATGAGCGCACCCACGGTCGAGCTGATGGATTACGCCGATGTCGTCGCCCGGTACGAGCCGGTGCTCGGCATGGAGGTCCACGTCGAACTCTCCACGGCGACCAAGATGTTCTGCGGCTGCCCGACCGAGTTCGGCGCCGAGCCGAACACCCAGGTGTGCCCGGTCTGCCTGGGCCTGCCCGGATCGCTGCCGGTGGTCAACGAGAAGGCCGTCGAGTCGGCCATCCGGATCGGCCTGGCGCTGAACTGTTCGATCACCCCGTGGGGCCGGTTCGCGCGCAAGAACTACTTCTACCCGGATCAGCCGAAGAACTACCAGATCAGCCAGTACGACGAGCCGATCGCCACCGACGGCTACCTCGACGTGGTGCTCGACGACGGCAGCGTGTTCCGCGTCGACATCGAGCGCGCCCACATGGAGGAGGACACCGGCAAGTCGGTGCACGTCGGCGGCGCCACCGGCCGCATCCACGGCGCCAGCCACTCCCTGCTCGACTACAACCGCGCGGGCGTGCCGCTGATCGAGATCGTCACCAAGCCGATCACCGGCGCGGGGGAGCGGGCGCCGGAGGTGGCGCGCGCCTATGTCACCGCACTGCGTGATCTGCTCAAGTCGCTCGGCGTCTCGGACGTGAAGATGGAACAGGGCTCGCTGCGCTGCGACGCCAATGTCTCGCTGATGCCGGTCGGGGCAAGCGAATTCGGCACCAGGACCGAGACCAAGAACGTCAACTCGCTGCGCAGCGTCGAGGTCGCGGTGCGCTACGAGATGCGCAGGCAGGCCGCCGTGCTCGCCGACGGCGGCAGCATCGTGCAGGAGACCAGGCACTTCCACGAAGCCGACGGTTCCACCTCGCCGGGCAGGCGCAAGGAGACCGCCGAGGACTACCGCTACTTCCCCGAGCCGGACCTCGAGCCCGTCGCGCCCGCCGCCGAGTGGATCGAGGAACTGCGCGCCACCATCCCGGAGTACCCGTGGCTGCGCCGGGCCCGGATCCAGGCCGACTGGGGCCTGTCCGACGAGGTCATGCGTGACGTGGTCAACGCGGGTGCGCTCGACCTCATCATCGCGACCGTCGACGCGGGCGCCCCGGCCAACGAAGCGCGCTCCTGGTGGGTGGCCTACCTCAGCGAGAAGGCCAAGGAACGCGGCGTCGCCCTCGACGAGCTGCCCATCACCCCGGCGCAGGTCGCCGAGGTCGTGAAACTGGTCGAGGCCAAGACCGTCAACAGCAAGGTCGCCAAGCAGGTCGTCGACTTCGTCCTCGACGGCGAGGGCGAACCCGCCGCGATCGTCGAGGCCAAGGGGCTCGGCATGGTCAGCGACGACAGCGCGCTGCAGACCGAGGTCGAGAAGGCGCTGGCCGCCAACCCCGACATCGCCGACAAGATCCGCTCCGGCAAGGTCCAGGCCGCGGGCAAGATCGTCGGCGACGTCATGAAGGCCACCCGTGGCCAGGCCGACGCCGCCCGGGTCCGCGAACTCGTCCTCGCCGCCTGCTCCTGACGTTCTTCGCCCACCGCCCGCGCTCCCCGGATCGCGGGCGGTGCTGCGTCGGCGGTCTGTTCTACCCGGCGCCCGGACGGCCCGTCCGCGGGAGGCGAACGAGCCGTGGTCGTGACCGGATCAGTCGGGTCCGCCCCCGCCGCCACCGGACGGCGGTGGGATGACCACGACGCGGTCGTCGTTGGGACCGGGCGTGCCGCCCTCGCTCTTGTTCACCGTGCCCACCCAGACATTGCCGTCCGGGCCGATGGTCGCGCCGCCGATCTGCCCGTACCGGTCCTGCACGAGCAGGGTCGGTGCGGTGGTCACCGCGCTGGTCGTCGGGTCGGTCGCGGCGATCGCCACGGCCTTGGCGGCGGTCAGCGCGACCGCCACGCCGTCGGCGACCACCGCGCAGCCGGCAACGCCGGGCCGGTCCGCCCAGGTCCATGCGACCGACAAGGTGCCGTCGGGGCCGAGGCGTTGCAGACGGTCCGCCACGGCGGTGCGGTCGGTGAACCACACGGCCTCGGTGCTGTCGCGGCACACGTCACCGGCGGTGCCGATGCCGGAGGCGACGATCCGCGGGGACGCCGCGCCGGGCGCGGGGGAGTCCAGGCTCAGCAGCTTGCCCGCCAGCGAGCCCGGCGATGCCGCCTGCCCCGGGTCGCCCGCGTCGCCGGTCAGCACCATCAGCCGGTCGGGCGTGGCCCATTCGATGGCGCCGCGATTTCCGGTGGCGCCCTTGGGGATTCCGGTCAGGATGTCCTTCGGCGCGCCGTTCTCGGCCAGCCGCACCACCCGGTTGTCGGAGCCGGTGGTGATGTAGGCGTAGATCAGGCCGTCCTCGCCGTAGGTGGGCGAGAGCACGATGTCGTTGAGCCCGCCGTCGCCGGATCCGTCCACCGGGATCGTGGCGATCTCCACCGGCGGGACGGTGGGATCGACGACCTTCAGGATGCGCCCGGTGCGCCGTTCGGCGACCAGCACGCCGTCCCCGATACCGACCAGGCCGCCGGTGGTGTCCAGGCAGGTCGCCATGACCGAGGGGTCCTGGTCGATGCACGGGCCGCTCGGCCTGGTGGTGGAGTTCGGCGGCTGATCCGGGGTCTCCGGGGCGGCCGGTGCGAATGTCGGCTCGGGCGTGAACGGGCTCGACGCCGAATCGTCGAACCTCGCGCACCCGGCCAGCAGAGTGGACCCGAGCGCCACACACATCGCGACGCGCGCCACGGCAACCGATCTCATGCCCCAGACGTTACGGAAACCCCGCCGTCCGCGCTGCCGCCGGGTGGGGTCGTACCGGAAGTTCCCGGACACGCCGTCGCCCGTACCGGCCGCACGCTCGGGTTTCGCGGCCTAAGGTGTACAGCCGTGAGCGACAAGCCGAAAGCGACGTCCGCAGGTTCGCCCGAGGGTGACCCGTCCGAGGTGGTCCCGGCAGGCAAGGTGGCCACGACCGGCCGCGGCGTGACCAGCCCGATGGACAACCCCACCGAGCAGTTCTCCGCCATGTCCGCACGGGACGTGCCGCGCACCGACGAGGAGCTAGGCCTGGACCCGGACGTGCCGGCGGTGAACGATCGCCCGGCCGCCGACGGACCGGCGAAACAGCCCCCCGCTCCCGCGTCGGAGAGCGCCCCCGAACCGGCCGAGCCCGCTCCCGGCGCCCCGCTCCTGCGGAAGCCGGAAGTCGAGGAGTCCGAGACCGAGACCATCGCGGAACCGGCCCCCGAGCCCCTCGACGGGCGGGGCGGCGAGACCGCCGCCTACGCCTACGCCAGCATCCCGCCCGCCGCGAACACTCCCGGCGAACGCAGCAAGGCCGCCCGTAGACGCCCGGCCGAGAACCGGCGCGGCACGCTGGATCTCGGCCTGCTGGTGCTGCGCCTGGTGGTCGGCGCGATCTTCCTCTATCACGGCCTGCAGAAGTCGACCGGCTGGTTCCACGGCTCCGGCCTGGACGGCACCCGCGACATGATGGCCGAAGGGGGCTGGGACCATGCGACTCTCTCGACGATCCTGCTCGTCGTCGGCGAGATCGGCGGCGGCGCGCTGCTCGTCCTCGGCCTGGCCACCCCGCTCGCCGCGGGCGCGTTGCTGGCCGTGATCCTCAACGCCTGGGCCTGGAAGCAGGGCATGCTGCCCGGCTTCCAGTTCAACGCCGCCGTTCCCACCGGCGTCGAACTCGACACCATTCTCGCCGGCACGGTCGTGGCGATCATCCTCACCGGCCCCGGCAGGCTCTCCCTCGACCGCAGCCGCGGCTGGGCCACCCGGCCGTTCGTCGGCTCGTTCGCCGCGTTGGTGCTCGCGATCGTGGCCGCCGCCCTCACCTTCTGGTACCTGCACGGCGGCAACCCGCTGATCGGCATCGGCCCCTTCGACTGATATCCGGACCGGTCGGATCGGGCACGATGCCGCGTCGGCATCCCCCGGTAGCCGTCAGTCCACGCGGAACTCGATGGTGCCCGGCTCCGGCAGATGCGCGGTGCCGACGGTCAGGGTGGCGGTGAACCTGCCGACGCCGCCCGGACGGAACATGGCCTCGCGGCCGATGCCCCAGGATCCGGGCCCGGCACCGCGACAGTGCGCGAACCGGTCTCGCCGGTGTCGAGGTTGCGCCAGTCGAGCGTGACCGGGACCGAGCAGGAGCCGACACCGTAGGTGTTCGACCGGACCAGGAAGCTTGCCAGGCCCTGGCTCTCCGGGCCGATGCTCGCTCGATCTGCGCGAGGCAGAGGCCGCCCTCGGCGAGGGCGTAGACGGTAGGGAAGTTGTGGAACGGCAGGTCGTTCGATCATAGGGCTGCCCATTCGGTGATCAAACGAAAAGGCAAGTGACCCAATAGAATTGGAGGCACGGGGAAGTGCGATGGCCCCGGCTCGTACGAGCCGGGGCCATCGCGGTCGGAGTGTGTGGCCGACAGACTCAGGGCACCTGGCGAACCGCGCCCTTGTCGGCGGAGGTCGCCAGCGCCGCGTACGCGCGCAGCGCGGTGGTCACCGGACGCTGCCGATCCACCGGCTGCCACGGCCGCTCCGAGGCGTCCATCTTGGCGCGCCGCTCGGCCAGCACCGCGTCGTCCACGAGCACCTCGAGCGTACGGGTGGCGACGTCGATGCGGATCTGGTCACCGTTGCAGACCAGGCCGATCACGCCGCCGCTGGCCGCCTCCGGCGAGATGTGGCCGATGGACAGACCGGAGGTTCCGCCGGAGAACCGGCCGTCGGTGATCAGGGCGCACTGCTTGCCCAGACCCGCGCCCTTCAGGAAGGCGGTGGGGTGCAGCATCTCCTGCATGCCGGGGCCGCCCGCCGGACCCTCGTAGCGGACCACGAGCACGTCGCCGGGCTGGATCTTCTTGCCGAGGATCACCGAAACGGCTTCCTCCTGGGACTCGACCACCACGGCCGGGCCCTGGAAGGAGAACAGGTCCTCATCGATGCCCGCGGTCTTGAGGATCGCGCCGTCGGGGGCGATGTTGCCGCGCAACACGACCAGCCCGCCCTCGACGGTGTAGGCGTGTTCCTTGTCGCGGATGCAGCCGCCCGCGGCATCGGTGTCCAGCGAGGACCAGCGGTTCTCGGTGGAGAACGGCTCGGTGGTGCGGACCCCGCCGGGCGCGGCGTGGAACAGTTCGATCGCTTCCTCGGAGGCCTTGCCGGAGCGGATGTCCCAGGTGTCGAGCCACTCGTCGAAGCTCGCGGTGTGCACGGTGGTCACGTCGGTCTCGAGCAGGCCGGCGCGGCGCAGTTCGCCCAGGATGGCGGGGATGCCGCCGGCCCGGTGCACGTCCTCCATGTGGTAGTCGGAGTTCGGCGAGACCTTCGACAGGCAGGGCACCCGGCGGCTGATCTCGTCGATCGTCTGCAGATCGAAGTCGATCTCGCCCTCCTGCGCGGCGGCGAGGGTGTGCAGCACGGTGTTGGTGGAACCACCCATCGCCACGTCCAGCGCCATCGCGTTGCGGAAGGCCTTGGCGTCGGCGACATTGCGCGGCAGCACCGAGGCGTCGTCGTCGCGATACCAGCGGTTGGCGATGTCGACGATCACCTTGCCCGCCTTCTCGAACAGCGCGCGGCGGGCGGCGTGGGTGGCCAGCGTGGAACCGTTGCCGGGCAGGGCGAGGCCGAGCGCCTCGGTGAGGCAGTTCATCGAGTTGGCGGTGAACATGCCCGAGCAGGAACCACAGGTCGGGCAGGCGCTGCGCTCGACTTCGCCGAGGCCGTCGTCGGTGACGGCGGCGTTGGCGCTGGCCGAGATGGCGGTGATCAGGTCGGTCGGGGCCTGCGCGACACCGCCGACGACCACGGCCTTACCGGCCTCCATCGGCCCGCCGGAGACGAACACGGCCGGGATGTTCAGGCGCATGGCGGCATTGAGCATGCCGGGGGTGATCTTGTCGCAGTTGGAGATACACACCAGCGCGTCGGCGGTGTGCGCGTTGGCCATGTATTCCACCGAGTCGGCGATGATCTCGCGCGAGGGCAGCGAGTACAGCATGCCGCCGTGGCCCATCGCGATGCCGTCGTCCACGGCGATGGTGTGGAATTCGCGCGGCACGCCGCCCGCGGCGCGGACCGCTTCGGCCACGATCTCGCCGACGTCCTTGAGATGCACATGGCCTGGCACGAACTGGGTGTAGGAGTTCGCGATCGCGACGATCGGCTTGCCGAAGTCGGAGTCGGTGAGGCCGGTGGCCCGCCACAGCGCGCGTGCGCCTGCGGCATTGCGTCCGGCGGTGGTGGTGCGTGAGCGAAGCGGTGGCATGTGTGATCGTCCTCGAAAGGTGCGGTGGGCTGAGTGTGCTGGGGGTGGGCAGGCGTGTCGCCGCGGACCTCGCGCCGACGAGAGAGGTGGTGTCGTCGGCGTGAGCGGGTCGATCGGGGGTCGCCGCACCGGGTGACCCGCCTGACGCACGGCCCCACGAGCTTACGCCCGGCCCTCGAGTGGGCCGGTGGGAGACGGGGAGATCAGTCCGTGTCCGAGCCGGTCTCGCCGGGACGAGCCTCGCCGGCTCCCGGCTGCTCGGCCTCCCCGGCCGTCTCGTTCTCGGCGATCCCGCCGGTCCCTGCCGTCGTATCGGTGTCGGCGGGCTGCTCGGCATCGGCGGCCCTCGGGGCGTCCGGAGCGCCCGCGGCGTCCTCGGACTGCGCGGCTTTCTCGGCCTCGAGCCTCTTGGCCTCCTGCCGCGCCTCCCATTCGGCCTGACGCTTGGCCTGCTCGGCGGCGAACACATCCGGCAGCCTGCCGTCGGAGGCGGTGATCAGCTTGCGCAGCTGGTCGTAGCCGACCGCGGGCAGCGACACCACCGACTCGTCGGCCAGATGCGCGCGTACATAACCGCGCTTGGGGATGCTCACCCCCTTGATCTGCTCCCAGTCCAGATGCCGGGACGAGAACACCCGCCGCAGATCGAGGCCGTCGTCGGAAACCACCGTCCGCGTCCGGGCGATCCAGACGATCACCGCGACCGGCAGCAGCATCAGCCACCAGAGCAGCTTCGGCCATCCGACGACGAAGAGGAACACGCCCAGAGCGAGCACCACCACGCCGAGGTAGGCGAGCTGGGTGACCCGAATGACCGTCCGCTTGCCGGCGGCAGCCGACGAGCTACCCGTCGACGATCCGGTCTCGGCGGTGTGGGACGATTTACCCGGTGGCACGGACTGATGCGGTGATGACACACCACCATCCTCGCATCCTGGTGATCGGACACAAGCAACCACTGCTGTCCCACATAATGGGACGCGCAGGTCATCTGTTTGACTGTTCGGTTCATGCGGCCTTAACGTCGTGCGTGTGAATCGAAACGAGTTGCTCGTAATCGGCCGGCGCGTCCAGCGTTGAGCCTGACTGCCTGAGTCGAATACGTCAGCTCGCGTTTGTGACGCGCCACCCTCGATCAGCCACGGCTGTCGAGGGCTTTTTTGTGTTCGGACATCGTCCGGCGCGCGGCGGGTCGCAGACGCCGGTCGTGCCAGGCACACAAGTGTTGTCCGGGGTCGGAACGACAGTAAGGAACGAAGACGGTGAGCGCACCAACCGCACGACCCGGGCCCTCGGCCCGCAGGTCAGCGCCCTCGGCGAACCAGCAGACCGGTAGCCAGGCGAATCAGCCCGGCACGGCCAACCGCCGCCAGGTCCCGCCCGAGCGGGTGACCGGCGCGCAGTCGGTCGTCCGTTCGCTCGAGGAGCTCGGCGTCGACACCGTCTTCGGCATTCCCGGCGGCGCCATCCTGCCCGTCTACGACCCGCTGTTCGACTCGACCAAGGTGCGCCACGTGCTGGTGCGCCACGAGCAGGGCGCGGGCCACGCCGCCACCGGTTACGCCCAGGCCACCGGCAAGGTCGGTGTGTGTATGGCCACATCCGGTCCCGGCGCGACCAACCTGGTGACCCCGATCGCCGACGCCCAGATGGACTCGGTCCCGATCGTGGCGATCACCGGCCAGGTCGGCCGCGGCCTGATCGGTACCGACGCCTTCCAGGAGGCCGACATCTCCGGCATCACCATGCCGGTCACCAAGCACAACTTCCTGATCACCGACGGCATCGACATTCCCCGGATGATCGCCGAGGCGTTCTACCTGGCCGCCTCCGGCCGCCCCGGCGCCGTCCTGGTCGACATCCCCAAGGACGTGCTGCAGGCGCAGACCACCTTCAGCTGGCCGCCGGAGATGCGGCTGCCCGGCTACCGTCCGGTCACCAAGCCGCACGGCAAGCAGGTCCGTGAAGCCGCCAGGATGATCCTCGACGCCAAGCGGCCCGTGCTCTACGTCGGCGGCGGCGTCATCAAGGCCGACGCCTCGGCCGAGTTGCTGGCCCTGGCCGAGCTGACCGGCATCCCGGTGGTCACCACCCTGATGGCGCGCGGCGCGTTCCCCGACAGCCATCACCTCAACATGGGCATGCCCGGCATGCACGGCACCGTCGGCGCTGTCGCCGCGCTGCAGAAGTCGGACCTGCTGATCACCCTCGGCGCTCGTTTCGACGACCGCGTCACCGGCCAGCTGGACTCCTTCGCGCCCGAGGCCAAGGTCATCCACGCCGACATCGACCCGGCCGAGATCGGCAAGAACCGCCACGCCGACGTCCCGATCGTCGGCGACTGCCGCGAGGTGATCGCCGAACTGGTCGAGACCCTGCAGGCCGACCCGGCCGTCGGCGGCAAGGACGCCCCGCTGCTCGACCTGGCCGAGTGGTGGAGCTACCTCGACGGCATCCGCAACCAGTACCCGCTGGGCTGGACCCCGCCGAGCGACGGCTCGCTGTCGCCGGAATACGTCATCGAGGCGCTGGGCCGCCTGGCCGGACCCGACGCCATCTACTGCGCGGGCGTCGGCCAGCACCAGATGTGGGCCGCCCAGTTCGTCAAGTACGAGAAGCCGCGCACCTGGCTCAATTCCGGCGGCCTCGGCACCATGGGCTACGCCGTGCCCGCCGCGCTGGGTGCCAAGATGGGCATGCCCGACCGCGAGGTCTGGGCGGTCGACGGCGACGGCTGCTTCCAGATGACCAATCAGGAACTGGCCACCTGCGCCGTGGAGGGCGTGCCGATCAAGGTCGCGCTCATCAACAACGGCAACCTCGGCATGGTCCGCCAGTGGCAGACCCTGTTCTACGAGCAGCGCTACTCCAACACCGACCTGGGCACCCACACCCTGCGCATCCCCGATTTCGTCAAGCTCGCCGAAGCCTTGGGCTGCCACGGCATCCGGGTGGAGAAGGAAGAGGAAGTCGAGGCCGCGATCCGCGAGGCGCAGTCGATCAACGACCGCCCCGTCGTGATCGACTTCATCGTCGGCAAGGACGCCCAGGTGTGGCCGATGGTCGCCGCGGGCACCAGCAACGACGAGATCATGGCCGCGCGCGGCATCCGCCCGCTGTTCGACGAGGACGAGCAGGCTTCCGAGCCCGCCGTCATCCACGAGGCGATGGCCCAGGGCCAGGCCGGCCAGCAGGCCGACGCAGAGAACGAGGGGACCGAAGCATGAGCAGCACCCACACCCTGAGCGTCCTGGTCGAGGACAAGCCGGGCGTGCTGGCGCGGGTGGCGAGCCTGTTCTCCCGCCGTGGGTTCAATATCGAGTCGCTGGCGGTCGGTGGCACCGAACTGCCCGACATCTCGCGGATGACCATCGTCGTCACCGTCGAGGATCTTCCGCTCGAGCAGGTCACCAAGCAGCTCAACAAGCTGGTCAACGTCATCAAGATCGTCGAGCAGGACGCCGACGCCTCGGTCGCCCGCGAGCTGATCCTGGTGAAGGTGCGCGCCGACGCCAGCGTGCGGACGCAGGTGATCGAGGCTGTCGGCCTGTTCCGCGCCAAGGTCATCGACGTCTCGCCGGACGCGCTCACCATCGAGGCGACCGGCACCCGCTCCAAGCTCGACGCGCTGCTGCGCATGCTCGAGCCGTTCGGCATCCGGGAGATCGTGCAGTCCGGTGTCGTCGCCGTCGGTCGTGGACCCAAGTCCATCACCGCGACCCGCTGAGTAGTCCAACAATTCCAAACCGTCACCGTCAGCACGGTGCTCCCCGCCGCCGGCGGGGATGAACCTCCAGAAGGGAAACCAACCACGTGGCAGTCGAGATGTTCTACGACGACGATGCCGACCTGTCGATCATCCAGGGCCGCAAGGTCGCGGTCATCGGCTACGGCAGCCAGGGCCACGCCCACTCGCTGAGCCTGCGTGACTCCGGCGTCGAGGTCCGCGTCGGTCTGGCGGAGGGCTCGAAGTCGCGTCCCAAGGCCGAAGAGGCCGGTCTGACCGTCGGCACCCCCGCCGAGGTCTCCGCGTGGGCCGACGTGATCATGGTGCTGGCCCCCGACACCGCGCAGGCGTCGATCTTCACCAACGACATCGAGCCCAACCTGAAGGACGGCGACGCGCTGTTCTTCGGCCATGGCCTCAACATCCACTTCGGCCTGATCAAGCCCCCGGCCGAGGTCACCATCGGCATGGTCGCCCCCAAGGGCCCCGGCCACCTGGTGCGCCGCCAGTTCGTCGACGGCAAGGGCGTGCCCGCCCTGATCGCCATCGACCAGGACCCGAAGGGCGAGGGCCAGGCGCTGGCCCTGTCCTACGCCAAGGCCATCGGCGGCACCCGCGCCGGCGTCATCAAGACCACCTTCAAGGAAGAGACCGAGACCGACCTCTTCGGTGAGCAGGCCGTGCTCTGCGGCGGCACCGAGGAACTGGTCAAGACCGGTTTCGAGGTCATGGTCGAGGCCGGCTACGCCCCCGAGATGGCCTACTTCGAGGTTCTGCACGAGCTCAAGCTGATCGTCGACCTCATGTACGAGGGCGGCATCGCCCGCATGAACTACTCGGTCTCCGACACCGCCGAGTTCGGCGGCTACCTGTCGGGCCCGCGCGTCATCGACGCCGGCACCAAGGAGCGCATGCAGGCCATCCTCAAGGACATCCAGGACGGCACCTTCGTCAAGCGCCTGGTCGCCAACGTCGAAGGCGGCAACAAGGAGCTCGAGGGCCTGCGCAAGCAGAACGCCGAGCACCCCATCGAGGTCACCGGCAAGAAGCTGCGCGACCTGATGAGCTGGGTCGATCGCCCGATCACCGAAACCGCCTGATCCAGGCTTTCGCCACGAAGGGCCGTCCGTCCACCGGGCGGCCCTTCGTGGTCTCCGCTTCCGGCTCGGTCGCCGCATTTCCGCCGTACCGCCACCTACCATGACGACATGCCCTGGCCGCACATCGAGAAGCCGGATCTCCCGGAGTTCATGACTTGGGAAGAGCTCGAGCAACTGCCCGAGGAAATCGCCGACCAGATCGAACTCTGGGACGGCCGGGTGGTGTGGGTGGGCCGTGGCCCGAGTGAGCACCAGCGGTTCACCGTTCGGATGCGCAACGCCATGGAACGATGTGCGCGAGCAAGCATGCGGCGACAGCCCGAGACCTGCTGGCAGGTGGATGTCGAGACCAACGTGTTCCTAGGCGTCACAGGCAAGTCCGACTTCCTGACGCCCGACTTCCTCGTATACCGCTGTCTCGATTCCCCATTTCAGGATGTTCGCGCCGCCGACACTCTCATCGTCGGGGAAGTGCTGTCACCGTCGAATACCCAGACCGATATGGAGGCGAAGAAGGGCCGCTACGCGAGCGCTGGGATTCCCTGGTACTGGGAGGTCACGATCGCGCGGACCGACAGCGCCATCGCCGTGGTCCGCGCCTACGCCCTCGAGACCGGGCACGGCCGTCTACCCGAGGGGGTGCGACCGCTGCGCCCGGCCAACTACCTCCTGGCAGGCGAGTGGACCCCGGACCACGAGGACGGCGTCCAGATCGGCTTCCCGTTTCCGATCGACATCGCCTGGCCCGAGCTGGCCTACTGACGGACTCGCGGCACGTGCGCCGATCTCCCGCACCACGGCATCCGCAGGATCGAGACTGGGACCATGACACCCCCGGCCACCACGACACCCGCGGATCCCGGCGCCCCGGCCGAATCACCGAAGGAGATCGGCCGCGCCGCCCGCCGCCGCATCGGTCGTTCCGAGCTGGGCGCATGGGAACCAGCCGCCGACCGCCGCGATCCGATCGCGATCCTCGAGCAGCAGGCCAGGACCCGCGTCCCGGATCTGGTGCCCATCCGCTACGCCAGGATGGCCGCAGGCATCTTCCCCTTCCTACGCGGCGCCCCCGCCGTCATGGCCGCCGATCTCGCCGCGACCCCGAACACCGGCCTCACCGTCCAGCTCTGCGGCGACGCCCATCCGTCGAACTTCGGCCTCTACGCCTCACCCGAGCGCGCCCTCGTCTTCGACCTCAACGATTTCGACGAAACCCTGCCCGGCCCCTTCGAGTGGGACGTGAAACGCCTGGTCGCGGGCTTGGCGGTAGCCGCGCGCGCCAACGGTTTCCGGGACGAACACGCTACGCGCGCCGCTGTCGCCGCGGCCGCCGCCTACCGCACCGCGATGCGCGACTACGCGACCACCGACGCGCTGAACATCTGGTACGAGCGCACCGACGTCGACGAAGCCGCCGCGCTGGTCCGCAAGCCCGAGACCCGCACCCGCCTCGAGCACACCCTCGCCGCCGCGCGCGGCCGCACCAGCCTGCAGGCCCTGCGCAAACTCACCGAGCCCGGCACGGACGGTGTCCCGCGCATCCGCGCCAACCCGCCGCTGGTCATCACCGCCGACGATCTCGATATCGACATGGTGAACGAGGTCTTTACCGCCTACCGCACCAGCCTGCCCGAGGAACGCCGCGTGCTGCTCGATCACTATCGCGTCATCGACGCCGCGGGAAAAGTCGTCGGCGTCGGCAGTGTGGGCACCCGCTGCTTCATCGTCCTGCTCGTCGAACGCGACACCGGCACACCGCTGTTCCTGCAGGTGAAGGAAGCCGAACAATCCGTCCTCGCGGCCCACCTCAAGCCGAGCCGCTACGCGCAGCAGGGCGCCCGGGTCGTCCACGGCCAGCGCCTCACCCAGGCCGCCGCCGACATCTTCCTCGGCTGGTGCACCGGCCCCGGCGGCCGCCACTTCTACTGGCGGCAACTGCGCGACATGAAGGGCTCCGCCGACCTCACGACCATGAACCCGTCGCTACTGCGCCGCTACGGCGAACTCTGCGGCGGCACCCTGGCCCGCGCCCACGCCCGCTCCGGAGATCGCGTCGCCATAGCCACCTACCTCGGCAAGAGCGATGTCTTCGACCGCGCGATGGGCGCCTTCGCCCTCGCCTATGCCGACCGGACGGCCGCCGACCACCAGCGCCTCATCGAGGCCGTCGACTGGGGTGAGGTGCGGGCGGCCGAGGCGCGCTGATCCGCGTCGGGAGGCGGCCCGGCCCGCAGCCGGGCCGCCTCACAGCCGACTAGCTGCTGCCGAAGAAGATTCCGGCGGGCAGGTGGTGGTGGAAGAACTCCAGATGCGGGTTGTCCCAGTTCTTGCAGTCGTCCCGATGGCTGGGGGAATGGGCCCAGTCGTCCCAGCGTCCCGGCGCGTCGCAGCCGAACCGGTCGTGGTCGTGCCGGTCGTGCTTGCCGTGCTTCACCTCGGTCACTCCGGGAACCTCCGGGTGCGCCGATGCGGGAACCGCCAATGCCGTCAACGGAATCGCGGCGAGCGCACCCGCCACGGCCACCCGAGCCAGTCGCCGTCGTGCCTGCTCGGAACGGGTCGTCGAATACACCTTCTCTGTCCTTTCGATCCTCGGCGGACCACACGTCCGCCTTCCCCGAAGGGGATTCGCCCACCGTGACCGGCGAGCGGGCCGCGCGCGCCCGCCACGGGCCGCGACCCCCGGCACCCCGCGTCGTGCACGCACCACCAACACTCTGGCGCATTCGGCCCGAAAGGTCACTGCCGACAGCGGAATTCGGTGAAAATATCAGCAGCCGGCAGGGGAGGTGCTCAGGGAAAACCCCGAGTCGTGGACGAAAGACGAATACAGTGACCAATTTTCACCGCGTGGTGCGGTCGCCGAAACTGAGACCATGGCAGTATGAACGATCCGAAAGCGCCCGTGCTCTACATCATCGTCACCGGTTCACCAGCGGCGCGCGATGTCGGACAGTTGGTGGAACTCGCCCAGGCCGACGGCTGGGAGGTCTGCGTCGTGTCGTCCCCGGACGGCATGAAGTTCATCGATGTGCAAGCGATCGAGTCGGCGACCGGCCACGTGGTGCGCAGCCGATACAAGAAACCCGGCACCCCCGACGTGCTCCCGCCCGCCGACGCGATGATCGCCGCCCCGATCACCTGCAATTCCCTCGCCAAGTGGGCTGCCGGAATCTCGGACACGCTTCCGCTCGGCCTGCTGGTGGAAGGTGTCGGCAAGGGCCTGCCGGTGGTCGCGGTGCCGTTCTCCAACCAGGCGCAGATGAGCTTCCCGGCCGTGCAGGAGGCCATCTTCAAGCTGTCGGACTGGGGAGTGAGCGTGCTCGTCGGCGACGAGTTCTACGAACAGCACGAGCCGGGCGCAGGGGAGCGCCGCCGCAGCCTCCTACCCTGGGACAGGGCGTGGCAAGCGCTGCTGGACCACCGGCTCCGATAGCGCGAACGATTTCAGGCGTATCCGTTTGCAGCCGAGGCCAGAACCTCGGAACCCGATCGCGCGAGCGCAATCCGGGTGCGCCTGTGGCTGTCCGGTCGTAGCCTCGAGATATGGGCGTGAACCTGGGGGATCGGCTGCGATCGGTTCGTAAGCGTCGTGGCCTGACACAGCGACAACTCGCGGATGCGGCGGGCGTCTCCGTCTCCCTGGTCCGAAAACTCGAACAGGGCGAGCGACCGACCGTGCGGCTGGAAACAATGCGCAAGTTCGCTATCGCTCTCGGTGTGCGGACATCAACCCTGCAGGCGGGCCACGTCGATGCCGAACACGCAGACCCGGAAACTTCCGATCTCTGGGGACCCGTGCGGCGGGCATTGGCTACACCTGCACGCCGAGACCCATCCGAGGAGCAATCGACGAACGAAGGCGTCGACGCCGCCTACCGTGCGCTGATGCCGATGGTCGACGCGCACCGCTATCACGACATCGCCTTGGTGCTGCCGGGTCTTCTCGAGGACGCGGAAGCACTCACCGACCACGACGGTCGTGCGATTCGGGCTCGGTTGCTGAGTCTCACCGGTTGGATGTTGGTGCAGAACAGACAGTTCGAGATCGCCGCAATGACCATCGACCAGGCCGTCGACGCAGCGCCGGAGCGGGGCATCGCGGTCGGCGCGATCAATGTCGGCGTTTGGTCCTATCTGCGGCAGGGCAATCTGGAGGCTGCCCGAGAACTAGCGGTGAAATGGGCAGATGACATCGAACCGCGCTTTTCCTCCGCAACACCCAGTCAGCTTGCTCTGTGGGGCCGGCTGTGGCTGTACGTGGCAAATATCGCGGTTCGCGACAACTCGCCCGGCGTTATCGATGACGCGCTCGCCCTGGCCCGCGCCGCCGCCGTGCGGATCGGCAGGGAAGTCCTGTACGACCCGAATCCGAACCGTCTCTTCGGCCCTGTCACGGTTGCCCAGATCACCGCCGAATGTGCCGTCATCGCCGAGCAGCCGTCCCGTGCGCTGGCCATCGCCGAGAATCTGCCTGCCGCTGTCCTGTCACCGAAGGCCGCAGGTCGGCTGCGCCACCGCTTGGACATCGCCAACGCACATACGCAACTACGCCAATACGGCGAGGCGATCGGCACGCTCCGTGAAGTGCATTCGGTCGCACCGGAATGGCTGGCCCAGCAGCGCTACGCTCGCGACATCCTCGGCCGGGTGGTCACCGAACGTCGCACACTCACCGACGACATGCGTGATCTAGCCGATTTCGTTCGGCTCGAATACTGATCGATCGCCCACTCACCTTGCGGTAGTGACACTTCCGAGTCACCCCGACCACTAGTGCCATAGCGCCTCACTGGTGCCGGTGTGAAGCTCGACCCAGCCCCGCCGCCGGGTCGACAACCACGCTCGACCCGTCCCCGGCGGCGGGAGCTTGCCAGCGCCAGGGGATGGAGGGGTATCAGAATGCTCGCGTTCGGGTGGATCGACCTGACTTCACCGACAGTCGAATGGGACTCGGCTCAGGTGCGCCGCTTGGCCAAGCGGCTGGGATACGAATTGTGTTGGCCCGACGCGTGCTCGGTACTCGGCTTGGTGGAGCAAGTCGAGTTATCCGGTGCAATGGTGGTGCTGCTCCCGTCGACAGGGCATGTGGACGCGGTGACCTTGGATCGGGTGTTGTGGGTGGCTGACGTGGAGTGCGCCGCACCGCGAGCGTCGTTCGGCCGGTGGGCAGCGTTCGGCGGGATGCAACAGTGATTCCCGCGGAGGTGGGGTTGATGTGCGCGATCTTTCTGCCACTGGCCGTAGTGATCGCGACGATCTTCTGGCCCTCGGACTACGACCGCTGAGCGGCGCTTGTGAAAGGTATTCGAGTCCGGTGGTTTCAGGCGAGGGACAGAAGCACCCGGTTACGTCGTGAGTCGGCTTGCTTGGAGAGCCGCAATCTCCGCTGAAGCAATCCGCGCGCTGCCTCACGGAGCGTCGCGTCAGCGGGGGCGATGTTGTGACGAGGACAACACGTGAGGCAAGGAACATTCTGTGGCACGGAGTGGGCGGGCCGCAGCGCCGATGGACTATCAGGAGGTAAGCGGTGGCTATTGCACGTGCCGAGGACGGCAAGTGGGCACGAGGGGCGGCGCCGGCTACGATCATGCGAATGCCTACCCAGATCGTCGCCGACGGCTTGTCTTATGACGCCGTTCCTCCAGAGCAGGTGCAGATGATCGACCTGTTCGCAGGCCCCGGCGGCCTGGATGTAGCGGCGCGGTGGTTGGGAATTACGTCGGTCGGAATCGAAGTGGACCAGGACGCCTGCCGAACGCGGGTAGCGGCGAAGATCGGGACGCGTCATGCGGACGTTCGCGACCTATCGTTGTTGCACGAGTTCCCCAATGCTCGCGTACTCACCGGCGGTCCCCCGTGTCAGACATATTCGGTTGCCGGGGCGGGATCGGGTCGCAAGGCGCTGGATCGCGTGCTCGGTTTCGTGAGCAGGATGGACGTAGAAGTCGATGTGCTCGACGAACTCGACAGCCTCGATGATCCGCGGACGGGGCTCGTTCTCCAGCCGTTGAGATGGGCACTCGAAGCTATACGTGCGGAACGCCCGTTTCGGACGATCTTGCTCGAGCAGGTCCCGACCGTCCGGCCGGTATGGGACGCTATGGCCGAGGCCCTGGAGAAGCGTGGCTATGCAGTCGATGTCGATGTGCTTCGAACCGAGGCGTTCGGAGTGCCGCAAACCCGGCGCCGAGCAATCCTGATCGCACGTCTCGACGGTGCGGCGATGTTCCCTTCTGAGACCCACCGTCCCTACAGCAAGCGAGTCCCTCGTGAGCAGGGCGATCCGAAACTGCTTCCGTGGGAGACGATGGGCGATGCACTGCCAGAGCGGGCCAGACCTTTCGTGGTGGTGTCGAACTACGGAACTGGCGGAAACCCTAGGCTTCGGGGCAGGCGGGAGTGGTGTGAACCCTCGTCGACCATCACGGGCAAGGTTCGGAGAAATCGTGTGGTTGCCGACGGTGTCGATCAAGAGCGCTTCACCCCTGCGGAGGCCGGTCGCCTTCAGACGTTCCCACTCGATTACCCGTGGAGCGGCCAGGATCAGTACCAGCAGATCGGCAATGCCATCCCACCCCGACTTGGTGCCTATATCCTCGCGGCCGCGGCCTTCGGCATGAAGCCCAGCCGTGTCGATGTGGACCGCGCGGTCGAGGGTAGCTGGCGCGATGCGGCCGAAGGGGAGCCGTTCGTCGGCCTGGATGAGTTGGATGGTCGTCGTGGCGAGTATGTCGGCAAGGTTGGAGCATTGGCATTGTGGGATGACGTCTTCGCCGAAAGTGCCGACGTGTCTGACAGGGCGCTGTTCGACGGGGCTGACTTGAAGCCACGCTCTATCGAAAGTGTGTTCGAGAACTCGAGTCGAACCAGTTGAATGTCGTACGTTCGAATTACATGCCGTCGTGCATGGGGGGTGATGTCGGGCTCGTCAGCTGATGATGCGGCAAACTGACGATGTGTGCCGTGGGTAGACCTGATACTCCATGGTGGGGCTGGTTCGAACTGTAGGAGTCTTGGGTGACTGATCTGGTCGACGTGGAGTATGACGTCTTCACGACGCTTCTCGATGTCCTATCTCCGGTCGAAGCGGCGAAGAAGCTCTCCAGGATGGTCGACGACGATCTGATGGCGGCGATCCTGGAGCGGTATGAGCGGGACATGGACCGCATTCGGGAAATGCGCGAGCCTCAGACAGTAGTCTTCGACAACTACGAAACCTGGTATGCGGGGCCGCGTCCGGATGACAAGTTGTGGCCTTCGCTTGTCAGGCGTTTGGAAAAGCAATGGGGTGAGGACAGTCCAGCCATCACCGCGGTCGACGATTCCTCGACGCGGATTGTCTCTTTGCTGCAGCATCCGAAGGAGAAGACGTTCTCCACCCGAGGTTTGGTGGTCGGCTACGTCCAATCCGGGAAGACGACAAACTTCACTGCAGTGATGGCCAAGGCGGCTGACCGCAAGTACAAACTCTTCGTTGTCCTGGCAGGAATCCACAACGGCCTTCGGCGGCAGACGCAGGCGCGGCTGATCCAGCAGTTAGTCGAGCCAAACCCCAGCCTCTGGTCGCAGATCACCGACTTGGATCAAGACTTTCGTCCGACCGCGAATCCGGCGAGCTTCTTCGGCAAAGCTAACAAAACTCACATCCTCTGTGTAGTCAAGAAGAACGCGCCGGTTCTGCGTAAGCTCGTCCGTTGGCTGGAGCAGGCAAATGGATATCTGGAGGACTGTCCCGCGCTGATCATCGATGACGAAGCAGATCAGGCATCGGTAGCGACTGCCTCGATCAATCCGCTGATCAGACAACTTCTGACGATACTGCCGAAATCGGCCTATGTTGGCTATACAGCGTCGCCTTTCGCGAATCTGTTGATCGACCCCTCAGCGGAGGACCTGTACCCGGAGCACTTCATCGTGAACTTGCCAAAGCCGGAGGGGCATTTCGGAACCGAGGTGCTTTTCGGTCGGTACGCACTCGATGGCGAGGACCCGAACGATGTAGACGATGGTTACGACATGATTCGTGAAGTGCCGGATGAGGATGTAGAGCTGGTTCGGCCGAAGAGCAAGCTGGACGCTGAAGGCTTCGTCCCGGCCATAACCGACACGTTGCGTCGAGCCGTCTACTACTTCTGGCTCACCACCGCGGCTCGTCGCGTCCGTGGCACCGGCAATCCGCACTCAACGATGTTGATTCACACCAGCGTGCGTACCTCTGTTCACAACAGTTTCCGCGATCCGTTATACAGTTTGCGAGCGCGCACATTGAACAACCTGGGTGACCCCTCGTTGCTGAGTGAACTGCGTGAGTTGTGGGAGGAAGAGACCGCGCGAGTGCCGGCGGCTGGGTTCGGCGAGACGAAGGTGGCTTTCGATCGCCTTGTTTCTGAACTTGCCGGAGTGCTTCGCGACTGCACGGTCGTCATGGATAACTCGCAAAGCGCTGACCGCCTCGACTACGAGAACGGACCGGTGGTGGCTATTGCGGTCGGCGGGAACACCCTGTCACGCGGCTTGACCTTAGAGGGGCTCTCGGTAAGCTACTTCGTGCGATCGGTGTCGACCTACGACACGTTGCTGCAGATGGGGCGATGGTTCGGCTATCGCAATGGCTACGCTGATCTGCCGCGTATTTGGATGACCGAGGAACTCGAGGAATGGTTCCGTCATCTCGCGACTGTCGAGACGGAGATGCGGAGAGACATCGACGTCTACATGAGCGAAGGCAAGACACCGATGAACTTCGCTGTTCGGCTACGTACACATCCGGCACTTCGCGTCACCGCGGCCGCGAAGATGAAGGACGCGGTGACAGCACACGCCTCCTACGGTGGTTTGCGCATCCAAACGCGTTATTTTCGGCGTGAGTCCGAGTGGCTTCTCCGCAATCAGGCGGCAGCGCGAGAACTTGTCGCGACAGCAGTCAGGCAGGGCAGAGTGGAATCGCGGCCCGAAGAAGGCAGGTACGTGATCCGTGACGTACCCAGTGCTGGTGTGCTCGACTTTCTGGAGAGCTACCAGTTCCACGAGAAGTCCCAAGAGTGCGATGCCGCACTTATGTATCGCTATATCGACAAGCGCATCCGCGATGCGGGCGCGTTGCGTCGCTGGAACGTAGCGATTGTCGGCAGGCCGACGGACAAGGAAGAATCCAAGTTCTACTTCGCCGAGAATGTCTCGGTCGGAAGAGTCGTCCGTTCTCGGCTACGGACACCGGGTGCAGATCATGCCGACATCAAGACGTTGATGAGCCGTAGGGACGCGGCAGTCGATCTCGCCGGTGACTTCTCCCAAGCCAGCGAGGACGACATCAAAGCTGCTCGTAGACAGCAGCTACCCGATGTGGGCCTACTGGTTCTCTATCCGATCGACAAAGTTTCCCGCCCGACGCCCGACAAGGACAAGCGCGACCCCTTGAATGCTCCCGAGCATGTCATCGGAGTCGGCCTGGTATTCCCGACGCCGCCGGATTCCGATAGCCAGGTCCGTTGGAAAGCGACGTATATCTCGGCGAATCTGTCCGGTGTCGAGATGGAGGAGGAGGACCTCAGCGCCATCGAAGCCGAGGAACCCTGATGGTATCGGCGCTGCGCGATGTCCTCGATGACCAATGGCAACGGCTGGAAAGCTCTGTGCCGCAGTCTTCATCGGTCTTGCGGGTGACCGAGTTGCCGGTATCGACACGGTACGGCTCGTTGATGGCGGCCACGGACGCCGATGGCTTCCGGCATCTTCTGATCGCTGTCGATCCGCATCAAGCGGTGCGAAAGTTCCCTGACGGTCCGGTCCTACGTCTGCGGAAGCGGACGCTCGAGGATGACGAGGCTCGTCGAACATACGCAGACCTCGTCTGTCTGCGCAAAGATCTCGACCATACGTTCACTACGCTTTGTGCAGATGTGCTACTCGCCACGGAAGCTTCCCCGACCAGCCCGATGAAGGCGCTGAACGCCGTACTAGCTCGTTGGAAGGCACTGATCCAGAATCCTGGCCCGCCGCTCGGACCGCAGCAGTTGGCTGGACTGTTCGGCGAATTGCTGATCTTGCGGCGGCTCTTGGAACGCGACAACGCAGCGCACCAACTATGGCGTGGTCCACAGGGATACAAACATGATTTCTCGGGTGATGCGACTGCGATCGAGGTGAAAACTTCTACCTCGCGGACAGGACGATATGTCCGTGTACACGGTCTGGATCAACTCGAGCCGCCGACGGGGGGCATGCTGGACGTGGTGTGGCTACGGCTGGGGACAGCCGTCGACCAGGGCATCGGCGTTGCCGACCTCGTGGAACATGTTCTTGAGCTCTGCGACGATGAATGCGCGCTGCTGGACTTGTTGGCGGCCGCGGGCCTTCATCTCGCGGACCTGGAACACTACCGACTCAAACGGTTCACCATCGACGAGGAACGCTGGTACCGAGTGGATGTCGGATTTCCTCGTTTGACAACAGTGGATCTCGCGGTCGCGTCGGTCTCGGCGAACGTGCGCGATGTGGACTACACGATCGACTTGTCAGGTGACTCGCCTCAGGCCATGGATGACGGCCTTGTCGAACGCCATCTCGAAGCGCTGCTGCAGGAGTTGGTATGAAATCGCACGGGTGGACATCCCAGCCGTTTCCCCCAGAGGGGGCAAGCGCCGCCGAGGGTATTCGAAATCAACTCGGTAAACCTGAGTTGGACCATCTCACGATTCTGGTGCGCGAATCAGCGCAGAACAGTTGGGATGCGCGGGCCGGCGACGAACCGGTGCAGTACCGGATCAATCTGACAACGGTCAGCGCTGCAGACGCGCCTGCCTGGCGTGATCACCTGTTGCGAAAGGCGCCCGCGAACAAGTTCCTTCCGCTGCGAGAGGCGCTCCAGCAGCCGACGATCCGCGTGATGTCCATCTCAGACCGAGGCACTCGTGGCCTGGGTGGCCCTACTCGCGCTGATCAAGTAACCGATCAGCCACGTGACTTCGTCGCCTTCCTACGCAATATCGGTGAGCCGAGGGACCGAACGCTTGGCGGCGGAACTTACGGCTTCGGCAAGGGGATCCTGTATCTCGTATCGCACTGCGGCACGATCCTCGTACACACGCGGTGCGAGTACGAGGGGCGCTATGAAACCAGATTGATGGGCGCCGCTCTCTGGAAGAGCTACGACGCTCATGACGCTACCGGAGAACGTCGCTACACAGGTCGGCACTGGTGGGGCGATACCTCGGGAGACGTGATCGAGCCTCTTGTCGGCCAAGAAGCCGACGCTATGGCGCGGCGGTTGGGCCTGCGCGAATTCGGCAATCACGAGACCGGTACGACCGTGATCATTCTGAACCCGAATCTCGAGGAGAGGGAACCCGCCGAGGCTGCGAGGTACCTTGCGGAAACTATTACCTGGCAGCTGTGGCCGAAGATGCTTCCGCACGCCGATGAGGCGGTGCCGATGCGGTTCTCAGTGACGTGTGACGGCATCGAGTACCCGGTGCCGGACCCATGGAGCGTTGTGCCGTTGCGCCCATTCGTCAGCGCGTACAAGAAGATGGTTGGAGACGACTGCCAAGAACTCCGCTATGGCCGAGCGAAGATGTTGCTCGGTCGATTGGGGCTGCACAGAACCGTCGCCAAGCGATTCGATGCGAGTCATGCTGCCGCTGTTGCCGGGTTCGAAGATGGGCTCGTCCATCATGTGTGCCTGATGAGGCAGGCCGAACTCGTGGTCAACTATTGGCGAGGACCGAAACCTGCGAGCGAGTTCGCCGCGTATGCCGGAGTCTTCCGGGCGGATGAGTCGATGGACGCGACGTACGCGGCAGCAGAACCGCCTACTCACGACAGCTGGAATCCTCAAACGCTGGATCATCCGGACAGCTCGTATGTGCGAACAACCTTTACGCGCTTGCGAGAAGCGATCGACGCGGTGATCGGGAACGGTGGTCGCGGGGAACTCGAAGTGGCACAGGTTTCACTGGGCGCAGCAAGCGATCGCCTGTCGCCATTGATCGGCGGTGCCTGGGGGGTCGGGTCGGCGACTTCCTATGCGCGGCCCGGTGATACTTCGCCCCCGGCAAGTCGAAGACGCAAGGCGAGACGTCCTGAACCGAAGCGCTCGATCGATGACGAGATCGAAGGCGATGAAGATAGGGCGAACGATTCGTCGCAAGGGAGATCTGATGGCCCGACGTCGGGATCATCGAGCCGACCGACCCCTAGCCGCAAGCCCAGGGTCGAATACGTGGGGGAGCCCGAACCGGAGGATCTGTGGGGCAACGCGGTGGTTGTCCAAAAGTTTCGGCTCCCGGTCGCTGTTCCTCAGCGTGTTCGGGCCGAGGTGGCAGTGGCCCTGGCAAGTGACGGTGGTATCGAAACCGACCCACCCGCGGGTGCGGAGAATCCGGGACTTGTTGGTTGGCAGGACCCTTGCGGTGAGCTTTACCAAACTCCCAGCTTCGTAATCGAAGGCGGGAACGGCCAGATCTGGAAAGCGGTCGTGAAGCCGGCACCCGACACCATGACAGACATCGTCTTGTTCACCGAGAGGGTCAGTTGATGGCCAGACGCGTACTTCCGTACAAGTCGCCCGTCGACGTAGTTCGGGCGGGAGAGTGGCAGCTCACCGTCGACGGCGAGGAGATGCCGTTGCCGGAGGCCTATCCGCACTGGGACTACCAGACAGATCTGCGACTGCGACGGACAGTCCAAGTCGATCTGGCCGGAGCGCTGAGCGGTGCTACTTTGGCTCCGGACACCGATCTGACGGTTGCTGCTATCTGGACCTCCAGCGGTTCGCGTCTTCGCGGAATCGTCAGCCGGGTGCTTGTGCCCGATTCAGGGGCCGTTGAATTGAAGGCGGATCTTGCGGGCTCGGAGTTGGGGGGCGTCGTGCTCCTCGACACTGCGTTGGTGTTGACCCGCCGACGATCCGGCGATGACAGGCCGATCGCGCCTCGACGGGCAGGTTCGGTTCTCTGGAGTGACCGCAGTCAGATCAGGTTGCAGGGCGATGCGCCACAGTTCCCGGTTGCTGTAGTCGATTTCGCTCGAACAGATCATCCGGAGGATGCCGCATGGTACCTAGAGATCGGATCGAACCTGAACGCCGCCACAATGGGGGCGCTGTTGCTCCTCGTCAATGAGAAGAAAACCGTTGTGGCTGAAGCCATGCAACGTGCGGCCAATCCACGGCGGGAAGACAGACTGATATTGGCGATGGTCTACGCCGATGTAGCACGTACGATGGTTGATCACGCCTTGCGGCTTCCCGATTTCTCCGAGGACACGACCTACATCGATGAAACGCTCGGCGCTACATTGCAGGAGTTGTTCGGGCGTCTGTTCCCCGACCGATCTGTTGTGGACATCAGGCTGACTGCTGAGCACTCACCAGGCCGCTTCGCTTCCGAACTTCAAGCTGCGGTGAAGATCTTCGAGGGGCTCTGATGACGACACTCCTTTACCCTCGCCTACTTCGTGGTAGATCGAAGCAACTGGCCGAGGAGTACACGGAACTCGGCCCCCTGGAACTTCAGGACCGTTGGGCCACAAGCGATGAGTCGGCAGTGTTCGTAGCGACCGGTGGCGCTCGTGTCACCATCGATAAACTGCAGAGTCTTCGGGATATAGTCATCGACCTCGCCAAGGATGCGGGTTTTCCACAGCCCCCGACCGGTGAGCAGAAGGCAGCCTTCGATCTACGTCTCGCGATCATGCTGCACAAGGAGATGCGAATCGCTCCGGCCGAAGCCGCAGCCGGTGATGTCTGGGCCTTTCTTGCACTCGTTGTCCTGCCTGATGTAGCGCACTGGCGGTACCCCAAGCCGCCCGGTGACCGCGTCCGAGGTTCGGATCTGACCCGCCATGTGTTCGGCAGGCTTTGGTGGCGTTCGCAATTGGTCTACTCGCCGATGGACGACGATCCTTACGCGGCACTCCATGTTCTAGGTGAAGCTGCGTTCGATCAGATCTACGCGCGTCGTGCACTGTTGGGCGGTAGCCCGCACCTCATCAAAGCGATTCTCCGGGTCTGGAATCATCTGGATTTCAAGGGGCTTCCTGAGCGATTGCTCCTGCGTGACTTCCTCAAGCGACTACTCCGGCTTGCACCGTTTGTCGTCTTCGAAGCACTCGAAGACGAGGCACTCGATGAGGAGTTGCGGATGGTGGCCCGTGAGGCAGTGATCGGCGTCCTTCAGTTCGATCGTGGAATGTCGCCGGCTGATGCGGCAGCGGCAGCGGATCGTGCGCTCTCCAGCGTTCCCGGAGTCGGCTAGCTTCGGTCGACTATTCGCAGGCGTATCGGATGTTTCTGAGGGCAGCTGCCTGCATTTGATTCATGGCGATCGGAGCGCAGTTCTGCCTGTGGCGAACAAACGTCAGCACAGCGTCGACATCGTGACAGTCGGGCCTACTTACGATTTGGAATAACGTTCTGGCCAGCCTCGATGTCGTTGTCAATGGGGGAAGAGTCGGCGATGACACCGGTCGGTACGTGGTCGTTTAGCTCACACTCACCCCCCACGTAGGTGGAGGAATCTGGTGACCCGTGGCACTCTGGATTAACGAGACCGGTGCACTGCAAGTTACCCGGCTCGTCTACAGGAAAGTATGAAATGGCTCAAGGCATTGTGAAGTGGTTCAACAGCGAGAAGGGCTTCGGCTTCATCGCTCAGGACGGCGGCGGTCCCGACGTCTTCGTGCACTACTCGGCGGTCAGCGGTTCCGGTTTCCGGTCGCTGGACGAGGGTCAGCGCGTGGAGTTCGAGATCGGCCAGGGGCAGAAGGGCCCGCAGGCCCAGGATGTCCGCGTCGTCGCCTGACACGTCGACTTCGCAGAGGCCCCGCACCACTCGGTGCGGGGCCTCTCGCGTTTCCGGGGGAGTGCGGTGAAGGGGTTGGTGCGGGCCGGAGTCCGCGGGGGAAAGCGGGCGAAGTAGCATGCGTCGTTTCCGCACGTTCGACAGAAGGTTCGAGACCTAGATGGTGCACGGCACTGTGTTGTGGTTCGACAGCGAGAAGGGCTTCGGCTTCATCGCCCAGGACGGGGGTGGCCCCGATGTGTTCGTGGACTACCTGGAACTCGCCGGGGTCGGCTTCCGATCGCTCGAAGAGGGGCAGCGCGTGACGTTCGATCTACGGCACAGCAAGTCCGGGCCCGAAGCGGTGGGTGTGCGGGTCACCGGCTGACCGCGACGGCTCGTTCGTGGAAGAAGGCTGCCGCCAGCTCGCGGGCGCGTCGCGGGTACTCGGACGGCGCCTCGGGCACGGAGGCCGCGGCGCGGTCGAATTCGGCCTCGACGAAGTCGGCGACGACCGAGGGAGCGGCGCCGGAACCCATTTCCCTGGTGCGGGACTTCAGCTCGATCAGCTCCTCCACCGCCGCTACGAAGTCCGGCGGCAGTGCGCACTCGGCGAGCAGCGCCGGCACGTGCATGGGGGCGACGGCGGCCGCGGGGTGCTCGTGCAGCCAGCGCAGCGTGAGGGCGGGGCGCAGGGCGTAGAAGATCTTTTTCAGTGAGCCGTGCTCTCCTCGGTGCTGCCACTGCTTGCTGCCCAGGTGTAGGTAGTGCCTGGCGATGCGGTCGCGGTCGGCCACCTGGTCGGCGAGCGCGAGCAGGTCGGCGCGGAACGTCGGGTCGCCGCGGTAGACGATCGGTGACCTCAGCCATTCGATGAGCACCGCGTTGCCGCGCACCAGCAGGCGCAACGCCTTGGCGAGGTCCCAGCCGTTGAGGTCCAGCAGGCCGGTCAGCGGTGTCTCGATGACGTCGCGGGACGGCCACGGCGACAGATAGGTGTCCAGGGACGACAGGTAGACGAAGCGGCAGTCGTAGTCGGAATCGGGGGAGGGGAAACCCCATGCCCGGCTGCCGCTTTCGATCGCGAGCAGGATCTCGGCGCGGTGGTCGCGTTCGAGGCGCGTCAGTTCGCCGTCGATGGTGGCGACGAGCTGTGGATCCATCGAATCGGGTACGGCGCGCAGAGACATGCCGGCGATCGTACGGGCGAACCTCCGGGCCCTTCCTCCCATTTTTCGATGACGACGCGGGCAACGCCGCGGGCGAGTGTCAGCGATGCGGCGGCTGTGTCGATGGGGTGTTCGGAGGATTCGCGGCGCTAGCTGAGGGCCTATCTCGGAACGATCTCGGGAGGTGGTGGGAGAATATCTGAACAAGTTTTCGCGGCATTGTTCGAATATTCGATCGCCGTAATCGTCAAGCCCCTGATGTCGAGGGCGATATGGCGCCCGAGCCGGATGCTCTCGGCGGTGCCGCGCAGGTCAGACGCGGTTTTCTGGTACCGCATGGAAGGATTGCGGTGTGTCGGAATTCACTCCGGGCGACGAATGGTAGCGTGAATCACAATTTTTATTATTTCCGTAACCGTATGTCCGGCGGTCCCGATGAGCCGTATGTCAGCCAGTTCGACTGGGTTTGTTTTCGACGAAAAGGAATTCGCATGATCCCCGTTATCATCGACACCGGTAGCGCCGCTCTGAACGGACTCTTCGACACCCTGGGCGCCGCGCTGCACGGTCTCGTGAACACCCTGTGGACGGGTTCGTTCGGCGCCTGATCGCGGAACCGCACGCGAACCTCGAGGCCCCGCACCGACTGGTGCGGGGCCTCGTCGCATTAGTTGCTGAATCGTAGCCGAAACCAGTTCTCAGCAGGCAGGAGCTTGTCCGGATCGTTGCTAGCCTCGGCGGTTGAAAGTTGACTCACCATCCACCGGCCCGGGGATCTCTCGGCCGAAGCGGCGAACCCCCGGGTGCAATCCGGTCTTACGACCGGTCCGAGGAAGAGGAGTTCTACATGGGTTCGGTCCTGATCGAAACCGGCAGTGCTGTTCTGGAAGGCGTGATCGACATCTTGGGCGTCGTTCTCCAGGGCCTGGGCGCGCTGCTCGGCTCCGCGGAGTGACGAGTTCGACACCGGAGTAGCGGGCCTCGCACCGGAATTCCCGGTGCGGGGCCCGTTACGCGTCCTGGTTTGCCCGATTCACCGCCGGGCCACGACCGGACTGACGGCACTTGCCCACCGGGTGGCGACATCGGCTCGGAACCTGCCCACTAAGCTGGGGTCCGGTAATCAGCCGCCCCCCTTCTTCAGGAGTAACCCACTGTGAGCCAAGCAGGCCGTCCTGTAGTTCTGATCGCCGACAAGCTCGCCCAGTCGACCGTCGACGCGCTCGGTGACGGTGTCGAGGTTCGCTGGGTCGACGGCCCCGACCGGCCGGCCCTGCTGGCCGCGGTCCCCGAAGCCGACGCGCTGCTCGTTCGCTCGGCCACCACCGTCGACGCCGAGGTGCTCGAGGCGGGCAAGAATCTGAAGATCGTCGCGCGTGCCGGCGTCGGCCTCGACAATGTCGACGTGCCCGCGGCCACCGAGCGCGGCGTGATGGTCGTGAACGCGCCGACCTCCAACATCCACACCGCCGCCGAGCACGCGGTCACCCTGATGCTGGCCGCGGCCCGGCAGATTCCCGCCGCCGACGCCACCCTGCGTGAGCGCACCTGGCAGCGCAGCAAGTTCAACGGCGTCGAGATCTTCGGCAAGACCGTCGGCGTCGTCGGCCTGGGCCGCATCGGCCAGTTGTTCGCCGCTCGCCTGGCCGCGTTCGAGACCAAGATCATCGCCTACGACCCCTACGTCTCCCCGGCCCGCGCCGCCCAGCTCGGCATCGAACTGGTGACGCTGGACGAGCTGCTCAGCCGCGCCGACCTGATCTCGGTGCACCTGCCGAAGACCCCGGAGACCAAGGGTCTGCTCAGCAAGGAGAAGCTGGCGCTCACCAAGAAGGGCGTCATCATCGTCAACGCCGCGCGCGGCGGACTGATCGACGAGCAGGCGCTGGCCGATGCGATCAACTCCGGTCACGTGCGCGCCGCCGGCCTCGACGTGTTCGAGACCGAGCCGTGCACCGACAGCCCGCTGTTCGGGCTGCCGCAGGTCGTGGTGACCCCGCACCTGGGCGCCTCCACCTCCGAGGCGCAGGACCGCGCGGGCACCGATGTCGCCAAGTCGGTGCTGCTGGCGCTGGCCGGTGAGTTCGTGCCCGGCGCGGTGAACGTCACCGGCGGCGCGGTCGGCGACGAGGTCGCCCCCTGGCTGGATATCGTCCGCAAGCAGGGCGTGCTGCTCGGCGCGCTGGCCGACGAGCTGCCGGTGAGTGTCGAGGTGCAGGTGCGCGGCGAGCTGGCCGCCTCCGATGTCGCGGTGCTGGAGCTCTCGGCGCTGCGCGGCATCTTCTCCGCCCACGTGGAGGACCAGGTCACCTTCGTCAACGCGCCCGCGCTGGCCAAGGAACGCGGCATCAGCGTCGAGGTCACCTCCGCCTCGGAGAGCCCGAACCACCGCAGCATGGTCGACCTGCGCGCGGTGTTCGGCGACGGCCGCACGCTCAACGTCGCGGGCTCGCTCACCGAGCCGCAGCTGGTCGAGAAGATCGTCAACATCAACGGCCGCAACTACGACATGCGCGCCGAGGGCCTGAACCTGGCCGTGCTGAACTACGAGGACCGTCCGGGCGCGCTCGGCAAGATCGGCACCAAGCTGGGCGAGGCCGACATCGACATCCAGGCCGCGCAGCTGGCCCAGGACGTCGACAAGGAAGGCGCGACCGTGATCCTTCGGGTCAACAAGCCCGTTCCGGCCGACGTGCAGGCCGCGATCGGCGAGGCCGTCGGCGCCGCCAAGGTCACCCTGGTCGACCTGGTCTGATCGAAAACCGTTCTGATCCATACACTGCCGTCACGCGCCGCCACCGCAACTCGGTGGCGGCGCGTGGGGCATGACGAGGAGTTGTCATGAAGCTTGCGGTCATCCCCGGTGACGGCATCGGTCCCGAGGTCATCGCCGAGGCGCTGAAGGTGCTCGACGTGGTCGTGCCCGGCGTCGAGAAGACCGAATACGACCTGGGCGCCAAGCGATACCACGCGACCGGCGAGATCCTGCCGGATTCGGTGCTGCCGGAACTGCGTCAGCACGACGCGATCCTGCTCGGCGCGATCGGCGATCCGTCGGTGCCCAGCGGCGTGCTCGAGCGCGGCCTGCTGCTGCGCACCCGGTTCGAGTTGGACCACCACGTGAATCTGCGTCCGTCGAAGCTGTTCCCCGGCGTCACCAGCCCGCTGGCGGGCACGCCCGATATCGACTTCGTCGTCGTGCGCGAGGGCACCGAGGGCCCCTACACCGGCACCGGCGGGGCGATCCGCGTGCGGACCCCGCACGAGGTGGCCACCGAGGTCAGCACCAACACCCGCTTCGGCATCGAGCGCGTCGTCCGCTACGCCTTCGCCACGGCGCAGGCTCGGCGCAAGCACCTGACCCTCGTGCACAAGACCAACGTGCTGGCCTTCGCCGGTTCGCTGTGGCAGCGCACCGTCGACGAGGTGGGCGCGGAGTTCCCCGAGGTCACCGTGGCCTACCAGCACATCGATGCCGCGACCATCTTCATGGTCACCGATCCGGGCCGCTTCGACGTGATCGTCACCGACAACCTGTTCGGCGACATCATCACCGACCTCGCCGCCGCGGTCAGCGGCGGCATCGGGCTGGCGGCCAGCGGCAATATCGACGCCTCCGGCACCAACCCGAGCATGTTCGAGCCGGTGCACGGGAGCGCGCCGGATATCGCCGGGCAGTCGAAGGCGGATCCGACCGCCGCGATCCTGTCGATCTCGTTGCTGCTGAACCACCTCGGCAAGAGCGAGGAGGCCGCGCGGATCGAGGCGGCCGTCGCCAAGGATCTGACCGCCCGCTCGGGTGCGTCCTCCACGGTGGAGGTCGGCGACCGGATCGCCGCTTCGGTCTGATCCGGCCGGATCGGACGCCTCGCGTCGGTGACGACACGCGGCATCGGCAATACCGGGCTCGCCTCCGCGCCGGGGGCGAGGACCAGCCGTCACACGGGCCTCACCTCCGCGCGGGGGTGAGGCCCGTGTTTTCCGAGTGTTCGAAAAGTGTGCGGCCGGGTATCCGGGTCGGACGAGATCGCCGATGGGTCGGCTTCGAGTCGGCGGGAGGTCGCGATGCACCAACCACGAGTGGCGCGCGGGACGGCGCGCGGACCGTATTCGATCGTCGATCTGCACGCACTGCCGGGTCGCGGTCGTGATTACGAACTCGAGGACGGCTGGCTGGTCGAGGTCGTCCGCGGGGCCAGGCACAACCATGTGGTGCGACGGATGGCGCAGTCACTGGACCGCGCGGCGGATCCCGGCTCGCACGTGTGTCTCGGCGGGGGATGGGAGGTCGGCACGACCAGCGGGGTGCGCAAGCCCGATATCGTCGTCGCCCCGCGCGAGGTGATCCGCAACGCGCTGGTGGCCGATCCGCCGCGGGTGCTGCCGGGCACGCAGATGCGGTTGGCGGTGGAGGTGATCGCGCCCGCCACCGCGAGTGAACGCACCGATCGGGTGCGCAAGGTGCGTGAGTACGCGGCCGTCGGCATCCCCGAATACTGGATCGTGGAGCATCATCCGCAGGCGCGCATCCATCGGCTGGTGCTCGACGGTGAGATGTACCACGAGCGCTCGGTCGTGGATTCCGGTTCGCTCCTGGTGGCGGATATCGGGCAGGGCAACGATTTTCGGGTCAGCGTGGATCCGGCCGAGCTGCTGGAGATCTGATCGGCTGCTTCGCGCCCGGGGCCGGATCCGTTGTGGGCGTCGGCTGCCCGGCGGGGTCGGACGGCACCAACGGGACCGCCAGCGCCGCCACAGCCGCCGCGCCGAGGAATGCGGCCGGGAACCCGCCCCAGGTGATCAGCGCGCCGAAAACCGGTGGGATGGCTGCCATGGCGAGATTCTGGCCGGTGTTCTGCATACCCAATCCGCGTCCGCTCCAGAACGGGCCGGCGATCTCGGCGACGGCGGTGAAGGCCAATCCGTTGTCCGACACCGTGATCACCGAGGCCACGAACAGCAGCGGGACCGCGATCCACCACCAGTGTGTCCAGGCGGCGACGCCGAGGGCAGCCGTGCACAACGCCGCGGCCACCGCGACCTTGTACAGCGGGCCCAGCCTGCTGGCGACGCGATCCGACCAGGCGCCCGCGCCGATCCGGCCCAGCGCGCCGAGGATCTGGGTGGCTGTCACCACCGCGCCCGCGACCGGCAACGACCAGCCGATGTCGCGGTGCAGCCACAGCAGGGCGAAGGTCCACAGCACGCCCTGCGGCACAGCCAGCAGCACCGAGGCGCCGTGGATGCGCCACAGCGTGGAGTCGCCGCGATAGGGGTTGTCCCGGTCG
>NZ_BAGA01000104.1 GCF_000308595.1 Nocardia higoensis NBRC 100133 | reverse complement strand
CCGTGCTCCCCGCGCACGCGGGGATGAGCCCTCGCTCAGGTTCGGGTTACGAGTAAGGCCCCGGTGCTCCCCGCGCACGCGGGGATGAGCCACATGAAGTACATCACGCAGCCGCGGAACATGTGTGCTCCCCGCGCACGCGGGGATGAGCCGTTCCCGCCCAGCGACACGCTGGCGTCGATCATGTGCTCCCCGCGCACGCGGGGATGACGCCCCACCGGACCGCGGTCGTGGTGCGCGCGCTCGTGTGCTACCCCGCGCACGCGGGGATGAGCCCAGGACGTTCCCGCGCAC
>NZ_BAGA01000105.1 GCF_000308595.1 Nocardia higoensis NBRC 100133 | reverse complement strand
TTCGCCAATCCGTTGGTGTGCTCCCCGCGCACGCGGGGATGAGCCACCCCGAGCATCCGATTGCCTACCTGCTCGGTTGGTGCTCCCCGCGCACGCGGGGATGAGCCCTACAACGAGGACCCGCGCCTCGACCGGGGCGAGTGCTCCCCGCGCACGCGGGGATGAGCCCTGCTTGGCGACCGCGCCGCCGGACTGCAGGGCGTGCTCCCCGCGCACGCGGGGATGAGCCCGTTCACTTATCGGCGGTCAGGAATCGGACATTCCA
>NZ_BAGA01000106.1 GCF_000308595.1 Nocardia higoensis NBRC 100133 | reverse complement strand
GTGGCGAAGCAGACAGCGCCGGTGAGGACGGTGCTCCCCGCGCATGCGGGGATGAGCCCAGCCCGGCACCCCGGCACCGATGTGGTTGGCGTGCTCCCCGCGCATGCGGGGATGAGCCCATCCGACCCCCGGGGTACCTGACTCACCGGGGTGCTCCCCGCGCATGCGGGGATGAGCCCACGGCGACGTCTTGGGGCCGCCACCTGTAGTCGTGCTCCCCGCGCATGCGGGGATGAGCCCTGCACACCGATCACCCGAACACCGGGGTCGAAGTGCTCCCCGCGCATGCGGGGATGAGCCCGCGC
>NZ_BAGA01000107.1 GCF_000308595.1 Nocardia higoensis NBRC 100133 | reverse complement strand
GGTCTACTTCACCGACAACGGCGTGCTCCCCGCGCACGCGGGGATGAGCCCACCATGACGGTGGTGGCGCGCTGGCGGATGGAGTGCTCCCCGCGCACGCGGGGATGAGCCCTCGTCGAGGCTGGCGACGTAGTGCTCGGGCAGGTGCTCCCCGCGCACGCGGGGATGAGCCCGCCACCCGTTCACCACGATCTTGATGTCGTAGTGCTCCCCGCGCACGCGGGGATGAGCCCTCGCTCGTCCCGATGGCCCGGAAGCGGACCCCGTGCTCCCCGCGCACGCGGGGATGAGCCCGGGGCCAGGTCTGCACCGGGGTCGCTGTGCGCGTGCTCCCCGCGCACGCGGGGATGAGCCCCCATTCGGCCGCCCACGGTCTCCGCACCACGGGTGCTCCCCGCGCACGCGGGGATGAGCCCCAGCAGGTCCTCGATACCGCGGCTGCGACCACGTGCTCCCCGCGCACGCGGGGATGAGCCCAGGGTGGTGCGGTCGATCGGGTCGCCACCGAGGTGCTCCCCGCGCACGCGGGGATGAGCCCTATCCGGGTATTCGTCCGGGAATTGATCCGAGGTGCTCCCCGCGCACGCGGGGATGAGCCCTCCTGCGGCCACTGGATCCACTCGGGGAACCAGTGCTCCCCGCGCACGCGGGGATGAGCCCCCGGNGCCGAGGGCGACGGGCCCGCGATGGGGGTGCTCCCCGCGCACGCGGGGATGAGCCCCGGTCGACCATGTACAGGTAGTGGCGTCCACGTGCTCCCCGG
>NZ_BAGA01000108.1 GCF_000308595.1 Nocardia higoensis NBRC 100133 | reverse complement strand
GTTCCGGGCGTCCGCTTCCTCGATCGGCTACGTGCTCCCCGCGCATGCGGGGATGAGCCCACGGCCCGCGTCGACCTCGGTGTCTGGGCGGCGTGCTCCCCGCGCATGCGGGGATGAGCCCATACCGATTGCCTGAAAGGTGCCGGACATTTTGTGCTCCCCGCGCATGCGGGGATGAGCCCGGTCTACTTTGTCGCGCCCGCGACCGAAGACAGTGCTCCCCGCGCATGCGGGGATGAGCCCGTTCCG
>NZ_BAGA01000109.1 GCF_000308595.1 Nocardia higoensis NBRC 100133 | reverse complement strand
GCATGGTCCGCGCGGCCACCGCGGCCGCCGCGCCCGCCGGGCTCGCGCCCGCCCGGATCAGACCGAGCATGTGCTCCAGGGTCGCGATATCGGATTCGGTGTAGAGGCGGTGCTTGCCCGGTCGCTCCTGGCTGGGCCCGATGCCGTAGCGGCGGGTCCAACTGCGCAGCGTCGCGGTAGGGACGCCGAGCCGTTCGGCCACGACCCGGACGGTGTACCCGGCCGCGCCGGCGACGGGGGTGGCGTCGGCAGAGGTCGGGGCGCTGTCCGCATCTGCCGTCACAACCCCTCCCGGCTGGCGATATCCGTCCACGCGACACAGCGTTTCCTGCGTCGGCCAACGGTACCTCGAGCGTCCGGGGCGGTTGACGACGCCGGAGTCCGGCTGCGGGTGCGCTACTCGTCGGCGGCTTGCCGCTCGTACTGCGCGGTGGCCTCGGCCTCGATGCGCTCGAACTGCTCACCCATCCGTTCGGCCAGCGCCTGCGCCGCCGACAGTGGACGCACCATCACCATGAAGTCGTCGATCTTCCCGTCCTCGTCGACATGCAGGAAGTCGCACCCGGTCAGCTTCTTGCCGTCGACGGTGGCTTCGAACACGAGCGCGTGGTCGCGGCCGCCCTGGTCGGCGATTTCGCGCACGTACCGGAAGTCCTCGAACACCCGGATCACCGCGCGCAGAATCGCCGCAGTGATCGGCTTGCCCGGATAGGGCTTGAACGCCACCGGACTGGTGAAGACCACGTCGTCGGCGAGCAACGCCTCGATCGCGGCCTCGTCCCGAGCCTCCACGGCTGCCCGGAAAGCGTGCATCTGCCACCTCGCATGGTCGTCCTATCGATCGACTTGCCACGGTAGCCGTGCGGCGGGAACCGGTAGGGGACTTCCGCCCCCCGGGCCGGGCGGTCGCGCGCTGGAGGCGGTGGTGCGCACCCGGCGGCGCGATTGCTGATACTTAGCTTTAACATTGCAAACTGTTGACAGTTGACTACAGGGCGAGGCAAAGTGTGATCCCAGTCCCACGGATGCGGGACGTTCGCTTCTCAGGCGCTCTGGCGCAATGACCACGAGGAACCCATGACCGAGATCGCTGCGGCACCCCCCGCCCACGCCGCTTCCCCCGACCGGCAGACCGAGATCAAGCCGCGGATCATTGCCGCAGGCTTCATCGGATCCCTGCTGGAGTACTTCGATTTCGGCGCGTACGGCTACCTTGCCGTTATCATCGCCGGGCATTTCTTCGTCACCGAGGACCCCACCTCGGCGCTGCTGGCCACGCTGCTCACCTTCGCCGCGGCGTTCCTGCTCCGCCCGATCGGCGGGGTGATCTTCGGGCACTTCGGCGACAAGTACGGCCGCAAGAAGGTGCTGGCCTTCACCATCTTTCTGATGGCCGTCGCCAGCGGCATGATCGGTGTGCTGCCCACCTACGCCGCCATCGGCGTCGGCGCCACGGTTCTGCTCGTCCTGGCGCGCTGCATGCAGGGCCTGGCGGCCAGTGGCGAGGTGAGCGGCGCGGCCGCGTTCGTCGCCGAGTTCTCCCCGAACAACCGCCGCGGGCTGATGTGCTCGTCGGTCCAGACCGGCGCGCTCGGTGGCGCGCTGATGGCTTCGCTGTTCATCACGCTGCTCAACACCGTCCTCGGTGAGGACGCCATGCGGGACTGGGGTTGGCGCATCCCGTTCCTGGCCGCCATCCCGCTGGGACTGTTCGGTCTCTGGATCCGGTCCCAACTGCAGGAGACCCCGCGGTTCGTGGCGCCCGCCGAGGACACCGTCGCCAGCCCGATGAAGGAGCTGTTCCGCAGCCACCGCCGGGCGCTCGCGATCTGCCTCGGCCTGTCGATCCTGCTGTTCTCGGCCTACTACGTCGCCTACGTCTACGTTCCGCTGCACCTGCAGACCGTCGTGGGCATGTCCTCGACCACCACTTTCTGGTTCAACTCGATCACCCTGGCCGTAGCCACGGTGTGCATGCCCTTCTTCGGCCTACTGTCGGACAAGATCGGCCGTAAGGCGGTCTTCCTCGGCGCCACCGTTGTGGCGCTGGTGATTCCGATCCCCGTCTTCGTTCTCTTCGAGCAGGGCGGCGCGATCACGCTGGTCTCGATGGTCGTGCTGGGGCTGATCGACTCCGCTCTGATGGGTGTCGCTTTCTCGGCCTTCACCGAAATGTTCCCCACCCGTGTCCGTTACAGCGGTATCGCGCTCGGCTTCAACCTCGGCGCCGCGCTGGCCGGTGGCTTCTCGCCCTACATCTGCACCTGGCTGGTGCGGGAGACCGGCAGCTCGCTGTCGCCGGCGTACTTCCTCATGGCCACTGCGCTGATCACGCTCGCGGCAGCACTGGCGATGCGTGAAACAGCAGGTACCGCTTTGAAGGATGCTTGACCCCATGACGACGTCACGACCCACCGCCGCCCCCCGCCTGCATCGCGAAGGCACCTTCGCGCATCGAACCGAAGCCGTCCTTCGCGACATGGTGCTCGACGGCACCCTGAAGCCGGGCGAGCGACTCAACGAAGTCGCTCTCGCCGCCGATCTCGGTATCAGCCGCGGTCCGCTGCGCGAGGCCATCCAGCGGCTGGTGAGTGAGGGTCTGCTGACGGTGATCAGCCATCGCGGCGCGTTCGTGCGCACCTTCACGCGACAGGAGATCGTCGACCTCTACGAACTGCGGACCGCTCTGGAACTGCACGCGGTGCGGCTGCTGTGCCGCAACGCTGCCGACGCCGACCTGGCGGATCTGGAAGCCCTGCAGTCGGCCGCGCAGGAAAAGGTCGCGGCCACAGCCGATACCGCCTACCCGGCCGAACTCGACTTCCACCTGCAGCTGTTGGTGCTCACGAACAACCAGGCGCTGCTGTCGGCGGCGCTGGAGACCCAGCGATTGCTCTCCCTGGCCCGCACCATGTCGGCGAGCAAGCCGACCCGTGCCCGTGCCGCGGTCGTGGAACACAAGGAACTGATTGCGGCACTGAAGGATCGCGATCTGGACCGCGCGATCCATCGGATGGAGGAGCACCTCCAGCACTCGATGGAGAGCGCGATTGCGGCCCTCGGGCTGCCTGATAATGAAAAGGAACCCGACGAATGACCTTGGCAAAAGTCCTGAGAGAACGCATGGCCGACCAGGAGAACGGCCCGTTGCTCCTGGCCGGCGCGCCGAACGCGCTCGCGGCCCGCGTGGTCGAGGAGACCGGCTTCGGCGCGGTGTACGTCTCCGGAGCCGGCGTGACCAACACCTATCTCGGGATGCCCGACCTCGGTCTGCTCACCATGAACGAGATCGCCGACCATGTGGCCGTCATGGCCGACGCGGTCTCGCTGCCCCTGGTCGTCGACGCCGACACCGGCTTCGGTAGCGCGCTCAACGTCCAGCGCACCGTGCGCAGGCTGGAGCGCGCGGGCGCGGCCGCGATCCAGCTGGAGGACCAGGTCGCTCCCAAGAAGTGCGGCCATTTCGCCGGCAAGGACGTCATCTCGGCCTCGGAGATGATCGGCAAGATCCACGCGGCGGTCGACGCTCGCGCCGACGACGACACCGTGATCATCGCTCGCACCGACGCCAGGGCGACCGCGGGCATCGAAGAGGCGTGTGAGCGGGCCGCGCGGTACCTCGAGGCGGGCGCCGATGTCTTGTTCGTCGAGGCGCCGCGCAGTGCCGAGGAGATGCGCAAGATCACCTCGGCGGTCCCCGGCATCCACATGGCCAACATGGTCGAAGGCGGGCTCACGCCGATCCTCGGCCGCGCCGAGCTCGGCGAACTCGGCTTCTCGGTCGCTCTCTACGCCAATGCCGCCATGCGCGGCGCCGTGCTCGGCATGCGTTCGGTGCTCCAGCACCTGTACGAGCACGGCGACACCATCGACGCCGCCGACAAGATGATCAGCTGGCAGGACCGCCAGAGCCTGGTCTCCAAACCGTTGTTCGACGAGCTCGACGCCCGGTACGCCGCGGTCGAGGAGGCGAAGTGATGAGCACCGATTACGACCTACGGCTGCACGGCGGCCGTGTCTTCCTGCACGGCGAAGGACTCAGCAAGGTCGACATCCTGGTCCGCGACGGCAAGGTCGCGGGCATCGTCGCCCAGGACGCCCCCGAGCAGGCCCGTGAGGTGATCGATCTGCGCGGCGCCATGGTGCTGCCTGGTGCGATCGATCCGCACGTGCATCTGGGCAAGGACATCCGGGTGCCCCGCGATCCCGACGACGCCGATCTCGAGACCGCGTCGGCGGTGGCCGGTGGCGTCACCACCATGCTCGCCTACCTGATGAGCGCCGACCCCTACGAGGAGGTGTTCACCGCCGCCCGCGACGTCATGGCGGCCAACGCGCGCACCGACTTCGGCTTCCACTTCGTGCTCGGCACCCCCGAGCACCTGAAGGCGCTGCCGAGCTACGTGAGCGAACTGGGCGTCTCCAGCTTCAAGTTCTTCATGAACTTCCGCGGCGACGAGGGCAAGTACCTCGGCATGCCGGGCAACGACGACGCCTTCATGTACGACATCCTCGGCCTGACCGCCGATCACGGCGCGATGGTGAATCCGCATCCGGAAAATGTCGAACTCGTCTGGCGCCTGCGCGAGCAGCCCCGCGACGAGAGCCGCGGTCCGCTGTGGGCCTGGCACAACTCGCGCCCGTCCTACGTGGAAGCCGAAGCGCAGCAGCGTGTCTCGTACCTGGCCGGCGTCACCGGCGCCTCCATGTACGCCGTGCACACCAGCAGCGAGGCCGCGCTGTCGGCCACCAGGATGCACCGGGCCGGCTACCCGAACCTGTTCGTCGAGACCTGCACGCAGTACCTGACGCTGAGCACCGAATCCAGCTGCGGCACCTACGGCAAGGTCAACCCGCCGCTGCGCCCGCCCGCCGATGTCGAGGCGCTGTGGGCCGGTCTGGCGGCGGGCGAGGTCGACACCGTGGGCTCCGACCACAACTCGCGGCACAAGTCCAACAAGGAGAAGGACATCTGGACGGCGACGGCGGGCTTCCCCGGCGTCGGGGCGATGCTGCCGCTGACCCTGTCCGAGGGCCTCGCGCGGGGCGTTGCGCTGGAACGCCTGGTCGATGCCACCAGCACGCGCTCGGCGAAGTTGTTCGGCATGTACCCCCGCAAGGGCACCATCGCCGTCGGTTCGGACGCCGACCTGGTGGTCCTGGACACCGAGGCCCCCACCACCATCACCGCCGCCACCCAGCACTCGGCCGCCGAGTACACCCCGTGGGAGGGACGTGAGGTCCCGCTCTCGGTGCGTCACACCCTGGTCGGCGGTCATTTCGCGGTGCGCGACGGCGTCCTGGCCGACGCCCCCACCGGCCGCTATCTGAACCGTTCGAACAGCGGCGCCGCGGCGCTGGCCGCCATCGCCGCCGCAGACACCACCACGACCCATGCGAAGGAGAGCCAGCTGTGAGCGCACAGCCCTGGTCCGCGGGCGGCGCGGGAGCCGTCGACGCCGAAACCCTGAAGCGTTACGAACTGGCCGGATTCGGCAAGCCCGTAGGCCTCGGCGAGCGTCCCGCACTGCTGATCATCGACGTGCAGTACCGCACGGTGGGCACCGAGCGGGTGCCCTTCGAGCAGGCCGTCGCGGAATTCCCCACCGCCGTCGGCGATGTCGCCTGGGACGCGGTCGACAAGATCGCCGACCTGCTCGCGGTGTTCCGGGCCAACGGCTGGCCGGTGCTCTACCCGCACGTGGCGCCCAAGCAGAGCTACGACACCGGCACGCTCGGCGCCAAGGTGCCCGCGATCATGTCGATCCCCGCGCGCGGATACGACTTCGTCGAGTCGATCGCGCCAGTGCAGGGCGATGTGCTGCTGCCCAAGCGGCACCCGAGCGCCTTCTTCGGCACCCCGCTGACCAGCTACCTCATCGACCGCGCGGTCGACTCGCTGGTGATCACCGGCTGCAGCACCTCCGGGTGCGTGCGCTCGAGCGTCGTCGACGCGTTCGCCTACAACTTCAAGGTGACCGTGCCGGCCGACGCCGTCTACGACCGCAGCCCGCTGGTGCACGAGGTCAACCTGTTCGACATGGCCCAGAAGTACGCCGACGTCACCACCACGCCCGAGTTGGTCGAGCGGCTGCGTGCGCTGGGCGGCAACGAGGAGGAAGCACGATGAGCGAGGTCGACGTCGATGTCGTGGTCGTCGGAGCGGGCGGCTGCGGGCTGACCGCGGCCATCGCCGCGGCCGAACAGGGCGCCCGGGTGGTCGTCCTGGAGAAGCTGGACCGGCCCATCGGCAATACCGGTGTGAGCACCGGCTCGATCCCCGGCGCGGGCAGCCGCTACCAGCGCGCGGCCGGGATCGAGGACAGCCCCGAGCGGATGGCCGAGGATCTGCTCAGGCAGAGCGGCCCGCACGATGCCGAGAGCCTGGTCCGGCAGCTGGCCGCGGAATCGGCCTCGCTGGTGGAGTGGCTGGTCGAGGAGCACAACATCGACCTGCGTCTGATCACCGACTACAAGCATGTCGGCCACTCCGTCGAGCGCCTGCACGCCCCGCCGGACCGGCGCGGCGCCTCGCTCATGCGCGACCTGCTCGCCGAGGTCAAGCGGCTCGGTGTCGACGTGGTCACCGGCAACCCGGTGAGCCGGCTGCTGGTCGAGGACGGCCGCGTCGTCGGCGTCCATGTCGACGGCCCGCGTTCCGGCGCCTACGACATCCGCGCGCACGCGGTCGTGCTGGCGGCCAACGGTTTCGGCGCCAACCGCGACATGTTGCGGGAATGGGCGCCGGAGATCCTCGGCGCGCAGTACTTCGGCGCCGAGGGCTCCACCGGCGAAGCCATCTCCTGGGCGCTGGAACTGGGTGCGGGCACCGGCAACATGGGCGCTTACCAGGGCTACGCTGCCGTCGCCTATCCGCACGGCTCGATCACCTCGTGGACCACCGTGGAGAAGGGCGGAATCCTGCTGTCTCCCAAGGGCGATCGTATGGGCGACGAGAGCGTCGGCTACTCCGGCTTCGCCACCGTGGTCAGCGCGCACGCACCGGAGAGCTATGTCGTCTTCGACACCAAGATCCGCGAATACGTGCGTAGCAACGAGCCCGAATTCGCCGAACTCGTCGATATCGGCGGCGTCACCGAGGCCGCCGACGCCGAAGGTGTCGCCGAGGCGATCGGCTGCGAGCCCGAGCCGGTCCGCGAGGCGCTGGCCCGGTACGCCGCCGCCGTCGCGGGCGAACAGCCGGACCCGTTCGGCCGCACCGACTTCGGTCTGGCTCCCCTGGAACCGCCGTACTGCGTCGTGCGCTCCGTCCCGGCCCTGTTCCACACCCAGGGCGGCGTGACCATCGACGGCGACGCCCAGGTGATCCGCACCGACGGCACTCCCGTGCCCGGCCTCTACGCCGGCGGCGGCGTCGCGACCGGCGTCTCGGGAGCCGACGGCGCCCGCGGCTACTGCTCGGGCAACGGGCTGCTCACCGCGGTCGGTCTCGGCCGGATCGCCGGTCGATGCGCCGCGAGTTCGGCACGCGCCGTCTCGGCGTGATCGACCGGGGGGACGCCGGGTTCGGCGTTCCCCCGGGCCGCCGGCATGACGAAGCCGGGGCCGCCGCGCCTGATCGACACATTTTTGGACAGGTGTCTATACAACTGTATTTGCTCTGTGTACCGTAAGCGCTGTCATCTGGGCTCGACGTCGCGGGATGCGGCCGGGAGTCCGCTGCACAGATCGGAGCAGATGAACATGTCCTACCCTCGCGCCGAACTCGACGAGATGATCGAACGCTGGTTGAAGGCGAACGACGAGTGCGAACGAGCAGGTGACTGGCGGCCGCTGGCGGAGTTCTACACCGAGGACGCCACCTACGGCTGGAACTACGGGCAGAAGCACGACTTCATGGCAGTCGGCCGCGACGAGATCCGCGACTACGCGATCGGCCTGGAGATGGACGGCCTCGACGGCTGGACCTACCCCTACCAGTCCTGGGTCGTCGACGAGGCCACCGGCGACATGATCGGCCTGTGGAAGCAGATCTGCGATGTCAAGCGCCCCGACGGCACGAACTACGCCCTCAACGGCATCCAGGGCAGCTGGTTCAAATACGCGGGCAACTTCCAGTGGAGCTGGCAGCGCGACTTCTTCGACTACGGCAATGTCACCGCGCTGTTCACCGAGATGATCCAGAACGGCGACATGACCCCCGGCATCAACAAGCGCATCGAACGCGTGGTGAACTCCCGCGGCGACCTGCCCGGCTGGTATCCGCTGGGCGCCACTCCGGTTCCGTTGTGGTGAGCGTCTTCTCGTCGAATCGAGCCACGATCCGGGCCCCGGGCAGTCGATCTGCTCGGGGCCCGCTTCTTTCCCGGTGTAGCGGTCTGGCCGTTTGCTGCTCCTGTGTCGGCCGGTAGTGGTAGATCTACGTGCGCGGTCGTCGGGTGTGGGTGATGGCCGATCGGGTTCCACTTCGCCGGTCCATCGGGGCCGGGGTCGCATCGAATGTTCGCCGGAGGGCTCGACTTGATCGATATCGGTGTGTTCGTGGTGATGACGGTCGTGGTGGCCGGATTGTCCGGTGGGGTGGGCTTTCTGGTCGGTCGTGGACGTGGCGCGGTTGCGCAGGAACAGGCGCGTGGCGAGCGTCAGGCCGCCCAACAGTTGCGTGGTGAACGCGACGCCGCAGGCGCGCAGGTGCAGGCATTGCAGCGGCAGTTGCAGGCCGCGGCCGCAGCCCAGGCCGGGCTGCAGGCCGAATTGATCGGCGCGACAAGGCGGCTCGCCGAGAAGGATCGGGAGCAGCAGGATGTGGAGCGGATCTCGCAACAGGTCGCGGCGGTGGTGGTCCAGAAATCCGGCTCGGAACTGGTGCGGCGATTCAGCGAAGTGGCCGACCAGCGGGACAAGGCCACCGTCCGGGATCTCGACCAGCGCCGCACTGCCGTCGAAGCGCTGCTCGCTCCGCTGACCCAGCAGCTCGACAAGGTCAGCGGGCAGGTGGACGAGCTGGAGAAGAAAAGGATCGGCGCGTACGCCTCGCTGCGCGAGCAGGTCGAGGTGATGTCGAAGACCAGTGCGCAACTGCAGCAGGAGACCCGTCTGCTGGTGACCGCGCTGCGCAAGCCGAACACTCGAGGCCAGTGGGGAGAGCGCCAGCTCCGCAATGTCGTCGAGGCCGCCGGGATGCTCGATCGGGTCGACTTCTGCGAGCAGACCCGCGTCGACGCCGACGAGACGACCCTGCGCCCGGACATGACCGTCAACATCGGTGGCGGCAAGTCGATCGTGGTCGACGCGAAGTCGCCGTTCTCCGCCTTCCTGGAAGCCTACGACGCGCGCGACGACACCGAGCGGCAGCAGCGGTTGTCCGCGCACGCCAGGCATGTCCGCAAACACATCGAGCAGCTGGCGAGCAAGCAGTACTGGGCGCAGCTGCCCTGCACCCCGGAATACGTGGTGATGTTCCTGCCCAGCGAGACGTTCCTCAGCGCCGCCGAGGAACAGGACCCCACCCTCTGGGAGTTCGCCTGCCGCAATCACGTCATCCTCGCGACCCCGACGAACCTGCTCACCCTGCTGCGCACCGTCGCCTACATCTGGCGGCAGGAGGCCGTCGCCGAGAACACCCAGGCGGTGCTCAACCTCGGGCGCGAACTGCACAAGCGCCTCAGCGACGTCGCAGGCCACTTCAACAAGCTCGGCCGCGACATCGGGGGCGTCGTCGATACCTACAACAAGACCCTCGGTTCGTTCGAACGTCGTGCCATGGTCAGCGCCCGTAAATTCACCGAGCTCCAGGACCTGGACACGACCATCGCCGACCTCACGCCGGTTGACGTCATCCCGCGCACCCTGGTTGCCGCCGGCGCCGACGGGAGTGCAGACATAGCTGATGTCTCTTGGACGCGTGGTGATGGGGGATGAGCGACTTCTCGGGGGCGGCGCCGTGCGCGGGACGGCCATAGTAGGCCCGGGCCTGCGCGGTCAGCGGGACTTCCGGGCGATCGAACCTTCGACGCCCGGGGGAAAGCCTCCCGGATTCTGCCCACTGACCTGTAGAACCGCGGTTCGACCGGCTCTGTCTCAATGGACGAGTTTCAGGCCGACGACGCCGCCGACGATCATCGTCAGGAACACCAGTTTCAGGACGCCGACGGGTTCCTCGCCGGTCGCCATGGCGTAGGCGACGGTGAGCACGGCGCCGATGCCCACCCAGACCGCGTAGGAGGTGCCGACGGGCAGCTCGCGCATGGCCAGGGCGAGGCCGGTCATGCTGGCGGCGAGGGCGGCGAAGAAGACGAGGGTGGGGCCGAGGCGGGTGAAGCCTTCGGTTCTGCCGAGGGCGGTGGCCCAGACCGCCTCCAGGGCGCCGGACACGACGAGCAGGATCCACGACGGGGACATGGCCGATCTCCTCGGGCCGTCTTGTCGCGTTCCGGGTACGGCGCCCCTCGTCCGGAAGCCCGCCTGCCGGGCTTTCCTCCACCGTGTCACCGGCGGCTGCCGAATGGCAAGTTCCGGCGACCGAGGTCACCACCCGGGCGCCCACCCACACCTGGGTGGGGATTCGCTCCACCTCGGGGAACGATCCGGGCACCCGAGGCCCCTGATGCGCGATGCGGGATTGCCGGAGAGTGGGAACCGTAGTCGTCCAGGAATCGGAGCCCGCAATGTCCACGACCCGCATGATCGCCGCCACGCAGGAGCGTCGCGTCACGGTCGTCGCCGACGACGGGGTGGCGCTGGCGGTCCGCGAGTACGGGCCGCGCGATGCCGAACTAACCGTGGTCCTCGCGCACGGACACTGCCTGCGCACCCAATCGTGGGCGCACGTCCGCGCCGCGCTGCTGCGCGAATACGCCGGCGCCCGGGTGGTCTGTTACGACCACCGCGGTCACGGCGACTCGGCGGCGGCGCCGTACCAGACCTATCACCTCGACCAGCTCGGCCACGATCTGCGCGCGGTGCTCGACGCAGTGGCCCCGTCCGGGCCGGTCGTGCTGGCCGGGCATTCCATGGGCGGGATGACGGTGCTCAGCTACGCCGCGCAGAACCCGCACGAGATCGGCACCAGGATCGTCGCAGTCGCGCTGCTGGCGACGGCGGCGAGCGGTGTCGCGGACGCCGGTTTCGGGCGGCTGCTGCGCAATCCGGCGATCCCGCTGTTCCAGCGGGCCGTGCGGCGGGCGCCCGGCGTGATGCATCGCGCGAAAGTACTGGCCTGCATGCTGTTCGCGCCGGTGATCCGGGCGGCGGAGTTCGGCAATCGCCGGGTGGGCCCGCAGGTGCTCGCGCTCGCGAACGCCATGCACAACGAGACCTCGATCGTCACGATGGCCAGCTTCCTCAGCGCGTTCCTCACCTACGACCGCACCGACGCGCTGCCGTTGCTCTCCCGCATCCCCACCGTGGTGCTGTGCGGGTCGGCGGATCTGATGACCCCGCCCTCGCACGCCATCGAAATGGCCGCCAGGATCGAGCACTCATCCCTCGCGATCGTCGAAGGCGCGGGACATTCGGTGATCCTCGAGCAGCCGACGCAGGTGGCAGAGGTGCTGGCACGCCTGCTGGCCCGGGTTCGCCGGGACGATCGGGTCGCGCACACGGCGGCCTAGCGGACGCGATTCGGCTCGGCCCGCACGGCTACGATCTCGCGATGCAGATTTCGATGTGGGTGCCGTATGACGAAGGCCGGCTGCGCCGCACGCTTACCTTCCTTTCCCGCTCACAGCTCAGAGTTCTCCGCGCTCTGGGTGTGCTCGGCGCTCTTTTCGGCCTCTTCTTGGTGGTGCGGACACCCGCCTCGCCGCCAGCCTACCTCATGGTGGCGATCGGGCTGTTCCTCGTGTTCGGCATGCAGCCGCTGGCGGTGGCCTGGTCGATACGGGGCCAAGCCCAGGCTGTCAAGGACAGCCAGCACATGACCCTCGACGAGGAGTGGCTCACGGTGATCACATCACTGACCGAGACGCGGCTGCGCTGGGCCGGGATCAACCGCATCGTCGAGACGCCCGAGGTCTGGTACGCCATGTACGGCAAGTACCAGGCGGTGGCCATACCGAAGGAAACGATGACCGAGCAAGAGCGCGCCACCTTCACCGCCTTCGTCGCGGCTCTACCTGCCGGGGGACGGCCGGGACACGGAAACGTCGACCGGACGGCCGAATCGACGTAACTTCGATGGGGTGACGGTTCCGACTGACCTCCCCACCACCGTCGGCGAACTGCGCGCGGCCGGCTACCGGCCGCGCGGGGTGAAGGCCGAGATCCGTGCGAACCTGCTGGCGAAGCTGGCGGCGGGGGAAGACCCGTGGCCGGGCATCGTCGGCTTCGAGCGCACGGTGCTGCCGCAGCTCGAGCGGGCGCTGCTGGCCGGTCACGATGTCGTGCTGCTCGGCGAGCGCGGTCAGGGTAAGACCCGCCTGCTGCGCACCCTGCTCGGGCTGCTCGACGAATGGACCCCGGTGATCGCCGGAGCCGAACTCGGCGAGCATCCGCTCGAGCCGATCAGCCCGGCCGGGCGCAGGCTGGCCGCCGAACTGGGCGACGATCTGCCCGTCGCGTGGCGGCACCGGTCGGAGCGCTACGCGGAGAAGCTCGCCACGCCGGACACCTCGGTGGGCGACCTGATCGGCGACGTCGACCCGGTCAAGGTCGCCGAAGGCCGCAGCCTGGGCGATCCCGAGACCATCCATTTCGGCCTGGTGCCGCGCGCGCATCGCGGCATCGTGGCGATCAACGAGCTGCCGGACCTGGCCGAACGCATCCAGGTCGCGCTGCTCAACGTGATGGAGGAACGCGACATCCAGGTCCGCGGCTACACCCTGCGCCTGCCCCTGGACGTGCTGCTGGTCGCCACGGCCAATCCCGAGGACTACACCAACCGCGGCCGCATCATCACCCCGCTCAAGGATCGCTTCGGCGCGGAGATCCGCACCCACTACCCGCTGGACGTGACCGCCGAGATCGCGCTGGTCCGCCAGGAAGCGGATCTGGTGGCGGAGGTGGGGGAGCCGCTGATCGAGGTGCTGGCCCGGTTCGTACGCCACCTGCGGGATTCCCCGGCGATCGACCAGCGATCGGGTGTGTCGGCGCGGTTCGCGGTGGCGGCCGCCGAGACGGTCGCCGCCGCGGCGCTGCGACGGTCGGCGCTGACGGGGGAGAGTCCGGCCGTGGCCAGGCCGGTCGATCTGGAATCGGTGGCGGTGGTGCTGCGCGGCAAGCTGGAATTCGAGTCCGGCGAGGAGGGGCGCGAAGAGGAACATCTCGCCCACCTGCTGCGCCGCTCGTTCGCCGAGGCCGCGCGCGACCGGCTGGGCGGGCTGAACCTGCGGCCACTGGTGGAAGCCGTCGCGGCGGGCCATCCGGTGACCACCGGCGACCGGGTGCCGGGTGCGGAGGTGCTCTCCGCCCTGCCGGAACTGCCGGTGCTGCACGAGGTCGCCGAGCGGCTCGACGTGGCGGCTTCCGACCACCCCGCGCGCATCGCCTCGGCGGTCGAATTCGCTTTGGAGTCCCTGTTTCTCGCGCGCGAGATCGCCAAGGATGCCACCGGGTCCGACGACGGCGCCACCGTGTACCGACGATCATGACCGGCGCCGACCGCTATTCCTACGGCCCGTATCACGACGGACCGGACCCGCTGGCGCCTCCGGTGGACCTGCGCGCCGCGCTCGACATGATCGGCCAGGAGGTCATGTCGGGTAGCTCGCCCCGTTCCGCGCTGGAGGAACTGCTGCGTCGCGGCACCCGCGAGATGCGCGGCCTCGAGGAGCTGACCAGGCGTGTGTGGCAGCGTCGCGCCGCGATCACCCGCGACCACCGGCTCGACGGCACGCTGCGCCGGGTCAGGGAACTGCTGGACGAGGCACTGGAAGCCGAGCGGCGCGCCCTGTTCCCTGATCCCTCCGACGACGCCCGCTTCGCCGAAGCACAGCTGGACGCCCTGCCGTCGAGCACGGCCGCGGCGGTCGGTGAGCTCGCCGAGTACTCCTGGCGTTCGGAGACCGGCCGGGAGAACTACCGGGCCATTCGGGATCTGCTCGGCCGGGAACTGCTGGAATCGCGGTTCGAGAGCATGAAGCAGGCGATGCAGAGCGCCACCCCGCAGGACCTCGATCGGGTCCGCCGGATGATGACCGACCTCAACGACCTGCTCGCCGCCCACGCGCGCGGCGAGGACACCGAGCAGCAGTTCGCCGAGTTCATGGCCGAGCACGGCGAGTTCTTCCCCGAAAATCCGCGTGACATCGAGGAATTGATCGACACGCTCGCCGAGCGGGCGGCCGCCGCGCAACGCATGATGAATTCGATGTCGCCGTCGCAGCGCGCCGAACTCGAGCAGCTGATCGACCAGGCCTTCGGCGATCCCCGGCTGGCCGAGCAGGTCGGCGCGCTCGACGCCAACCTGCGGCAACTGCGCCCCGGCGCGGACTGGAACTCCGCGCGCAGATTCCGCGGCGACGACCCGCTCGGTATGGGCGAGGGCGCACAGGCGCTGCAGGATCTGGCCGAGCTGGACGCGCTGGCCGAACAGCTCTCGCAGGCTTATCCGGGTGCGCAGCTCGAGGACATCGATCTGGAGGCCCTGGCCCGTCACCTCGGCGAGGACGCGAGTGTCGATGCCGCCCGACTGGCCGAGCTGGAGCGCGAACTGCGCAGGCAGGGCATGTTCGAGCGCGCTCCCGACGGGTCGTTGCGATTGACCCCGAAGGCGCTGCGCCGCCTGGGTGAGGTGGCGCTGCGGGACGTCGTCGGGCAGTTGCGTGCCAGGAGAGGCGAACGTGACACCGCTCGGGCCGGTGCGGCGGGCGAGCCGACCGGGGCGTCGCGGGCCTGGCGGTTCGGCGACACCGAGCCGTGGGATGTGTCGCGGACGGTGCGCAACGCGGTGCTGCGGTCGGCCTCGACCGGCAGCCGGACGGTGCGGCTGGATGTGGCGGACGTGGAGATCATGGAGACCGAGCAGCGTTCCCGCGCCGCGGTCGCGCTGTGTGTGGACACGTCCTGGTCGATGGTGCAGGACGGGCGCTGGGTGCCGATGAAGCGCACCGCGCTGGCCCTGCATCAGCTGATCAGCACCCGATTCCGCTCCGACGCGCTCGACCTGATCACCTTCGGCCGCCACGCCGGCACCGTCGACATCGCCGAGCTGACCGCGCTGGACGCGGTGTGGGAACAGGGCACCAATCTGCACCACGCGCTGCTGCTGGCCGGCAGGCATCTGCGCAAGCATCCGGACGCCGTGCCGGTGGTGCTGGTCGTGACCGACGGCGAGCCCACCGCCCACCTGGAACCCGACGGCGAGGCGTACTTCCAGTGGCCGCCTGCTCCCCGTACCTTGGCGGTGACCATGGCGCAGGTCGATTCGCTGGCCAAGCTCGGCGCCTCGGTGTCGGTCTTCATGCTCGGCGAGAATCCCCGGCTCGAGGCGTTCGTCGACCTGGTCGCGCGCCGCAGCGGCGGCCGGGTCATCGCCCCCGACCTCGACGGCCTCGGGGCAGCGGTGGTGTCGGATTATCTCCGCGGCAGGCGGGGCTGAGAAGCCGGCCGCACCCGGCGGCTAAGCCGGCCCCTGCGCTCGGCGGCGAACCAGCCTTTCGGCTTCAGCGGCGCAGGATCTTGCGGGCGGCCCAGTTGCCGACGAACTGGACGACCTGCACACCCGCGATGATCAGCAGCACCGCGACGAAGGTCACCTCCCAATCGAAGCGCTGGTAGCCGTAGACCAGGGCGAAGTTGCCCAGACCGCCGCCGCCGACGGTGCCCGCCATGGCCGACATGTCGACGATCGCGATGACCACGAAGGTGTAGCCGAGGATCAGCGGGCCCAGCGCTTCGGGGATGAGCAGGGTGAGGATGATCCGTAGCGGTCCCGCGCCGACCGCCCGGGCGGCTTCGATGACGCCGGGGTCGACGGTCACCAGGTTCTGCTCGACGATGCGGGCGATGCCGAAGGAGGCCGCGATGATCATGACGAAGATCGCCGCGTCGGTGCCGATGGTGGTGCCGACCACTTCGAGGGTCACCGGCCCCAGGGCGGCGAGCAGGATGATGAACGGGATCGGGCGCACGATATTGACCGCCACATTGAGCAGCCAGTGGATCGGGGCGTTGGCCAGCAGGCCGCCTTTGCGCGTGGTGTAGAGGGCGGTGCCCAGGAACAGCCCGATCAGCCCGCCCACGACGAAGGTGGCCAGCACCATGTAGATGGTGGTGCCGACGGCCTCGGTGAGGACCGGCCGCAGCTTGTCCCAGTCGGTGTCCATCAGGATTCTCCGGATTTCTTCGTCAGGGACGAGCGGCGGCCCTCGAACTCGGCGATGACCGCGTTCACCGCCACTTCGGGGCCGTCGAGTGCCAGCGTGATGCTGCCGAAGGTCTTGTCCTGCAGTGTGCCGATCCCGCCGTAGACGATCTCGAAGTGCACGCCCGCGCGGGCGGCCGTGGTCAGCGCGGCGCCGACCCGGTTCTCGTCGTCGACGTCGACGGTGATCAGCCTGCCCCGATGCAGTTCGTCCAGTCGCCGACGTTCCTGGTCGGCCGGGCGGTTGTGCAGCACGCTGTCGACGAACCGGCGAGCCGGCGCGGACTGCGGCGCGGCGAAGATGTCGAAGGTGGTCGCCAGCTCCACGATCCGGCCCTCGGCCAGCACCGCGACCCGGTCGGCGACCGCGCGGATCACGTCCATCTCGTGGGTGATGACCACGATGGTGACGCCGAGTTCGCGATTGATCTTGCGCAGCAGGTCCAGCACCTCGCCGGTGGTCTCCGGGTCGAGCGCCGAGGTTGCCTCGTCGGCCAGCAGCAGCGACGGCGAGGTCGCCAGCGCGCGGGCGATACCGACGCGCTGTTTCTGCCCGCCGGAGAGCTGATCCGGGTAGCTGCGGGCTTTGTCGGACAGGCCGACGAATTCCAGCAGCTCGGCCACCCGCGCCTTGCGCTTCGCGCGCGGCCACCGGGCGACCTTCAGCGGATATTCCACATTGCCCGCCGCCGTGCGCGAGCGGAACAGGTTGAACTGCTGGAAGATCATGCCGATGTCGCGGCGCAGCTTGCGCACCTCGGACTCCGCGACGCCGGTGATGGGCGTCCCCGAGATCTCGACGGTGCCGCTCGTCGGCTTCTCCAGCCCGTTGATCAGCCGGACCAGGGTGCTCTTACCCGCGCCCGAATAGCCGATCACGCCGAGGATCTCGCCGCGCTCGATCCGCAGATCGATCTCCCGCAGCGCGATGTGCTGCTTGCCGCCGACCGTGAAGTTCTTGCTGACGTCGCGGAATTCGACTGCGGGAAAGGCGGATTCGCTCACTGCCCGTCGCGGATGGTCTGCTGCACCCGCTCCAGGATCTCTTCGAGCTCGGGACCGCTGCGGTGGACCTCCACCGAGGTGCCCTTCGACGATTCGGCCACCGCCGCCTGGACCGCGGGGTCGTGCCAGATCTCGACCAGCTTCAGGTAGGTCGGATCGTTCTTGTCCTCCGCGCGGGTGACGAAGGCGTTGATGTAGGGCTCGGCGCCGGGGCTGTTCGGGTCGTCCTTGAAGATGGCCGACTGCGGGTCGACGCCGGACCGCTCCAGGTAGGTGTTGTTGATGATCGAGGCGTCCACCGAGGCCAGCGAGAGCGCGGTCTGCGCGGCGTCGACAGGGGTCACCGTCACCTTGGAGGCGCCCTTGTCGATATCGGCCGGGGTCGGCGATCCGGTGTCCGAGGACAGCTTCAGCAGGCCGGCCGATTGCAGCACGAACAGCGCGCGCGCCTGGTTGGACGGGTCGTTCGGGATGGCGATCTGCCCGCCCTGCGGGATATCGGCCAGCGAGGCGTGCTTCTTGGAGTACAGGCCGAGCGGCACGATCTGGGTCGCGCCGATCGGGGTCAGGTCCGCGTCGTTCGCGACGTTGTACTCGCCGAGGAACTTCAGGTGCTGGAACAAGTTGACGTCGATCTGCCGCTGCGCCAGCGCGATATTGGGCTGCGAGTAGTCCGAGTAGTTGGTGATCTCCAGGGTGATGCCCTGTTCCTTCGCCTTCTCCTCGAACACGTCCCACTCCGGGCTGCTCTCGGTGGTGCCGATGCGGACCACGCCCTCGGCGACCTCGTCGTCACCACCGCAGGCGGTCAGGCTCAACGTCGCGGCGGCGACGACGGCGGCGATCGTCATGACCCGGGGGATTCTCACGCGTGCTCCTGGACGTTCGGTGGCATGGGGCATGTCCATGCAACCGACAGCGGCCTACGCGGACGACAGTTCGGATTGTGGTGAGCGTAAACCTGGCGGTTGCTCGCAATCTGTGCGCAATCGCAACGGCCGGGATGCCGCCATGTTGCCCGCTACTCCCGCGGTGGTGCCGGGTGGTCGCCCAGCAGCGGACCGGCCGGCGCACCGCCACCGGCCGTCGCGCTGCGCCTGCCCGCAGCTACCGCGCTCCGCTACCACGTTCGGAACCTACCGCCCCGTAGGGTCCTGATCTGCGAGGATGTAAGGGGTTGTGCCCGTATGTGTCCGGTCGTTCGGGCAGACTGGGCCCATGACCGACAGGGTGGGTTCGGATCCGCAGTACGACCTGTTCGCCGAAGAATTCCTCGACCATGCGCGCGAGGGGTTCTACAACGCCCATCTCGACAGGCCCGCCTGCCTGGAGTTGCTGGGGGATGTCTCCGGGCGCACGGTGCTCGATGTGGCGTGTGGACCGGGGCTGTACGCCGAGGAACTCGTCGCACGCGGGGCCTGGGTGGTCGGGCTCGACATCAGCCCGCGGATGATCGAACTGAGCCGTAAACGCGTGCCGCAGGGGCACTTTCGCGTCCACGACCTGAGCACGCCGATCAGCTGGCTGCCGGACGCCTCGGTCGACATGGTGCTCTTCGCCCTGGCCGTCGAATACCTCGACGACCGCACGGCGACATTGCGCGAGCTGCGCCGAGTACTGCGGCCGGGCGGCGCATTGGTGCTGTCACGCCAACATCCGACCGGGGACTGGCTACGCCACGGCGGGGACTACTTCGAGCCACGGGTGATCGAGGAAGTCTGGTCGAAAGGCTGGCAGGTGCGCTACTGGCTGGCCCCGCTGGAACGCACCTGCGAAGAACTGCGCGCCGCGGGCTTCCTACTGGAACGCGTGCGCGAGCCGCGCCCCGACCCGGCCGCCGCCGCACTCGACCCCGAACGCTACGCCCGCCTCAGCAGCGAACCCGTCGGCTTCCTCGCCCTCCGCGCCATCCCCGACCCCCGCGCCTGAATCTCCGACCGCTCCTGCCGATCGCGATGCGGTGAGCGCTTCCGGACGTGTGCCCGGACCGGCATGGCGTCCGGTCGATTTCATCATAGGTTGACATCGGTGCGAGCTTAGGTGACCATATCAACACGGCACAGTTGTACCCGAAACCTGTGCGGCCCAACGATAAAGCCTTGATCCGATGTTCGGATCGAGGCTTTTTTCGCGCTCGGAGGCGATCTCCGTCGAGTCTCCTCTGACCGAACCTCTGTGCTGCCCGATCTCTCGTCATCGGGATCTCACACACCTTGGGACTGCTGCACGAGTTGAATCAGGTGTTCGACAGCCTGACGCAGCGCATTCTCGGAGTCGTCGAACAGGAGCCGGATCAGCGGTGGAGCGATCCGTCCCGGGGGGTCCGGTGGTATCTGCCCAATGTCGTCGTGTCTCCGACGGTCACCGAGAGGGCGGTTTACGTTTGGCTCGTCGGCCCCGACTACCAATTGTGGTGCGACGACATCGACAGGTCGCTCGCGGAGAATTGACCGGGGCCGGGGCCGGGGGCGAATGCGTTAGCCGCTGACGTATTCGGCGAGGTGCTTGCCCGGTGAGGGGAGCGTTCTGCGATGCGACCTGCGGGGAGCCTTCGAAGACGATCAGGCCGCCGGTCGTGGTCGGCGCTGGGGCCGAGATGGATGATTCGGTCGGCGTGGGCCATGTCGACAGCGCTGTGGAGGTCGTGCGTGTCAATCGTCCTGATGTGCTCGTCTATGCCGCTGACGCCGAAGGGGCTGAAGAATCGGACGTTCTGGAGCGGTTCGAATGTCGGGTGACCGATGTAGTCTCGACGATCCGAGTGTGCTGCGCGAGTTCGGTCGAGTGTTCGATATACTCGCGCAGCGCATTCTCGGGATCGTCGGAGGAGAGCCTGATCAGAGGTGGAGCGATCCGAGTGCGGGCGTCCGGCGGGATCTGCCGAATGGCATGGTGATCACGACGGTCAGCCCGGAGGCGATCTATGTCGAACTCGTCAGTCCTGAATACCAGGCGTGGTTGGACGAGATCGACAGGTCTCGCGAGGAGGACTGAGCGGCGCTCGGCGCGGGATCGGTGATCAGCCCCCTACGTATTCGGCGAGGTGCTTGCCGGTGAGGGTGGACCCGTCGGCGATCAGCTCGGCGGGGGTTCCTTCGAAGACGACGGTGCCGCCGTCGTGGCCCGCGCCGGGGCCGAGGTCGATGATCCAGTCGGCGTGGGCCATGACGGCCTGGTGGTGTTCGATGACGATGACCGTCTTGCCCGCGTCGACGAGGCGGTCGAGCAGGGCGAGCAGGTTGGCGACGTCGGCGAGGTGCAGGCCGGTGGTGGGTTCGTCGAGGATGTAGATCTCGCCCTTGTCGGCCATCTGGCTCGCCAGCTTGAGGCGCTGGCGTTCGCCGCCGGACAGGGTGGTCAGGGGCTGGCCGAGGGTGATGTAGCCGAGGCCTACGTCGGTGATGCGCTTCAGGATCTTCTGCGCGGCTGGGGTGCGGGCCTCGCCCGCGCCGAAGAATTCGGCGGCTTCGGCAGCGGGCATGGACAGGACTTCGCTGATGTCGCGGCCGCCGAGGCGGTACTCGAGCACCGAGGCGTCGAAGCGCTTGCCTTCGCAGAGCTCACACACCGTCGACACGCTCGCCATGGGGCCGAGGTCGGTGTAGACGACGCCCGCACCGTTGCAGGTGGGGCACGCGCCTTCCGAATTCGGGCTGAAGAGAGCGGGTTTCACGCCGTTGGCCTTGGCGAAGGCCTTGCGGATGGGTTCGAGCAGGCCGGTGTAGGTGGCGGGGTTGGAGCGGCGCGAGCCCTTGATGGCGGTCTGGTCGACGACCACGACGCCCTCGCGCTTGCCGAGGTTGCCGTGGATCAGCGAGCTCTTGCCCGAGCCCGCAACGCCGGTCACGACTGTGAGGATGCCGGTGGGGATGTCGATGTCCACATCGCGCAGGTTGTTCTGGTTCGCGCCGCGGATCTCGAGCGCGCCGGTGGACTCTCGCACGGAATCCTTGACCGAGGCGCGGTAGCCGAGATGGCGGCCGGTGCGGGTGTCGGACTTGCGCAGGCCGTCGATATCGCCTTGGTAGCAGATGGCGCCGCCGTCGGTGCCCGCGCCGGGGCCGAGATCGACCACGTGGTCGGCGATCACGATGGTCTCGGGCTTGTGCTCGACCACCAGCACGGTATTGCCCTTGTCGCGCAGGCGGATCAGCAGTTCGTTCATGCGCTCGATGTCGTGCGGGTGCAGGCCGATGGTCGGCTCGTCGAAGACGTAGGTGACATCGGTGAGCGCCGAGCCGAGGTGCCGGATCATCTTGGTGCGCTGGGCCTCACCGCCGGAGAGCGTGCCCGCGGGCCGGTCCAGGGACAGGTAGCCGAGGCCGATCTCGACGAAGCCGTCGAGGGTGTGGCGCAGGGTGGTGAGCAGCGGGGCGACCGAGGGTTCGTCCAGATCGCGTACCCACTCGGCGAGATCGGTGATCTGCATGGCGCACGCGTCGGCGATGCTGATGCCCTTGATCTTCGACGAACGGGTCAGTTCGCTCAGCCGGGTGCCCTCGCACTCGGGACAGGCGGCGAAGGTGATGGCGCGGTCGACGAAGGCGCGGATGTGCGGCTGCATCGCCTCGCGGTCCTTGGACAGGAACGATTTCTGGATCCTGGGGATCAGGCCCTCGTAGGTGACATTGATGCCGTCGACCTTGATCCGGGTCGGCTCCTTGTAGAGCAGATCGTTGAGTTCGCGCTTGGTGTACTTGCGGATCGGCTTGTCGGGGTCGAGGAAGCCCGAGCCCTTGAAAATGCGGCCGTACCAGCCGTCCATGCTGTAGCCGGGGATGGTGAGCGCGCCCTCGGCCAGCGATTTCGTGTCGTCGTAGAGCGCGGTCAGGTCGAAGTCGGAGACCTTGCCCATGCCTTCGCAGCGCGGGCACATGCCGCCGGTGACGCTGAACTCGCGACGCTCGCGGATCTCGCGCCCGCCCTTGGTCACGGTCACCGCGCCCGCGCCGCTGACGGAGGACACATTGAACGAGTACGCCTGCGGACCGCCGATGTGCGGGCTGCCCAGGCGGCTGAACAGGATGCGCAGCAGCGCGTTGGCGTCGGTGGCGGTGCCGACGGTGGAGCGGACATTGGCGCCCATCCGCTCCTGATCGACGATGATCGCGGTGGTCAGACCCTCGAGCAGATCGACCTCGGGGCGGGCCAGGGTCGGCATGAAGCCCTGCACGAACGCGCTGTAGGTCTCGTTGATCATCCGCTGCGATTCGGCGGCGATGGTGCCGAACACCAGCGAACTCTTGCCCGACCCGGATACTCCGGTGAAGACGGTGAGCCGGCGTTTCGGGATCTCGACGCTGATGTCCTTCAGATTGTTCTCGCGCGCGCCCTGCACGCGGATCACATCGTGGGTGTCGGCAACGTGCGAGATGTCCTTGGTGGGGGCCGGGCTCATCGGTTCTCCATCGGTCGGCAGATCGGGGCTGTGAGTCGGGGCGAAAAGGTCAGCGGCGCTGCTGGATACGGATCATGTTGCCCGCCGGATCACGCAGAGCGAAATCACGTACACCGTACGGCTGATCGATGGGTTCCTGCACGATCTCCACATCGCTGGCCTGCAACTTTTCGAAGGCGGCGTCCACATCGTCGGAGGCGAGCAGGACCGACCCGTAGGTGCCCTTGGCCATCATCTCGGTGATGACCCGGCGCTCCTCGTCGGTGATGCCGGGGTCGGCGGCGGGCGGGTGCAGCACGATGGAGGTGCCGGGCTGTCCGGGCGGGCCGACGGTCAGCCAGCGCATGCCCTCGTAGCCGACGTCCTGGCGCAGTTCGAAGCCGAGGGCGTCGCGGTAGAAGGCCAGGGCGGCCTCGGCGTCGTCGTGGGGGAGGAAGCTGGAAGCGATGGTGATGTCCATGACGATCACGCTAGTTTCGACGGGTCCGGCTGCGCTTCTCGATTCCTGACCGGTCTGGTGACCTTCTTGACCACGAGGGAGGGCAGATCGACCGGCGCTTCGGCGGCCTGTTTGCGGTAGACGCTCGGCGAGACGCCGACCAGCTCGGTGAAGCGGGTGCTGAAGGTGCCCAGCGAGGAGCAGCCGACCTCGAAGCAGACCTCCGTGACGCTCAGGTCGCCTCGCCGCAGCAGGGCCATGGCGCGCTCGATCCGGCGGGTCATCAGGTAGCTGTAGGGGGATTCGCCATAGGCGGCGCGGAACTGCCTGCTCAGATGGCCCGCGGACATGTGCGCGTCGCGGGCGAGCGCTTCGACGTCGAGAGGCCGGGCGTATTCGCGGTCGATACGGTCACGCACTCGGCGCAATCGAGCGAGATCGCGGAGGCGCTGTTCAGAGCCATTTTTTCCGGTCACCTGGCCAATCGTCGCACATCTGCCGCACCCGGCCGGTGCGGGCGCGACCGGGAATGCGTGCCGCGTCGCGATCTCGTTGGCGGGGAGGTATCGCGAGTGCGCCTGCGCCGGCCGAAAGCACTGTTTCGAGATCGTGGAAACCGGACATTTTCCCGAAATCCGGGGCTATCCTGAGCGCCACCGATGCTCGCCGCGGCGGATTTCGCCACGGTCGGGAATGGGTGTCCTCATCGCTCAGGAGGTCACGATGTCGAAGCACATCACGGCTCGCACGGTCTGGCGATACCTCATGCGCGGATTCCTCCTCTACGGCGCGGGCGTCGGCGGCCTGATGCCCTGCTACGAGGAATGGCTGCGTCGCTCCGAGGACGAGGAACGCGCCGAGGCGCTGGAGCGCGCCGCGCAGTGGGACTGGTCGGTGCCACACCGCTGGTACGACGCCGCACACGGGCCGAGACAGAACTGAACCCAGCGCGGGCCCGCACCGCCGGCCGACGCGAACCGGCGGAGATCCGACGCGGCGAAGGACCGGCTCAGCGTCCGCCACCGGGGAGCGACGCCCGGCCCGAGGGCGGCGCGGCCTGCCCGGAGTCCTCGAGCACCCCCGGTACACCGTTTTCCACCACATAGGTGGCGCGGGTGTGGATCGGCCCGCCCCTGCGGTCGATGAAGGGGACGACCCGGAAGTCGTTGCGCCAGTGCCGATGATCGAGATCCACGCGTACATAGCCGCGCTGGGCATTGAAGAACCGCAGGTCCGGATTGGCGGCGAGGAGCACGCGGCCGATGTCGTCGATGTCGCGACCGTTGCCGCCGGTGGTGATCGACGTGCCGGTGAACTCCGCGGCGACCACCGGCGACCCCGGATCGGAATAGTCCGCGCGCAGGTTCGCGGCATGGTTCTGGTGCCGGTCCCCGGTGATGACGACGAGATTGCCGACGCCGTGACGCGCGGCCGTGCCCAGGACGAGGTCGCGGTCGGCGGTGTAGCCGTCCCAGGAGTCGGTCGAGATCTTCAGACCGGGCCCTGGGTCGATGTCGGTCTCGCCCATGCCGACCTGATTGCCCAGGATCTGCCACCGGGCCGTCGAGCACGTCAGCCCGTCCAGCAGCCAATCCCGTTGCGCCGCACCGAGAATGCTGCGCTCGGGGTCGGCGACCGCCGGGCAGTCCGAGGTGACGTTCTCGCTGCACACCTGGACCGAGCGGTACTGGCGGGTGTCGAGCATGGTGAGATCGGCGAGATCACCCCAGCCGAAACGCCGGTGCAGCATCATCGAGGCGCCCTTCGGCAACTGCGCCAGGCGCAACGGCTGGTGCTCGTACATGGCCTGGAAAGCGGCGGCCTTGCGGCGGCGGAACAGCGGCGGCAAGCGGTGGATGTCCAGGCCGAGACCGGGATGGTCGGCGGCCCAGTTGTTGTCCACCTCGTGATCGTCGAAGGTGACGATCCACGGGAAGGCGGCGTGCGCCTCGCGCAGCTCTCGCTCGGCCTTGCCCTGGGCGTAACGGAGGCGATAACCGGCCAGGTCGGTGGCCTCGCCGGTGAGGACGGCGGGCTCGTCGAGCCGGTTGTGCCGCCAGCTCTTCTCGTAGATGTAGTCGCCCAGGTGCACCACGAGTTCGAGATCCTCGGCGGCCAGATGCTCGTAGGCGGTGAAGTGGCCCGCGCTCCAGGCCTGGCAGGACGCGAAGGCGAAACGCAGCCGGTCGACGGCCTGGCCGAGGGCGGGCGCTGTGCGAGTGCGCCCCACCGGGGAGATCACCGACCCGGCGCGGAACCGGTAGTAGTACCAGCGATCGGGTTCCAGACCGTGGATCTCCGGATGCACCGAATGGGCCAGCTCCCTGGTGGCCACGGCGGTGCCACGCCGCACCACCGACCGGAAGTGCTCGTCGTCGGCCAGTTCGTAGTCCACCGACACCGGAGCGTTCATCATGCCGCCGTGTCCGTCCGGAGCGAGCGGGTCGGCAGCGAGCCTGGTCCACAGCACGACGCTGTCCGGCGCCGGGTCGCCGGAGGCGACGCCCAGCGTGAACGGGTCCGCCGACCAGCGCGGAGTCCGGAACCGGCCGCTGCTCGCCGCCGAGGTTCCCACCAGAACGGCGACCGACCCGTCGGCGGCCAGGCGCAGCGCCTGCCTACGGGGGAGTGCCATATCGCCACGCTACCGTTGCCCCGACGCGCCGGAGCGGGCATCGGGGAGCTATCCAACCGGCGTATGTGGCCGATCTCGCTTCCTGGTTGAGCGCCGCCGTGCCGGGTAGCCCGACCGTGACACATTCGACGATCGGAAAGGCATGCGCGATGTCCCAGCCCATCACCAGCACCCTCGATCCCGAGCAGCAGCGCATCGCGGGCGACGCCTTGCGCGCGACGGTGGTCGACATGATCGATCTCTCGCTGATCGCGAAGCAAGCGCACTGGAACGTCCTCGGCCGGAACTTCCGGTCGGTGCACCTGGCGCTGGACGAGCTCGTCACCGCTGCCCGTGACTTCACCGACTCGGCCGCCGAGCGAGCGACAGCGGTCGGCGTCAGCCCCGACGGCCGGGCCGCGACCGTCGGCCGGGACTCGGGCGCGCCGGGCATCGGCGACAGCTGGCTCGAGGACACCGCCGTGATCGAATCGATCGTGGCCAATCTCGCCGCGATCATCAGCAGACTGCGGGAGCGCATCGATGCCACCGAGAAGGCCGATCCGGTCACCCAGGATCTGCTCATCGGTATCGCCGCGCGACTCGAGCAGTTGCACTGGATGTGGCAGGCCCAGGTCGCCGCGGGCTGATCGCTCCAGCGCGCACGTCGACACCCCGGCATGTCCACAACCGGACGGGCCGGGGTGCGGCGCGGCCCTCGGGGCGGTTCCCAGGACCGCCCGTTCGTCCCTGGTAACCGGCACAATCTTTGCCGTTTCGGCTACCGCGTAGCGCTGCCGGTAGCGTTGACTCGTTGCCTGGCGCCGCACCGTCCGACGGCGCCGGTCAGCCACCATCCACCGACTGTCGGAGGAAGACATGGCCGGATTCGGGTTCCCGGTGCGACGGTTGCCGGGTCTGCGGTCCGCGGTCGCCGCACTGGCCGTGTCGGCGTTCCTGCTCGGCGCGCTCGGTCCCGTGCGGGCCGATGCCCCGGCGCCCGCCATCACCGGCGTCCGGCCGGGCACCGATCGGGCGCTCACCGTCGAGGTGTTCTCGCCCGCGATGGCGGGCACCACCGAGGTGCTGGTCCTGCCCGCGGCCGATCCGACCCGTCCCGCTCCCACCCTCTACCTGCTCAACGGCGCCTCCGGTCACGTCGACGGCAGCTGGCACGACAGCACCGACTACCAGAGCTTCTTCGCCGGCGAGCAGGTCAACGTGGTCATCCCGCTCGGCGGCGCGGGCAGCTACTTCACCGACTGGCAGTCCGATGACCCGGTGCTCGGCACCCAGCGCTGGGGCACCTTCCTCACCGAGGAGTTGCCGCCGCTGATCGACGAACGCTTCCACGGAAACGGCGCGAACGCGGTGGCGGGAGTCTCGATGTCCGGCACCTCGGTGTTCCAGCTGGCGCTCGGCTCGCCCGGCCTGTATCGGGCGATCGGCTCGTTCAGCGGCTGCGTGCGTACCAGCGACCCGCAGGGCCAGGTCATGGTCAATGCCGTCGTTACCGCCCATCACGGCAATCCGATCAATATGTGGGGCCCGCCCACAGATCCCCGCTGGCAGGCCAACGACCCGTACCTGCACGCGGAAGGCCTGCGCGGTACCGAGATCTACATCTCCAGCGGGTCCGGCATCCCCGGACCCCTCGACACCCCGGCGGCCGTGGGCGGCGACCCCGCCGAACTCGCCTACCGCCTGCTGTTCGGCGCCCCGCTGGAAGCGGTGACGAACATGTGCACGCTGCAGCTGCGAGATCGTTTGCAGGAACTGCGCATACCGGCCACGATCGACCTCCGGCCCACCGGCACGCACGCCTGGGGCTACTGGCAGGAGGATCTGCACCGAGCCTGGCCGGTCTTCGAGGCGGCGCTGTCGCGCTAGCGGATTCCGGCAGCGGGGCCGCCTCAGCCGAGGATGCCGCCCATGAAGCCGCTGCCCTGACCGGCCTGCTGACCGCCGCCCGTGCCGCCGATGAACCCACCCGGCGGAAGTTCCGAGGGCTGCACGATGACGAAGCCGCGACCGCTGAACGCCAGCGTCAGCCCCTCACCCGTCGTGCGGCCGAGCAAGGTGCCCAATCCGAACGAGTCGTTGCGCTTGATGCTGGTCTGCAGGCTCGACGACCACGCGACCGCGGCCTGTGGGTCGGCGTAGGTCGGCTGATCCACGTTGAGCACTACCGGCCCGCCCTCGGTGGTGATCGCGATCCGTCCGCGCCCGGTGAACACGCAGTTGAAGAGCCCGGCGTTGCTCGCGTAGCCGGCCGCGCCCTGCACCCGCTTGATGTCGAAGCGCAGCGAACTGTCGAAGGCGAGCACATTCGCGCCGTTGACGGTCAGTCCGTCGGAGCCGTCGAGATCGATCAGGTGGACGTCGGCCGCGGCATTGGCCAGGAACAGGTCGCCGCGCCCGGAGACCTTCATCAGCGGCACGCCCTCACCGGTCAGCCGCGCCTGGATCGCGCGCCCGATCCCGCCGGAACCCTGTGCCTGGAAATGCAATTCACCCTGATAGGCCACCATCGACCCGGACCTGGCCATCACCTCGCCGTTGACCCCGACCTTGACCATCTTGCTGCCCTGCTTCTGGATGCCGAGGCCGTTGACCTCGGCATGACGGGCGTCGAACAGATCGCTCTGCATCGGCAGTGCTCCTTGCTGTGGGGCGATCGGGGGTGGGTAGCCGGGGCCACCGGGTGGGAGGTGGCTCCCTCCGGGTGCGGACGGCGCCGGCGCACGGCCGGGCGGTGGGCCGCCGGCTGGGGCGTGCGGTGGGCGACCGGGCGAGCCCGGCCCCGGTGCGTGGGGCGCAGGCGTCCCGTGCGGAGGTGGAAGATAGCCCGCGGGTGCGGCATTCGGCGGTGACTGCCGGGCCGGAGGCGGCGGGGGAGGAGGAGCGGCGGCCGGCGGAGGCGCGGGTTCGTCGTCGACGTTCACGCCGAACGCGGTGGCGATCCCCGCCAGGCCGTTGTCGTACCCCTGGCCGACGGCACGCACCTTCCATGCGCCCGCACGCCGGTAGATCTCCACGCAGACGACGGCGGTTTCGGTGGTCAGCCCGGTGATGGGGAAAGTCAGTGTGCCCGATTCGGATCCGATGGTCACCGTGAGGCCGCCCGCCGCGGCCAGGGTGGTGGCCGTGCCGCGCCCGTCCAGGCTGGCCGTGACCACGACGGTCTCGATCTCCGGCGGCAGCGCGGAGGTCTGCACATCGATCATGTCCGGCCCGCCGCGCCCGTGCCGGTAGCCGACCCCGTGCCCGGCGGGCTGGTTGAAGAACACGAAATCCCCGTCGGACCGCACCCGGCCCGACGAATTCAGCAGCAGCGCCGACACATCCAGCGGCGCGGCGCTGGTGACGGTGACCGTCATCCGATCCCCGGGCGCGGGCCGGTTCTCCCCGCGCGCCAGCGCCGTCACGACCCGCCCTCGCGGGCGCTCATCGACATCGCACTCACGACTCCAAGTCTGTCCCGGATCGCGGTTTCGCGCCACGTCCACGGGCGCGCCACGGCTGACCCGCCGAGGAGGGAGAAAGATCGCGGCGTGCGGTGTTGACCCGTCGATCGTCGCGGGGCAGTGTGGGGCGATGGGCAGCGACGAGGAGCGCGCGGGCGTCCGGATGACGAATCTCGATCAGCCGCTGTTCGACGGCGCCGAGGCGACCAAGCGCGATCTGCTCGACTATCTGGAGGCGGTCGCCGAACCGTTGATCGGGCAGTTGCGGGACCGGCCACTGTCGGTGGTGCGCGTGCGGGCGGGGCAGGAACCGTTCATGCAGAAGAATCTGCCGAAGTACGCGCCCGACTTCGTCCCGCGGGTGACCACGTGGGCGGCGAGCGTGAACCGGAAGATCACCTATCCGCTGTGCCAGGATCTGCCCACCCTGATGTGGCTGGGTAACCAGCGTGCCGTCGAGTACCACCCGACGTTGCTCACCACGGACACCGCGGCCGGGCAGACCCACCTGGTGCTGGACCTGGACCCCGCACCGGGACAGACGTTCCGGCACGCGGTGCTCGCCGCCCAGCTCATCCGCGACGCGCTCGCCGCCGACGGATTGTCCGGCGCGGTGAAGACCAGCGGGTCGAAGGGGGTGCACGTCTTCGTCCCCATCGAACCGGGCATTCCGCTCGAGGACGCGGCCGCCGCCACCCGCGCCGTCGCGGCCCGCGCCGAACGGCTCGACCCGGATCTGGCGACCACCGCGTTCATTCGCGAGGACCGCGAGGGAAAAGTGTTCCTCGATTCCACCCGTTCCGGCGGCGCGACGGTGGTCTCGGTCTACAGCCCGCGCGTGCGACCCGGTGTGCCGGTGTCGTTTCCGGTGAGCTGGTCCGAGCTGCCCGAGGTCGCGCCCGCCGACTTCACCGTTCGCACCGTCCCCGGGCTCCTCGCCGGGCGCGACCCCTGGGTCTCGGAGATGCCCGCGCCGCAATCGCTTCCGGCAGATCTGGTGGAGGAGGGACACACGATCCCGGTCGCGCGCGTGCAGGCCATGCACGAAGGCAAGCGCCGGGCGAAGGCCCGCAGGGAAGGGTGAGACTGGGATGGAACGATGACACCGTCGCTGCGCGACCGGCGCTGGACCGTGCACCGCCACATCCCGGCGCCGCCGGAGGTGGTGTGGCAGCTGCTCACCGACCTCACCGCTTGGCCTCGATGGGGTCCCACGGTCAGCGCCGCCACCATCGACGGCGATCGGCTGGCCGCGGGTGCGCGCGGCACCGTGACGATCTCGGTCGGGGTGCCGCTGCCGTTCGTGATCACCGATTTCGACCCGGGACGCCGGTGGGCGTGGGCGGTCGCGGGCATTCCGGCGACCACGCACGAAGTCGAACCGGCGGAGGGCGGATGCCGAGCGTCGATGTCGGCGCCGCTGTGGGCGCCCGCCTACCTGCCCGTGCTCGACATCGCGCTGCGCCGTATCGACCGGATGGCCCGACGCTGAGACCTCGTTCTGCGATTGGGTCCCGCCGGAGAGGCGGGCGGCTCGATCCTTCCGGTTACCCTGAGAGGGATGTTCTTCCTCTTCGGATACGGCCGCAAGCAGCAGCAGCTCGGTCCGGGCGCCACCCGGACCTGCCCGCGCTGTCACAACACCACGCAGTGGGTTCGCGTCCGGGAGTTCTCCCAGTTCACAGTCTTCTTCATCCCCGTGGCGCGGTGGGGCCGCAAGTACCTCGAGGCTTGCGGGATCTGTGGCACCGCTATCACGGTCTGACCGGTGCCCGCACCGGTTTTCCGGACGGCTGTCGGCCAGGATCGCGCGCGAACTCCTTGCACGAGACGATCGCGGGCGCGACCGGTCCCTGCCCGCGACGACACTGTCGAGATCCGCGATGGTGCCGCTCGGGTCGGCGTCGAGCAGATCACGCAGTTCCGGCGGGATGCGGGCTCGATGTGATCGCCGACGCTCCGTGACAGCGCAGCGGCCACTTGGTCGCGGTCGGGGGTGTCAGACGATATCCATCGCGTCGAGAAACCGAGTCGCCGCCTCGATGTCGCCGTCGAGCACCAGATCGCCCGCACGCCAATCGGACCGGGTGGTGGCCCAGCTCGGAAAGTCCAGCGCGGCGCCGCGGATCACCGCCACCGCATCGCCGTCGCGGCCCGCGGTGATCGCGCCGTCCGGGCCGATCACCCACTCGCCACCGCCGGGTCCGGTCAGGACGAGTCGCACCGCGCCGGGGACCGTCGTCGGCGCGGCCCGCAACTGGTTGCCGAGGACGGCGAGCATCCATTCGAGCACCACCGCCATCCGGTTGGCATCGGTCGACGGCGCGGGCAACCCCAGGCTCGATGCGATGTCGTGACGCAGGTGGGTGTGGGTGTCGAACACCAGCGCCGAGGTGAGCATCCGGTCCAGTCGGAATCGTCCCAGCTCGCCCAGTGACGAGCGGATGCCTGCCATCGGCGTCTTCGACACCACCCGGGCGAGCCGGATCACCCACGCGCTCCAGCGCTCGTATTCGGACAGGACCTGCTGCGGCGTCAGGTTCCGTCGTCGGTCGACGAACGTGTCGTTCGCCGACTCGATGTCGTCGGTGCGCACCAGTGTCAGCGCGGCCGGGGTGAACAAGGCGCGGCAGCTCGCGCCCATGTGCGCCACCACATCCTGCACTCGCCAGCCCGCGGCGGCGCTGTCACTGCGCCACTGCGGCTCCGACAACTGCGCGCAGAAGCGCAGCACCTCGGCGCGTTCGTCGCGCAGTGCGGCCACTCTGTAGATGTCCATCGTTGTGCCCTGCCTTCGATATCGCGGCTCACAGCGGGCGGCGGTGCCCGTTCGCCACGGTAGTTGTGCGCCGGGGTGTGGTGCGCGGAACCCCTACTGTGGGTGGGGTTACAGACCGGAGGGATGCGCGTGCGGCTGGAGATACGAGGACTGGCGAAACGGTTCGGTGCGGTGACCGCGCTGAGCGATGTGGGTTTCGAGGTCGGGACGGGGGAGATCTTCGGCTTCGTCGGCAGCAACGGCGCGGGGAAGTCGACCACCATGCGGATCGTGCTCGGCGTGCTCGCGGCCGATGCCGGTGAGGTCCGATTCGACGGCGCTCCGGTGGATTTCGCGTTGCGCAGGCAGTTCGGATACATGCCGGAGGAGCGGGGACTGTATCCGAAGATGAAGGTGGCCGAGCAGTTGCGCTATCTCGCCGAGCTGCACGGATTGGACAGGCGCTCGGCGGCGGGGGAGGTCGATCGCTGGTGCGAGCGGCTGGGGATCACCGACAAGCGGGAGCGCAGGCTCGAGGAACTGAGCCTCGGCAATCAGCAGCGCGCCCAGTTGGCGGCGGCGCTGGTGCACCGGCCGCGACTACTGGTGCTCGACGAGCCGTTCTCCGGGCTGGATCCGGTGGCGGTGGACGTCATGAGTGAGGTGCTGCGGGAACAGGCCGCGGCGGGGGTGCCGGTGATGTTCTCCTCGCACCAGCTCGATCTGGTGCAGCGGCTCTGCGATCGGGTCGGGATCATCGTCGCGGGCAGCATGCGGGCGGTGGGCACGGTGGCCGAGTTGCGCTCGCGCGGCGGGCGGAGGCTGGCGGTGAGCGCGCCGGACGCGCCGCCGGATTGGGCCGACGCGTTGCCCGGTGTGCGGGTGCTCGAGCACGACGTGACCGAGCCGGGGGAGCCGCCGCGGACGCTGCTCGCTCTGGACGAGGACACCGACGATCAACTGGTGCTCGACGCCGCGCTGCGCACCGGACCGGTCCGGCATTTCGCCTCCTACCAGGCTTCGCTGACCGAGCTCTTCCGTGCGGTGGTGGCGGCATGAGCAGCGGTGACACCCAGGTGTTGCGGACCGTCGGGCTGGTGGTGCGCAGGGAGTTCCTGGCCCAGGTGGGCGCCAAGGCCTACCGGTGGAGTCTGCTGTTGATGAGCCTGGCTGTGGTCGCCGCCGCGGTGGTGTATTCGGCGTTCGCCGACGACGGGCCGCAGCGTGTCGACGTGGCGGTCGTCGGCGCCGGAACCACCCTGGCCGAGCGTCTGCCGGAGACCGCGCGGACGGCAGGGCTCGAGCTGCATGTCCGAGACGATGTCGACGAAGCGAGCGCGCGGGCCGGGCTGCGGTCGGGAAGCTACGACGCCGCGGTCGGACCGACCGGCGATCGGTCCTACACCGTGCTCGTCGGGCAGTCGCTCGACCCGGCCCTCGGCGCGGTGCTGTCCGAGGCGATCCGCGCCGAAGTGGTGACCGAAGTGCTGAACGACTACAGCGTCGATCGCGACGCCGCCCTCGCCGATGTCGCCGGCCTCGACATCTCGGTCGTCGCGCTGGATCCGCCCGACCCGCAGCGCAGCGAGCGGATGAGCATGGCGTGGGTGGCCTTGCTGCTGTTGTTCACCACTGTGCTCACCTTCGGCGTGTATGTGGCGATCGGCGTGGTGGAGGAGAAGTCGACGCGGGTGGCCGAGCTGCTGCTGGCCACCATCCGGCCGATCCACCTGATGTGGGGCAAGGTGCTCGGCATCGGGGCGTCGGCGCTGTTGCAGGTCGCGGTGATCGGTGCGGCGGGACTGGTGGCGGGTCGCGTGGTCGGCCTGATCACGCTGACCGGTACCGCGGTCTCGGTCTTCGCGGCCACGCTGGTGTGGGCGCTGCTCGGCTATCTGTTGTTCTCGCTGATGTACGCGGCCGCGGGCTCGCTGGTGTCGCGGCAGGAGGAGGTGCAGGGCGTCACCACACCGCTGATGTTGCTGGTCATGTTCTGCTACGGCATCAGCATCGCCGCGGTCGGCGATCCGGACGGCACGATCGCCCGCGTCGCCGGCTGGGTGCCGCCGGTCTCGGCGTTCGTCATGCCGGTCCGGACGGCCTCGGGGCAGGTCGAGCCGTGGGAGATGGCCGGGTCGGCGCTGGTGATGCTGCTCGCCTGCGCGCTCGTGGCCTGGGTGGCGGCGCGGGTATATACGCGCAGCATCCTGCACACCGGGGCGCGGTTGTCCTGGAAGGCGGCGCTCACTCGCTGAAACCGTCCCGGCACGTTCGACGGCGCGCCGGTGTTCAACAGCGCGAGCTTGCTGTACTACAACCATCCTTCCCTGGCGTGCGACGAGCATGCCGTCCGGCGGTCGAAGCATTCGGGAATCCGTATATGGCGCCTCGTAGGGGTGCGAATCCCCTTGACGGGCAGTGGTTCTGGTCGATACTGGTGCACTCGTGGCGTGAGGGAAGTGGGGGTGTCTGCGGTTGGTGATGTCCACGGGTGAGGTGATTCGTCGGATACGCAGGTCGTATGGGATGACTCAGCGTGAGCTGGGTGCGTTGATCGGGTATGCGCAGCCGATGATCTCGCAGTTGGAGAACGATGCCGCGTGTGTTCATGACGTACGGATGTTGCGTCGTGTAGCTCGTGCGTTGCATGTTCCGCTTGCCATACTGGTGGTGGGGTCGAACGAGGGGGCGGACGTGGATCGTCGCAATTTCCTACGAGCCGGTGCCCTCGGCGCCGGTGGTGTCATGACTGCCGGTGTGGCGGGCGAGACCACTGCCATTGCGGCATCCCCGTCCGCTATCCGGGTCGGTGTCACCGACGTTGCGGCGGTCACTGCCGGTACGAACCAGATTCACGAACTCGACCTGATCGTCGGTGGTGATCGGTTGTGCCGGGTGGCCGCCAACGGAGTTCGGTACGTCCAGCAACTGCTGGACGGTGGCACCTACACGGAGGCTGTCGGCCGCGAACTGACCAGTGCCGCCGCCGAGATGATGACCGCTGCGGGATGGGTGCACTACGACGCCGGCCGACTGGACGAAGGGCGTCGGTACTACGCCGATGCCGCGCAGGCCGCAGCCGCGGTCGATGACGGGATCGCGGTGGCGCATGCTCTCGGCAACGCCAGTTCTTTACTTTCCGAATGGAACGGTGGTACTCCCGCGGGCGCTCGGCAAGCGGTGCAGTATGCCCAGACCGCCTCCCGTGCCGCCATGAGGCGTGGAGGTCCACGATTGCGGGCACTCATGGCAATTCGTGAAGCCGATGCTCTCGGGATGCAGGATCCGATCGCCAACAAATCGGCTGTCACCGATGCCCTGAGCCGGGCCTACCGGGCGTACGAGTCCAGCCGAGGATTCGATCCGGACTGGGTCTATCTGCCGGAGGCTCTGCTGAGCGGCATGACCGGCATCATGCAGATGTACCTCGGCGAGCACGAGACCGCTTCCACACGAATCCAGGCGGCGATCGAGGGATCCGCCGCCTGGCCTCGCGAACGAGCGGAATGGCAAGTCCAGCTGGGACGCAACCTGGTCCAGGCCGGAAACATCGCCGAGGGATGCCACGTTCTCACCGAGAATTTCGACGGCATCCAGCAGATCGGCTCGACTCGAGTTCATCAGAAACTCCGAACGGTGGCCACCAGCGTCCGGCCGCATTCCCGTGTGCCGGAAGTGCGGGAGTTCCTGGGGACGTTGGCTGCGAGTTGAGAGGCTGAGCGGTGATGATGCCCTCATCTTCCGAAGCGCAGTGCGGATCGGCAACCACCAGAAGGTGACCTGCCCCATCCTTTGGGTTCCAGTCCGGGTGGCTAACTGGCGGCGCATGTTGGTGTCGTGTCGGAGAGTAGTTGGGCACGCGAGCACTATCTGCGTCGCCGCGCACACGGTGACCGGCACTCCGCCGCGCTTCGCAACCTGGTGAACAAGATGTTCGGTCAGCTCTACTACTGCCTCCATCACCGGCAGGAATTCGACTCGGTCAAGGCATTCGCCCACCCCATCACAACTGCCCCGGAACCCGTCGCCGCTTGACACTTAAAAGCATCGGAGGTCTTGTTCGTGCTGTTCACCGGGATCGGATGGGAAGAGTTGCCCCAAGAACTCGGGTTCGGCTCAGGAATGACCTGCTGGCGCCGGTTGTGCGACTGGCAAGCAGCCAGGGGTGTTCGAGAAGATGCACCAGCAGATGCTCACCCACAGCCACGCTGCCGGGCTGATCGACTTCCACCGCGTGTGATGGTCGACGCCTTACACGTCCGGGCGAAAAGGGGGCGCCGCGGCAAGCCCCTCCCCGGTCGATCGCGCCAAAACCGGTTCGAAGCACCACATCTTGACCTGCGGCAACGGGTTTCCCCTCGCGGTGACACTGTCCGCAGCCAACGTCAACGACCACCTCATGCTGCCCGAACTCCTCGACCGGGTGAAACCGCTGCGTGGCCGGCCCGGCCGGCCACGACACCGCATCCGCATCTTGATCGCCTTCAGGCCGGTTCTCTCGATGTCGTCGAGGGCTCGAGAGATCTGGTCGACCCGCCCGAATGCGATCTTCGATCCGAGCCGACCTGTCATCCAGTGTTGAACGACACATCGAGATCAAGACCGAGTGCGCAGCAAATCAGGCATTGATCATGGGCATATCATGACAAGGCTTCGCCAGCCTCCCACAAGGCGAATGTCTGAGAATATATTTTGTCGATGAGTTCGATCTCTTCGCGCGTGAGCCTTCGATTCTCGCATTCCGCATCGTCGAATATGCCCTTGACGATCCGATAGAGTGGAAACACGGGACCTTCGCCCGAAATATAGGCGGCTCGCATGCTTTCGGTTTCGGTAACGAATTCTCTGAAAGTCATACGCCAGATATCTGCGCTGGTCATGTTGATCATCGCCTCGCCGACGATCCGGTCTTCGGCTTCCACAAACTGGCCGGTCCTCCAGTCCAGAACCGATCCCACACGTTCACCATTCTCGGCGATCTCGATCCGCAGTTGGCGTCCGAAGTAGTGATAATATTTTGTCTCGGTCATGGCTTCGGCAATCCTTTCATGAGTTCGGCTAGTACTCCAGCCGGACTTTTTGATCGGTGATGCTGCTGGTCAGCGGGCTGGACGTGGAGCGGCCACCGCGTGATCATGTCGTGTTTGTGTGTGACACAACTGAATTGGCGGTGGCCGCGGCTGCCATCGTAGACCCTGATCGGTGGCAGCGGGAGTTCGAGGAGCTGACCAGGCGCGTGGGTACCCGGTTCGCCAGGGTCCCGTCATTGTCGGGTTTCAGCAGGTCAGTAGCAGTTCGAACGGTCGATTGAAGTTGTTGGCGTAGTGGCGTTGAGCGGCGGCGATGTTCGAGTGGCCGGCAAGGCGGGCGAGGCTGATCGCGGTGTTGCGCAGCGTTGCCAGGACCTGTGGAGCCGAGCCGGTGCGGGCTCGGCAACGGTCCTCGTCGTAGGTGACATCACGAATCCAATGGGCACGGTTCTCGATTCCCCAATGTCCTCGCAACCATCCGGCGATCTGTTCGGGTGTGGCATCGGTCGCGGTAAGGCTGGTGACGGCATACACGGTTTCGGTGCTGCGTTTGCCGGTGGCGCGATCGGTGCGGGTGCGGGTCACTCGCAGTACCTGTTCGGCACCAGCGAATCCGATACCGGCACCGACCGCTGCCGCCTTCAAGGTCCGGCGTTCGCGGCGGCCGTGGTCGGACCCGACGCTCGACGTTGCGACCGGAACATGTGACCAGGGAAGCGATTTCAGTTGTTTGCGCAGCGTCGGCTGATTGTTCTTCACGGTAAGGATGTAGTGGCCGCCGCGCTCGGTGATGGCTTCGGCGGTCTCGCGGCAGCAGTGCGCGGCGTCAGCGGTGATCACCGCGCCGACGATGTCGAGGGTGGCCAGAAGTGCACGCAGACCAGGGACTTCACTGGTCTTGGCTGCGACCGCGACCTGGGTCAGGATCGTGCCGGTTGCCTGACACAATCCGGCAAGCAGGAACGGTAGGTTGCCTGCCGCGTCACGGGCTCGCCGCACAGCTTTGCCGTCGAACGCGATGACACGACGCCCGCCGGTTCTGTCGGTGCGCAGCCACATCCACGCCCCGATCGCGGCATCGAGACTGTTGCCGTCGATGTGTGAGAACAGTCGGCGGATAGTCGCCTCCGACGGCACGGGCCGAGCACCGAAGCCGGTCAGGACCGAGGTGGGGGCGTCGGCGGCCCAGTGCGCGATCGCGACGAAGGAGCGGGCACCGGCCAGGGTGGCTGCCACTCCAAGCGCCAGCACAGTCGCCAACCGGTGGCGGCGACCCCGCCGTTTCCGTGGATCAGGAACCTCGGCAAGCACTTCCAGCAAACCTGTGGGTACGACAAGGTCGTAGACAGAGTCTGCCACGGCGGGCGATCGGGGCCCCGCGGTGGCATTCGTGTCGGCGACCGGCGATGATGACAACGCGGACACAGCAACGGCTTTCGACGATCAGGTGTGAGAACCACGATCATCACCGGGTCGGGGCTGTGTCCGCGCCAGCGACACACCCCGATTCTGCAGGTCACACCCTCACTTCATGACCTTGACGGGACCCTGGTGGGCTTCCTGGTTGTCGACGACCGCCTCGGTGACCGCCGCCTGGAAATCCTGCGATTCCATGAACTGCTTCTTCGAGTTCACCTTGGTCTGGTTCACCAGGTCCGGGTAGGCGAGCAGCCGCTGCACCAGTCCTTGCACGAATTCACGGATCTGCGACGCGGTGAACGACTCGGCGCCGAAGAGGTCGTTCATCTTGTCGATGACGACCTGTAGCGCGACGTACTTCGGCTCCTTCCGGGTGCCGGTGCCCGCCACGTGTCTCTGCGAGTACGTCATCGAGTTTCTCGGTGGGGGCGTGCTCGTTTTCGGGCCTTCTCGATCGGTCCCGGATCGTAGCGCAGTTCGCATTCATCGACGCTGTACGACTCTTCCCACCAGCTAGGGACATATCCATTCAAAAACGTCTCAAATGCGTAGCAGTTCGAACACCATTCCCACAATCTTCCGGGGCCAGCGAAACTTACACCGCGCAGGCGTTTCGGGAGTCTCTCATCGAGCTTGTGCCATCGGTGTAGGCTATGCGATCCGCATACCGGGCAAACACCTTCGATGTCGGCGCCTTTCCAGTCATTGTTGAACACCCTTCGCCAGGGCTTGTAAAATTCCTCTTCGATCGGATGCCATTGCATTTCTGTATTCATCGGTATCCCTCGATCCAGCTCTGAAGGGCGTTTCCGGAACCAAATGGCGTGCCATCGTCCAAGGATGGCGCACTCACCACCTGAAATCGCTTGTCATCAGGCTTCGACCGTATTTCGGTCACGACTGGTGATGCTCCAGAGTGCGCCACTCCGAGGGGGCGAGAGGTCAGGGGCCGAGAATCGCAGCGGGTTCGCGCCCCTGGAGTGCGAAGCATGCTCGGCGGTAGCGTCGTTGCACCCAGGTGCAACAGATGATCCGGGTTCGCGGCAGGGCGCGCCCTGGGTGGCGTCCGAGGGTCTGCGCCAGGACTACGGTGCTGAGGCTTCCCGTAGCAGTCCTGTCTCACGCATCATGACAAGGCTTCGCCTGCCTCCCACAGGGCGAACGTTCGACGGTAGATTTCCAGGATGGTCTCGAGCTCCTCGACGGTGATCGGACGCCCTTCGCTTTCCGCGACCTCTCGTATGCCCTGGATGATCCGGTACAGAGTGAACGCGGGTCCGTCGCCGGATGCAGCGGTAGATCGGGCATCAACTCTGTTCTCGACTCCGCCAGCGCCGCCCAGCGAACAGCCGCCTTCGCCATCCGTACACCCAACCCGCCGATTCCGGAGCGCCTCAGCACTTCCTCCATTTGAAGCTCCAACTCCCGATGCAGCTCGAAACCCGGTGCGACAGAATCGATAATATCGCCGAAAGGCCAGTGCTCAGCCGCGTTGTAGTGTTTCGCCCACAGGGCGCTGCGACGCAAATATTCCGACATCAGTTTTGCTCTGGATCGAGCGTGGCACTCGACGTCTCGGCGAACCAGTCCACCGCATCAAGGCGGGCTACGATACTGCTCGGGGACGCGTTGATCATCTGACATCCACTTCGTTGATCGACCGTGTGGTGCAAATATGATGACGGCGAGGTGTGCGGTCAGTTCCTGGACCTTAGTGTCGTATCATCAGGCTTCGACCGCATTTCGGTCACGACTGGTGACGCTCCGGAATGCACCACTCCGAGGGGGCGGGAGGTCGGGGGCGGTGGTCCGAGGATCGCAACGAGTTCGCGACTGCGGCGCTGGGGCTTCGCGCAGCAGTCCTGCCTCGCGCATCATGACAAGGCTTCGCCTGCCTCCCACAAGGCGAACGTCTGCTGATAGATCCTGTTGATCAGTTCCATCTCTTCTCGGGTGAGCCGTCGTTTTTCTCGCTGCGCGACTTCATATATTCCCTTGGCGATCTGATAGAGAGGAAACACCGGACCTTCCCCCGAAACGAAGGTGGCTCGCGCTCTTTCGGTTTCGGAAACGAATTCTTCGAAAGTCATGCGCCAAATATCCGCGCTTGTCATGTTTACCTGGGCTTCTACCATGACTCCACGTGGGGCCTCGACGAACTGTCCGGTACTCCAGTCCAGAACGGATCCCCTCTGCGCTCCGTTGTCGCTGGTTTCGATTTTCAATTGACTACCAAAATAATGGAAGTATTCAGTGTGGGTCACAGCTTGGGCATCCCTTTCATGAGCGCTTGGATGAATATATCATTAGCCCGCTGACTGAGTCCATCTATAATGGCCTGTCCGGCGAGGCTCGGAATCTCGTCATGTGGAGATCCGGTGTTGATTTTTAGTCCGCGCGAGATTTCATACAGGGCATGGTCGAACTTGTCTGAAACTTTGTCTATACTCTTGAGGTGTAGCCGGAGTTCGACAACGAGGCCATTCGGTGCTTGCACGTTCATAAGTATGTCACGGTACCCGCTCGACGCTGGGTCTATGAACCGGTCCTTCACTCTCAGGATTTTCAGGCCTGATCGCTCGATGTCGTCGAGGGCTCGATAAATGTCATCGACCCGCTCGAATGTGATCTTCGATCCGGCCAGATCGACAAGTCGGGCGGCATCGTTCTTGTACTCGACGAGCTTTTCGTCGACTCGCGCTCGGCTCTTGGGTAACTCTCGCCCCTTGGATACGCCTCCAACACGTCGTTCCAGGGTCTTCGTCAGGTCATCCAGGAATCGTTGTGCGTCGTCCCACTTGTCGTACATCTCGTCCACGAATTTTCCAACATACTCAGGATCTGTCGCTCGTTGCAGGTCGAATCCTGGTTGGCGAGGCGTGGGTGCCCCTGCGAGGTTCGTCTCGGCCGTTGCCTTCGCGCGCGAAGAGACGGCCAGCTGTGAATCTGTCAAGCGGGTCGACTTCAGCATCTCGCTTGTGTTCTTGGAGGTATAGCGTATCCCGTGCCGAAGGCCGTAGACCGTATCGTGCAAAATGTCCACAGCTTTCGGGTGTTTCAAGAGGGAAACCAGCGTCTCCGGAGATTTCAGCAAGAAGGATTCCAGAGTGGTGTTCATCTGGATGGCTTCCAAGGCCTTCTGATTCGTCGGCAGCAGGAAGCGGACTGCGTCTCCGGTCGACAGCTCTCTCAAGCCGATCTTCGTGGGCTTGCCGGCTGCACTCGCGCGGTCGAGTGCTTCGCGAACGTACTGTCGGTCGAGATACTCGCCGACAGTGAGGCGTGACGGATTTCCGACATTGAGGAAATCGGAGATTCGGGTCGATGTTGTGCGTAGCGCTACGGAGGTCTCGGTGTAGAGGGCGCCGGTCAGCTCTCTTCCCGCCCGGATGCCTGCTTCTGTCTTTTGTCCGAGCGCGATAGTCGCGTCCCACATTCCGGTCGGTGCATAGACCTGAGTGGCTGGCAGTGTGAGAGCGGGTCTCCGGGCGGCGCTGCTTGCTGCGAGGAATGCTGTGCTGCCCGGGCCACCGAGTTGGTTCAGGGTGAGGGCAATGTTGGCCTTCGAGACCCCTTGGCGTGTCAGTTGTGTGGCGATGAGTCGGTTGCCGATTTGGCGGCCGATGTTCAGCCCGAGGGACGGGATGCCGACGAACATGAAGGTGGTTTCCAGCACGAGTGCCGACTGGTCTTCGACATGCCCGGAATCGAGGAAGTTGGTGGTGAGTGGTGTCGTGATGCCGTCTTTGGTGTCGAATTCCGTGATTCTCAGGCCCAGGTAGTCGAGCGTTTCGAGTCTGGTGATGTTGCCTTCGGCGTCGAAGCGTGCGGTGCTGGAGAACTCTTTGCCGTTCTCGTCGAGAGCGAACCATTCCTGGTAGCTGGTTCCGTCCGCGTTCATGAGGATCGGGCCGCGACGGTGGTATGGGTCGGAGCGCCAGGTGGCGGTCAGCGGGTCGAACTGGTTGGCGTAGTTGGGGCCGCCGATGGCGTTGTTGTAGCGGTCGATCGGTACCTGGGTGCCGTCCGGATAGAGCACGAAACGCGAGCGATCGGAGCGAGTGACGATGCTGAGTGGTTCGCCGTTGGTGTGTCCGGGAATTGTCGCGATCGCGACTTCGGTGCCATCTGCGGTGGCGAGCGCCGTCTCCAGTATTCCGTCCGGGCCGGTCCGGAATGCGGACGAGTAGGTCGAGCCGTCGGGGGTGATTCCTGTGGAGTGGCCGCCCAGCCCATCCGGGTCCAGTTGCGCGACCTCGATCGTTTTCCCGTCCAGCTCTTTGAAGATCTGGTGGTCGGGATACTGGACCGAGTGTGTGCCATCGGGGTTGGCGGTCCAGGTGGTGTATCCGCCGCGGCCGTTGCTGACGGACCGCATGGAGGTGAGGCCGCGGGAATCGGTGATGGTGGTGTCGCGGCTCATTCCGGCGGTGCCGGGCACCTCGGTCGATACGGCGGCGGAGATCACGATGCCGTGTTTGTTGTAGACGTCGGTGTGGATCGCGCCGGTCTGCTGGTCGATGCGGGTGACCGATTTGGTCTGGTCGGGGTTGACGGTGATGGTGATGCCGCTGGGGAGTGTCCGGCTCTGGCCGGGCTTCAGCGCCGGCCCCTTGCCCATGGCGAGGAGATCGAGAACGGATCCCACGTTCGGCAGGTCGGGGTTGTCGGTGCCCGGTTCCGGTAGGGCTGTGTCGGGTTGGGTTCGAGCGGGCTGTGCTGCCGCCTGGTCTTCTGTACTCGAATTGGGCGCTGCCTGTGGGGCGCCGGAATTCGGGCCAGGTGTGGTCCCGGAAGGTTGTGGCCAAATCTCTTCCGGGCCGACCGGGTACTCCGGCGGCGTGGCGGGGCTCGGTGCCGGGGCGGGCATGGCAGGCCAGATGCCTTCGGGGCCCACTACCGGTGCCTGTTCTGGAATCGGTTCCAGGCCAAGGAGCATCGACGGGGGCAGTCCCGAGACGGCCTGTACCTTCATATCGTCCACGCGGCGTAGGCGTTCGAGCATCGCTGCCGCACTTGTCGGGGTCATCCCGTTGAAGGTGAAGACCCGTCCCTCGGTTTCGGGATCGGCTGCCGGTGCGGGAGTCATTCTGGTGATCCAGGCAGCGCGTTCGGCGACCCAGGACGGGGGTTGCCACTGGTGGCGAGGAGCAGCCATATCGCATCTCTCTCCTTGGTAGAGCAGTTGACCAGCGGCTCGACGGGCGACTTCACCGGCGAGCCGCTCGGTCTCTGAAGGCATGAAAAAGATCCGAACCCCGCAGCGGGATCCGGATCGGTGGACGCGGCCCCGGAACCGATGGCATCGGATGTCCGCGAAGACAACAGAGCAGCGAAGCCGGGGCTCGAGCGGTAGGTGATCGAGATGGTCGGCCGACTGAAGATGCTCAGCCCGCGGTGCCGCCCGAGGTTCTCCGTCGGGCGCGCGGCACGACGCGACACGGCCTGCTGCGGTGGGTGGACGGGTTCGAAATGGACTGTGGCCCTGTGCATCACTGGATGCCGCAGGGCCACGAAAGGAGGTTTCCCGGCTGATCTCCGGGGATGTGGGCGCAGATATAGCGCTGCAACAAGAATCACGCAAGCACGATCAGATGTCAACGACTATCTCTACGCCCGAGGCGAAATGGCTGGTAGAGCTGCTGATTTGGCTGCGCTGGCCGGTGCGAACCGGCGCGGCCTGCTGCACGGCGCGGTGACACCCCTGCAGAACCGGATCAATCACCGCTGCCCGACCCGAACAAGGATTCGACCGCAGGAGGCACACGCACCTCGACTACCACGACATCGTGCCGTCAGAGCGGCGTCCCCGCCGAAAGCAGGACAGAGCCGTTGGTCTTTCAGTCCCGCATCGGGAGAGCACTCCCAAGAACTTCCTCTGCGATGCGGGATTGCAGACACGCGCCGAAAACCGAGCCCTACGCTGCCGTACACGACCAGCAAACACCGAGGGGCGGGCGTAATGATCGTAGTGACGAAGTGGACCGGGTTGGAGGTGCGTGCTCTGCGCCGGGAGGCTTTGCGCATAAGCCAGCGCGAACTGGCCGAGATGACCGGCTTCTCCGAGGCAGCGGTCGGGAAGTGGGAGCGTCGCGGCAAAACGATCACCCTGACTGGTGAGTTCGCCGCAGCCATGGACACGGCGCTGAGCAGGCTCGATAGCCAACAGCTGGCCCGATTTCAAGCTCAGCTGACTGACTTGGTGCAGCGCGACGCATCCGATCGTGGTTCGGAGAATCGTCCTATCATCGGGGCGGAAGGCGCCGGCGATCTTCCGGTACCCGATGCCGCGACAAGGGAAGCCGAGGACGAGGTGAACCGCAACGAGTTTCTGCGCGGACTGCTCGTGGCCTCGGCCGCAGCCGTGACCGAGGGTCTCGATGCGGTCGGGAGTACGCCTTCCATCGAGCCACCGGTTCCCCGCCGGGTGGGGATGGACCATGTTGCCCAGGTACGAGCATGGGCAGGACTGTTCCGCGCCGCCGATGACGCGGGCCTGCGGATCGGTGAGGCGATAGCCGCGCAACTGCGGACAGCTGTCGGATATCTCGATGCGGACATGCCGACGCACGTGCGGACCGCCATGCAATCGGCGGTCGGGACATTTTTCCGCGTCGCTGGATGGGCATACTACGACCGCGGACAGCACGGTCCGGCTCGAGCACATTTCCAAGCAGGTTGGCGATTGGCCGATGAGGCCGGCGAGTGGTGGTTACGCGCTGCAATTCTGACTTGTATGGCGCGGCAATCCATCTATCTCGGCAAGGCCGATGAGGCGCTGACCATGCTGGGTGTCGCCTCGGTGCGCTCCGACCGCATCTCCTTGCTGCGTCGAGCCGACATCGCTGCTGTACAGGCGCGTGCGTTCGGCCGGCTGGGCAACGACGTGGAGTGTGTCAGGTCTGTTCGGCAAGCGGAGCAATTCTTTTCAGAGGCAGCAGACCAACACCACGCCGATACAGAATACGAAGGGTTCGGTACCTACTACACCGAACAGTTGCTGAACAGCGACGCCGCACATGGGTTGTTCGATCTGGCATACGAGCGAAACCTTCAGGTAGACAACATTGTCGACCGTCTGCGGGGTGCGCTGCAACTGTCAGACAAGCATGCCCGATCTCGGCAACTCGGTCTCACACGGTTGGCGGCTTTACAGCTCCGCCACGGCGACCTCGACGAAGGGGTGGCCCTCGGCGTAAAGGCTGTCGAGAATGCCTCCGGCACAACGTCGATGCGCGTGCTGGACGAGTTCAAGAAGGTGTATCAGGCAACCGGCGAAGACCGGATCAAGAACGCCACAGGCGTGCTCGAGCTGCGGCGTGGCATCGCCGACCTCTTCGAGACCGTGTAGTTGAGATAACCGAGCACAGCAAGGAGTTACAGTGATTATCGCCTTCTCGGTTACGCCGGTAGGTTCCGGAGAAAGTGTTGGTGCGGCAGTCGCCGAAGCTGTGCGCATTATCCGCGCCAGTGGTCTACCCAACGAAACCAACGCATTGTTCACGACCATTGAAGGCGAATGGGATGAGGTCATGGCGGTGATCAAACAAGCCATCGATGCTGTCATGGAAGTTTCGCCACGATGCAGCATCGTGCTCAAGGGTGACGTACGCCCTGGTTCATCGAACGCGATTACGTCGAAAATCGAGTCGGTGGAGCGCCATTTGAAGGAATCCAGGTAGGAAGTCGCCCCTCTCAGTGCTGCTTGCCAGCAGGCCGATGGATCGAGACCTGCTCAGCCACAACCGCGCACCCGGACGTACCGATGCGATCGGAAGTGATATGTCGCTCGTCCGAATTTCCCCGGGCGGTGCCCATCTGATCGCCGCTGATATCGCCGGACCGGTGTTATTATAAATGGCGGAAGAATGGAAAGTGGGATTTAAGATGAACTCAGGGACGTTATGGCCACTCCCGATGGTGGAGCGTGGTATTCGATGACGCTCACTATTACTCCTGATATGCGGGTTGTCGCGAGATTCGATTACGAGAACGAACCGGAGTGGAGCGGCTTCGGTCCACCGGCCTACAACAGCTTCGTGAGGGAACTCGAAAGATTTCCCCGATCGGAGGAGAAATTGCCCGCTTGGTTCCGTCCCCGGATGGAAGAGTCGCGCCTCGAGGCATTGGAGTACGAGGCCATACTTGCCGAGGACGACTGATTCTGGATTCGCTGATGAGATCGGCTGCGAGCCTTTCCGGCTTGTGCTTCGGCAGTCGGTGGACCTGCCGGCAGGCCGGAAGTGGTTGCTGGACAATGTGAAACTGAGTTCTTGGGGGATGCGGGCGGTTCGGGCGTAGCTGTTCACCGGGGGACGGGGCCTCCAGTGGCATCGAGAACGGACGATCGCCGATGTCGCGTGTCACGGCGGGGCGGTCGTCGCCCGTGCGAGCCTGCGATTGGTGGCTCGCAGTTGCTGTTCGGTGCTGATTGTCAGCGCTCGCGCTCGGGTGGGGGTCAGCCGGTCGCACAGTCGGTTCCAGTGCAGTGCGACCAGTTGACCCGGTGCCGCGTCGGGTACCGCGGAGAAGCCGTCCGCCCACACCGGGATCGACCGCGTCTCGGGTGCGCTCAGGGTCAGCCGGTGGCCGTCGAACTCCAGGCGGGGGCACTCGACCACGACCTGGTCGTCCGCACGCGCCAGGATCGTGCCCCAGTTGATCCGGCAACTGTCGAGCACATGTACCGGATGGTCGCCGCCCCGGCCGAGCAGGCGGGTCCACGGATAGATACCGAAGACGTGGAAACAGTGGTTCGCCGCCGCCTCCTCGTTCAGCGAACCATCGGTGAGGTATTTCCAGTAGTGCCCCGCGGCCGGACCTATCACCGCCAGCAACTCGGCGACGAAGGTCGCCGGGTCCAGCCGCGCACCGATACCGCCTCCGAGCCAATACGACTCGACCAGGCGGTGATCCAGCGGATCGTCGATGCCGGTCATGCGCGACATGACCTGCAGGTAGGGCCATGCTCCGGTGAAGCTGCGCGCGACGGCCCGCACGTCCGCGGCGGAACCGTCACGCAGCGCCGTCGTTCCCGACGGGCCGCAATAGCCCAGGTGATTCGGCGCGTAGGCGAACCGGGCGAACATCTCGGCTCCCCCGGTCGCGGTGGCGGGTGTGTTCACGAGTCCACCGGCGATCCCGGCCGCCAGCGCCGTTCGACATCACCGATCCGCCAGACCGCTACCGCGACCGCCCAGGTGAGGACGAACAACCCGACGATGATGAACCCCATCGCCCCGAGATCGAGTTCGCCGACCCAGGCCAGCGGACCCGAGTCGAGGTCGAGCTTCTCGGTCATGATCGAGATGATCTCCTGCGCGCCGATCAGCAGCGCCACCGCGACCGACAGGCCGGTCACCACGATGTTGTAGTAGACCTTGCGCACCGGTCCCGCGAAGGCCCAGCCATAGGCGTAGTTCATGACCGACCCGTCCAGTGCGTCGAACAGCGTCATGCCGGCCGAGAACAGCACGGGCAGTACGAGAATCGCGAACCACGTCAGGTCGGTTGCCGCCGCGCCGCCCGCGATGACGAGCAGGCCGACCTCGGTGACGGTGTCGAAGCCGAGTCCGAACAGCAAGCCGACCGGATACATCTGCCGTGGTGTGCGGACCGCGCGCATCAGCGGCCCGAACACCCGGTTCAGCGCACCCCGATCCAGCAGCCTGCGTTCGAGTTCGGCCTCGTCGAAACAGCCCTGCCGCATGCCGCGGAACACCCGCCATATCCCTATCAGGGATATCAGATTCAGCAGTCCGATCAGGATCAGGAAGGTGCCCGAGACGCCGGTGCCGAAGACGCCGGTCCACTGCTGCAGCCGCGAGTTGTCGTCCTCCAGATTGGCCGCGAGCGTCTTGACACCGGCCGCCAGCAGGGCGACCAGGACGAACACGATGGTGGAATGACCGAGCGCGAACCAGAATCCGACCGTCATGGGTTTCCGGTTCTCCGCCACGAGTTTCCTGGTCGCGTTGTCGATGGCGGCGATGTGGTCGGCATCGAACGCGTGCCGCGCGCCCAGGGTGTACGCGGTGACCCCGAGGCCGACGCCGAACACCGCGCCGTCCACGAGGTAGCCGCCGGGCACCACGAGCAGCAGCAGCGTCGCGAATCCCAGCAGGTGCAGCGCCGCGATCGCGAGAGCCATCCCCGTGACGCTGCGTCGCTGCCCCGGCTCCAGGTCCGACCAACCGGCGCGTATCGCCGCCGTCGACAACCGCACTGTCGGGCACCTCGTTTTCTTCCCGGCCGGCGGATCGGATGACCCGCCGCGTCAACAGATACGCGGCAACTGCTCCCCGGCAGGCAGATCCACCACCCGGGTACCGCCGAGCGCTGTCCGCGCCACGACCATGCCCGGATGCTCCTCGACGCAGACGCCGATCACGGCCGCGCGGGCGCCCAGCGGGTGCGCGCGCATCGCCTCCAGCACCCGGTCCGCGTCGTCGGGCGCCACGAAGGCGATCAGTTTGCCCTCGTTGGCCACGTACATCGGGTCGAGGCCGAGCAGTCCGCAGGCGTCGCGCACCGCGGCGGGCACCGGCAGCGCCGTCTCGTCCAGCGAGACCCCGATACCGGCGGTGCGGGCGATCTCGTTCACCGTGGCCGCCACCCCGCCCCGGGTCGGATCGCGCAGGGTGTGCACATCCGCGCCGCTGCCCAGCATCGCGGCCACCAGGCCGTTCAGCGGGGCGGTGTCGCTGAGCACCGTCGTCCCGAATTCCAGCCCCTCCCGGCAGCTCATCACGGCGATACCGTGCACCCCGATATCGCCGCTGATCAGGACGATATCGCCCGGCCGAGCACGCTGGGGCCGGATATCGACCTCGCCGTCGATGATGCCGATGCCCGTGGTGTTGACGTAGATGCCGTCACCGTGGCCCGCGTCCACCACCTTGGTGTCACCGGTCACCAGGGTCACTCCCGCGGCCGCCGCGGCGGTGCCCATCGCCTGGGCGACGGCGGCGATCTCGGACAGCGCGGTGCCCTCCTCGAGGATGAACGCGGTGGACAGCGCCAGCGGCCGCGCACCGGCCATCGCGAGATCGTTGACGGTGCCGTTGACGGCGAGCTCACCGAGCGAGCCGCCGGGAAACACGCGCGGTTTCACAACGAAGGAATCGGTAGAGAACGCCAGCCGCGTGTCGCCGACCGTCAGCACGGCGGAATCGCCCATGCCCGCATCGGCCGCGGCGCCGAAGGCGGGCAGGAACAGATGCTCGATCAGTTCGCCCGACATCGCCCCGCCGCCGCCGTGGCCCATCACGATGTTCGGCGCGTCGCGCAACGGCATCGGGCAGACCCACGCGTCCGCGTCGATCGTCGCCCGGGCGGGCATGATCGGATCCTCACGCATGGGCCACCTCCGCGGGCTGGTCCAGGCGCCGGTAGAGGTAGTAGGCGGCGCACGCGCCTTCCGAGGACACCATGGTGGCGCCCAGCGGGTTGCGTGGTGTGCACGTGGTGCCGAACGCGGCGCACTCGTTCGGCTTGATCAGACCCTGCAGCACCTCGCCGGAGCGGCAGACAGCCGATTCGGCGGTGTGCAGATCGCCGACGGAGAAACGGTGTTCGGCATCGTAGTCGCGGTAGCGCGGGGAGAGCCGCCAGCCGCTGTCCGGGATGACCCCGATGCCGCGCCAGGCCCGGTCGGTGACCTCGAAGACATCGGCCAGCATGGCCTTGGCGGCCGGATTGCCTGCCTCCGACACCGCCCGCGGATAGGCGTTGTCGACCTCGTGGCGGCCGGACTCCAGCTGCGCCACGGTGCGACGGATGCCTTCGAGGATGTCCAGCGGCTCGAATCCGGTGACCACCATGGGGACCCCGTAGCGCTGCGCGAGCGGCGGATATTCCTGGGTTCCCATCACCGAGCACACGTGCCCGGCCAGCAGGAAGGCCTGCACCCGGCACCGCGGCGACTCCATGATCGCGGCGATCGCCGGCGGCACCAGCACATGCGACACCAGCAGCGAGAAGTTCCGGATGCCGAGACGCCGAGCCTGGTACACGGTCATCGCGTTGGCGGGGGCGGTGGTCTCGAAGCCGATGCCGAAGAAGACGACCTGACGATCCGGATTGGCTCTGGCCAGTTCCAGCGCGTCCAGCGGCGAGTAGACCACCCGGACGTCTCCGCCTTCGCTCTTGACGTGGAACAGATCCTTCTCGCTGCCGGGAACCCGGAGCATATCGCCGAACGAGCAGAAGATGACCCCGGGCCGCGCGGCGATCTCGAGTGCCTTGTCGATCACCTCGAGCGGCGTGACACAGACCGGGCAACCGGGTCCGTGGATCATCTCGATCCGGTCCGGCAGCAACTGGTCGATACCGTGGCGGATGATCGAATGTGTCTGCCCGCCACACACTTCCATGATCGCCCAGCGGCGGTCCGTGGTGGCCCGGATCCGTTCGAGAAGGCGCTTGGCCAGCTCCGGGTTGCTGAATTCGTCGAGATACTTCATGGCTCCTCCTCGGGGTCACGCTGGTCCGTCGTGTCCGGGTTCTCCTCTCCCGCTTGCGCGGCCGCGACGGCGAAACCGTCCGCGAACTCCTCCTTCAGCACGCCGAGGTGTTCGAATTCGGCGAGGGTCTGCAGCGCGGACTCCTCGTCCAGGCGCTGGATGGCGAAACCGACGTGCACGACGACGTAGTCGCCGACCGCCGCGTCCGGTATGTACTGCAGGCACACGTCCTTGTGCACGCCGCCGAAGTCGACGACCGACATCAGCGTGCCGTCACGCTCTTCGAGGCTGAGCACCTTTCCGGGAACCGCCAGGCACATATCTGCTCCTTTCCGCTCAGCCCGCGGCGACCGCGAGCACCTGCCCGTATGCGAGGCCACCATCGTTGGGTGGCAGTCTGCGGTGTGTGAGGACGGTGAACCCGTTGTCGCGCAGCAGTCTTCGAGTGGACGACAACAGCAGCGCGTTCTGGAACACGCCGCCCGAGAGCGCGACGACCCGTTCTCCCGCGAATTTCGCGGCGATATCGAGCACCAGCCGCGAGACGGCGGCGTGGAAACGGGCGCCGATCGTCGCCGCCGGTACAGCGGCCACCGCGTCGGCGACGACCGCGGCGATCACCGGGCCGGGGTCGATCAGCGCGGGATCCGATCCGGTGCCGACGGTGAACCGATACGAGCGGTCACCGGGAGCCACGCCGCGGGCGAGCCCTTCGAGTTCGATGGCCGCCTGCGCCTCGTAGTCCACGACGTGGCGCACGCCCGCCAGCGAGGACACCGCGTCGAACAATCTGCCCATGCTGGAGGTCGGCACACAGCCCAGCCCGGTGCCGAACTGGTGCGCGAGCACCGCGCGCTCCCCGGCCGGGCAGGCGGCCACCGACGGGATCGCCGCCGACCAGTCGATACCCGCGGCGCGCAGATGCGCCAGCGCCATCCGGTACGGCCGGTGCACCGCGCTGTCGCCGCCGGCCAGCGGGACGTACTTCAGATGGGCCAGCCGCTGGTAGCCCTTGTACCCGGCGGCGAGGACCTCGCCGCCCCACACCGCGCCGTCGGGTCCGAAACCGGTGCCGTCGAAGGCGATTCCGAGGACGGTGTCGGTGTGACCGAGTCCGTGCTCGCCCATGACGGCGGCGATATGCGCGTGGTGGTGCTGGACGGTGCGCACCGGTCGCTCGCCCGCGTGCCGGCGAGCCCATCCGGTGGACCGATAGCCCGGATGCGCGTCGGCGACGAGTTGGGCGGGGCGCACTCCGGTCAGCTCCTCGAGGTGCCGTTCGGTGGCGTCGAACGCGCGCAGTGTCGCCAGATCGTCCATATCGCCGACGTGCTGGCTCAACCAGGCATAGCGGCCGTCGGCGACGGCACAGACGTTCTTCAGATCGGCGCCGACGGCGAGTGTCGGCGGCATGGGCGCCGGAAGGGCGAGCGGCAGCGGCGCGTAGCCGCGCGAGCGGCGGACCGGGGACTCGAGGCCGTCGACCAGGCGCACCACCGAGTCGTCACACGGGACCAGGATGCGGCGGTCGTGCCAGAGCCAGCCGTCCGCCGACCCGGCGAGGCGCTCGCGCGCATCGGCGTCGTCGTAGCAGATCGGTTCGCTGCTGCGGTTGCCGGAGGTCATCACCAGCACGTCCGGGCCGATCGGGTCGCCGGGCAGGCCGAACAGCAGGATGTGCAGCGGGGTATAGGCCAGCATCACACCGAGGTCGGGGTTGCCCGGCGCGACGGCCTCGGCGAGCGCTCGGTCCCCGCGAGGCAGCAGCACGATGGGCCGCTGCGGGCCGGTCAGCAGTTCGGCGGCCGCGGCGTCGACGACCGCGATCTCCCGCGCGCGCCCCACATCCGGCGTCATCACCGCGAAAGGCTTGCCGCCCCGGCGCTTACGGCGGCGCAGTTCGGCCACCGCCACCTCGTTCGTCGCGTCGCAGGCCAGGTGGTAGCCGCCGATGCCCTTCACCGCCAGGATTCCGCCCGACCGCAGCAGTGCACGGGCCGCGGCGAGCGGATCGCCGTCTCCGGGGCCGGCGTAGGACAGCCGCGGGCCGCACTCGGGGCAGGCGATCGGCTGCGCGTGGAAACGGCGGTCGGCGGGATCGTGATATTCGCGGGCACAGCGTTCGCACATCGGGAATTCGGCCATGGAGGTGCGGGCCCGGTCGTAGGGCAGCGCGGCGATGATGGTGAACCGGGGACCGCAGTTGGTGCAGTTCACGAACGGGTGGCGGTACCGCCGATCGGACGGGTCGCGCAGTTCCGCCTCGCATGCGGGGCAGAGGGCGATATCCGGGGAGGCGAGGGTGCGGCCGTCGCCGCGAGTGGTGTCGGCGATCCGGAATCCGGTACCGCCCCGCACCGGGATCTCGGCGCGTTCCACCGATTCGACGACCGCCAGCGGCGGCGGCGAGCACCGTAGCCGCCGCTCGAACTCCGCCAGGGCCGCGGGTGTGCCCTCGACTTCGATGAGGACGCCACTGCTGTCGTTGGACACCCGCCCGCTCAGCGACAGCTCGGCCGCGGTGGTGTAGACGAACGGCCGGAAGCCCACGCCCTGCACCACACCGCGCACCACGAACCGGTGGCGCGCCCGGTCGGCGGTCACGGCTGCTCACCGCTGCGGAGCATGCGCAGTCCGGACATGGCCTCGGCCGCACCGGCGGCGTCGGTCTTCTCGATTCCGAAGCCCATGTGGATGATCACCCAATCGCCGGGCCCGACCGGATCGTCCTCGAGCAGGCCGATGTTCACCCGTCGTTTCTCACCGGATACATCGACCAGGGCGATCTGTCCGTGGTAGCCGTCCGGTATCTCGAGCACCAGGCCGGGAATTCCGAGGCACATCCTCACACCTCCTGCTTCGTCCGCAGCAGATCGGCCACCACGCGGTGCACCGCGCGCACCGCCGTGTCCACCGCCGCCGCGACCGGAACCGACAGTCCGATCCGCTCCGCGGCCGACAGCGCCTGACAGCCGACGACGACCGTGGGTGGCACTGTGCCGCCCAGCGCCCGCACAGCCGCGAAGACCGCCGCCGGATGCATGGCGTGCGCGTCGAGTCCCGCCGTGCCCGCCTCGTCGGGTTCGGCGCGCAACACCTCCACCTGCCCGGGTGCTCCGCGGTCGGGCAGCGCGTCGACGAGCACCAGCGCATCCCAGCCCGTGAGCAGGTCGTAGGCCAAGTGCATACCGCGGATGCCGTAATCGACCACCCGCACGCGCGGCTCCCCGTCGAAGCGCAGCCTGCGCGCCACCTCGGAGCCGAATCCGTCGTCGCCGAGAAAGATGTTGCCGATCCCGGCGACCAGTACCCGGTCCGTCATCTCACATATGGCGGATTCGCAGGTACCGGCGCATGTCCGGAACCGACCGGATGCCGATGTACACGCCGATCGCCGCCACCACCGCGACGATTCCGGTCGCGATCGCTCCCACGGTTGCCATGGTCGGCCTTCCTTTCCGTTGTCTCGCCGCTGCCGAGCCCACCGGTCGGCGGGCGGTCATCCCTGCCCTTCGGTCGGTGATGTGGCTCCGCCGACATCCGCGTCGTCGACGGTGCCGGTCGCCGTCTCGTCGGGTTCGTTCGCGGTCTTCTTGCGCTCGTCGTAGGGCGGGACCGGAGGTTCGCTGCCGGGGGCCGGCTCCGAGACGAACGCGGCCTCGCGCTCGGCGGCGGTTCCGTGCGCCGAGGTCGTCTCCTCGTGTCCGATATCGCCCGGCTCACGGTTGGTCTCGCCCGCGGCCGCGGTATCCGCGCCGGTATCGCGCGATCCCGGCTGTCCGCGCGCCTCCTGAGGTTCTTCGCTGCGGTCCTGCATGGTGTCTCCTTCCAGATCTCCGGGACTGTCGAGCGGCTCCAATTCGTCGGGTGCGAAATAGAGATAGCGGCCGAACCATTCGTGCAGATCGGCGGCGGGATCGTCGTCCAGTACGACACCGATGTGTGCCTGCCCGTCGACGTCCTCGTGCACCGAGACGACCCGGGCGCACCGGCCCGCGGTGAACAGATCCTGGGCGTCGGCCCGGCGGGACGGGTGCAGCCTGACCCGGCTGCCTCTGCGCACCAGCACACCCGAGACCGGCACCGCATCGGTATCCGGGCGCACGGCGCCGTCGGCCGCCGGATCCCACCAGTCGATCCCCTCGGGCACTTCGGGAACCAGAGGCGAACGGCCCGGATGCGGATCGCGCAGGACGCCGTGCAACTGCCGCATCGCCTCCGGGGTGATGGCATCGCAGCGGTCGATGATCTCGCCCGCCCGCGCGTCTGTCGCGCGGGCCTGCGCTTTCTCGTCGTCGGTCATGGTCATCACGCGCAGCGTGAGGATCTCGTCGATCTCGGTGGAATCGAACAGCGCTCCCTCGCTCTGTTCCGCGATCTCGGGATGGTCGTAGAGGATGATCGGCGAGATCAGCAGCAGACTGCGGTCGCCGGGCGGGCCGGCGAGCACCGGGAAACACCGGTGCCGGCCGCAGCGTTCGACCGCGGGCGCGGCGTCCGCCGGTGGTTCGAGCGCGGAAACGAACTGTCCACGGGCGACTTCCACGACGATGTGTGCCCCGATCAGCGAGCGGGCGAGGGCGTCGTCCTTGTCGGTCGCGAGTGCGGCCACGTTGCGGACCTCGGCGGCCAGCCGCAGGAACCGGCCGTCCCGCTCGACGCCCAGTTCCAGTTCACCGGCCAGCGGCTGCCTGGTCCGCACCAGCGTCCCGACGGCCTCGCCTGCCGCGCCGGCGATCTCCTCGATGTCGGAGCCACCGGAAACCGTCAGTGCGCGTACGAGATTCCCGGGCGCCAGGGGGCCGACGACGATCTCCCGCGCGACCGCCTCGTCCCAGGACAGCCAGGATCGCCCGCCGGCGGTGAGTTCGGCGCGTGGCACACCCGCACCGTCGAGCACCTGACGGTGCTGGAGCTGCAGGAACCGGACCGTCCACGTCAGTACTGGGTCCGTACCGGGCTCGAGGACGAACTCGGCCGACAGCGACGACTCTTCGCCGAGTCCGGCCGCCGCCGCCCCGGCGGGACCGAGCACGCCGAACTGCCAGCGGGACCGGTTCTTGGGGGTGTTCGCCCGGTAGGGGTAGAGCAGGTAGCCCTCGTAGAGCACCGCGTCGGCGACGGCGCGGGCCCGGGCGATCCCCGCGGCGGTCATCGCGACTCTCCGGCGTCGGCGAGCAGGCGGGTGACGGCCTCGTCGAATCCGAGCAGACCGTGGCCGGACTTGTAGGCGGACAGCGCCTCGAGCGTGTCCCGGTGCAGGCGTAGCCAGCCGGTGTTCGGGAAGTGCGCGGCCATCACGTCCTGCCATACCGAGACCGGCATGTCGAAGGTGTCCTCGCGATCCCAGGGGATCTGCTGGACCGCGAAGCCGCCGCTGCCCCGGATGAAGACCGTGCCGCTGAACAGGAACACCAGCGGTACCGTGCCCTCGCGTAGCGCGTGCAGGTACTTCGAGCCGGTCACCTCGAAGTCGTAGGTGCACGGCATCGGCAGATCCACCTCGGCGCCGCCGGAGAACCCGGGAACCATGGTGGCGCAGTGCATCCACAGGAACGAACGCTGCGTATCCCGCCAGCGCTCGCGGTCGCCGAACAGATCGGTCAGCCCCGCGCCCTCCTCGTCGGAGTAGCGGCGGCGCGACGGCTGGATCCGCACCTGCGCACGTAACGCGACGGCGTGCACGGGTTCCTCGGCGAGCGCGGCGAGACCGACCCGTGCGGTCAGGGTCGGCGCCACCGCGTACGGCTCCGGCTTGATCTCGAGCACGGCGAAGGTCATCGAGTGGACGGGACTCATGGCGCGCCGTCCGTTCGTGCCCGGGCCGAGACAGACGCGAAGAACTCGTCCAGATAGCTGCGCACCTCGGTCCCGCCGTCGAAGCCGCGCCACAGCAATCGCATCCGCCCGACGAACTCGTAGCACGCGTCGATCGGCAGCAGCAGGCAACTCGCGGTCGCGGTCCCGCTCTCCGGGACCCGGATCAGCAGGGCTTCGACATCGTCGGCGAGAGCGTCCAGTTCCGGATGTCGCTGCACGATCGTATTCCACTGTGCCAGCGGCAGTTCCGATTCGGTCGCGCCCGCCGGTCCGGGATAGAACGCCACGGTCCGGTCCAGTGCGGAGTTGCGGAAGAAGAACGCGAGTCCCACCGGAATCTCCAACGCGTCCCATTCCCCCTGGCCGATCTCGAAATCGGGGAAGGCGAGATAGCGGTCCGGCACCGCCCGGTAACGCAGCGCCGCCTTCTGGTCCACGAACAGCAGGTAGCAGGCGCGGCATACGCACAACAGCTGCCTGCCTTCGATATTCACGACGTGCTGATGCTCGCCGGCGATCGGATCGGCGCACATCTCACATCGCTCGCCCGCCCGTCGCGGGGGCGGGCGCTCGGCGGTGATCCGCTGCAGCACTCGGAACGGTGTGTTCACCCGTGCACCCCCACCGGTACCGCCACCGACAGCACGCCGTCCCGCGCCAGCACCGGGAGCGGCTCGAGGTGACCGTCGCCGTCGATGCGCGCCCCGGCCGCCACGATGTCGAAATGCGCGCGGCAGGTCGGGCAGCGCAGGACCGCGTCGCCGACCGGGAGGCCGGGCCGCCGGTGCAGCGCGGCCCCGGCGAGCGAATGCGCGCAGACCGGGCAGAGGTCGCGGTATGCGAATACCTGCTCACCCACCCGGCAGGCCAGTACCGGGAGTCCGGCCACGGCGAATCCGCCGACCTCGCCGGGCACCAGGTCGGCCAGTTCGGGCGTGGCGACCCAACTGCCCGGAGCGTCGCTCGAACGCACCCGGGAGAACAGCGAATCGGCGGGGATCGGCGCCGCGTGCTCGGTGGGCGCGGCGACGACTTCGATGGTCTCGATCTCCGGCGCCGCCGCGCGGATCGCGTCCTGCACCGCCAGCTCCAGGGTGACCGACGAGGACGGGCAGCCGTGGCAGCTGCCGGTCAGCCGGAGGCGGACCACCGCGTCCACGATCTCGACCAGTTCCACATCGCCGCCGTGCGACCCCAGGTAGGGCCGCACACTGTCCAGCGCCGTGCGCACTCTGGCGTCCACGTCGTGCGGGTGCAGCCCGTGGACGAGCAGCAGGCTCGCGACCAGGTCGTCGCGAGCCAGCCGTTCCAGGGTGCCGGCGTCCAGTAGTCCGACCAGGCGCGCCAAGCCCGCCCCGTACAGGTCGACGACCTCGCGCACCAACTGCTCGGCGCGTTCACGAGCCGCCGCGCCGCCCGCCGAACTCGCCTCGAGCAGTGTCTCTATCCGATCACCCGCCGTACGCCAATGGCTCTCACCAGGGTTGGAGTCGGCCTGTTCTGCCGGGCGGACATCCACCGCCATCCTCCCGTCGCCGGTACCGATACGGACTCACTCCGGGGTCATCGCCTGCGTCGGCGAGTGCAGTTTCCGCAAGGTCTGCCCCTTGCCGAGATACATGTGCACACCGCACGGCAGGCACGGGTCGAAACTGCGCACCGTGCGCATGATGTCGATGCCCTTGAAGTGCTCGCGGTCGTTCTCCTCGAAGATGGGCTGCCCCTGCACCGCGTCCTCGTACGGGCCGGGGGTGCCGTAGGCATCGCGCGGGCTGGCGTTCCACGGGGTCGGCGGATACGGGTGGTAGTTCGCGATCTTCCCGTCCCGGATCACCATGTGGTGGGAGAGCACACCACGCACCGCCTCGGTGAAACCGCAGCCGATGCCTTCCTCGGGCACCTCGAACGGCTCCCAGGTCTTGGTGTGGCCGGCCCGTATCTCCGCGAGCGCCTTCTCCGCGAAATGCAGGGCGCAGGCCGCCGAGTAGGCCTGGAAGTAGGTGCGAGCCCGGTCGCGTTCGATGGTGTTGCTGCCGTGGACGGGGATCTTCCACTCCAGCGTGACCGGACCCTTCAATGCGGTCTTCGGCAGATTGATCTGGACACTGTGACCGGTGGCCTTCACGTATCCGATATCGACCAGGTTCGCCAGCGCGGTCGACCACAGCCGTGCCAGCGGTCCACCGCCGGTGTCCAGCGCGAGGTGATCGGTGCCGTCGAACCAGCGCGGCGACATGACCCAGCTGTACTTGTCGTCCAGGTCGCGTTTCTGCGGCTTGGGATTGGTGTGCTGGTTCCAGGGGTGGCGCCGGTCCACCGGATTGCCCAGCGGGTCGGTCTTCACGAACATCTCCTGGTCGGTCCAGTCCTCGTAATAGGAACTGCCGAGCAGGATCCGCAGGCCGAGGTTGATGTCGACCAGGGAGGTGGTGACCAGTTCGCCGTCCACCACCACACCCGGGGTGACGAACATCTTGCGACCCCAGTCCTCCATGTCCTTGTACTCGAAATTGCAGACCTCGGGGTCCTGGAACGACCCCCAGCAGCCGAGCAGGGTCCGCCGCAGGCCGACCTTCTCGTAGCCGGGCAACGCCTCGTAGAAGAAGTCGAACAGGTCGTCGTGCATCGGGACGACCCGCTTCATGAACTCGACGTAGCGCATCAATCTGGTCATGTAGTCGGTCATCAGCTGCACCGTCGCCACCGTGCCCGGGCCGCCGGGATACAGCGTCGACGGATGCACATGCCGACCCTCCATCAGGCAGAACATCTCGCGGGTGTACCGGCTGACCTGCAGGGCCTCCCGGTAGAACTCCCCGGTGAACGGGTTGAGGGCGCGCATGATGTCGGCGATGGTGCGGTAGCCGTGGGCTTCGGCGTGCGGCGCCTCGGTCCGCTCGGCCCGGGCGAGCACCCCGGGATTGGTCTCGGCGACCATCTTCTCGCAGAAATCCACCCCGACCAGGTTCTCCTGGAAGATGTTGTGGTCGAACATGTACTCGGCGGCCTCGCCGAGGTTGACGATCCACTCGCCCAGGTGCGGCGGCCGGACTCCATAGGCCATGTTCTGGGCGTAGCAGGAGCACGTCGCGTGGTTGTCACCGCAGATACCGCATATCCGGCTGGTGATGAAATGGGCGTCGCGCGGGTCCTTGCCGCGCATGAAGATCGAATAACCGCGGAAGATGGACGAGGTGCTGTGGCACTCGACCACTTCCTGATTCGCGAAGTCGATCTTGGTGTAGATGCCGAGGCTGCCCACGATACGAGTGATCGGATCCCACGCCATCTCGACGAGGCTGTCCGGTTCGATCGTCCGGTGTGACGGCTCGGGGATGATCTGAGTCATCGGAGCTTCTCCTACCAGGTGCGGGTGGCGCCGGTCTCGAGCTTTTCGCCGCGATGCCGCCAGCGCGGTTCCTTGTCGACGGTGCGGCCGGTGATGTTCCGGAGGCTGCGGATCACCGTTCCGTAGACGCCGGAGGCGCTGGACGAGAGCTTCCCGCCGGGCGGCTCGTCCATGAACGGCATGAACTTGTCGGGGAATCCGGGCATGGTGCAGCCGATGCAGATGCCGCCCACGTTCGGGCAGCCGCCCACCCCGTTGATCCACCCGCGCTTGGGCACGTTGCACTTGACCACCGGGCCCCAGCAGCCGAGCTTCACGATGCATTTCGGTGAGCCGTACTCGGTGGCGAAATCGCCCTCCTCGTAATAGCCCGCACGGTCGCAGCCCTCGTGCACGGTCGCGCCGAACAGCCATTTCGGCCGTAGCGCCTCGTCGAGCGGAATCATCGGCGCCTGGCCGGTGGCCAGGTAGAGCAGGTAGGTGAGCGTCTCCGACATGTTGTCCGGGTGGATGGGGCAGCCGGGCACACAGACGATCGGGATGCCGGCCTTGCTCTTCCAATCCCAGCCGAGGTAGTCGGGCACGCCCATCGCGCCGGTCGGGTTGCCCGCCATCGCGTGGATGCCGCCGTAGGTCGCGCAGGTGCCTGCCGCGACCACCGCGGTGGCCTTCGGGGCGAGACGGTCCAGCCATGCGCTGGTCGTCATCGGCTGGCCGGTGGCAGGATCGTTGCCGAAACCGCACCAGTAACCTTCGTCGTGCAATTGCTCGTTCGGTATCGATCCCTCCACCACCAGGACGAAGGGTTCGAGTTCACCCCGGTCCGCGCGGAAGAACCATTCGAGGAAATCGTCGGCTCCGCCGTTGGGGCCGCACTCGAAATCGATGAGCGGCCAGTGCACGGCCACTTTCGGTAGACCGGGTAATGCGCCGAGGGCGATTTCTTCGACACTGGGCTGGGTGGCGGCGGTCAACGCCACCGAATCGCCATCGCAACTGAGACCGGCATTGATCCAGAGCACGTGGATCAGCGTCTCCTCAGCTCGGACCGCTTCCTGAGTGGGCATATGCTGCCACCTTCCGGAGTCGGAGCGGCGACTCGTCGCTCCGGCCCGCTTCGCGGGTTTGTGACGCCGATCACGTCAGTCTAGGCGGGGTCGATCACACCCTCAAGGCTCGCCGAGACCGTCCGGCGCTGTTCACCCAGCCACCCGTACCAGTGATCGAGGCCCTCGCCCGTGGTCACCGACATCGGCAGGATCTCCACGCCCGGATTCACCGCGCGCGCGTACTCGGTGCACGCGCCGAGATCGAAATCGACATACGGCAGCAGATCGATCTTGTTCACGAGCACCAGACCCGCCGCGGCGAACATGTGCGGATACTTCAGCGGTTTGTCCGTGCCCTCGCACACCGAGATCATCACGACCTTGCGGTGTTCCCCGAGGTCGAACAGTGCCGGACAGACCAGATTGCCGACATTCTCGACGAACAGCACGGTGCCGGGCGCGGGGTTCAGCGCGTTCAGTGCCCGATGCGTCATCTCGGCATCCAGATGACAGCCGGACCCGGTGTTCACCTGCACGACCCGCGCCCCGGTCGCGGCGATTCGCTCGGCGTCGAGTTCCGTCTCCTGGTCACCTTCGATCACCGCGATCGGGGTGTCGGGCAGCGCGCGGATCGTCCGCTCGAGCAGTGTGGTCTTCCCGGCGCCCGGGGAACTGGTCATATTCAGCGCCAGGATGCCGCGATCCCGCAGCCAGTCGCGATTGTGCTGGGCGAGATGGTCGTTCTTCGCCAGCACCTTCTGCTCCAGCGAGACCGTCTCGGTCAGGGGTGCATGCTCGTGCTCGGCGACGTTCCCGCATCCGCAGGTTGCGCACATTCTCGGCTCACTTCCATCGACCGGATTCGCAATTCCCGGCCCGCCCTGATCTCCACATCGGCGCTTCCGCACCGGCAGAGCAGGAGCAGATCGGTGACGGTGAAGTCCGCACCGCAGTCGCGGCAATGTGCCGCGCCCGGTACGCACCGGATATCCAGGCTCGCTCCCTCCGCGACGGTGCCCTCGGCGGCGAGGTCGAAACAGAACCGCATCGCGTCCGGGACCACCGCGGTCAGAACGCCCACATCGACGGTCACGCTGTACACCCGTCGGCCCGCCGCGTGCTCGCATACGGCGGCGATGACACTCTGCGTAATGGCGAGTTCGTGCATCCTGATCCGACTCTTCGAGGGATAGTTGGATGCTACTACCGCCGATACCCATCTGCTATCGCATCACTGTGCGCGCTGAACCCGCCGCACCCGCCGCGCCATGTTTAGCCGCGGGATAGGGCGGCATGCCTCCGGCAAGGACCGGTCGCGTGCGCAGGACCGGTCGTGCGCCGAAGGAGAGGAGCGGGCCGATGGCCGAATTGGATGGTGTGCGGGTGCTGGTGGTCACCGCGAACACCGGAGTGGAGCACGACGAATTGGTCGTGCCACGCGACCGACTGCGCGAACGCGGGGCCGCGGTCACGCATGCCGCGCCGAAGGCGGAACAGGTGAGCACGTTCCGTCACGACCTCGAGCCCGCCGAGGTTGTCGACCCGGACCTCGGGCTCGACGAGGTGCGGGCCGACGATTTCGACGTGCTGGTGCTGCCGGGCGGCACCGTCAACGCCGACAAGCTTCGTCTGGACGGGCGCGCGGTGACGCTGGCCAAAAGTTTCGCCGGCGCGGGCAAGCCGATCGCCGCGATCTGCCACGGACCGTGGTTGCTCGCCGAAGCCGATCTCGTGGCGGGAAAGACACTGACCTCGTACCCGTCGCTGCGGACCGATCTCGGCAATGCCGGCGGCAGTTGGGTGGACGAGCCCGCTGTCCGTTCCGGTGAGGGCGACTGGACGCTGATCACCTCCCGCAACCCCGGTGATCTCGACGATTTCGTGTATGCGATCACTCGGGAGGTGCGGGCGGCCTGACCGGCCGCCGCGCGGCCAGGTCGTTCGGAGGGCGGCGACCGCATACCCCCGGGGGTGAATTCAGTGTTGTTCCACCACAACCTTCGATCGAAGAGGTGAACGATGACCACTCCAGAAATCACAGCTCAGAGCGCACCCTCGATGCCCCGGATCGGCGACCCCGCGCCCGCGTTCACTGCGCAGACCACGCAGGGAAGGATCAACTTTCCCGCCGACTACCAAGGCAAGTGGGTGATTCTGTTCTCCCACCCGGCCGACTTCACCCCGGTGTGTACCAGCGAATTCATCACCTTCGCCTCGATGCAGGAGGAGTTCGGCAAGTACAACACCGAGCTCGTCGGACTGTCCGTCGACGGTCTCTACAGTCACATCGCCTGGCTGCGCACCATCAAGGACAAGATCACCTTCAACGGCATGAGCAACGTCGAGGTGACCTTCCCGCTCATCGACGACATCACCATGGAGGTGGCCCGCAAGTACGGCATGATCATGCCGGGCGAAGACAGCACCAAGGCTGTACGGGCGGTCTTCTTCGTCAACCCGCACGGGATCATTCGCACGATCATCTACTACCCGCAGAGCGTGGGCCGCAACTTCGACGAGTTGCTCCGCGTGCTCAAGGCCCTGCAGACCACGGATGCCTTCGAGGTGGCCACGCCCGCCGACTGGCGTCCCGGCGACCGGGTGATCGTGCCGACCGCCGGGTCCTGTGGCGTCGCGGCGGACCGGATGGCCGGGACCGAGGAAGGCGTCGAGTGCGAGGACTGGTTCTTCTGCACCAAGCAGATCAGCGAGGAGGACATCGAGAAGGCCATCCGCACGGACTAGTTCTCGATGTCCGAGCCGGTTGCCTGCCTGGTCAGGCGTCGGCGGCACGCAACGCGAACCACCCCTCGCCGGGATCGGCGAAACCGTGGTACACGAGCGGCGTGCGCTGGTCGATGTCGAAGTGCCGGTAGACCGCGAGCATCGCCTGGCGGACCGACCACGCCTGGAAATCCTCGATGCGCCGCATGCCGATCCGGTGCTCGGGCAGCGTCGCCAGGCGCTGCACCTCGGCGCGGTCGCCGAGATCGAGGCCGGCGGGAGCGGGATCGGTGATGAGGTGGTCGCGCAGGACGGTGCGGATCAGATCGGGGTCGCAGGGGCGCGGATCGTAGGTGCTGAAGATCGCCCGATAGGGCGGGGTGACGGTTTCCTGGGCGGCGTCGATCAGTTCGCGATCGGGCCGGGCTTCGCCGGTGGCGCGCACGTCGTCCTGTTCGAGCACGTGCAGGATGAGCCCGCCGGGCATCAGTGGTTCGGGAACGAGGAACAACGACATCGACGGTCGCCGACCCTCGGTCACGCAGACCTTGGTGTTCGGCGGTAATCCGGTGGGTCCGGGAACCGGCCCGTAGGTGGGCAGTGGTACAGGGGCGGGATCGGACATCCGTCCTCCAGGAAGGCTCGGAACTACAAGGGGCGGCGCGCGATCCGTGAGCGCGGACCGCACGGCCTGGCGGTGTCGATACGCGTAGTGCTCGCTGTGTCCTCGGCTCCCACCGTACTCGCGTCGGGTCGGCGGCGAGCCGGGATTTCCCCGGATGGTCGCGGACACCGGGATCGCCGTCCAGTGCCGGGTTGCCCGGTCGGAACGGGCATGCCCGAGGGGCGGAAGCGCGGCGAAAGCCCCCAAAATCCTCGACACTCGAACGTGGGTGATTTCTCTCGAAAACCATCGTCCCGGTTGGGGATTGAATACGCTCCGGCTGTTTACGGCAGTCCGCCGCAAACGGACGACCGGAAGTTCCCGGTGATTCGCCCGGCCGCGACGAGGCGGCCGGAGAGATGAGGCACGACCATGAGAACCACGATGACCGGACTGGCGGCGGCGACGGTGGCAGCGTGTGCGCTACCGGTGATCGCGGCGCCGAACGCGGCCGCCGAGATCGACAAGCTGATCGTGATGGGCCCCGACTACGGGATTCCCTGTTCGACCGAATGGGGATGCCATATCCGCGCGGTCACGAGTGGGGTGGACGCCCTCGACCCGGTGACCATCACGATCGACGGCGAGGTGGTCAGCACCACCGGCGGCTTCGACTGGCATCCGACCGAAGACCGCACCTACACGATCGTCGCCACCCAGAATGCTTCGAAGCGATCGATGACGATCACGCTGCCCTACGACTATCAGCGGCCGCAATCGTTGTCCGCCGGCGTGCCGTTGCCGAGCAGCGGATCCGCGAGCTGACCATCGCGCTCCGCGATCTGCCGTCCCGGCTCTCCATTACGGGCCGATTCGTCGGGTCGAACAGCTGATTCATCAGGGTCGAAGCCCTGAGCGGCGAAAAACCGGCGCATCCGCATGCCCACAATCCGAAGTGTGCACGTTTCAGACTGTGGGCCATGGATGCGCCGGTCACTTCGTGTCCGGGTGACGCGGTAGCAGCACCGGCACCAGATATCCCGCGGCGAAGGCGCGCAGTTCCGGCTCGTCGCGCAGTCGTGGCGGCGCGTCCGGGGTGAGGATCAAGGAGTGCACGAGCCGCACGATCATGCCGGCGACGGTCCGTGGGTCGCGGACCGCGCCCGTCGTGGCGAAGAGTTCCTCGGCGACGAAGGCGGTGGCCAGGGCGAGGATATCGCCTGCACCGACGGTGATCGCGGCCAATGTCTGGTCGCGATCCACGGCGAGCAGCTTCATCAGGATCGGGTTGGTGCGCAGCAGGGTGACCGTGGTGGCGAAGCCGAGGGTGACGCGCTCGGCGGCGGCCTCGGGGTCGGCCGGGTCGAGGTGGCGAAGGCGGGTGGAGATCTGTTCGAGAACGCGGGCGGTCTCGCGCAGCAGGGCGGCGCGCACGATCACGTCCTTGGCGCCCACGCGGCGGTAGAGGGTCGCGCGGTTGACGCCGGCCTGGCGGGCGATGTCGTCGGCGCTGACGCGGCTGATGCCGATATCGGCGAACAGGGCCAGGGCGGCGTCGAGGATGCGGGCGGTGGTGGCGTCGCGGTCGATCTCGGCGCCGAGCAGCAGTGCGAAGTCGCTGGAATCCGGAGAGTTCTCGTCCGGGGAGTTCGGTGACGCCACGCGGCTGAACCTTACCGGGGCGGCGGTGGTCTGCGGGCCGGTCCGGTGAGACGGGTGCGTGCTCGCCTGGCGAGAGAATGCAACAATCCGCTATATTTTGTCGCATCGATTCACCCGTGTGACGAGGAGGTCCCATCGTGGGTGCTACGAACGGCTCGGCCGTCGCGACTGCCGCCGTGGCGGAGTCGGCGCTGATCGGCGCTCCGATCGGCCCCGGTTCGCTGGTCTGGAAGTACGCGGGCGACTGGCGGAACATGCTGTTCCTCGGCCGGACCGGCATCATGCAGAACATGCACCCGGCGGTCGGGGCGGCGCTGCAGGACCACTCCAACTTCTTCGCCGACCCGTGGGACCGCCTGGTCCGCTCGTTGCCGCAGATCCAGGGCATGATCTACGACGCCGACAACGAGGAGCAGGCCGCGCGGGTCCGCGATTACCACAAGCCGCTCAAGGGCACCGATTCGCGCGGCGAGCGCTACCACGCGCTCAACCCCGAGGTGTACTGGTGGACCCACGCCACCTTCGTCGAACTCAATATCGCGATCAACGAGCACTTCGGCACCCCGCTCACCGACGCCGAGAAAGAGCAGCTGATCGCCGAGGGCATCACCTGGTGGCGGATGTACGGGCTCTCGGATCGGGTGCTGGTCTCCAACTACGCGGAGTTCAAGCAGTACTGGGATCGCACCATCGACGAGGTCCTCGAGCGCAATGCGACCACCGATTTCGCGCTGAGCCTGGACCGGCACAAGATCCCCGCCTTCCCCGGCGTCCCCGAACCGGTGTGGTCGGTGATCTGGCGGCCGTTCATGGCGTTCAACCTGTGGCTGGCCAACGGGCTGATGCCGGAGCGGGCCCGCGAGATTCTGGGCATGCGGCCGTGGAACCGGTTCGACCAGGTGGCCTTCACCGTCGTCTGCAATGCCGTCCGCTACACCTGGCCGCTGCTGCCCGACCGACTCAAGTACGCCCCGCGCGCCTACGCGGGCATCAAGCGGGTGCGCGGGAAGTAGATCGCCGGCGAGCTGGTCGCCGGGTGGTCGCCGGGAAGTCGGTCGCCGGAAAGGTAGGCCGACGCGCTCGGCCTACCCTTCCTTCACATGCCCGGGAGGAATCGGGTCGGCGCGGCCGGGCTATTGACGGGGCAATGCCGATCGGCCAAATTGATGGGGTCCCATTTTCCCGGGCTGTCCGACGAGGGAGTCGCCTGTGCAGAACCGACCGACGGCAGCCGAGCTGCTGGAATCGCTGGCCGAACTGCTGGAGGACACGCTGTTGCCGGCATTACCGCCCGGTCTGCAGCATCGCGCGCGGGTCGGGGCGAACCTGGCCCGCATCCTCGGCCGCGAAGTCGAGTTCGGTCCCGAGGCGGCGAAGCGGGAGGCCGAACTGCTGGCCGCGGTGCCGGAGGGAGACGAGGAAGCTCTCTGGCAGGCCTTGGCCGACGTGGTGCGCGCCGATCTGGCGATCGCCAAGCCCGGCTACGACGGCTGGGAGGGCGAGTGAGCGCCGATCCGTCCGCCGGACTGGCCGACGTTCTGGCCGAGACCTTCGGCAGCCCGGTGCGGGTCACCGGGCTGGAGTTCCTCTCCGCCGGTGCTCGGCGGCGCAATGTCGCCTTCACCGCCGAGGTCGAAGGGCAGGGGGCGCGGCCGCTGGTGGCGACCATCGTCCCGCCCGCGGTCGAGATCATGACCGTCGGCGCCGAGGCGGCGGTGCGGGAACTGGCTCGCGCCCACGGTGTTCCGGTGCCCGCGGTGGTGGCGGTGTGCCCGGACGCCGCGCGCATCGGCGAGCCGTTCCTGATCTCCGACCGCGTCGACGGGGAGACCGTGCCGCGCAAGGTGCTTCGCCTGATCGAGGCATCCGGCAACGCCGAGACCGTCGCCGCGCAGTGGGGTGCGGCGATGGGCGCGCTGCACGCGATCGATCCCGCACTGGCTCCCGCGGAGCTGCCCGCCGCCGGCCCCGATCCGGCCGCCGACGCGCTGGCCGAGGCCGAGAAGGGCGTGCGCACTCTGCTGTCCGACCGCCCGGTCTTCGCGATGGCGCTGCGCTGGCTGGAACGCCGCCTGCCCGCCCCACCGTCGCGCACCGCCCTGCTGCACACCGATCTGCGCAACGGCAACATCATCGTCGCCGCCGAGGGCCTGGCCGCCGTCCTGGACTGGGAAGGCGCCCAGCGCGACGGCGACCCGATGCGCGATGTGGCCTGGCCCGCGCTGCGAATGTGGCGCTTCCGCAACGACGACAAGGAATTCGGCGGATTCGCCGACCGCGACACCTTCGTGCGCGGCTACGAGGAAGCCGGCGGGACCTTCGACGTCGACCGGTTCCGCTGGTGGAAGGTGATGGGCACACTCGCCTGGGGCGTCGGACTGGCCGGACAGGCCGCCGCGCATCTGGACGGCACCGTCCGCGATATCGTCATGGCCGCCAGCGGCCGCCGTGTGTCGGAAATCGAATGGGACCTGCTCATGCAGATCCGCCCCGACGCGAAAGTCTAGGAGAGACATGGACTTCGAACTCCCCGAGGAGCTGGCCGCCTATCTGGACGAACTCGACGCCTTCATCGAGGCCGAGATCATCCCGTTGGAACAGACCGGCGACAACATCAAGTTCTTCGACCACCGCCGCGAGGACGCCCGCACCGACTGGGAACGCGGCGGCCTGCCCACCGAGGAATGGGAAGCGCTGCTGGCCGAATCCCGCCGTCGCGCCGACGCCGCGGGCCACTACCGCTACGCCTTCCCCAAGGAGTTCGGCGGGCGCGACGGCACCAATCTCGGCATGGCGGTGATCCGCGAACACCTCGCCCGCCGCGGCCTGGGCCTGCACTGCGACCTGCAGAACGAGCACGCCATCGTCGCCAACAATGTCGGCCTGCTGCTGATGCTCGAATACGGCACCGAGGCACAGAAGGCGCAGTGGGTGGACGGCCTCGCCGAGGGCACCAAGTTCTTCGCCTTCGGCATCACCGAACCCGAACACGGCTCCGACGCCACGCACATGGAGACCACCGCCGTGCGCGACGGCGACGACTGGGTCATCGACGGCGTCAAGACCTGGAACACCGGCGTGCACATCGCCGACGCCGATCTGATCTTCGCCCGCACCTCCGGCAAGGCCGGCGACGGGCGCGGCATCACCGCGTTCCTGGTCCCCACCGACACTCCCGGCTTCCACGTCGACGAGTACCTGTGGACGTTCAACATGCCCACCGACCACGCCCGCGTCTCGCTGAACAGCGTGCGGGTGCCGGACTCGGCGATCTTCGGCGGGGAGGGCCGCGGCCTGGGCGTCGTCCAGCACTTCTTCAACGAGAACCGCATCCGTCAAGCGGCCTCCAGCCTCGGCGCCGCCCAGTACTGCATCGACCAGGCCGTCGCCTACGCCAACGAGCGCAAGCCCTTCGGCAAGCCGCTGTCGTCGAACCAGGCCATCCAGTTCCAGCTGGTCGAGCTGCACACCCAGTGCGAGATGCTGCGCGCCCTGGTCCACAAGACCGCGTGGTCGATGGACAAGTACGGCAATTTCTCAGTGTCCGAACAGGTCTCGATGTGCAACTACTGGGCCAACCGGCTGGTCTGCGAGGCCGCCGACCGCGCCATGCAAGTGCACGGCGGGCTCGGCTACTCCCGCTACAAGCCTTTCGAGCACATCTACCGGCACCACCGCCGCTACCGAATCACCGAGGGTGCGGAGGAGATTCAGATGCGCCGGGTCGCCGGCTACCTGTTCGGTTTCATGGACCGGAAGTCGGTCAAGGGCGTGTAGCCGTACTCGTACTGGTACACGGCTGCCTGGACCTCAGCTGCCCCGGACCCAAGGCCAGGTCATCAACGCCCACACTGCGAGCAGCAGCGCAGCCACCGTGCCCAGGTACCACGGCCACGGCCCCAGAACGTCGAGCAGCGACGGTGTCGCGGGTTTCCCGTTGACGAACCCGTAGTTGGTGCCGGCCACCGAATTGAAGACGAAGGTCACCGCGACCCACACCACTGTCGCAGTCACCGCAAGCCGGTAGCTGCCCCAATCCGGCCGCATACCCACACCCCAGGTCAGGTAGATCGCCGCCCAGACGACGAGCAGGTGGATCGCCCAGAACGCCAGGAACTCGCGCCCCGGGAAATCGTCGGCCTCCAACGCCGGCGATATGAGCGCCTGTGTGCTCAGGGTGAGACACCAGTAGTAGGTCAGCGTGTACGCCCACCGTCGCCGCGTCACCAGCGCGTACCCGGCGACGAGGGTCGCCAGATCGGTCAACCGCAGCGGCACCGAACGATCGATCGCCGGCGGGAACATCGCGGCCAGAAAGACCACCAGATACAGCCCGAGCGTCACCCAGCCGAACACCGGGCCGAAGTGGCTGGAGCCGTCCCCGGTGCGCTCCCGCCGACCGATCGCGACGACCGCGACCGCTCCCACCGCGAACACCGCCAGCACAACCCAGTGCGACACTCCGTACGCCGAGAACTCGCTCGCCAGTGGTTGCACCACGCCGACCAACCTAGCGCGAGCGCGGATCGGCTCCGCGCACAGAATGGCTCACGGTGTGTCAGGACATCGCCCGGCTCGGTCGCAGTCCGTGGCCCCTCGCGCACCGTCGAACCGACGGCCGCGTCACCGAGGAGAAGTGCCGTAAGGGCATCCAGCGCCCGGCCACATTGCGGCCCGTCGTCATCCCCCCGTCGATCAGCGTGTGTCACGCGAACTTCTCCTGATGTGCTGATGTGTTGCGATCGCGGTCATCGATAGGGTGTCCAGCCGGCCGCGCGTGGGATGACGGTCCCCGGCACGACCAGCGCGCAGGCCAGTGTCAGGGCTTTGGTGCGTCACCGAAGTGGGCCAGGCTCCGATTCGCAAATGGCCGTGTCCAGTCGCGCTGAGCTGACGGCTTCGCGAAACAACCCCGCTTAATCGGGTGCGTCAACCAGGGTTCGACGCGAATCGAATAACGGATCCCAATTATTTGAAAGGGTTCGTGGATGAGATATATAACAAATGGGACGAGGCGCAAAATATATTCTTGAATGATCTGACAGACACGCTGAAGAGACACGTTGGAGGCGTACCAAAGCCACGACAGATGCCCAAGAGTCGAGCGCGGGTCGATGAGAAGCTCGTCGAGTACAAGAACGATGCCTCCCGAGTGGTCGACCTGGCCGGATCGAAGATCGCCTTTGAGCGGGTCGAGCAGATCTACCAAGCCCTCGACCACATCGAGCGGTCCGGCCTGAGAATACTGAGGGTGAAGGATCGTTCATCGAGCCAACATCAAGCGGGTACCGCGACATACTAATGAACGTCCCAGCGCCAAACGTTCTCGTTGTCGAACTTCTACTACACCTTTTCCGACAATTTCGACCACGCCTTGTATGAAGTCTCATAGGGACTGAAAGTCCACACCGGATCACTCGATGACGAGATCCCGAGTGTCGTCGGAGCAGCCATTATCGATGGACTCAGCCTGCGGACTAATGATATATTCATCCGAGCACTCATGAAAGGGATGCCCAAGCCGTGACCCGCACCCAGTATTACCACTATTTTGAACGTCCACTGAAAATTGAAACGAGCGATAGCGGAGTGGAGCGTGGATGGATTCTGGACGAGAAGAGCGGACAGTTCGTCGAAGCCGAGCGAAGAATCGTGATAGAAGCTCAGGTCAACATGACGAGCGCGGATATCTGGCGAATGGATCTCGAAGAATTCATTATCGAAACCGAAGGTTCGCGGGCTACGTATGCGTCCGGCGACGGACCCGCGTTCACTCTGTACCGGATCATCAAGGGCATACAAGAGGTCGCGGAAAGCGAAGGGCGTCCGATCACCGTCGAGGAGCTCGAGACCATCCGGGAAATCTACCGTCGAACGTTCGCGCTGTGGGAGGCAGGCGAAGCTTTGTCATGATGCGCGAGGCAGGACTGCTGCGCGAAGCTTCAGCGCCGCAACCCTGGGACCCTCGGAAGCTACCCAGAGCGCCCCGCCGCGAACGACGCCACCGCCGGGCATGCTATGCACTCCAGGGTCGCGAACCCGTTGCGATCCTCGGACCACCGGCCCTGCGGAGTGGCGCATTCCGGAGCATCACCAGTCGTGCCCGAAATACGGTCGAAGCCTGATGACACGTAGGTCCAGCCGAATGGCCTCGTTGTCGAACTCCGGCTACACGTCAAGAGTATAGACAAAGTTTCAGACAAGTCGACTATGTCCTGTATAAAATCTCGCGCGGACTAAAAATCAACACCGGATCTCCACATGACGAGATTCCGGGCCTCGCCGGACAGGCCATTATCGATGGACTCAGTCAGCGGGCTGATGATATTCATCCAAGCGCTCATGAAAGGGATGCCCAAGCTGTGACCCACACTGAATACTTCCATTATTTTGGTAGTCAATTGAAAATCGAAACCAGCGACAACGGAGCGCAGGGGGGATCCGTTCTGGACTGGAGTACCGGACAGTTCGTCGAGGCCCCACGCGGAGTCGTGGTAGAAGCCCAGGTAAACATGACGAGCGCGGATATTTGAGGGTGGCAAAATCGTCCGGATAGGCCCCGATGCGTTGGTGGACGATGCCACCGCAGCGAATACCATCGCACACGAGGTCAGCCATGCTAGATACTATCTCAGGAACGGAACTTTCGACGGAGAAATGCACGGGGGTACAACATCCTTGGCCGATGGCACGCCATATGGTTCCGGAAACGCTCTCCAGAGCTGGATCGAGGGATGCCGATGAATACAGAAATGCAATGGCATCCGATCAAAGAGGAATTTTACAAGCCCTGGCGAAGGGTATTCAACAATGACTGGAACGGTGCCGACATCGAAGGTATTTGCCTGATATGTGGATCGCATAGCCTGCGCCGATGGTACAAGCTCGATGAGAAACTCCCGAAACGCCTGCGCGGCGTAAGTTTCGCTGGCCCCGGAAGATTGTGGGAATGGTGTTCGAACTGCTACACATTTGAGACGTTTTTGAATGGATATGTCCCCAACTGGTGGGAAGAGCCGTACAGCGTCGATGAATGCGAACTGCGCTACGATCCCGGATCGATCGAAAAGGCCCGAAAACGAGCACGCCCCCACCGAGAAACTCGATGATGTACTCGCAGAGACAGGTGGCGGGGACCGGCACCCGGAAGGAGTCGAAGTACGTCGCACTACAGGTCGTCATCGACAAGATGAACGACCTCTTCGGCGCCGAGTCGTTCACCGCATCGCAGGTTCGTGTTAATGAGAAATGGGACGACGCGCAGAGCGTATTCATGAATGATCTGACGGACACGCTGAAGAGACACGTTGGAGGCGTACCAAAGCCACGACAGATTCCCAAGAACCGAGCGTGGATCGACGAAAAGCTCGTCGAGTACGAGAACGATGCCTCCCGAGTGGTCGACCTGGCCGGATCGAAGATCACCTTCGCGCGGGTCGAGCAGATCTACCAAGCCCTCGACCGCATCGAGCGATCCGGCCTGAGAATACCTAGGGTGAAGGATCGATTCATCGATCCAGCAGCAAGCGGGTACCGCGACATACTTATGAACGTGCAGGCGCCAAACGGTCTCGTTGTCGAACTTCGACTACACCGCGAGAGAATAGGCAAGGTTTCCGACAAGTTCGACCATGCTCTGTATGAGGTTGCTCGGGACTGGAATACACCCGGATCCACCTTGGATGATACTGCCAGCCCGCCGGACCGGCGATCATTGATGGATTACGTCTGAGGGCTAATGATATATTCATCCCAGCGCTCACGAAAGGGATGCCGAAGCTATGACCCGCACTGAGTATTACCATTATTTTGGACGTCAGTTGAAAATTGAAACGAGCGATGACGGAGCGCGGCGAGCATTGGTTCTGGACCGACACACAGGACAGTTCGTAGAAGCCGAACGCGGAATCGTGGCAGAAGCCCGGTCCAAAATGACGAGCGCGGATATCTGGCGAATGGATCTCGAAGAGTTCATTTTCGAAACCGAAGATTCGCGGGCTACGTATGCGTCCGGCGACGGACCCGTGTTCACTCTTTACCGGATCATCAAGGGCATACAAGAGGTCGCCGAAAGCGAAGGGCGTCCGATCACCGTCGAGGAGCTCGAGACCATCCTGGAAAATCTACCGTCGAACATTCGCGCTGTGGGAGGCAGGCGAAGCCTTGTCATGATGCGCTGGGCAGGACTGCTGCGCGAAGCCTCAGTGCCGCAGTCCTGGCGCAGACCCTCGGAAGATACCCAGGGCGCCCTGCCGCGAACCCGGATCATTTGTTGCACCTGGCTGCAGCGACGCCACCGCCGAGCATGCTTCGCATTCCAGGGTCGCGAACCCGTTGCGATCCTCGGACCACCGCCCCTGCGGAGTGGCGCACGGCGGCCCCAACTACGCCAACCAGTTCGACCCGCTGACCGCCACCTGGCGCTCCGACCCATACCATTGTCGCGGCCCGATCCTCATGAACGCGGACGGAACCAGCTACCAGGAATAGTTCGCTCTCGACGAGAACGGCAAGGAGTTCTCCAGTACCGCACGCTTCGACGCCGACGGTAACATCACCAGACTCGAAACGCCGACTACCTGGGCCTGAGAGTCACGGAACGATCTACGCTGCGATCCGGAATCGATCGAGAAGGCCCGAAAACGAGCACGCCCCCGCCGAGAAACTCGATGAGGTACTCGCAGAGACAGGTGACGCACTCACCACCTCAGATTGGCTGAGGAGGACGTCGGCCTGACCGAGTTCGGCATCGTCCCCCTGCGCCGGATCGAGCCCAACAATCGCCGAACCCGTTCGACCTTGGCGCGCACCGCTCTCGCCTCACACCTCGATGCCGCGCGTACCGAGGCTCAGTGCAGCGCGCCCGTGTGCGGCGGATCCTCACGGTCTGGCGCCGCGTCGTCCCGGGCGTCGTCGAAATGCCAGGGTGAGCAGGACCGCGACGGCGATCCCGGCCACGGCGGTGAAAGCCAGTCGGCGGTTCGGTGACAGGCCCGCGGCGGCCATGATGTCGATCGGCTCGGCGCCCTGCCGGGGCGTGATGGAGCGGACGGCAGCGGCCTGCGCCCCGAGCGGCTGCGTCGCCTCGCCTGCGCTCGATGTGGTGTCGTGCTGCGCGGCGGTGGGTTCCAGTGCGGTATTCGCGGGCGTTTCCGCGCTCTCGGCGGTGACGGCGGGACTCGGATCGGCGGTGATCTCGGCGGCGAGATTGTCGGCGAAGGTGCCGATCAATGTGCCCGCCACTTCGGCCAGCGCGCCGCGGCCGAACTGCGCCGGTTTGCCGGTGATGGCCAGATCGGTGTCGACGAAAACGTCGGTGACTCCGTTGGATTCGACGAGGCGGCAGGTGATGACGGCCTTGGCGGTGCCGTTGCCGCGATTCTCGCGACCGCTGCCCTCGAGCACCGCCACGCCGGCGGCCTCGTCCTGGGAGACGACCTTGATGATGCCCTTGTAGGACAGGCCGACCGGGCCGAGCTTCACCTTGATGCGGCCGTGGTAGTCGTCGCCCTCGCGGGAGGTGATGGTGGCGCCGGGGACGCAGGGGGCCAGGCGTTCCAGGTCGAGCAGGACCGGCCACGCCTGGTCGGCGGGGACAGGGATGGTGAAGGTGTTCTCGAGTTTCATCCTCGGCTCAATTCTGTTGCGCCGAGGTGGATTCGGCGTCGGGTTCGGTGGCGCGCTCGGTGGCCGCGGCGCGGACGGCGCGCAGGATGCCCTGGTAGCCGGTGCAGCGGCAGAGATTGCCGCTCATGGCGTCGCGGATCTGCTCGTCGCTGGGTTCGGGGGTGTCGTTCAGGAAGGCGGTGGCCGAGACGACGAAACCCGGTGTGCAGAAACCGCATTGCAGGCCGTGGTGGTCGCGGAAGGCCCGCTGGACGCAGGAGAGTTCTCCGTCGGGACCGGCCAGGCCCTCGACGGTGGTGAGTTCCGCACCGTCGGCCTGCACGGCGAAGACCAGGCAGGCGCGGACCGCGGCCCCGTCGAGCATGACGGTGCACGCCCCGCACACGCCGTGTTCGCAGCCCAGATGGGTGCCGGTGAGGCCGAGGCGTTCGCGCAGATAGTCGGCCAGGGTGAGCCGGGGCGGGATGCGATCGCGGCGGCGGACGCCGTTGACGACGACCCTGATCTCTACGTCAGGGGGTGTTTCAGTCATCGTTCGCCTCCTCGAGAGCGCGCCGCCAGGCGCGGGTGACCATGACCGCGCCCACCCGGCGGCGGTAGTCGGCGGAGCCGTGGACGTCGGCGGGAACGGCGTCGAGGTCGGCGGTGGCGGCCCGGCCGATCTCCTCGGCGTCCACCTCGGCGGCGGGACGGCCGAGCAGTTCGGCTTCGGCGGACCGCGCTCGTAGCGGGGTGGGGGCGAGGCCGAACAGGCCGATGCCGACGCGCTCGATGCGGGAGTCGGCGTCCAGGGCGATCGCGACTGTCGCGCCCGCCATGGCGAAATCGCCCGCGCGACGGGTGAATTCCTCGATGGCGAAGCCGCGGCGGCCCGGCCATGCGGGGAAGTCGATGCCGACGAGCATCTCGTCGGGCGCCATCCCGGTGCTCCACAAACCGGTGAAGTAGTCCGCTGCGTCGATGATGCGTTCGCCGCGCGGGGACAGGGTGCGCATGCGGGCGTCGAGAGTCAGTGCGACGGCGGGGTATTCGGCGGCGGCATCGGCGTGGGCGATCGCACCGCCGATGGTGCCGCGATTGCGGATCTGGAAGTGGCCGATGAGGGGGGTGGCGCGGTGCAGCAGCGGCACGTGGTGACGGACGTGCTCGTCGCGTCCGACGCTCGCGTGGGTGGTGCCCGCGCCGACGCGGACCGTGTCCCCGTCGAGGTCGATGCCGCGCAGTTCGGTGACCTTGCGCAGGTCGATCAGGTGCTCGAAGGCCGCCAGGCGCAGCGCCATCATCGGCACCAGGCTCTGACCGCCCGCGATGATCTTGGCCTCGTCGCCGAGTTCGGTCAGCAGGGCGACCGTCTCGGCCGCCGTTTCCGGGGCGTGATAGGTGAAGGCTGCGGGTTTCATGCGAGACCCTTCCCGGCATCGGCATCGGCATCGGCATCGGCATCGGCATCGGCATCGGCATCGGCATCGGCATCGGCATCGGTAGGGGCGGCAGTTCCGCTCGGAGCCGGAGTGGACTCGGCTGTAGAGGGTCGAGCGGCCGGGGTCGCGGAAGTGATCATCTCGATGATCCGGGCGGGCGAGAGCGGTAGCCGGTCGATCTCCACGCCGAAGGGCGCGAGCGCGTCGGCGACGGCGTTGAGGACCGCGGGCGTGGAGCCGATCGCGCCGCCCTCGCCGACGCCCTTGAAACCGCCGGGTCCGCTGCTGCGGGTCTCGATGTGGCCGATCTCGATGTGCGGGACCTCGGCGGCGGTGGGCATGAGGTAGTCGAGGAAGGTGGTGGCGACGGGATTGCCGTCGTCGTCGTAGGCGAGGTGCTCGTAGAGCGCGCCGCCGATGCCCTGCACGGTGCCGCCGTAGATCTGGCCCTCCACCACGTTCGGGTTGATCATCGGGCCCACGTCCTCGCTGACGATGTAGCGCAGCAGGGTCACCGCGCCGGTGGCGATGTCGACCTCGCAGGTGCACACGTGCGTGGCGTTGGCCCAGATCATCATCTGGTCGGCGCGGTGGCGGCCGGTCGCCTCCAGGCCGGGGGACATGCCGGGCGGCAGCGCCTCGGTCTGGAAGTAGGCGATGTGGGCGATCTCGGCCAGGGTGAGGGACTTGTCGGCCTCGCGCAGCCGGGCACGCCCCTCGGCGAACTCGACGTCGGTCACGGCCGCGCCGAACTGGTGGGCGGCGATGGCGAGGATCTGTTCGCGCAGGATCTTCGCGGTCGCCTCGATGGCGCCGGCGGCCATCGAGCCGGAGCGGCTGCCGTTGGTGCCGCCGCCCATCGGCGCGGCGGCGGTGTCGCCCTGCAGGGTCTGCACGTCGGCGATGTCGATGCCGAGAGCGTCGGCGGTCAGCTGGACGGCGGTGGTCTCCAGGCTGTTGCCCGCCGACCCGCCGGACAGGTGCACGTTCACCTTGCCGGTCGGCGCGATGCGGATGGTCGCGCCCTCGGTGCTCAGGAAGGGGGTCGCGCCGGTGGTCGGCTCGATATAGGTGCAGGTGCCGACGCCGAGATAGCGGCCTTCGGCGCGGGCCGCGGCCTGTTCGGCGCGGAAGGCGTCGTAGTCGAGCATGCTCAGGGCCTGCTCGAAGCATTCCAGCGGAGTGGCGTCGGAGTAGGGCATGCCGTTGGGGTTGAAGGTCGGCATCTCGTCCTGGCGCAACATGTTCCGGCGGCGCAGCTCGGCCGGGTCGATGCCGATCTGCCGGGCGGCCGCGTCGAGCAGCAGTTCGCGCGAGAGGGATTCGAACTGCCACGGACCGCGATAGGCGACCCGGCCGACGGTGTTGGAGTAGAACGACGCGGTGCTGAACCCGGCCTGGGGCACGCGATACGGGCCGGGGAAGAGCATGCCGACGGCGATCGAGGAGGTCAGCGGCGAGGGGATCGGATACGCGCCGACGTTCTGCACGTGCTCGATGGTGGCGGCCAGGATCGTGCCCTCGGCGTCGAAGGCCATCGCCACCTCGCCGTGCTCGTGGCGGGCCATCCCCGCGGACATGAGGTTCTCCTGGCGGTCCTCGATCCATTTGATCGCGGCGCCGAGCTTGCGGGCGGCCAGCACCACGCAGCTGTCCTCGCGTTGCGGGGCGACCTTCTGGCCGAAGCCGCCGCCGGTGTCGCGCACGATCACCCGCACCCGGTGCTCGTCGACCCCGAGCAGCCGGGCGCAGAAGCCGCGCACCTCGTGCGGGGACTGGGTGGAGGTCCAGACCGTCAATTCGCCTGTGCCGGAGGACCATTCGGCGACAATGCCGCGAGTCTCCAACGGGACGGGGGAGTAGGCCTGCTGGTGGATGGTGCGGCGCACGGCGTGGGCGGCCTCGTCGAACACCGGCGCGAGGTCGGCGGGCGGGCGGCCGCCGAGACCACCGGCGGAGTTGCCCGCGTGAGCGGCGTGCACGAGTTCCGGCGAGGTGGCGGCGGTGGCGTAGTCGACGACCGGCGTGAGTGGTTCGTAGTCGACGAGGACCAGTTCGGCGGCGTCCTCGGCGATGTAACGGTCCTGGGCGATCACCATGACGACCGGGTCACCGACGAAACGGACCTCGCCCTCGGCCAGCGGCGGGCGCGACACTTCGGGGAAGCCGGGGGTGTCGAGCGCGTAGGAGATCTCCGCGACGCCCGCGTTCAGGTCGGCGGCGGTGTAGACGGCCAGGACGCCGTCGAACTCGAGCGCCTCGCTCACGTCGATCCCGGTGATGGTGGCGCGCGGGAGCGGGCTGCGGACGAAGCAGGCGTGGGCCATGCCCGGCCTGGTCACGTCGTCGACGTAGGTGCCCGCGCCGGTGAGCAGGCGGGCGTCCTCCACGCGGGGGACGCGGCTGCCGACCGCGCCGGTGACGGGGACGCCGGTGGTGGTCATCGCCCGCTCCGTCGGGTCGGCGAATGGGACATGCTGCGTGACAGCCTGATTCGAGTCATCCGGCGGTACCTCCGTTCCCGTGGAGCAGGCGCGCGGACCGCGTCGCGGCTGCCGCCTCTCTGTCTAACATCGGCGTTCACGCACCGTCAATACAGGATATGCCTTGATAGAGAATCAAATGCTGGTTTTTCGAGAGTCATATTCTCGTGGTGCTATTCTCGCAGAAGAACCGGTATTCGCACCGGTGCCGCCAGGGTGAGGAGGCGATCATGCGTGAGCTGGCCGGGCAGTTGTCGCGCTGGCATGCCGAGGGCGTTCCCTACGCGCTGGCCACCGTCGTCGCGGTGCGCGGGAGTGCGCCGCGCTCGATAGGGGCCGTGATGGCGGTCGATGCGGCGGGGACGGTGCGCGGAAGTCTGTCGGGCGGGTGCGTGGAGGCTGCGGTGCTCGAGGTGTGCCGGGAGGTCCTCGTGACCGGGACGCCGGTGCGACAGAGCTTCGGCTACGAGGATGCCGACGCCTTCGCGGTCGGGTTGACCTGCGGGGGCGAGCTCGATGTGTTCGTGCAGCGCGTGACCGCCGCCGACCACGCGGTCATCGAGGCCGTGCTACGCGAGGACATTCCCGTCGCGCTGGTTCGTGATCTCGACAGCGGCGCGCTGCTCGCGGTTACCGATACGGACACGACGATCTCGGCGGGCGCGTCTGCGTCGTGTGTCCAGGTGGGCGGGACGGGTGCGCCGCCCCCGGTGAGTGCGATGCCTCCGGCCGTGGTGGAGCAGGCGCGTGCCATGCTCGACGCGGGGTCGAGCGGAGTGTGCGCGGTCGGGTGCGGCCCGGACGAACGGACGGTGCTCGTCGAATCGTTCACCACGCGCCCGCGCATGATCGTCTTCGGCGCAACGGATTTCACCGTCGCGCTCTGCCGGGTCGGCGCGCTGCTCGGCTACCGGGTGACGGTGTGCGAGGCGCGGCCCGCCTTCGCCGACCCGGCCAGGATTCCGGAGGCCGACGAGGTGGTGGTGGCCTGGCCGCACCGGTACCTGCGCGACACCGATGTCGACGCGCGGACGGTGATCTGCGTGCTCACCCACGACCCGAAGTTCGACATCCCCGTCCTCGCCGAAGCGTTGCGCCTGCCCGTCGCCTACGTCGGGGCGATGGGGTCGCGGCACACCGACCGGGAGCGGCGCGCGAAACTGCGCGAGGCCGGAGTCGGCGAACGCGAACTCGGCCGCTTGCGCTCGCCGATCGGGCTGGAACTGGGCGGTCGCACCCCGGAGGAGACCGCCGTCGCCATCGCCGCGGAGATCGTGGCCGTGCGGCACGGTGGGTCGGCGCAGGCGTTGTCGGCGACCGACCGGCCCATCCACCCGGCCGCTTCCGGCGAACCGGGCGCCCGCACCGACCGCTCCGGTATGCGCAGCAGTGCGTGAACGGTCGGGAGCCCGGACCCCGACGCGGGCAGTCCCGGTTCGCGTCGGGGGAGCCGGGATCGACTCAGGTGCGGGAGCGCCTGGACCACCACAGCAGCACCAGCCCGGCGAGCAGGGCCGCTCCGGACGCTCCGGTCAGCGGAATCCACCACCACGGCAGGGGCTCGGCGACGGTGAGAGCGAGCGCGTAGTCGTACTCGGTGCCGTCTTCGGCCACGTTTCTCAGGTAGAGAGTGTGTTGCCCGGGCGGCAGGTCCGGCGGCAGGTACAGGATCAGGTCGTCACCCGCCTCGACGCGAACATCGGCCAGGACGGCCGGGCTGCTGTGCACCTCGGCCCATGCCGTGCCGGTGCGCAGTTCGTGGCCGCGGACCAGGATGCATGCCCCCGGGCCTGCCTGCGTGTTCAGCGTCGTCATGGTCAGCTCGTAGGGCACGCACTCGCTCGTTTCGACGCGGGTGACCACCGATGGCGCGGAACGGGCGGTGCCTGCGCCGGGCACACCGGTGGCCGGGGCCGCGTCGGTGGTGGACCAGGTCGCGATCGCGCCGGCGATCCGCTTGTAGCCGAGGGCGTTGGGGTGGACGAACTCCTGGTCACGCGGAGTGACCTTGTTGACGTACTTCTCGTAGCCGCCGGAGAGGAGACCGACGCCGACGATGCCCGACGCTCCGTCGTCGCAGAGTGTGTTCGACGGCTGCATGGCGTGTTCGACTGCGTCGACGAAATAGATGTGCCTGCCGTCGCGCGCCGCCGTCGCCACCGACCGCGCGATGGCGTCGTTCAGTCGATCCACGACCTTGTTGGCGTAGGTGACCTCGCGCGGCTCGAACTCGCCGCAACCGACACCGGTGATCTCGGGGAACGGCTTGGGGTAGCCGAGCACGAACAGGGGGGCCTCCCGACCGTCGCGATCGTCGAGGAAGCGCTGGATGTTCAGTGCGTCGTGCAGGCGGGTGTATGTCTTCGGCAGCGCGTCCGCGGCGGTGAGGCCGTCGATGCGCTGTCGCAGTGGTGCGTCCGCGATCATCTCCGAGGTCGGCTGCCCGTCGGCTGTGGCGTCGGCCTTACCGCATTCGTTGAGCAGACAGTCCGCGACGATGTCGCCGAAGCCGATGTCGTTGCCGCCGATGCTGAGGAACGCCGCGTCGAGGGTGGGGCCCCGACCCATCTCCTCGATCTGTGACCAATTGTCCATCCGGCCCGGATAGGGAGCGAACAGCGCGGATCGCACGGCGCCCGAGCACGCGAAGATGTCGGTCTTCTTCGGACCGAACAGTTGGGCGACATGCGTCTTGTCGGACCGGTGGCACCATTCGTGCACCTCGTCGGTGCCGGGCAGGTATTCGCCCGCCCCCTCGCCGCTGGCGTAGGAGTCGCCGAACACTCCGATGCGGGCATCGGGGTCGTCCATCAACGAGCGGATGAAACCCGATGCCACGCTGGCATATTCGTCGCTCTTCAGCACGGTGATCTTGTCCGAGGCTTCGTGGAAGGCTCCGTTGGCCGAGGTGGCGACCACCCGCCAGCGAGCGGTGCGGGTGATGTCGGCGGAGGTGACCGGCAGGTCCCAGGTGTAGGTGGTGCTGGTGGCGCCGGGGGCGAGGTTGCCGATGCGCAGCCGGGGCGGGACGACCCGGGGAAACAGTTCCGGCCCCTCGGTGAAGGCCAGCGAGAGCGCGATGTTCGGCGCGGACTCGGTGGTGGAGGTGTTGGTGACGGTGGCGCGCAGCGTCGCCATGCCGCCGCCGATCGCCGTCTTCGGGGCGTCGACGGTGACCTCCAGCGAGCTGCGCGACAACGCCTTGGTCGTCTCGATCAGCTGCGCGCCGTCGGAGACATCGAAGTAGCGGCCGTTGGTGACCCGCGCGATGCACTCCAGTTCGGCGCGGCCGTCCCCGGACAGCACGAAGCCGACGCCGTGGACCTGCAGGTCGAAACCGTCGTCGACGATGCGCTGGGCGACCTCGCAGGGATTGCCGCCGCAGGTGCTCTCGCCGTCGGAGATGAGCACGATGGTCGCGCCCGAGTATCCCTGCGCGGCCATCGCTTTCGCCGCCGACTCGAGGGCGGGACCGGTGGGGGTGTCGCCGGTGGCCTTCAGTGCCAGTACGTCGGCGGTCAGTTTCGTGCGTACGGCCGGGTTCAGTTCCGGCATGTCCAAGCCGGGCACGTAACCGCCGCCGTCGCAGCCCCCGCTGCCCGGATAGGTCCACACGCCCAACGGTGACCCGGTCGCCTGGTTCTGCTCGATGCTGAGCACCGAGCGCTTGGCGCTGTCGATCTTCACGACGCCGTTGGCGTCCTTGTCGTCCATCGAGCCCGAGGTGTCGACCACCACGAGCAGCGGTGTGTCCCCGCGCTTGGCCGCCGATGCCGACGCGCCGGAGGGGGCCGCCTGGGACGAGGCGGGGCAGGCGAGGACGAGCAGCAGCAGGGCGCAGCACAGTGCGCGTAGTCGGTCGGCGCTCAACGGTTCTCCGTCAGGGTGATGATCGCGTCCCGGTCGCCGCGGACCACGCCGGTCACGGTCAGCTTCTGCGGCTTGCCGCTCTCGGCGACGGCCAGCAGGGAGAACTTCAGGGCGTCACGGGTGTTGTGATTCAGTGTGACCGTGTCGCCGTACTCGACCACGACCTCCTGCAGAACCCGGTCGTCGGCGGCGACGACGATCTTCACTCGCGAGCCGGGCTCGGCGTCGGTGGGCAGGCCAACGGTGAGCTCGACATCCTCGACGGCGCGGTTGAACTCCCACACCGGTCCGCGGGGCGACCGGGCGTCGGCCGCGGCGACCGAGCACGACAGCGCGTTCTCCTCGTCGCTGCCCGCCAGCGAGTACTCGCCGGTGGAGCACCGGTTCTCGGCGGCCTGTACATCGGCCAGGTAGGCGGTGGCCGGATCGGAGGCCACGGTGACGGTGACGGTCTCCGGCAGCGGCGAACCGCTGGGCGGGTCGATCTGCAGCACCGTGCCCGACGCGGCGCCGGGCTGGTAGCGGCGGGCTATCGCGACCTGGGTGCCCAGTTCGCGCAGCTCGCTCACCAGCGCGCTCTCCTCGCGGCCTGCGATGTCGGGCACGGCGGCCGGGACCGACACGGTCAGCCGGACGGCACCGGGGTCCGCGGTGCCGAACGGCGGGTCCTGTTCGACGATCACGCCCGCCAGTCCCGCGAAGGGGCGGGAATCCACGGTGAGCCGATCGCCGGAAACGCCCGCGTCGGCCAGGATCTGGCGAGCCACCGGTTCGGCGAGCCCGCGCACATCGGGCATGGCTGTCGAGGCGGCGTCGAGGAACGGGCGGGTGTCGGGCTCGCCTGTCGCCACCTCGGCGGGGCGAGTGGATTCCCAGTGGCGGTGGCCCCACCAGCCGGTGGCCGTGCCCGCGCCGAACAGGCCGAGCACGATCAGCGTGAACGCGCCGATCTTCGTGCCGAGGCGGCGGGAACGCTTCGGCTTCCCGGCTTCCGGCCGTACGCCGGGGAATTCGGGCGCGCCCGGCGCCGGCGGGGGCGGGAACCCGGCCTGCGGTCGCTGCGCGGGGACCTGTGACTCGGAGGTCACGGATATCGGCTGCTGCTGCGGGGGGACGGGCGCCGCATGATGCACGACAGGATGCGGTCCCGAAGGCTGCGCCCTCGGTGGCTGCTGCAGTGGGGCCTGCGGTGCTGGTGGCGCAGGAGGTTGCTGCGGCGCACCGCTGTTCGGTATGTGCCCGTGCGGAGGTAGCGGCCCGCCCGTCGAATCCTGGTCCACTCCGGTCCTCTCGCCTTCATTCCGTACCGCCGGACGGCCGGGCCGGGTCGATCGCGGCTCGGCCGGGCCCGGCCGCAGCCGACGCTGCCAGGACCGCGCGCCGGCCACAATCGGTCGAATGACCGACAGCGGCGTCGGGCGCAGTCGACATCAGCCGGACCTCGGGACAGCGGCATCGCCGGTGGCGCCCGGCCGCGGCCGAAACTGCGCCGGCCCGCCCGGGCGTCCGTGGGGACGACCGAGCGGGCCTGATCAACCCGCGCCGGAACCGTGGCTCAGCGGTCCAGGCGCAGCGTGAAGAAGTACGGCAGCGGGGCGCCACGCTGGTCCATCGCGCCGAGCAGGGTGTGCTCGTCGACGCGGCGGAACACGTCGATGATCGGCAGGTGGTCGTAGACCATCGCCGCGCTCACCCTGCCCCGGAACTCGACGGCCCGCAGCCTCGCCCGCGGCTGTTTCGTGCGCAGGCCGTACGACAGCACGGGCAGCGCCTGCTTGCCGCGCGCGACCAGGCTGTGCGGAACTCTGTCCACCAGACCCAGCGGCACCCGTCGCGGATCGACGGCGAAGATGCCCTGACCGGGCGTCGAGAACAGCAGGGGGTGCACGTCCTCCGGGCTGTCGAACTGCTTGCCGTACCAGCCGGAGGCGGCCAGCAGACCGTCCATGGGATGGCCGGTGGCGATCTCGCCGCCGCGCCACCGGCCGAGGGTGATGTCCTCGACCGTGACCGTGGGCAGGTTGTCGAAGAAGGCGGCGGTCTCCTCGTAGGTGCCGCCGTGCCGCTCGAGCGCCGCGAGGGTGGCGACGGCCTCGGCCTCCGGAATCGGGCTCGCGCTGGTGCTTACGGACATGACTGTTCGCTCCTGTGGTCGCCTCAGCCGCGGGTTTCGGCGGCCGGATCGGGCGCGGTGGACGGGGTCTTGATCTCGACGATGGGCAGTCGCAGCGCGGCGGGGGCCTGCGGCGGCACGACGGGATTGCGCGGGGCGACCGGGGCCAGCTTGCGGTAGGGCTCACCCTGCTTCGGCCGCGGGTCCGCCTCGCCCTTGTTCGGCCACAGCGAGACCGCGCGCTCGGACTGCGCGGTGATCGTCAGCGAGGGGTTCACGCCCAGGTTGGCCGAGATGGTCGAGCCGTCGATGATGTGCAGGCCCTCGTAGCCGAACATCCGCTGGTACGGATCGACCACGCCCGTCTCCGGGGAGTCGCCGATCACGCAGCCGCCGATGAAGTGACCGGTCATCGGGATGTTCATGATGGCGCTGGTCGGCGCGCCCGCGATGCCGTCGATCTTCTCGGCCACCCGGTGCCCGACCTCGTGCGCCACCGGGATCCAGGTCGGATTCGGTTCGCCCACACCCTGTTTGGTGGTCATCTTGCGGCCGAACAGGCCGCGCTTGGTGTAGGTGGTGATGGAGTTGTCCAGCGACTGCATCACCAGCAGGCCGATCATCTGCTCCGACCAGCGGCGCGGGTTCTGCAGGTGCAGCGCGTCGCGCAGGCCGATCTTGCGCATGGTGCTCGCCCACACGCGGACGTTGCCGCGCTTGCCCTCGGGGTCGAACATGGCCGTGCCCATCAGGGCGATCAGGTTGCTGCCCTTGCCGTAGCGCACCGGCTCGATGTGGGTGTCGTGATCGGGGTGGATCGAGGAGGTGATCGCGACGCCCTTGGTGAAGTCGTTGTTCTTGTCGCGGCTGCGGATCGAGAGCAGTTCCTCGGAGTTGGTGCGCGAGAGCTCACCCAGGCGCGGGGAGATGCCGGGCAGCGAGCCGCGATCGCGCAGCTTGTGCAGCAGCTTCTGGGTGCCCAGCGCGGCCGCGGAGAAGATCACCTGTTCGGCGGTGAAGGTGCGCTTGGCCTTGCGGACCCAGCGGCCGGTGCGCACGGTGGTGACCTCGTAGCCGCCGCCCGCCTTCGGGCGCACGTCGGTCACGGTGGTCAGCGGGTGCACCTCGGCGCCGGCCTTCTCGGCGAGGTAGAGGTAGTTCTTGACCAGGGTGTTCTTGGCGTTGTGCCGGCAGCCGGTCATGCACTCGCCGCAGTGCGTGCAGGTGGCGCGGTCGGGGCCGACGCCGCCGAAGAACGGGTCGGGCACCGGCTGGCCGGGCTTGGCGTCCTTGCCGCCGAAGATCACGCCGACCTGGGTGGGACCGTAGGTGTCGGCGATGCCCATGTCCTCGGCGACCTCGGCGAGCACCCGGTCCGAGGGGGTGGTCGCCGGATTGGCCGTCACACCCAGCATCCGCTTGGCCTGGTCGTAGTGCGGGGCGAGCTCTTCTTTCCAGTCGGTGATGTGCGCCCACTGGCGGTCCTGGTAGAAGCGGTCCGGCGGCTCGTAGAGGGTGTTGGCGTACACCAGCGAACCGCCGCCGACGCCCGCGCCCGCCATGATGAAGGTGTCCTTGAGCAAGGTGAGCCGCTGGATGCCGAAGCAGCCGAGGGCGGGCGCCCACAGGTACTTCTTGGTCTCCCAGTTGGTGGTGGCGAACTCGTCGTCGGCGAAGCGCCTGCCGGCCTCCAGCACACCGACCCGGTAACCCTTCTCGGTGAGGCGCAGCGCGCTCACACTGCCGCCGAAGCCGGAGCCGACGATCACCACGTCGTAATCGAACGTCATCAGTTTCACCATTCTCGTCTCAGGAGACGGTCTTCAGCTCGAAGTCCGCGGGGTCGAACTTCCGCGTCTGCCAACGGTAACTGGTCACCGTGCCCGGCCAGTTGTTGGTGATGCGGCCCGCGGCGTTGCGGTACCAGCTCGAGCAGAAGTTCCACGGGCTGCGGTCCAGACGAGACTGCAGGTCCTTGTCGAACTCGGCCTCCACCTCGGGGCGCACCTCGAGCACACGACCGGGGTTCTCGGCCAGCTTCGTCAGGGCCTGGCGGATGTAGCGAGCCTGCGACTCGATCATGTAGACGATCGAGCCGACGCCGAGATTGGTGTTGGGGCCGTAGAGCATGAACATGTTCGGGTATCCCGGCACGGTCATGCCCTGGTAGGCGCGGGCGCCGTCGGTGCCCCAGTCGTCGTGCAACTTGCGGCCGCCGACACCGGAGATCTGCATCGGCCACAGGAACTCGGTGCCCTTGAAACCGGTGCCGTAGACGATCGCGTCGACCTCGTGCAGCACGCCGTCGGCGGTGCGCACGCCCTCGGGGGTGATCTCGGTGATCGCGGTGGTCTCCACGGTGACATTGTCGGCGGTCAGCGCGGGCAGGTACTCGTTGGAGAACAGCGCGCGCTTGCAGCCGGCCGGGTAGTCCGGGGTGAGCTTGGCCCGCAGCTCCGGATCGGGGACCTGCTTCTCCAGGTGCCGATGACCGATCCAGGTCACCAGCTTCTGGATGGCGGGCACATCGACGATGCCCAGCGCCAGGAACTCACAGAACGCCCAGAACGCGAAGCGCTCGGTCAGGCGGGTGAACGGCAACTGCTTGAACATCGTCTTGTGCCAGGACTTGTACTCCTTGTCCGGCTTGGGCATGATCCACGCCGCCGAACGCTGGAACAGCGTCAGATGCTCGGTGCTCGGCGCGATCGCGGGCACGAACTGCACGGCGCTGGCGCCGGTGCCGATCACCGCGACCCGCTTACCGGTCAGGTCGGCGCTGTGGTCCCACTCGGCGGAATGGAAGGCGGTGCCCTTGAAGGTCTCCACGCCCGGGATGTTCGGCATCGCGGGGCGCGAGAGCTGGCCGACCGCGGAGATCAGCACATCGCAGGTCAGTTCGGCGCCGTCGGCGGTGCGCACGGTCCAGCGGCCGGTGGCGTCGTCGTATTCGGCCTCGGTGACCTCGCTGTTGAAGCGGATCTTGGGCAGCAGGCCGTGATCGCGGGCGACATCGCGCATGTACTGGAGGATGTCGGCCTGCTGGGAGAAACGCTTGGGCCAGTCGGTGCGCGGGGCGTAGGAGTAGGAGTACAGCGGCGAAGGAATGTCGCAGCCCGCACCCGGGTAGGTGTTCTCCCGCCAGACGCCGCCGACCTCGTCGGAGCGCTCCAGAATGGTGAAGTCGAACATTCCGGCGTTCTGCAGTTCCATCGCCATGCCGAGTCCACCGAACCCGGTGCCGATGATGACGATCGAAGGTGTGCTCATGGACACGACGTTAAAACCTGGACAACGTTTGTCGGCAAACACCTGAGGTCAGGAAATCCATAGTTTCGGCCATAATGGAGGCCGTGCACACCATCGAGGAGCCCGAGGTTCGATCCTGGGATTTCCCGCGCGGCACCGCCGGGGTCGCGGTCATGGCCGAATTCGCGGCCGACCGCGGGGTGAGCACGGCCCGGCTGCTGGCGGGCACCGGCCTGGACGAGCCGGCGCTGACCGAACCGGATCTGCAGATTCCGGCCCGCACCGAGCTGGCCGTGGTGCGCAATCTGCTCGCCGCCTGCGGGGACGAGCCCGGCCTCGGCATGGGAGTGGGACAGCGCTACCGGGTGAGCACCTTCGGCATTTTCGGCTACGCCTGCGTCACCAGCCCGAACCTGCGCGAGGCCATTTCGCTGGCCCTGCGGTACTACCGGCTCGGTTTCGCCTTCTGCACCCCGATCGTGGAATTCCAGCCCGGCGAGGTGGTGGCCAGGATCGACCACGAGCTGATCCCCGTCGATGTGCGCAGTTTCCTGGTCGAACGCGATGTGGTCGCCATGCACCGGGTGATGAGTGATCTGCTCGGTGAACGGCTGGATCTCTCGCGCGCCGAATTCGCCTATCCCGAGCCGCCGTATGCCGCGCGGATGGCGGAATTGTTCGGCGTCACTCCGCTTTTCGACAGCGAGCACACGCTGTTCGCGATCGACCCGCAGGTGCTCGACCGTCCGCTACCGCAAGCCAATCAGCCCACCTGGCAGGTGTGCGTGGCGCAATGTCACGAGATGATCCGCCGCCGCGCCGCCCGCACCGGTATCGCCGCCGAAGTGCGCGAACGACTGCTTCCCGGCAGTGGCGCGACGGGCGTGGGCAGCCCGCCCACCCTCGAGGCGGTGGCGCGCGATCTGAACATGAGCGCCCGTACCCTGCGCAGACGCCTCGACGAGGCGGGCACCAGCTATCGGGCTCTGCTCGACGAGGTGCGCCGGGCGCTGGCCGAGGAGATGCTGACCGCCGCGCCACTGTCGATGGACGACATCGCCATCCGGCTCGGTTACGCCGAAGCGACCCCGTTCATCCACGCCTTCAAACGCTGGACCGGGCACACCCCCGCCGCCTACCGGCGCGCGCACCAGATGCGCTGACGGCTCGCGCGGCTATTCCGGGACCGCCTCCGGCACGGTCTTCTTCTCGTCGGTGTCCTCATCGCCGGGTTCCGCGGTGGTGGCCGCATCGATCTGCTCGCCGATGTAGCGCACGACCACCGCGGTGACCGCCGCGACCGGCACCGCCAGGAACGCGCCGACGATGCCGTAGATCGAGCCGCCCGCGGTGACCGCGAGCAGCACCACCACCGCGTGCAGCTGCATGCTGCGGCTCTGCAGCACCGGCTGCAGGATATTGCCCTCGATCTGCTGCACCGCGATGATGATGCCCAGCACGATCAACGCCGTGGTGAGGCCGTTGGCGACCAGCGCTACCAGGACCGCCAGCGCGCCCGCGACGAAGGCGCCGACGATCGGGATGAAGCCGCCGAAGAAGGTCAGCACCGCCAGCACCAGGGCGAGCGGCACCCCGAGCACCACCAGGCCGATGCCGATCAGCACCGCGTCGATGAGGCTGACCACCGCCTGGGTGCGGATGAAGCCGCCCAGGGTCGCCCAGACGCGCTGGAGCACCTCCTCGAAGTGCCTGCCCACGCCCTTGCCGGTGACACCGTGGAGCCAGGGCATGAACCTGGGCCCGTCCTTGACGAAGAAGAACGCCAGGACGAGCACCAGGAACAGGGTGACCAGCGCCGAGCCCGCCGTGGTGACGCCGCTGAACACGCCGGAGGCGATCTGCTCGGCGCTGGACTGCAGACGGTCGACGATGGTGTCGGTGGCCTGGTCGAGCTGCTCGTCACGGATGTTCAGCGGCGGGCGGCGCAACCAGTCGCGCACCTTGTTGACGCCCTCGCCGGACTTGTCGGCGAGTTCGGGGGCCTGGGCGACCACCGAGGGCACGATCAGCGCGATGATGCCCGCGACGACGCCGATGAACCCGAGTACCGACAGCGTCGCCGCCAGCGCGGGCCGCAGCCCGTGCGAGGTCAGCCAGCGCGTCGGCGGCCACAGCACCGTGGCGACCACCAGCGCCAGCGCCACCGGCAGCACGATCACCCACAGCACGCCGAGCAGCTGCCACAGCACCCACAGGCCCGCGACGATCGCCACCAGGCACAGCGACCATTTGGCGAGCCAGAACAGCCCCTGCCCGATGACATCTCCGCGATCGAGCGTCTCCTTCTTTCCGGCTTCCCCCACGTGTGTGCCGGGTTTCGTGGGCCTGTCCTCCGCGCTCACCGGCCCAGTCTTACACGAGCGCGACATCCCGGGCAGGCACCCGCGTACCGGGACTTCGTCACGCCCCGCCGGGGGATTGCATCCGGCCGCACCGGGTACTGCCGCCGCAAAGTACCCGGAAGGAGGCGCCCATGGCGCAATTGCAGGCGCCGGCGCTGTGTGCACCGAGCGGGGGCGGGGTACTCGCCACAACACGAGCGAGGAGGTTGCCATGCCGAAGGAATGGACCGACAAGCAGGAACGCCAGTACGAGCACATCAAGGACTCGGCGAAGGATCGTGGCGCGAGCACCGAGCGTGCGAAGGAGGTCGCGGCCCGTACGGTGAACAAGAACCGTGCGCAGGCCGGGCAGACCAGGACCGCCAGCCGCTCGACGGTGCAGGACAAGTCGCCCCAGCAGCGCGGCGGCCAGCGCTCCGGCACGAACCGGGCGAAGGGCCCGACCCGCGATCAGCTCTACAACGACGCCAAGCGCCGCAATATCGAGGGCCGCTCGAAGATGACCAAGAAGGAACTCGAGCACGCCCTCGGCCGCGACTGAGCCGAGCGGGGGTGTAGCCCGGATCGACCATTCCGCCCCGGCCGGATCGCGCGGCCGGGGCGGCGGTATGCGTCGGTCAGCCCTGAGCCGGGGCCTTCTGCCGGCGGATGGCGCTGATGGGATGTCGCTCAGACCGATGTGCGCAGGCAGTGCGTGGCGAAGGCGTCCAGGATCGGGGAGCAGCCCGCGTCCAGTCGCAGGGTGGCGATGTCGTCGCCTCGGGTGGGACCGCGGTTGACGATCACCACCGGGTCACCGCGGCGGGCGGCGTGGCGGACGAAGCGACGGCCGGACATGACGGTGAGCGAGGAGCCGGCGACGAGCAGGGCGTCGGAATCGTCGACGAGGGCGAAGGCTTCGGCGACGCGGTCCTTGGGGACGTTCTCGCCGAAGTAGACGATGTCGGGTTTGAGCATGCCGCCGCACCGGGGGCAGCCGACCATGTGGAAGGCATCGGTGTCGTCGATGACGGCGTCGGCGTCGGGAGCTACTTCGATGCCGGTGGCATGTGCCGCGGCCGCGAAGCCGGGGTTGGCCTGTTCGAGCAGGTCGGCCAGTGCCATGCGGGACATCAGGGCCTGGCAGCCGAGGCAGCGCACCCGCGCGTAGGTGCCGTGCAGATCGATGACCCGTCTGCTGCCCGCTTTGGTGTGCAGCAGGTCCACGTTCTGGGTGATGACGCCGGTGACCACGCCGAGGCGTTCGAGGGCGGCCAGTGCGCGATGGCCGGGATTGGGGCGGGCGGCGTCCATGCTGCGCCAACCGATGTGGTTGCGGGCCCAGTAGCGCTGCCGGAACACCGGGTCGCCGACGAACTGCTGGTAGGTCATGGGGTTGCGCGGCGGGGAGTCCGGGCCGCGGTAGTCGGGGATGCCACTGTCGGTGGACATGCCCGCGCCGGTCAGTACGGCGACCCGCCTGCCGTCGAGCAGCTCGGCCAGCCGGGCGGTCGCGGCGTGTGAGCCGCGCAGCGCAGCGCTCGCGTCTTCGGGCCCTCCGGTGCCGGGGCCGGGTCCGGGAGCGGCGCCGCCATAGATCGGCGAAGCGAACTGCCCCGGGAGACGAGTGTGCTGCGCCATGAGACGAGGGTACCGAGACGACCGCGACCGGCCGCGCACACCGTGGTGCGCGGCCGGTCGCGGATCGGTTGCCGGGGCGGCGGCGTCGAGGTCGCCGGTCAGTTGCGCAGGAGCAGGACCAGGCCCGCCAGCACCAGGCCGAGGACGACGCAGCCGAGGCCGGTGCTCACCCGCGGGTGGCGCAGCGCGGGGATCGCGCCGTCGACGGCGAAGCGTCCGGCGCCGGTGAAGGCCAGCGCGGCGCCGCTGACGGCGAGCACGGTCTCGTATTCGAGGCCGCCGATGTAGCCGCTGCCCCATTTCACGGAGATCGCGTTGAGCATCGTGCCCATGATCGCGGCGCCCGCCAGCGGGGTGAGCACCCCCACCGCCAGCGCCAGACCGGCGAACATCTCGATGACGGAGGTGACGATCGCGAAGAAGCCGGGCGCCGGGTAGCCCATGTTCGACAGCATGCCTTCGGTGCCGTCGAGGCCGGGACCGTCGAACCAGCCGAGGAGCTTCTGCGAGCCGTGCACGGCCATCGTCAGGCCGATGCCCAGGCGCAGCAGGAGCAGGCCGATGTCGATGCCCGCTGTCGCGAGTGCGGGGGTCGTGCGGGGAGAGGTCGTGGTCGTCATGCGCGTGTCCTGTCGTCGCGGAGTGGTTCAGCCGAGCTGGATGGAGCGTCGTGCCATGCCGTGCCAATATCCGTCGATCACCGTGCGTAACGTGTCGAGGTCATTCTCGCCCGCACCGAGGCTGACGAACAGTGGTGCGAAGTGTTCGGTGCGTGGGTGGGCGAGTCGGGCGGCGGGCGCCTTGCGCTCGAAGTCGAGCAGGGCGTCGATATCGCGGTCGGCCAGGGCGTGCTCGCCCCAGTCGTCGAATTCGGCGGTGAAGGTGTGCACGTGCACGTCGTCATCGGTGAGGGCGCGCAGGTTGTGGGTCCAGAAGCCGCTGCCGACGATCAGCACGCCCTCCTCGCGCAGCGGGGCCAGCGTGCGCCCGATCTCGAACAGTTCGGTGGGATCCAGCGTCGGCATCGACAGCTGGAGCACGGGCACGTCGGCGTCGGGATACATCTGGGTCAGCGGCACATAGGCGCCGTGATCGAGCCCGCGCTCGGGTGCCTGGGTCACGCGGTCGCCGAGCAGCGCCGCCACCTTGCGGGCCAGCTCCGGAGCGCCCGGCGCGGGGTAGAGCACCTCGTAGTAGCGCTGCGGGAAGCCCCAGAAGTCGTAGACCAGCGGGACGGTGGTGGTCGCGCCGACCGAGATCGGGGCGGCTTCCCAGTGCGCGGAGACGATCAGGACCGCCGCGGGCTTCGGCAGGTTTCCCGCCCAGGCGGCGAGCTCGGCGGGCCAGCGCGCGTGGTCGACCAGCGGCGGCGCGCCGTGGGAGAGGAACAGCACCGGCATGCGGCCGGCGGTCGTCGTGTCGGGCATGGTCGCTCCGTTCGGGGGACATCGTTAGTTCAAATTTGAACTATGCGGATTTCAGCATAGCTCGTGGTTCAAATTTGAACAACAGGCGTAGGGTGACGAGGTGACCGAGACACGGTGGCTCGATGCGCAGGAGATGCGTGCCTGGGAGGTATTCGTCGCGGCGAGTGCGCTGGTCGATCGGGAGATCGAACGGCATCTCAAGGGCGAAGGGCTGTCCCACCCCCAATACGAGACGTTGGTCCGGCTCTCCGCGGCCCCGCAGGGCAGACTGCGGATGACCGAGCTGGCCGCGGCGCTCTACACCTCCAAGAGCGGGCTGAGCTATCAGATCGGGCGGCTGGAGAAGGCGGGGCTCGTCCGGCGGGAGGCGGCCGACGCCGACGATCGCGGGGTCGTCGCGATCCTGACGCCCGCGGGTCGGGACCGGCTGGCCGAGGTCGCGCCCGGCCACGTCGCCACGGTGCGGCGGGCGCTCATCGACGTGCTGACCGACGAGCAGCGCCGCGCTGTGGCCGACGGGCTGGGCGCGGTGGTCGCGAAGTTGGACAGACCAGGGCGCGACTGATCGGCCCGGGCCGGCGCTCGCCGCGGGCGACCCCGAGGAACGAGGGTGGCCGGAAGCGCCGCGAAGAAACGGCGGAGGGCGGGTGAGCTGTCGAGCTCACCCGCCCTCCGCGGCTGTGGACCGGTGTCAGGCGCGCCAGAGTTGATCGCCCGCGCGGGACAGGACGATATTGGGCACCACGGCATTGCGTGAGAGCCGGGTGATCGCCAGCACCATCTCCGCGACATCGCCGGTGGTCAGCATGGCCGACTGCGAGAGTTCGTCGCGCTTCCACGCGGTCATGTCGGTGTCGACGTAACCGGGGGAGATCGCGGTGGCGCTCACGCCGCCCGCCGATTCCTCCAGCGACACCGTCTCGCACAGCGAGACCAGCGCGGCCTTCGTCGCACCGTAGGCCGCCAGCCCGGCCTCGCCCACCACGCCGGTGATGGAGGCCAGCGCGATGATCTTCGCGCCGCGGGCGACATCCTCGGCCGCGCTCTTGCGCAGCAGCGGGATGGCGGCCTGGATGAGGGTGATCGGTGCCCGGAAATTGACGTCGAGCATCCGCTCGTAGGTCTTGGCCGGCATGTCCGCGACCGCGCCTGCCGTTCCGGTGCCCGCGCTGAGCACCAGCGCGTTCAGCCCGCCGAACCGGTCGCCGTGCGCGGCGGCCAGCGCCCGCACCTCGTCCAGGTCGTTCATCCGGGCGACCACCGGCTGCACCTCGACGCCGTGCTCGGCGCGCAGGCGCTCGGCGGTCTGCTCGAGCGTCTCGGCGGTGCGAGCGGCGATGGTCAGGTGATAGCCCTCGGCGGCCAGCTTGTTCGCGACCTCGGCGCCGATGCCGCGCGAGCCTCCGGTGACCAGCGCCGAGCGTGCCACCGTCATCAGAGGCGCTCGATGATGGTGGCGTTGGCCAGGCCGCCCGCCTCGCACATGGTCTGCAGGCCGTAGCGGCCGCCGGTCTGCTCGAGGTGGTTGACCAGGGTGGCCAGGATGCGGGTGCCGGACGCGCCGAGCGGATGGCCGAGCGCGATCGCGCCGCCGCGCGGGTTCAGCTTGGCCGGATCGGCTGCCAGTTCCTGCTGCCACACCAGCGGCACCGAGGCGAAGGCCTCGTTGACCTCGTAGGCGTCGATGTCGTCGATGCCCAGGTTCACGCGCTCGAGCGCCTTGCGGGTGGCGGGCACCACGGCGGTGAGCATCAGCAGCGGATCGTCGCCGACCACCGAGAAGGAGTGGAAGCGGGCGCGCGGGGTGAGGCCCAGCTTCGCGGCGGCCTCCTCGCTCATGATGAGCGCGGCCGAGGCGCCGTCGGACAGCGGCGAGGAGTTGCCCGGGGTGATCGACCAGTCGATCTCGGGGAAGCGCGCCTGGAAGGCGTCGTCGGCGAAGGCGGGACGCAGCCCGGCCAGGCCTTCGACGGTGGTGCTGGGGCGGATGGTCTCGTCGGCGGTGAGCGTGCCCGCGGCGACCAGTTCCTTGTCGAACCCGCCTGCCGCGGCCGTCTCGGCGGCCAGGCGGTGCGAGCGCGCGGCGAACTCGTCGAGCGCGGCGCGGTCGAACTTCCAGCGCGCGGCGATGATCTCGGCGGCGATGCCCTGTTGGATCAGGCCGTCGGGAAAGCGGTGTGCGAGCGGGCCGCCGTTGGTGTCCTTGCCCTGGGCGTTGGAGAACATGGGCACCCGGCTCATCATCTCCACGCCGCAGGCGATCGCCACGTCGTAGGCGCCCGCGATGACACCCTGGGCGGCGAAGTGCGCGGCCTGCTGGCTGGAACCGCACTGACGGTCGACCGTGGTGGCGGGCACGGTCTCCGGGAAGCCTGCCGCGAGCACGGCGGTGCGGGTGATGTTGAGCGCCTGTTCGCCGCTCTGGGTGACGCACCCGCCGATGACGTCGTCGACCACGGCGGGATCGAGATCGTTGCGCGCGACGAGTTCGGAAAGCACACCGGCGAGCAGCGTCGCGGGATGCACATCGGCGAGGCCGCCACCGGCCTTGCCCTTCCCGGACGGTGTGCGGACGATGTCCACGATGACGGCGGACCGCATAGCTGGCTCCGATCGAGGTAAGTGAATTCCCATTCGCATTTAAGTTAACACGGATTCGCCTAATCTCCGGCAAAGTGGGCGGTGCTTGTGACCGATCGCGCTGGCGCACAGCCGAACTCGCCGAGGCCGGGCCGGGCTAGGCTGGGCTGATGCAGTTCGAGCGGGCGTCGCGCCGGGCACGACTGGCGCCGAGACGGAATCGACGGACCACGCGCGGCCGGGCCCGGCCCTCGGCGCTGACCAGCTCTCTCGATCGGTGGGTGATCGGGCGCAGTGCGCGATTGCGTCCGAGCCCTGCCGACCGGGCCCTGCGGACGCTGAGCGCCGGGGCGAACTACAACCGGCTCTGGCTCGGCTTCGGCGCGGCCATGGTGCTGCTCGGCAGCGGCCCGGTCCGGCGCGCGGGCGTGCGCGGGCTGCTCGCGACCGGTCTGGCCAGCGGGGTCGCCAACGGCATCGCCAAGCCGCTGTTCCCGCGCCGTCGTCCGCCGGACGAATCGGTGCCTTTCGTGCGCAGGCTGGGCACCCCGCCGGTGTCCTCGTCGTTCCCGTCCGGGCATTCGGCCTCCGCGGCCGCGTTCGTCACGGGGGTGGCGCTGGAGAGCCCGGCCACGGCCGTCGCGGTCGCGCCGGTCGCCGTCGCGGTCGGTTATTCGCGGGTCCACATCGGGGTGCACTGGCCCTCCGATGTGGTCGCGGGTGCGCTGCTCGGCGCCGGGGTGGCGCTGGGCACCCGCCGCTGGTGGGCGTTGCGGCCGGACGAGCCCGCGCTGGTCGGCGAGAACGAGAGGATCGAGCCGTTGCCGCACGGCAGGGGCCTGTTGCTGGTCGCCAACGCCCTGTCCGGCAGCGGCGCCGCCGAGGAGGTGCTCGCCGAGGTGCGGTCCGCGTTGCCCGCCGCCCGCATCGTGCCCTTCGACCACGAGCGCACCCTGGACGAACAACTGGCCGAGCATCTGAACTCCGGACAGGTGCGCGCGCTCGGTGTCCTCGGCGGCGACGGCACGGTCTCCGGAGTGGCCGAAATCGCGGTGCGCGAGCAGCTTCCGCTCGCGGTGTTCGCGGGCGGCACGCTCAACCACTTCGCCAAGGACGCCGGTGTCGACGACGCGGACCACACCGCGAGCGCGCTGGACGCGGGCGCGGTGGCCCGGGTCGACGTCGCCGCAGTGGATCTCGACGGCGGCGGGGAACGGGTGTTCGTCAATACCGCCAGCCTCGGCGGCTATCCGGATTTCGTGCACCTGCGCGAGCGCTGGGAGCATCGCATCGGCAAGTGGCCCGCCGCCGGAATCGCCATGGTGCGGGTGCTGCTGCGCGCCGAGCCGCTGCACGCGACCGTCGACGGAGTGCCAATGGCGCTGTGGATGTTGTTCGTCGGCAACGGTCGCTACAGCCCGGCCGACCAGATCCCCATGTCCCGTCCGGAACTGCACCGCGGCACCATCGATGTGCGGTATCTGCGCGCGGACGTGCCCTTCTCGCGAACCCGCCTGGTGTGGGCGACGCTCACCGGGACGCTGGCCGATTCCGCCACCTACGTGCGTCGCGCCGCCGAACGGCTGGAGGTGCGGATCTCGAGCGGCCCGGTGTCGCTGGCCACCGACGGCGAAGTCGGTTACCGGGGCACGGAATTCGCCTTCACCAGCCGCCCCGGCGCGCTGCGGATCTTCCGCCGCCCGGACGAGGCGGATGCGGGCGGACATGCGTCGCGAGCCGAGGCTTCCGCCGATCCGGTGTGATCGCCCCGGCGCCCTTCGGCGACGATATCGGCGACCATAACCGCAATGCCGCTCGGGTGGAGCTCGACGCATTCGATGCGGTCGTGACCGAGTGGGAGCACGCGTGGCTTCGAACAGCTCAGATTCCACCCTGGAAGGGGAGTTGCACCTCAGGCCGCTGATCGGCCTGACCACCTACCGCGAACCGGCGCGTTTCGGCAGCTGGGACACCGAGTGCGCGGTGCTGCACTTCAATTACGTCGAGATGATCGAGGATGCCGGGGGCATCCCGGTCCTGTTGCCGCCCGCCGGCCGGGCGCGGCCGGAGCTGGTGGCGCGGCTCGACGGTCTGCTGCTCGCCGGCGGCGCCGATATCGAGCCGCACCGCTACGGGGCCGTGCCCGCTCCGGGCACCTATACCCGGCCCGGGCGCGATGTCTTCGAGTTCGAGTTGTTCGCCCTGGCCAGGGCCGCGGGCCTGCCGGTCCTCGGCGTGTGCCGCGGCATCCAGCTCATCAATGTCGCCCTCGGCGGCACCCTGGTCCAGCACCTGCCCGACGAGATCGGCCACGAACAGCACTCGGGCCCGCCCGGCGATTACGGCGCCACCACCGCGCTCACCACGCCGGGCACCCTGGTCGCCGCGCTCGCCGGTCCCCGGGTGCGCGCGCATTGCCATCACCATCAGGCCGTCGGTCGCGTCGCCCCCGGACTGGTGGTCTCGGCGCGTTCGACCGACGGCAGTGTCGAAGCCGTCGAACACCCCGGGGCGCCTTTCCTGGTCGGCCTGCAGTGGCATCCGGAAGCCGATCCCGGCGATCGGCGGCTGGTGCGCGCCTTCATCACCGCGGCCGCGGCGCCGCGCCGCGGCGCCGCCGGTGATTGCGGCGGCCGGCACCGCAGTCGCCGCAGTACCGCGGGTGATCGCGGCCAGCGCGGGGGGTGAGCCGGTGAGTCCGGCGACCCGGATCGGCCACCGGATCACGACAGTGTGACGCAGATCACTTTTCTCGAATGGGTGGCTGGTGGGCGGGTACGCGGTCACCGGATGGTCGCGTCGCCTCGCGTTTGACCTGCGTCGAACCTGGGAACGGTTCCCTTCGTGCTCGTGTCGGCGCCGCAACCGGTGCAGACGGAACGCGGCGAGCGCGCAGCATCGGGAACCGGCGGTCCGCGGACCGGTGAGGAGACGGGCCATGACCGTGACACAGGAGGAATCGCAGCGGCTGCGCCGATCGGTGGCCGCCTCGGCGATGGGCAACGCCACCGAGTGGTTCGACTACGGCGTCTACGCCGCTACCGCGACCTACCTCACCGCCGCTTTCTTCCCCGGTGAACTGGGCACTCTCGGCACCATGCTCGGCTTCGCCATCTCGTTCGTGCTCCGTCCCCTGGGCGGCATGGTCTGGGGTCCGCTGGGCGACCGGCTCGGCCGAAAGCGGGTGCTGGCCACCACGATCCTGCTGATGGCGGCGGCGACCGGCCTCATCGGGTTGTTGCCGACGCACGGCCAGGTCGGCGTGCTCGCGCCGGTCCTGCTGATCTGCCTGCGCGTGGTGCAGGGCTTTTCCACCGGCGGCGAATACGGCGGCGCGGCAACCTATCTCGCCGAGACGGCGAGCGATCGGCGGCGCGGTTTCCTCGGCAGCTTCCTCGAGCTCGGCACGCTGGGCGGCTTCGTCGGCGGTTCGGCCGTGGTGCTGTTCTTCCAGCTGGCGCTCGGGTCGGAGGCCATGTACGACTGGGGCTGGCGCATCCCGTTCCTGATCGCGGTCCCGCTCGGCCTGATCGGGCTGTATCTGCGCTCGCGCCTGGACGAGTCGCCGGTGTTCGAAGAGGTCGCGCAGAATCCGCATCCGCCGACCGGGCTCGGCGAGCTGATCCGCAACTATCGCCGTGAGCTGCTCACCCTGGGCGGCCTGGTGATCGCGCTGAACGTGGTCAACTACACGCTGCTCACGTATCAGCCGACCTACCTGCAGAAATCGCTCGGGATGGCCGAGTCGACCACGACGGCCATGATGCTCATCGGCCAGGTGGTCATGATGCTGGTCCTGCCGATCTTCGGCGGGCTCTCGGACCGGGTGGGCCGCAGGCCGATGTGGCTGGTCTCGCTGGTCGGCCTGGCCGTGTTCGCGCTGCCGATGTACTGGCTGATGGGGCAGGGCCCGGTCTGGGCGGTGCTCGGCTTCCTCGTGCTCGGCCTGCTGTACCTGCCGCAGTTGTCGACGATCAGCGCGACCTTCCCCGCGATCTTCCCGACGCACGTGCGCTATGCGGGCTTCGCGCTGGCCTACAACGTATCCACGGCGGCCTTCGGTGGCACCGCGCCGCTGGTGAACGAGGCGGCGATCGAGTCGACCGGATGGTCGCTGTTTCCGGCCGCCTACATGATCGGCGCCTCGCTGGTCGGTCTGGTGGCGTGGGCGTTCCTGCGCGAGACCGCCGGTACCTCCCTGCGCGGCACCGAAGTGCCCGATGTGCTCCACACGCCGGTGGCCACCGCCGCGCCCGTGTAGGAGGCCCGTTCGTGGGCTGCCCATTTTGTCCAATTGTGTTCCAGGACAACGATGTTTCCGCGCACTTTAGGTGATTGCACAGTGCCGGAACAAGATTGCGGGCGGTCTACTTTCTCACAGCCCTTCTCCGGTTGGCGTCCGGTTGCCTCCTGAGTAACCTACTGACGGGTAGCTCGGGGGTGTTCGCCGGAAAGCGTTAGGGGCAGTTGTTGGACCAGCAGGGTTGTACGGTCGTCCGCCGCGCCACCGAGGGCGATATCGACGACATCGTGCGGGTGCTCGCGCAGGCCTTCGAAACCGATGATCCGATCGAGGAATACGTCTTCCCCGCACCGGAACAGCGCCTGCGGCGGACGCCGGGCATGCTGCGCATCATGGTGCGGCATCGCTTCCTGCCGGTCGGCGGGGCTTCCGTGGCCACCATCGACGACCGGGTGGTCGGGGCCGCGCTGTGGCAGCCGCCGGGAACGCGCACATCGTGGTGGCGCGAGGCGGTCTCGGGGCCGCAGCTGTTGTGGGCCATGGGCGCCGCGACGGCGCGGGGCATGGCCGTGGACGCCGCGATGGCGAAAGTGGCTCCGGCACAGCCACATCTGTTCCTCGTCTACCTGGGGTGCGAGCCCGGCCTGCAACGACGTGGCGTGGGCCGCGCCCTGTGGGCCGCCCTGGCCGCGGACGCCGACGCCCGCGGCGCCGGGCTCGGCGGAATCTGCAAGGACGGCAACGTCGCCTACTACCGGGCACTCGGCTGCGAATTCGTCGAACGGGTCCGCATCGGCCGGGACGGCCCCGAGATGAACTTCGTCCTGCGCCCGCCCGCTACCTGATCCACCTACAGCTCATCCGTTTCATCGCCGTTCCGGATCGCTGCGGCCCGGCGCGGTTTCGAGTACGCAAGGAGTCCCGTTGTCTGACATCGCCATAGTCGGAATCGGCTGCCGGTACGCCGGCGGTATCGATTCGCCGGAGTCGTTCTGGGACTTCCTCGTCGGCAAGGGCGACGGCGTCGTCGACATCCCGGCCACGCGGTGGGACGTGGACCGCTACTACGACCCCGACAAGCGCACCCCCGGCCGGATGTACACCAGGCGCGCGGCCTTCCTGACCGGTGACCCGTGGGCGTTCGACCCGGACTTCTTCGGCATCTCGCCGCGCGAGGCGGCCTCGATGGACCCGCAGCAGCGGCTGATCCTGGAAGTCGCCTGGGAGGCGCTCGACGACGCGGGCATCGCGGGCCGGGTCACCGGCGCGCCGGTGGGCGTCTACGTCGGCGCGTTCACGCTCGACCAGCTCGCCGTCTCGGTCGCGGGAGACGCGCTGCCGCACGTGGACATGCACACCGCGGTCGGCGCGTCCTACACCATGCTGTCGAACCGGATCGCCTACGCGCTCGACCTGGTCGGCCCCGCCGTCACCGTGGACACCGCGTGCTCGTCCTCGCTGGTGGCGCTGCACCTGGCCTGTCAGGCGCTCGACAGCGGCGATTGCGCGATCGCGATGGCGGGCGGCGTCACCATGCTGCTGCAACCCGAGCCGTTCGTATCCATGTGCAAGGGCGGCTTCCTGGCCACCGACGGACGCAGCAAGCCGTTCGACGCGGCCGCCGACGGCTACGGACGCGGCGAAGGTTCGGGCATGGTGGTGCTCAAGCGCCTCGCCGACGCCGAGCGTGACGGGGACCGGGTCTACGCGGTGATCAAGGCGACCGGCGCCAACCAGGACGGGCGCACCACCGCCATCACCGTGCCCAATGCCGATCTGCAGGAGGCGCTGGCCAGGACCGTCACCGAGCGGGCGGGCATCGCGCCGCACCAGGTCGACTACGTCGAGGCGCACGGCACCGGCACCCCCGTCGGCGACCCGCTGGAACTGCGGGCCATCGGCCGCGCCTACGGGCAGGTGCCGGGCCGGTCCCGCCCGCTGGGCGTGGGCTCGGTGAAGGGCCAGCTCGGTCACACCGAAGCGGCATCGGGCATCGCGAGCGTCATCAAGTCGGCACTGGCCGTGGCACACCGGACCATCGCGCCGCAGGGCTGGCTGAACGAGCCGAACCCCGACATCCCGTTCGACGAACTCAATCTGCGCCTGCAGTGCGAGGTCGAGCCGCTCGATGCCGAGTCCGGCCCGATGACCATCGCCGTCAACGGCTTCGGCTACGGCGGCACCAACGCACACGCGATCCTGCAGGAGTACGTCGCGCCGGCACGTGAGGAGCGCGCTCCGCGACACCACGGTGTGCTGCCGTTGTCGGCCCGCAGCGAACAGGCGGTGCGCGACCTCGCCCGTGGATTCGCCGAACGCATCGCCGAGGGCGCCGATCCCGGCAGCCTGGCCGAGGCCGCGTGGACCCGCCGCAAGCACCACCCCTATCGCGCCGCCGTGCCGTTCGGCGACGATGCCGCGTTGGTGACCGGCCTGGTCGAGCTGGCCGAGGGCAGCGCGCGCGGCGCGGCGAAGGTCGTCCCCCAGCGCGTCGCGGAACCGGTCTTCGTGTTCACCGGCATGGGTCCGCAGTGGTGGGCGATGGCCCGCGGCCTGCTCGAATCCGACGGTGTCTTCGCCGCCGAGGCACGTCGGATCGACGCCGTGTTCCGGGAGATCGCCGGGTGGTCGATCATCGAGGAACTGCTGCGCCCCGAGGACGAGTCGCGGGTGACGGCCACCGAGGTCGCGCAGCCCGCCAATTTCCTGGTGCAGGTCTGCCTGGTCGCTCTGCTCGACGAGCTGGGCATCCGGCCCGCCGCGGTGGTCGGGCACAGTGTCGGCGAGGTGTCGGCCGCGTACGTCACCGGCATGCTCTCGCTGCGCGACGCGGTCACCGTGAGCGTGCACCGGGCCCGGCTGCAGGCGACCACGGCCGGCTCCGGTGGGATGCTCGCCGTCGGGCTCGCCCCGGACGCGGCCCGCGCGCTCATCGACGGTGACGAGCGGGTCGACATCGCCGCGATCAACAGCCCCAACGCGGTCACCCTGGCCGGTGCGGTGGAGCGGCTGGACGAGATCGCCGAAAGCCTCACCGCCCAGGGCGGTTTCGCCAAGCGCCTGCACGTCGAGGTGCCCTACCACAGCTATCTGATGGATCCGATCCTCGACAAGCTGCGCGATGCGCTCGCCGATCTGGTGGTCGACGCGCCGGTGCTGCCGCTGTATTCGACGGTCACCGGTAAGCCCGTCACCGCGGGCGACTGGGACGCCGAGTACTGGTGCGCCAATGTGCGTCAGCCGGTGCGGTTCGCCGACGCGGTGGCCGGGCTCATCGGTGACGGCAGCCGGATCTTCCTCGAGGTCGGCCCGCATCCGGTGCTCGGCGCGAACATCCGGGAGATCCTGCTGGGTGCGGGGGAGACGGGCACCTCCGTGGCCACCCTGAACCGCAAGCAGGACGACGCCGACAGCATTCGCCGCACGCTCGCCGGACTGTATGTCGCCGGTGCGCTCGACACCGAGGCCCTGTTCGCCGAGCAGCCCGTCACACCGCAGCTCGACCTGCCGCGCTATCCCTGGCAGCGCACCGTTCTGCGCGCCGACCTGCCCGTGTTCGCCCAGCGCAGGCACGGCACCCCCGGCGGCTACCCGATGCTCGGCGATCCGGATCTGGGTGAACCGACCACCGCGTGGACGGTGCGGCTGAGCGTCGGCGCCATGCCGTGGCTGGCCGATCACGTGGTCGGCGGCACGCGCATCCTGCCCGGTGCCGCCTACCTCGACGCAGCGCTCAGCGCCGCGGCTCTGCGCACCGAGTCCACCCGGGTCGCGGTGGCCGATGTGCGCTTCGTCGCGCCGCTGGTGGTCGAAGAAGGCGAGGCGCCGGTCGTCGAATTGCGGGTGGAGGAGTCGACCAACCGGTTCGTGATCCGTTCGCACGGCGCGGCCGCCGACACCTGGACGGTCAATGCCACCGGCCGGCTCGTCGACGGGGTCTACGAGCCGGTGCGGGTGACGCTGCCCGAGGCCGACGGCATGCACGAGATCGACCCCGCCGACTTCTACTCCGGCCTGGCCGAACGCGGCCTGGCATACGGCCCGGCGTTCCGCCGCGCGACCTCGGTGCGGGTGCGCGAGACCACCGTGCTCGCCGCCCTCGACGGCGAGATCGCCCAGGGCTCAGGCCATCTGGCGCATCCGTGCGTGGTCGACGCGGCCCTGCAGAGCATCGCCGCGCTGCTGGTCGGCAGCGGGAACTCCGGTGACGGTGCGATGGTGCCGGTGGGGGTCGACTCCGTGCGCGCCTTCGCGCCGATCCCCGAGGAGCTCGACGTACTCGCGCGCCTGGACCGGGACGGCGAGCCGCGCGCCGATATCGACCTGCTCGGCGCCGACGGCACGGTGGTGCTGCAGATCCGCGGCATGCGGTTCGGTTCCATCGCACCGGGCCTGAGCGCGCTGCGACGGATGACCGACTTCTTCTACGAGAACCGCTGGGAGCTGCGCGATCCCGTCGATACAGCGGCGCTGCCCGACCCGGAGACGGTGCACACCCTGGTGCTCGACCTGGCGCGGGCGGCCGGTGCGCGCGCCACCCGGATCGCCGGGCTGGTCGCGCGGGCGGAGGTGCTCGCGGCGGGCGAGCCCGGCAGCACGGAACTCGGCGCGCTGGTCGTCGAGCGGCTGCACGCCGCCGTTGCGAACGAGGGCGTCCAGCGGCTGCACGTGGTGGTGGTCGTGACCGACTACGCCGATCTGGACATCCTGTGGACGCTGCGCGAACTCGCGGTGGCGCTGGAAGGTTTCGTCGAGGTCCGCATCGACCGGCTCGGCCGGGACATGCCGATGACCGGAGACGGCTCGATCCACGTCACCGTGGTCACCGAGCAGGCCTACGCCCACCCCGACGGCGATATCGCTCCCGACCCGGTGCACGCCGCCGTCGCGGGTGCGCGCCGCGTGCTGCTCAACGAACAGCCACGTCTGCGCTGGCGCCTGGTCGACCTCGACGCCGACACCGCCGACGCGGAACTGGCCGCCGAACTGAACATCCCCGGCGCGTTCAGCCACGACAACGCCGACGAGGTCTTCCTGCGCAACGGCCTGCGCTGGGTCGCCGCGGTATCGGCCACCCTGCCCGAGCGCATCGAGGCGCTGGACGAGGCGGCCCCGCTCACCGATCCGGAGGCGAACTTCGCTCTGGAGATCCCCTCCTCGCGGGTGCTGTCCCGGCTCGCCTGGCGCGCATGCGGCCGCCGCGCACCCGGGGCCGGCGAGGTGGAGGTGCGGATGCGGGCGGTCGGCCTGAACTACAAGGACCCGCTCAAGATTCTCGGCGTCCTCACCGAACGAGACCTGGCCGACACCTTCTTCGGCGGCTCGCCCGGTATGGAGGGCATCGGCGTGGTGACGCGGGTCGGCGCGGGTGTCACCCACGTGGCCGAAGGTGACACCGTCAGCCTGGGCTGCAAAGACATGATCCGCCGGTACAACACCACCGACGCCGATCTGGTCAGCCACCTCGACCCCGGCACCGAGCCCGGCCACTGCACCAATTCCACCGCATTCGGCACGGCCGAATACGCCCTGCTGGAACTCGCCCGGCTGCAACCGGGGGAAACCGTGCTCGTGCACGGCGCGGCCGGTGGCGTCGGGTCGGCCGCCACCCAGATCGCGAAACTGCAGGGCGCCACCGTGATCGGCACCGCGAGCACCGACGAACGCCGGGACCGGGCCCGCGAGCAGGGCGCCGATCACGTCCTGGACTCGCGATCGCTGAACTTCGCCGAGGACGTCCTCGCCCTGACCGGCGGCGCGGGCGTCGACGTGGTGATCAGCACCGCCCCCGGCGACATCCTGCGCGGAAACTTCGCCGCCGTGGCCGAATTCGGCCGGATCGTGGAGATCGGCAAGGCCGACATCTACACCGGCGGCCAGCTCGATCTGCGCGTTTTCGACAAGAACGTCTCGTACCACTCGCTGGACCTGGACCGCATGCTCGCCAAACGGCGGGCCTTCACCGTCGAACTGCTTCGCCGCGTCAACGGCAAGCTGGCCGACGGCGTCTACCGCCCGCTGCCCTACACCCTGTACGGCACCGCGGACGTGGCCAAGGCCTTCGAGGAAGTCGCCCGCTCCACCCGGATCGGCCGCGTCGCCCTCGATTTCGACGAGCCTGCCCCGCTGGTGCGTCCGCGCCTGACCGAGGTCGAGATCGATCCCGAAGCGCAGTATCTGGTCACCGGCGGTTACGGCGCCTTCGGCCTGGCCGTCGGCCGCTGGCTCGTCGACCGGGGCGCCACCCGGCTGACCCTGCTCGGCCGCGGCGGTCCCAGCAGCGACGCCGCCCGCGCCCAGCTCGCCGTCTGGCAGGAACGCGGCATCGAGGTCACCGCCGCCCGCGGCGATGTCACCGACGCCGCCGCCATGACCGAGCTGCTGCGCGAACTGCACAGCCCGGACCACCCGCTGCGCGGCATCTTCCACACCGCGGGCGTCCTGGACGACCGGCGCATCACCACCCTGGACCGCGACAGTCTCGCCGCGGTCTACCGCCCCAAGGTGGAGGGCGCACGGGCACTGACCCGGGCGCTCGCCGAGGTCGGCGCCCGCCCGGACATGTTCGTCCTGTTCTCCTCCGGTAGCGCCATCTTCGGCGGGGTGGGCCAGTACTCCTACACCGCGGCCAATATCGCCATGCAGGCCCAGGCGGACGCGATCGTCCGCGACGGCGGTGCGGCGCTGGCCATCGGCTGGGGTCACATGTCCGGCGGCGGCATGGCCGAACACGACGACAACATGGCCCGCTACCTGCGCAACACCGGGTTCGACTCGATGCCGCTCGACGAGGGCACCGAATACCTGGAGAAGGCGCTGGAGCTCGGCCTGCACCACCACGCCGACATCATCGCCATCGATTGGGGCAAGGTCGCCGCTTCCGGCCCGCACTTCGCCCAGACCGCCCGCATCGCCGAACTCATCGCCGCGGCCGCCCAGGACGATTCGGAAACAGCCCGCCTCGCCGCGGCCCTGCGCGAGCTCGAGGAAGGCAAGCGCGGCGAGGTCGTCGCCTACATGCTCGCCGAGCAGCTCGCCACCGTCATGGGGGTGTCCGCGGAGTCCATCGACCTCACGGTTCCGGTGCCCGAACTCGGGCTCGATTCGCTGATGGCCGTGGAATTCGGGGCGCTGGTGACGAAGAGTCTCGGGATCGACATGTCCTCGTTGAGCATGGGGCGGACGTTCACGCTCGAGCAAGCGGGGGCTCGGATCGCCGATCATCTCGTCGGCGCCGGAGTTGCGGAGGCCTCCGCGTCGGCTGTTGCGGCGACCGTTGGACCGGACGCCGCGCCGACCGCCGCGGCGTCGGACGTGTCGGCTGCCCCGGTGTCCGCTGCTATCGATGCTGCGTCGGTTGTGGCGGCGGATTCGTCGGACGCGGTGACGCGTGTAGCGGCGGTCGGGAGCGAGGGGCGTGCCGGGGATTCCCCGGCGTCGGATGGTCCGGAGCGGGGGCACGCATCGGCGGGGGAGCCGGTGGGCGGTCAGGCGGAGGTGGAGCGGTGAGTGAGTCGGCCCGCGATCTGGCGCGGAAACTGTTGTCGGGCAATGCGACTGCTCCGGGGTCGACGGCGCCGAGTGGTGCGGCACGCTCGCAAGTCCGGCCTCCGGTGCGTCCGGCGGGTGCGGGTGCGCGGCGGGTGCGCGGGCCGGGCAGGCAGTTCGCCGATCACCCGGAGGTGGCCGCGACCGTGGCCAAGCAGGCCGCGATCGACAAGCTCTATGGGGACAGCGCCATGCCGAATCCGCTGTTCCTGCTGCGTACCGGTCCCAACGATGTGACCATCGAGGCGGACGGCGGCGAGCTGGTCAATTTCGGCGCCTACAACTACCTGGGTCTGGCCAATCACCCGCGCGTGGTGGCGGGGGCCAAGGCCGCGCTCGATCGTTACGGTGCCTCGGCGTCGGCGAGTCGCATCATCGCGGGGGAGATCCCGCTGTATCGCGAGCTCGAGGCGCGGCTCGCCGAAATCTACGGTGTCGGTGACGCCATGATCACCACCAGCGGTTACCTCACGAACGCGGGGGTGCTCGGCTTCCTGCTGCGCGATGGTGACGTGGCCGTGTGCGACGCGCTCATCCACGGCAGCGTGGTCTCGGGCACCCAGTGGTCGGGGTGTCGGCGGATCACCTTCCGGCACAACGATCCGGAGTCGCTGCGCTCGGTTCTGCGGATGTCGCGGGCGGGTTTCGACCGGGCCCTCGTGGTGCTGGAGGGGCACTACAGCATGGACGGCACCGTCGGCCGTGTCGACGAAATGGCCTCCATCGCCAGGGAATACGACTGCGCGGTGATGGTGGACGAGGCCCATTCGTTCGGCGTCTTCGGCGATCGGGGGCACGGCATCCGGGAGCACTACCGGCTGCCCGCCGACGCGGTCGACCTGTGGATGGGCACGCTGTCGAAAGCTCTCGGCAGTTGCGGCGGATTCCTGGCGGGCGACGCCGACCTCATCCGCGCCATGAAGGCGGCGGCGCCGGGTATCGCCATGCTCACCGGCGGCCCGGCGCCCGCCGCGGCCGGCGCCGCTCTCGCCGCGCTCGAAGTGCTCGAGCAGGAGCCGGAGCGCTTGAACCGATTGTGGGCCAATGCGAAACAGTTCGGCGCCCTGCTCGCCGAACGGGACCTCGATCGCGGTCTGTCCGAGGGAACGCCGATCTGCCCGGTGATCGTGCCGGGCGAGGTGCGTTCCGGTTTCGTCGCCTCGTATCTGCTGCAACGCGGGGTCTACGCGGGCAATATCTCCGCTCCCGCGGTGCCCGCCGGACAGGAGCGCCTGCGCTTCTTCCTCACCAGCGAACACACCGAGGATCAGTTGGTGCGGGCGGCGGATCTGCTGGCCGAAGCGATCGGCCACGCCCGGCAACTGCCCGATCCCACGCTGGCGACCTAGTTCAGCGACGTGGGTGCCCGGCCGGGCCCTGTTCCCCCCTCCTGGATCAGGGACCGGCCGGGCAGGAACAAATATCCCTGGGGGGTCTTGACAGCGGCTTACAGAGCGCTTAATAGGCCGGTCACGGAGTCAGCTCAGCTTCGCGACCACCGCGTCCGGCAGGTGGGGGAGCACGAAGTCGATCGCCCGCCAGGGCCATCCGGGTACGCAGGCCCGCCGCTTCTCCCGCTCTATCGCGCCGACCATCGCGGACACGCCCTTGTCCAGCGGCGCGATCAGCATCGTGTCCCCGGCCTTGTCCGACATGTCGGTTCGGATGAAGCCGGGCTGCACGGTGGTGACGGCGATGGGCGAGCGGTTCAGCTCCGTCGCCAGCGCCTCACCGAGCGCCGACAGTCCCGCCTTGCTCGCCGAGTACGCCGCCTTCGGGCCGGGCAGCCCGCGCACCGCGCTCATCGACGAGATCAGCACCAGGTGGCCGCTGTCCTGCGCACGGAAGATCTCCAGCGCGGCCTCGGCCTGCGCCATCGCGCTGACGAAATTCGTGGTGGCGGTCGCCAGATTGGCCGCCGCCCGTCCGGTACCCAGCCGGGCGCCCTTGCCGATCCCGGCATTGACGATCACCCGGTCCAGACCGCCGAGCTCGTCGCGCAGTTCACCGAAGACGCGCGGCACCGCCGCATGATCGTCCACATCGAGCGCCCGCACGGCGACGGTGATGCCGGGATGCGCGGCGGTCAGTTCGGCGCGCAGCTCCTCGAGCAATTCCAGCCGCCGCGCGCACAGCGCGAGCCGGCGGCCCTTCGCGGCGAACTCGCGGGCCATCCCCGCGCCGAGACCCGAGCTCGCGCCCGTGATCAGAATTCTGGTCCTCGTCATGGAGCGACCCTAACCAGCTCGGCGGGACTTTCCCGGTGCGATGCCGACAGTGGTGTCCCTGCTCTTCCTTGTCGGCGCGGAGACGTTCAGCCGGCCGAACCGGTGGGCGCCGCCGCGGGCACCATGCGCCACAGCCCGCAGTTCTCGGTTCGAAACGCCACGTCGGTGGCCTCGATGACCACGCGGCCGGGCGGCTTGCGGGTGTAGTTGTTGGCGATGATGTAGGTCAGGTCGCTGGTGTCGCCCACGACTTTCCACAGCCTGCGCCAATCGCAGGGGCGATCGGGATCGGAGGTGCCCGGCGCCTCCCAGGTGCCCGGTGCGATGTCCACTCCCACCAGGTAGAGGCCGTCCTCGGCGATCACGGTGGCCGGCTCGGCGGCGGCGATGCCGGAGCCGAGCAATGTCGCCGTCCCCGCCAGTGCCCCCGCGATCATCGCTGTGCTCGCGCGCATGAGCGCTCTCCTCGACGTTCTGGGCCGTCCTCGTCGACGGCCGGCGTTCCCCTGAGACCCGGCGCCAGATCTACCAGAAACAAACCGTCGATTCGTCGGAATCGGGAGATTCCGATCACCTGTCCGAGATTCGCGCATGAATAGCTCGCAGCGGCGCTGAGGGGTTAACGGTTCGATAACCGGGGCTTGCCCCGGTGATACATCTGTTGCCAGAGTGAGCTGTTGGGTTCGATGTTGCCTAAGGGAAGGGAGGGGCGCTGCGTTCTCGGGCGCCGACCGATACATGAAGCCGACCATCATCACCGCCGCGCTCGCCCTGGTGTTAGCGGGACTGGTGCCTGCCGTGGCCGCCGCCGACCCGGTCGACCCCGATCCCGCCACCAGGCTCGCAGGCCGCACCGTGTTCCTCGATCCCGGACATCAGGGGTCGAACCACTCGGAGAACCTGTCGCGCCAGGTCGACGACGGTCGCGGTGGCACGAAGGACTGCCAGACCACCGGCATGACCACGGTCAACGGCGTCCCCGAGCACACCATCAACTGGAATGTCGCCCAGCTGGTGAAGGCCTCGCTGGAAAGCCTCGGCGCGCAGGTGGTGCTGAGCCGCCAGGACGACAGCGGCTGGGGCGGCTGCATCGATGAACGCGCCCGCGCCGCCAACGCGTCCGGCGCCACCGTGGCGGTCAGCATCCACGCCGACAGCGGGCCCGCCTCCGAACGCGGCTTCCACCTGATCGTGCCGCAACTGCCGATCCCCGACGCGAACGCCGACCGCGCCCAGTCCGGTGCGGGCCGCGCCGTTTCGCAATCGGTCCGCGACGCCTACGTGCAGGCCGGTTTCTCGCCCGCCACCTACGCCGGGGTCAGCGAAGGGCTGCAGACCCGCGCCGATGTGGCGGGTCCGGCGCTCACCGCGGTTCCGCTGGTGTTCGTGGAGATGGGCAACGGCGCCAACGCCGAGGACGCGGCTGTCCTCGAATCCGCGGGCGGCCAACTCGAACACGCCATCGCTCTCACCACCGGCATAGTGAGCTACCTCCTCGACACCCCGGTCGCCCGCGCCGATGACCTCCCCGCCGGTGCACCCGCCCGGACGACACCGGGCGCCACCACTCCGGCCCCCGATTCCTCGACGCCGAACGCATCCGATCCCGGGGCCGCTACCCCTGCCGACTTCGATTCCGGCAACCGGAGTTCCACCGAACAGGGCACCGTCGAGGCCGGCCTCGTGGAGCGAGCGGCCGAACTGCTGATGCCCCTCCTCGGCGCACTCGGCAAAGACGAGCAAGCGATCACCTCCGAGCTGATCAACCTGGCCTATACCTTGGCCGCCACGCTGTTCTCCCCGTCCCGATAGCGCCCGCCGGACCGGCTCGGACGAACGCCCACACGGGCGCGCACCGCCCGGCGTTCGATCGTGCTCCGGAAGCCGGTGCGGGTCCGCCTACAGTGGTCCGGGTGAGCGAGCAAATCCCTGTGCTGATCGTGGCCGGTTTTCTCGGATCGGGGAAGACGACGCTGCTCAACCGGCTGCTGCACGACAGCGGCGGCACCCGGATCGGGGTGGTGGTCAACGACTTCGGTGCCGTGAACATCGATGCCATGCTCGTGGCCGGGCAGGTGGACGCGATGGTCTCCGTCGGCAACGGATGCGTGTGCTGCGCGGTGGACGTGGGCGAGCTCGACGAGATGTTCGAGCGGTTGACCCAGCCGCAGGCGAGGATCGATGTGATCGTGGTGGAGGCCAGCGGACTGGCCGAGCCACGCAATCTGATCCGGATGGTGATCGGCAGCGAGAATCCGCGGATCCGGTACGGCGGACTGGTCGAGGTCGTCGACGCGGCGGAATTCCCGGCCGCACGCGAGCGGCACCCCGAGCTCGCGACGCACCTGCGCCTGGCCGATCTGGTGGTATTGAACAAGGCGGACCGCGCAGGCGCGGCGGAAGTCGACCGCCTGCGCGCCGAGATCACGGCGCTGACCGCACCGGCGCCGGTGTACGTGACCAGCTACGGCCGCATCGACCCCGGCCTCCTCTTCGACCAACCGGAACGAGAGCGCACCCCCGTCGCCGAGCAGCTCAGCTTCGACGAGCTGTGGCGCGAGTTCGACCGCATCGAGCACGACGGTGGGCACGACCACTGTGCGTCCGCCGGCGAGGGCCCGCACCGGCATCTGCACGAGCACTACACGAGCGTCGCCTTCACCAGCGAGCAAGCACTCGACCCGCGCAGGCTGGTCGAGTTCCTGGAGGATCCGCCGACCGGGCTGTTCCGGGCCAAGGGCGTCACCGAGTTCGCCGTCGACGGGCAGCACCGCACCTTCGGCCTGCATGTCGTGGGCAGGCACATCGTCTTCGAGCCGCGCCCGTGGCGGCGCGACGAGGAACGAGTCAGCTCGCTGGTGCTGATCGGCGCGGGCCTGCCCACCGACGAGGCGCTGGGCCGGCTGGAGAACACCGTCCACACCGGCCCCGACCCGCTCGACGACCAGACGCTGCTCGGCGTCTGGCGGTACACGCCGCACTGAACAGGGGCGAGCCGAAGACTTCAGCTGCAGGCGTTGACCCACTCCGACAGCCCGTCGGCGAACTGCTGCCGCTTCCAGATCGGCACCTCGTGCTTGATCCGGTCGACCAGTTCCGCGCACGCCGCGAACGCCTCGGCCCGATGCGGCGCGGCCACCGCCACCACGATCGCCAGGTCGCCGATGCCGAGATCGCCGATGCGGTGCTCGGCGGCAACGGGCAACCCGCTGCTCGCGGCGACGGCCTCGCAACACACCCGCAAAAAGTGCGTGGCCTTGGGATGCGCGGAGTACTCGAGCGCCGATACCGCCTGACCGCCGTCGTGGTTGCGGACCTTCCCGGTGAAGACCACCACCGCGCCGTGCTCGGGCCCGGTCACCGCGGCCTCGACCTCGGCCGGATCCAGCGGCTGTTCGCTGATGCGCGCGAGCCGCACGCCGGTGGTCTCGCTCTTACTGGTGGTCATGGGTACCGCCTCCGGACACTTGCGCCAGCAGATGGTCCAGCAGCGGCTCGAGCACTGCCATCCCGTCCTTCACTCCACCCGGCGAGCCGGGCAGGTTCACGATCACGGTGCGACCCACCAGCCCGGCGACCCCGCGGCTGAGCGAGGCCAGCGGGAACGCCGCCGCACCTTTGTTACGGATCGCCTCGGCCACGCCGGGCAGCTCGCGATCCAGCACCGCAAGGGTGGCCTCGGGCGTCGCATCGGTGGGCGAGGCGCCGGTACCGCCGGTGGTGACGATCAGATTCGGGGCCGTGCGCAGCGCGTCGGCCAGGCCGGACGCGATATCGGCGTCGGCGTGCACCAGCGGCCCGCGCACCGCGAAACCCAGCCCGCCGAGCCAGTTCGCGAGCACCGGCCCGGTGGTGTCGGTGCGGGTGCCCGCCGCGGCCCCGGTGGAGGCGACCAGGACCACCGCCGAGCGCGCCTTGTCACCGGCCTCCGTCGCGGGATCGTCGTCACCGGCGCCCTCGGCTGCGGAATCGGCTTGCCGCGCAGCGTTTTCGGCCTCGCCGCGAGTCCAGTGCCCGCGCTTGCCGCCCTGCTTGGACAACAGCCGCACATCGGTCAGGACCGCGCCGGGATCGACCGCCTTCACCATGTCGTGCAGGGTGAGCCCGGCCACCGCCACCGCCGTCAACGCCTCCATCTCGACACCGGTCGGGCCGGTGGTCTTGGCGGTGGCCTCGATGGTGATGGCGTCCTCGGTGAAACCGAACTCGACCTTGACCGAGGACAATGCCAGTTGATGGCACAGCGGAATCAGCTCGGAGGTCTTCTTCGCGCCCCCGATACCGGCCAGCCGGGCGGTGGACAGCACGTCGGCCTTCGGCAGATCGTCGGCGCGCACCAGGGTCACCACTTCCGGCGTGGTGCGTAATACGCCCGCGGCGACCGCCACGCGCGCGGTGTCGGCCTTGGCGCTCACATCGACCATGCGTGCGCGCCCTTCGGCGTCGACATGGGACAACTCGCTCATATCGTCAAGACTGGCACAACCGGGCGCCCCGCCCCGAACCCTTCGGATCAGCTCACAGTTCCCGGACACGCACCGGCGCGCCCGCGGGCAGCTCGGTGACCTCGGCGGCGATGTCGATCAGCACCTCGGCCCTGGCCATGCCCGCGATCAGATGCGAGCCCGGCCCCGAGACGGTCACCACGCCCGCCTCGGTCATCCGGCCGCGCAGGAACTGGCGTCGGCCCGCCGGCGAGCGCACCGGCTCGACCAGCGTCGTCTCGAACGTGCGCGTCTCCGCGAGCCCGGAGAGCCTGCGCAATATCGGGCGGGCCAGCACTTCGTAGGACACCAACGTGCTCACCGGATTGCCCGGGAAACTCAGCACGGGCACCCCGTCGACCACCGACAGCCCCTGCGGCCCGCCGGGTTGCATGGCCACCGATCCGAACCGCCCGCCACGCTCGGTCAGGACGTCCTTGACGACCTCGAAATCGCCCATCGACACCCCGCCGGAGGTGAACACCACGTCCGCCGAGCGCGCGGCGGCCGCGATCAGCCGGGTGAACACGGCCGGGTCGTCGGTGCTGTGCTCCACCGAGACCACCTCCACCCGGTCGGCCGCGAGCACGGCGGCCAGCGCGATGCCGTTGGAGTTGTAGATCTGGCCGGGACGTAGCGGCGTCCCCGCCGGGACGAGTTCGTCGCCGGTGGTGATCACTGCCGCGCGCACCGGGACGAAGACGCGCACCGACGCCACCCCGACCGCCGCCAGCGCCGCGATGTGGCGGGGAGTGAGCCCGGCGCCCGCGGACACCAGCAGATCGCCCGCCCGGACATCGGTGCCCGGCTCGCGAATGAAATCGCCTACCGCACGGCCGCGTTCGATGACGACATGCCCGTTCTCGACCCTGGTGTCCTCGACCGGAATCACGCAGTCCGCGCCGGGCGGAATCGGCGCGCCGGTCATCACCTTCCACGCCCCGCCCGCGGGCAGCGGCGTGGACCCCGGCTCGCCCGCCGCCACCACTCCGGCCAGCGGCAGGGTGGCCGGGGTGTGCCGCACGGTCGCGGCGCGCACGGCGTAACCGTCCATCGAGGAGTTGCGGAAGACGGGAAGATCGACGGGGGAGCGCACGTCCTCGGCGAGTAGGCGGCCCGACGCGGACGGCACCGGCACGGTCTCCAGCGCCCGCATGGCCAACGGCCGCAAAATCTGCTCGATGCTGTCGCGATGTTCCTCGACGCTGACGGCGGCCACGCCAGTCACCCGTGCGCTCATGGCGCCAGCCTAGCGTGCAGTCCGATCTCACCGTCTGACGTCGCGCTTCGTGAGAAAAGCAGGTGGGGACGGTTCGCCTGTCACTGCCACGGCCGATGGCCCCTGCGGTCATAATGGAACGATGACGTTGGTCGAGATGGGCATACCCGCGGTGCGGTCGCGGCGGCCCGCGCTCGACGGACGGCCCGACACCCCGGCACTCATCGACAGGTTCGGCCGGATCGCCCGGGATCTGCGGGTATCCATCACCGAGAAGTGTTCGCTGCGATGTACCTACTGCATGCCCGCAGAAGGATTGCCGCCCATTCCCGCCGACGAGTTGCTGACCGCCGAGGAGATCGTCCGGCTGGTCGCGCTCGCCGTCGAGGAACTGGGTGTGCGAGAGGTCCGCTTCACCGGTGGTGAGCCGCTGATGCGCCGCGATCTGGAGCGGATCATCGCGGGCTGCCACCAGCGCGTGCCGCAGGTGCCGCTGGCCATGACCACCAACGGCGTCGGGCTGGCACACCGCGCCCGCGGCCTCGCCGAGGCCGGTCTGCACCGGGTCAATGTCTCCCTCGACACCGTCGATCCGCTCGGCTTCGCCCGTCTCACGCGGCGTGATCGGCTGGATTCGGTGCTGGCAGGCATCCGCGCCGCCCGTGACGCCGGGCTCGCCCCCGTGAAGGTCAATGCGGTCCTGATGCGCGGAACCCTCGCCGGCGCGCCGGATCTGCTGCGCTGGTGCCTGGACGAGGAGTGCGAGCTGCGCTTCATCGAGGAGATGCCGCTGGACGCCGATCACGAGTGGGCGCGGGCCAACATGGTCACCGCGGCGGAACTGCTCGAGGTACTCGGCGCCCGCTTCACCCTCGACGAGGTGGGGCGCGCGGATCCGTCCGCACCGGCCGAGAAGTGGCTCGTGGACGGCGGTCCCGCCGCGGTCGGCATCATCGCCACGGTCACCCGCAAGTTCTGCGACAGCTGCGATCGCACCAGGCTCACCGCCGACGGCATGCTGCGCTCGTGTCTGTTCAGCGATCAGGAATTCGATGTGCGGCAAGCACTTCGGGGCGGCGCCGACGATGCCGAGATCGCCGGGATCTGGCGCGGCGCCATGTGGAACAAGTGGGCGGGCCACGGCATCGATGCCGAGAATTTCGTCCCCCCGGAGCGCACGATGGGAGCCATCGGTGGTTGAGGTCCGTTATTTCGCCGCGATCGCCGATGCGGTCGGCAAGGATTCCGAACACCTCGAACTACCGCCCGGCGCGACCTTGGCCGACCTGCGTATCCGGCTGGCCGACACCTACGGTCCCGACCTGGACAAGATGCTGGGCGTGTGCGCCTACCTCATCGGCGACGAACTCACCCGCGACATCTCGGTGACGGTCGGGCACCAGGTCGACGTGCTGCCCCCATTCGCCGGCGGCTAGCGCGCCGCCGGCCGGGACCCTGCCGGAAGCGTTCAGCGCCACCAGGTGTCGAGCGGGGTGACCGGAACCGTGCGCTTGTGGCGGGTGTTGAGGAAGTGCCGTTCGACCCGTTCGGCGATGTCCGCGGTGACGTCCTTGCCCTCGAGGTAGTCGTCGATGTCGCTGTAGCGGATGCCGAGTGCTTCCTCGTCGGGCAGTGCGGGACGGTGGTCCTCGAGATCGGCGGTGGGCACCTTCGACCAGGTGCTCGCCGGCGCGCCGAGTTCCTGTAGCAACGCCGCGCCCTGTCGCTTGGTGAGGCCGGTCAGCGGGGTCAGGTCGACGCCGCCGTCGCCGTACTTGGTGAAGAAGCCGGTGACCGCCTCGGCCGCGTGGTCGGTGCCGACCACGAGCAGGTTCTCCTGCCCGGCGAGGCCGTACTGCACCACCATGCGCTCCCTGGCTTTGATGTTGCCGCGCACGAAGTCTCGCAGGCGCTCGATGTCGAGTGCGCCCGCCACCTCCGCCCCCGCCGCGTCGGCGCTCGGCTTGACGTTCACGGTCACGCTGCGGTCTGGCTGGATGAAATCCAACGCGGTCTGGGCGTCGTGCTCGTCGGCCTGCACGCCGTAGGGCAGGCGCACGGCGACGAAGGTCGCTGAACCGCCCTCGGCGCGGACCTTTTCGGCGGCGAGCTGGCACAGCCGCCCGGTCAGCGTGCTGTCCTGTCCACCGCTGATACCGAGCACGAAACCCTGTGCGGGCGTGGAGAGCAGGTACTCGGCCAGGAAATCGACCCGGCGGCGCACCTCTTCCTTCGGCTCGATCTTCGGCTGGACGCCCAATTCGGTGATGATCTGTTCGCGCAGGCTCGACATGAGGTCACTTTACTGGGCCGCGGCATCCGCCACGCGGCGGACGAACCGCTCCCAGTTGTCGCCGACCTGCTCACGACTGCGGCCGAGGACGTGCAACTGGTGCATCACCAGCGGCGCGCCCAGCATCGCGAGCAGGCTCTCGGCGGTCAGATCGTGGTCGCCGGGGCTGCCCGCTTCCCGCAGCAACAACACCACGTGGCGGTGCTGGAGGCGGTAGGGCGCGCTCCGGAAGAACCCGCTCGCCTCGCCGAGCTCGGCCGCCCGATACAGCTCGCCCTCCACCTCGATGTCGAGCAGCCGGGCGCGTCCGAACGCGACGAGCCGTTCCAGCGGGGCCGCGCCCGGGCCCAACGGCGGCGGGCCGAACATGAAGTTGTGCTGGAACTTGTGCTCGGCGTGGTCGAGCAGCGCACGCAGCAGACCCGAGCGGCTGCCGAAGCGGCGGAACACGGTGCCCTTGCCGACGCCCGCGCGGCGGGCCAGTTCGTCCATCGTCAAGCTGTCCACACCGTGTTCGCGCACCAGGCCCTGGGCGGCGTCGAGCAGCAACTTCCGATTGCGGGCCGCGTCCGCGCGCTCACCGGACGTGGCCGCGCCGGAGGGTGGCCCGACGGTCAGGGATTCCGGGATCACCGGACCGGGCGTCGCGGGATCGGGGGCGGTGCCGGGCGTGACGGAGCTCACTGCTGCTCGTCTTCCTCTCGGGGAATGTAATCGGACTGCGGTCCGGTTGATTCTCGGTGACCGTACGGACCCCATCAGTACATCAGGAGTTGTCATGAGCCAGACCCGTATTCTCGTGCTCGCCGGAAGCCTGCGCAGCGCCTCCATCACGCGCCGGCTCGCCGAGGCGGCCGCGCAGACCGCGCCCGAGGGTGTGGAGATCGGCATCTACGAAGGTCTCGGCGAGATTCCGTTCTACAACGAGGACCTCGACGTCGCCGGTTCGGTGCCCGCCGCCGCCGAGCGTCTGCGCACCGCGGTCGCCGAGGCCGACGCGGTCCTGCTGGTGACCCCCGAATACAACGGCACCCTTTCGGCCGTACTGAAGAACGCCATCGACTGGGTCTCGCGCCCGTACGGCGCGGGCGCGCTCAAGGGCAAGCCGGTCGGCGTGGTGAGCGCCTCGATCAGCTCCAATGCCGCGCGCTGGGCGCACGGCGACGCCGTGAAGGCGGTCGGTGTGGCCGGTGGCGCCGTGGTCGAGGCCGCGCACGCCTACTTCGGCACCATCGGCGAGCGTTTCGCCGCCGCGCACCCGAGCGAAGACGCCGAAGTCGTCGCCGAGCTCGGCGCGTCGGTGCGCGAACTGGTCGAGGCTTCCCGCGCGCTCGTCTCCGCCTGATCTGCCGCGCTCCGGCGCATCGCATCGAGGGCCGTTCCTTCGGGAGCGGCCCTTTGCCGTGTCGGTGGCCGATCGTCGGCGGGCGGATACGCACGGGTTGCTCGGGGCGCTGCCGACGGCCACGGTCGACGGGTGTGGCTGTTGTGCCGATGAGGCATTTCCGGGAATGCAGGGGGCGTTGCGCCTGGTGTGACCAGCGGTGCGCAAGAGTTTGCTGAGAAGGCGCTGCGCAACAAGATTGTGATGTCGAACACCGCCGTGTCGGCTTGCGAATCGACTGTCCAGGGACTTGTGCGGTGTAAATCCCATCAATGTTGTTCGCAACATGTCGTGTTGTGGAGAAGTGTCGGCCACTAGGTGTAGTGTCTTGCCTACTGGAAGACGGGGTCAGGCCCTTTCGCTCGCCGAGTGTGTCGATGGGGATGAGCAGGGCAGACCGCACCGGGTCCAGAGAGTTTGCGCAGCGTACGTCGATCACGCAATGCACATGGATCACCGGCTGTGGATCAGGCAGAGGAGAGAGGCAGATCAATGACCGTCACCGTGTACACCAAGCCCGCTTGCGTTCAGTGCAACGCCACCTACAAGGCGCTGGACAAGGCCGGGGTGGACTACGAGGTCGTCGACATCAGCGAGAACCCCGAGGCGCGTGACTACGTGATGGCCCTGGGGTACCTGCAGGCGCCGGTCGTCGTCGCGGGTGAGGATCACTGGTCCGGTTTCCGTCCCGATCGCATCAAGAACCTCGCGACCGTCGCTGCCTGAACGACGCGCGCGACCGACAGCGCGCCTGCCGATCCGGGTGGGCGCCCCGACGGTCCTTCCGAGGAGAGAGGGCAGCAGGTCATGACCGACACGGTCGGCGACACCGCGCTCGTCTACTTCTCCAGTGCATCGGAGAACACTCACCGTTTCGTCGAGAAGCTGGGACTCCCGGCCACTCGCATCCCGCTGCACACCACCGATTCGCTGCGAGTCGAGGAACCCTACGTGCTGATCGTCCCCACCTATGGGGGCGGTCGGCACGTGCTCGGCGCGGCAGGCGGGCACGCCAGGTCCGACAAGGAGTTCGTGCCGCGCCAGGTCGCCAAGTTCCTCAACGACCCGCACAACCGGTCGTTGCTGCGCGGGGTGATCGCGGCCGGCAATACGAACTTCGGCGACACCTATTGCTATGCGGGAGACGTCATTTCGCGTAAGTGCGGGGTGCCGTATCTGTATCGATTCGAACTCATGGGAACCGCGCGCGATGTCGAGCGCGTCCGAGAGGGATTGGGATTGTTTTGGCAACAGCAACCACAGCGCCGACCGGCAAGTCGGCCCGCCTAGAGCGGCCCGCCGCGCGCATCGCCGACGGCGCGATCGAGGACATGGACTACCACGCCCTCAACGCGATGCTGAACCTGTACGGCGCCGACGGCAAGATCCAGTTCGAGAAGGATCGTGAGGCCGCGCGCCAGTACTTCCTCCAGCACGTCAACCAGAACACGGTCTTCTTCCACAATCTGGACGAGAAGCTGGACTACCTGGTCGAGGAGAACTACTACGAGTCCGAGGTTCTCGACCAGTACAGCCGCGCTTTCGTCAAGAGCCTGTTCCAGCAGGCCTACGCCAAGAAGTTCCGGTTCCCGACCTTCCTCGGCGCGTTCAAGTACTACACCTCCTACACGCTCAAGACCTTCGACGGGAAGCGCTACCTGGAGCGCTTCGAGGATCGCGTGTGCATGGTGGCGCTGACCCTGGCCGCCGGTGACGAGACGCTGGCCCGCAAGCTGGTCGAGGAGATCATCGACGGCCGCTTCCAGCCGGCTACCCCGACCTTCCTCAACTCCGGCAAGAAGCAGCGCGGCGAGCCGGTGTCGTGCTTTCTTCTTCGCATCGAGGACAACATGGAGTCCATCGGGCGCTCCATCAACTCCGCCCTGCAACTGTCCAAGCGCGGCGGCGGAGTCGCCCTGCTGCTGACCAATATCCGCGAGCACGGCGCGCCGATCAAGAAGATCGAGAACCAGAGTTCGGGCGTCATCCCGATCATGAAGCTGCTCGAGGACTCCTTCTCCTACGCCAATCAGCTCGGCGCGCGTCAGGGCGCGGGCGCGGTGTACCTGCACGCGCACCACCCCGACATCTACCGCTTCCTGGACACCAAGCGGGAGAACGCGGACGAGAAGATCCGCATCAAGACCCTCTCGCTGGGCGTGGTGATCCCCGACATCACCTTCGAACTGGCCAAGAAGAACGAGGACATGTACCTGTTCTCGCCGTACGACGTGGAACGCATCTACGGCAAGCCGTTCGCCGACATCGACGTCACCGAGAAGTACTACGAGATGGTCGACGACAAGCGCATCCGCAAGTCGAAGATCAAGGCGCGCGAGTTCTTCCAGACCATCGCCGAGCTGCAGTTCGAATCGGGCTACCCGTACATCATGTTCGAGGACACGGTGAACCGGGCCAACCCGATCGCGGGCAAGATCACCCACTCGAACCTGTGCTCGGAGATCCTGCAGGTCTCCACACCCTCGGAGTTCAACGACGATCTGTCCTACTCGACGATCGGCAAGGACATCTCCTGCAACCTGGGTTCGCTCAACATCGCCAAGGCGATGGACTCACCGGACTTCGCGCAGACCATCGAGGTCGCCATCCGCGCGCTGACCGCGGTCTCGGATCAGACCCACATCACCTCGGTGCCCTCCATCGAGCAGGGCAACCTGCAGTCGCATGCCATCGGTCTCGGCCAGATGAACCTGCACGGCTATCTCGCCCGCGAGCACATCCACTACGGCTCCGACGAAGGCATCGACTTCACCAACATCTACTTCTACACCGTCGTCTACCACGCGATCCGGGCCTCCAACCAGCTCGCCATCGAGCGCGGCACCTACTTCGGCGGCTTCCCGGAATCGAAGTACGCCAGCGGCGAGTACTTCGACAAGTACACCGACCAGGTGTGGGAGCCGGCGACCGAGCGGGTGCGGCAGCTGTTCGCCGAGGCGGGCGTGCGCATCCCCACCCAGGAGGACTGGCGCGAGCTGAAGGCCTCGGTCATGGCGCACGGCATCTACAACCAGAACCTGCAGGCGGTGCCGCCGACCGGCTCGATCTCCTACATCAACCACTCCACCAGCTCGATCCACCCGGTGGCGTCGAAGATCGAGATCCGCAAGGAGGGCAAGATCGGGCGCGTCTACTACCCGGCGCCCTATATGACCAACGAGAACCTCGAGTTCTACCGGGACGCCTACGAGATCGGCTACGAGAAGATCATCGACACCTACGCCGCGGCCACCCAGCACGTGGACCAGGGCCTGTCGCTGACGTTGTTCTTCAAGGACACCGCCACCACCCGCGACCTGAACCGCGCCCAGATCTACGCCTGGCGCAAGGGCATCAAGACGCTCTACTACATCCGCCTGCGGCAGATGGCGCTGGAGGGCACCGAAGTCGAGGGTTGCGTGAGCTGCATGCTCTAGCGGCCACCCGGCCACAGCGCGAAGCCGGGCTCGGCGGACCCGATCGAGAGGTCCGGCGAGCCCGGCTTCTTCGTGCCGGCGACTGCCGCGAGCCGAGCGCCGCGTGCCGATGCCGCTGGGCGCCGGCCGACGGGCGGAGGGCGCCACAAATGGTCGCGATTTCGCCCGCCGGGGCTTCGGGCGCGCTCAGCGCAGCGCGGGAACGATCTCGCTCTCGAACAGTTCGATGCCCGAGGTGTCGTAGGCCGATTCGGGGAAGTTCACGATCGTGTACTCGAGCCCCAGCTCCTTCAGCTTCGTCAGCTTCTCGACGACCTGCTCGGGCGTGCCGACCGCGGCGCTGCCGCCGAACAGCCGCTGCTGGAATTCGTCGGCGCCCTCGGCCCCGAGCACGCCGGCGATCCGCTCGCGCCACACGGCGATCCGCTCGGCCACCTCGGCCTCGTCCCGGCCGATGATCGCGTTGACGTTGGACGAGCGAGTGATCCGCTCGAAGTCGGTACCCACATCGGCGCAGTGGCCGCGCAGGAGTTCGGACTTGCGGGCGAACTCCTCGAGGTCGCTGGAGAAGTTGGTGTAGTCGGCGTACTTCGCCGCGATGCGCAGCGTCACCTTCTCGCCGCCGCCGGCGATCCACAGCGGGATGCCGCCGTCCTGCAACGGCAGCGGTCGCACGATCGCACCGTCGACCTGGTAGTGCTTGCCGTCCAGGGTCGCCTCGCCCTTGGTCCAGGCCTGCTTGAAGATCTGCACCCCCTCGTCGAGGCGGCGCAGCCGGTCGCCGGCGGACGGGAAGCCGTATCCGTAGGCGCGCCACTCGTGCTCGTACCAGCCGCCGCCGATGCCCATCTCGACCCGGCCGCCGGAGATGATGTCCGTGGTCGCGGCGACCTTGGCCAGATAGGCGGGATTGCGGTAGCTGATCGCGGTACACATCTGGCCGAGTCGCACCCGTTCGGTGGAGGCCGCGAACGCCGCCATGAGTGTCCACGCCTCGTGGGTGGCTTCCCGGGTCGGCTGCGGGATGGTGTGGAAGTGGTCGTAGACCCAGATCGACTCCCATTCCTGGTGCTCGTCGGCCCGTCGAGCCAGTCCGCGCATCACATCCCACTGCTGTTCGACATCGATCCCCACCAGATCCAGTCGCCATCCCTGCGGGACGAATAATCCGAAGCGCACCTGATTCTCCTTCGTAGTCTCGACCGGCCAACGGTGGTCTCGGTCAACCACACTTTCACCACCGGTTCTACCCCCGGCAACCCTTCTGCGCTGCGCGCGCGTAATTCTCGCCGCTGCGCCTACCATGCGATGGGGCGCACAACACGGAGGTGGGCGATGTCTCGGGTATCGATCGAGGTCGACGACGTGGCACTGGCGACAGCGGCGACGCTGCTCGGTACCGGTGGCGGTGCCCAGGAGACGGTGAACGCCGCGCTGCACGAGGTGGCGGCCCAGCGCAAGCGACTGGCCGTGCTGGAAAGGATGATGCTGCGCAGTGGCGACACGGTGCCCACGCCCGATCCGTGGCGCAAGAATCGCGTGTGGTTGTGAGCTGGGACTCGGTGTCCCGCCCCCGATGTGAAAAACGGCTCCGGACAAGGTAACCTGCCGGTGGACGCATTCGCGTCCGACCAATCCGAAGGCACGGCGAGACGCGCGTGATCGTGGTGATCCGCGTATACCGCCCTGCGGCACTGGACGAGGAGGTGGATTGCTATGCGTAGCGAACCCCCCAGTCGAAGGCCGCGCGGCGCCGCCCCTTCGCATCTCTGACGTCCTCGGACGTTACGCGACCACGGGCAGGCGCCACGCGGTGTGAATTCGCGCATCATTCACCCCCGCTGTATCCGCCGACCGTGAGCGATTCCGCCGCGCCGGTGTGATGCCACGCTGTGCCGAGGATTTCCCATGTCGCAGATCGATCTCGTCGAAGCACGCCCCGAACTCACCGAAGCGCACCCGGAAGCGGCCGACGGCCGCACCGCGTCCGCCGGCTCGCTGCCGGAATTCGTCGCCGGGCACCGCGTCGAATCCGTGGTGCGCTGGCTCGACGAGCATCCGCCGCACCGGATCGCCGACGAACTGGCCCGGATGGACGCGGTTCTGGCCGGCGTCGCATTCCGGCTGCTGGACAAGGAACAGGCACTGGCGGTGTTCGAGGAACTCGAACCCGTCGATCAGCAGCAGATCCTGCAGGGCCTGCGCGACCAGAGCTTCCGCGATCTGGTCGAGGGCATGGCCCCCGACGACCGCGCCCGCATGCTGCGCGAAGCTCCGGCCAAGGTGGCGCAGAAGGTGCTCGCCGGGCTGAGCCCGCGCGAGCGCCGGATGACCGCCGGTCTGCTCGGCTACCCGGAGGGCTCGGCCGGCCAGTACATGACCCCCGAGGTGGTCGCACTGCCCGCCGAACTGACCGTCGCCGAGGCGCTGGCGATGGTGCGCGCGGAGGGTGCGCACGCCGAGACCGTCTACACCCTGCCCGTGGTCGACGCGGGCAGGCGCCTGACCGGCATCGTGGAACTGCGCGAACTCGTGCTCGCCCGCCCCGAGACGATGGTCTCCGAACTCGTCGTCACCGAGCCGGCCTTCGCGCGTGCCACCGACTCGGCCGAGAAGGCGGCCCGGCTCATGCGCGAGACCAACGACATCAACCTGCCCGTTGTCGACAGCGAGGACCGGCTGCTCGGGTTGCTCACCATCGACGACGCGGTCGAGGTCATCGAGGCCGCCGACAGCGAAGACGTTGCGCGCCAGGCGGGTTCGTCGCCGTGGGAGGGCCACTACATGGCCGCGGGGGTGTTCCAGCTGGCCCGCTACCGCGCGCTGTGGCTGATGCTGCTGCTCTTCGCCGCCACCCTCACCGTGAGCGTCACCGACTTCTTCGAGGGCACCCTGGAGCAGGCCGCGCACCTGGCCCTGTTCATCCCGCTGCTGATCGGCGCGGGCGGAAACGCGGGCGCGCAGGCCGCCACCGCGTGCGTGCGCGCCGTCGCGGTCGGCGAGGTACGCGGCTCGGACCTGATCTCGGTGATCTGGCGCGAATGCCGCGTCGGCCTGGTCCTCGGATCCATGCTCGCCGCAGTGGGATTGGCCATCGCCGCACTGTTCGTCGATCCGCGCATCGCTCTCGTCGTCGCCGTCACGCTGGTGTTCATCTGCGCCTGGGCCACCACCATCGGCGGCACCATGCCCCTGCTCGCCAGGAAGCTGCGCATCGACCCCGCCGTCGTGTCGGCGCCCATGGTCACCACCCTGGTCGACGCCACCGGCCTGATCATCTACTTCACCACCGCCAAGCTCGTCCTCGGCATCTGAGCCCGGGGGCGTCCCCGCGCACCCGGACTCGCATCGACGCGGATCGGCGACGACGGTCACCGCGCGGTTGCGGGCCTGACCGCCGCGCGCCTCGCGACGGTCCGGCGATCGGGCGTTCCCGGAGACGGAGGTCGGTGCGAGTCGGCGCGGCAGGAACCGGTCGGCGCCCGAGATAGGCCGGCGCGGCGTGGGCCCGGCGGGCGCGGCACCGGCCTGCTCCGGCCGGGGGCTGTGGCGTGTCGGCAAACGCTCGGCGATCGGCCCGCGACATGTCGGGCGAGCCGCGCGGACCGGATGTGGGATCGGGAGCGTGGTTGGCGCACAATGGGTGCCGCACGCGGCGGTCCCGGTACCGCGGGGACTCCCGGGGCCTTTGTGCAGCATGACACAAGGTCTTGTGTTATTCGGAAGAATCCGCCACAACGAGTAGTGTCTGAGCGGAGAGGAATGCCGCGCCAGCGGTGGGCTCGGGAAGTGGCGATCGGCATGGACGCAGTGTTCGGGAAAGGGCGTGGAGGCAGGATGAAACTGATCGATCGGGTGTCGGCCATCAACTGGAATCGGGTGCCCGACGAGAAGGATGCCGAGGTCTGGGATCGGCTGACCGGCAACTTCTGGCTGCCGGAGAAGGTCCCGGTGTCCAACGACATCCAGTCGTGGGCCACCCTGACGCCCGAGGAGAAGCAGCTGACCATGCGGGTCTTCACCGGCCTGACGTTGCTGGACACCATCCAGGGCACGGTCGGCGCGGTGAGCCTGATCCCGGACGCGCTGACCCCGCACGAGGAGGCGGTGCTCACCAACATCGCGTTCATGGAGTCGGTGCACGCCAAGAGCTACAGCTCGATCTTCTCCACCCTGTGCTCCACCAAGGAGATCGACGAGGCCTTCCGCTGGTCCGAGGAGAACCGGAACCTGCAGCGCAAGGCCGAGATCGTGCTCGACTACTACAAGGGCGACGATCCGCTCAAGCGCAAGGTGGCCTCCACCCTGCTGGAGAGCTTCCTGTTCTACTCCGGCTTCTACCTGCCGATGCACTGGTCCTCGCGCGCCAAGCTCACCAACACCGCGGACATGATCCGGCTGATCATCCGCGACGAGGCCGTGCACGGCTACTACATCGGCTACAAGTACCAGCGCGGCCTGGAACTGGTCGGCGAGGCCGAGCGCGAGGAGCTCAAGGGCTACACCTTCGAGCTGCTCTACGAGCTCTACGAGAACGAGGTCGAGTACACCCAGGATCTCTACGACGAGGTCGGCCTGACCGAGGACGTGAAGACCTTCCTGCGCTACAACGCCAACAAGGCGCTGATGAACCTCGGCTACGAGGGCCTGTTCCCGGCCGACGAGACCATGGTGAACCCGGCCATCCTGTCGGCGCTGTCGCCGAACGCCGACGAGAACCACGACTTCTTCTCCGGGTCGGGCTCGAGCTACGTGATCGGCAAGGCCGTCAATACCGAAGACGAGGACTGGGATTTCTGAGCCGAACCGCCGGCGAGAACACGGGTAGACGGCAGAACAGTTCGGGCCCCGCGCGAATCACGCGGGGCCCGAACTGCATCGCGAGTCCGGGGTCGTGCGCAGGCCCGGCCGCGGAGGCCGGGCGGCGCGAGGCTGCCCTTCGCGGAGATATCGCCGCGAACCGCCTCAGCTGTCGACCGGGAGCCGGGGCGCTGAGGGGCAACCGCGCCCGTCAGCGGCCGGGCGGCATACCTCCCGAGGGGAATCCGCCCGGCGGAAATCCCTGCGGCGGCGTGCCGTCGAAGCCCGGCGGCGGCCCCGCGGGCGCACCCGGCGCCATGGTGTTCTGTGAGCGATCGGCGACGCCGATGGTGAGCGTGGCGGTCAGCCCCTGGGACGGCGTGCCGGTCACCGTCGCCAGCTCGGCATCCCACCCGTCACCGAAGACCATGTCCGATTCCAGCGACACCCGCGAGATGTTGTCGATGCTGCGCGCATATCCGGAGTCGTAGGCGAAGACCGCATCGCAGGTGTCCTCCGGCATGGCGATCTGTGAGGTCAGCCGGGCGTCGCCGCCGGCGACCGCCGACTCGAGCGAGTCGTAGACCTCGAAGTGGATGTGCGGCCAGCGGCCCTCGTAGCAGGCCGGGAAGATCGAGGTGAAGGTGACCGCGCCCGCGGCGTCGGCGACCTGGACCCCGCGCAGATAGTTCTCCTCGGTGACGCCCTCGGAGTAGAGCGAGTACCGGCCCTCCCGGTCGCAGTGCCAGACGTAGACCGCCATGCCCGCGCCCGCCGCGCCGTCCTTCACCAGATCCTGCAGGCTCAGCGTCAGCTTCAGCGGCACGCCCTCGGCGACGCCGGTGGCGCCGCCGAAGCTGGTGGTGATATCCGAGCGCACGACGCCGGTCCGGATCAGGACGTTCGGCCCGTTGCTGCCGTCGCCGGGGTAGGGGCCCGCGGTCTCCTGTGGGGCCGCGGGGGCGACCGCGCCGGTGGTCGTGGGTGCGCTCGCCTCGGCGGTCGTCACCCCGTCCGCCGCGCCGCTGTCCGCGCCGGCCGCGCAGCCGGCGGTCACCGCGGCCGCACCCGCCGCACCCAGGAAGAACATCGCCCGCCGCCGGGACATGATCCTCATGTCGTATCCGAGCCCGCGATCGTGCTCGTGCATCGCCCCGTGGTCGTCGCCGCTCAACTACCCGCCTCCTTCACCGTTCGTGTCGTACGACGGTAGGTCGGCCGGCTCCCGGGCTTCTGGGATCTTGCTGGGAGTTCGCTGGGAGCCTCGGCGCGCGGTCAGTCGGTGACGTAACCGTTGAGCGTGCCGCGCAGATCGGTGAGCATCGCCCGGGCCGCGGTCAGCCCGTCTCCGTGCCATACGCTGTCCTCGACGGCGAACACCCGCTTGTCGGTGACCGCGCCGAGGTCCTTCCATTCCCGCCCGCGCATGACCGACTCGCCGTAGGCCTGGCCGTCCGCGCCGGCGAAGATCACATAGATGATGTCGCCCTCGACCAGTTCCTGGTAGTCGCCGGAGCCGACCACCTCGGAGTCGCCGCGCTGCGCGGCCGGGCGCTGGACGCCCACATCGGCGAGCACCTGCCCGGCGAAGCTGTCGGCGCCCTGCACCTGCGCCTGCTCCGGGCCGAACCGCACCACCGAAGCCTGGCTCTCGTTGGCGGCGAGTTCCCCGCCGACCTCGCGGGCGTCGGCCAGGTAGCTGTTCAGCGCCTCGGCGGCGGCCCGGTCGCGGCCCATGCCCGCGGCGTAGGCGGCGAACTCGGCCTGCCAGCTGACCGGCTCGCCCACCAGTACAGTCGGGGCGATCGCGCCGAGCGCGTCGAAAGTCGCTGCGCCGGAGGGGGTCTCACCGAGGATCAGATCGGGATCGAGCTCGGCGATCCGGGCCAGGTCGGGTTCGCCCGCGCCGCCGACGGCCGGGATCTCGAGTACACCGGTGCCCAGGTACTGCGGCTGCGGGCGCGGGCCGTCCATGATCACCGTGCCGACCACGCGCTCCCACAGGCCGAGTGCGCAGGCCGCGTCGAGTGCGGAGGTGCTCAGCACGACGATGCGCTGCGGATCGGCGGGCACTTGCGAGACGCCCGCGGCGTGTGTGACCGGGCGGGTGCCGGAGGGCTGATCCGGCGCGCTCGGCAGCGGGCAGGTGCGGGTGGTGTCGCGCTCCAGGCCGACCACCCCCGCACCCGCGATATTGGTGGTGGTTCGCACGATCGTGCTCGCGTCGTCGGAGCGGTCACCGCATCCGGTCAGCGCGAAGGCGGACACCGCCGCCACGGCCGCAACCCCGAATCGGGCGGCCACGGTGCGATTTCGAGTGCGTACGGGGGCGCTGTCCGACATGCGGGAGAGGGTACCGCTGCGGCCGCGCCCCCGGCGGTGGCGGGTCACACCCCGCCGCGGGGCCGCCGACCCGGCCCTGCGCCTGCCCGCACCCCGCGACACCGGCAGACGGAAGGGACGGCTCTGCATGGAGTTCGGCCGGGCTCAGGAGTCCGCGACGTCGCCGCCGACGCTGAACCGCGCACCGGTCGGATCGGTGAGCACGGCCATCCGCCCGTACGGGCTGTCCTCGGCCGGGTGCACGAGCCTCGCGCCGAGTTCGACCGCCTTCGCCACGGTGGTGTCGACATCGGCGGAGCCGAAGTACACGCCCCAGCCGGGCAGCACCGCCTCGGCGGACACGGCCGAGGCGTCCATCACGCCACCGCGCATCGGGTGCGCGGCGTGGATGGTGCTGTACCGGAACTCGGCCGGACCGGGCATCTCGGTGACGTCCTGCCAGCCGAAGACCTCGCGATAGAACGTCAGCGTCTTGTCGTACTCCGGGGTGTGCAGTTCGAACCAGCCCGGTGCGCCGTGCCGCCACATGTCGTGCTCGCCCATCGGCTCGGTTTCGATGCCGGCGAAGGTGTTCGCCTGCCAGATACCGATGCCGGCGCCGGCGGAGTCGGCCAGCACCGCCATCGTGCCCAGGTCGCCGACCTCCATCGGCGCCACGATCACCGCGCCGCCGTGCGCGGCGGCGGCCTCGGCGGTGGCGCGCGCGTCGGTGGCGGCGAGGTAGACGGTCCACTGGTCGGGGCCGTCCTCGGGACCGGACTTGCCCATGCCGCCCGCGACGGCCTTGCCGTCGGAACGGAAGGTGATGTAGCCGCCGAAGTCCTCGTTGCGGTCTGCGGTCCAGCCGAACAGTTCGCCGTAGAAGGCGATCGCGCGGTCGGGATCGGAGGTGAACAGATCGACCCAGACGGGATCGCCGGGCACGGTTGCGCTCATGGTTCGGTCTCCTCGGTACTCGGAGGTGGGGACGGGCGAGGCGCCGTCACCGATGCAGACGGAGGTCGCGGGTAGAACTCATCGGTCTGCCGGAAAGACCTTCGGACCAGGTGTAGCGTGCATTGTGGGGGTGGATGGCGAGACCTGTGACAGCGAAATACGACGCAGAGTAGGACCACGTGCGCCCCGGCTATCGGGCACGGTTTACGATCATCGGAGCGCAAGCGAACTGTCCGCTGTTCCGGTAACGGGATGTGTGCGAGCAGCGGAGCCTGCGGAGCGACCTAAAGGCACCTTCAGGAGGATCAGTGACTGCGGTAGAGCCCAGACCAGTCCCTCAGTTGGAAGCGACTCGACCGTATCCGGCCCGGACCGGACCCAAGGGTTCTTTCCTCTACAAGATGGTCACCACGACCGACCCGAAGGTGCTCGGCACCATGTACCTGGTGACCGCCACGAGCTTCTTCCTCATCGGCGGTCTGATGGCACTGCTGATGCGTGGCGAGCTCGCGCGTCCGGGTCTGCAGTTCCTCTCGCCGGAACAGTTCAACCAGCTGTTCACCATGCACGGCACCATCATGCTGCTGTTCTACGCGACCGCGATCGTGTTCGGCTTCGCCAACATCGTGCTGCCGCTGCAGATCGGCGCCCCCGACGTCGCCTTCCCGCGACTGAACGCGTTCAGCTACTGGCTGTACCTGTTCGGCGCGTCCATGGCGACCGCGGGCTTCATCACCCCGGGCGGCGCGGCCGACTTCGGCTGGACGGCCTACGTGCCGCTGACCGACATCCTGCACTCGCCCGGTGTCGGCACCGACCTGTGGATCCTGGGCCTGGCCGTCTCCGGTCTCGGCACCATCCTCGGCGGCGTGAACATGCTGACCACCGTGGTCTGCATGCGCGCCCCCGGTATGACCATGTTCCGCATGCCGGTCTTCACCTGGAACATCGCCGTCACCAGCGTGCTCATCCTGCTGGCCTTCCCGCTGCTGACCGCCGCGCTGTTCGGCCTGGCCTACGACCGCCACCTGGGCGGCCACATCTACGACCCGGCCACCGGCGGCATCCTGCTGTACCAGCACCTGTTCTGGTTCTTCGGCCACCCCGAGGTGTACATCATCGCGCTGCCGTTCTTCGGCATCGTCTCGGAGATCTTCCCGGTCTTCAGCCGTAAGCCGATCTTCGGCTACACCACGCTGATCTACGCGACCCTCGGTATCGCCGCGCTGTCCATCGCGGTGTGGGCGCACCACATGTACGCCACCGGCGCGGTGCTGCTGCCGTACTTCTCCTTCATGACCTTCCTCATCGCGGTTCCGACCGGTGTGAAGTTCTTCAACTGGATCGGCACCATGTGGCGGGGTCAGCTGACCTTCGAGTCGCCGATGCTGTGGTCGCTGGGCTTCCTCGTGACCTTCCTCTTCGGTGGTCTGTCGGGCGTCATCCTGGCCAGCCCGCCGCTGGACTTCCACGTCACCGACTCGTACTTCGTCGTCGCGCACTTCCACTACGTGCTCTTCGGCACCATCGTGTTCGCGACCTTCGCCGGCATCTACTTCTGGTTCCCGAAGATCACCGGCCGCATGTGCGACGAGCGCCTGGCGAAGTGGCACTTCTGGGCCACCTTCGTCGGCTTCCACACCACCTTCCTCGTGCAGCACTGGCTGGGCGCCGAAGGCATGCCGCGTCGCTACGCCGACTACCTGCCCTCGGACGGCTTCACCACGCTGAACACCGTCTCCACGATCGGCGCGTTCGTGCTCGGCGCCTCGATGCTCCCGTTCATCTGGAACGTCTTCAAGAGCTTCCGGTACGGCGAGGTCGTCACCGTGGACGATCCGTGGGGCTACGGCAACTCGCTGGAGTGGGCGACCACCTGCCCGCCGCCGCGGCACAACTTCTACGAGCTGCCGCGTATCCGGTCCGAGCGTCCGGCCTTCGAGCTGCACTACCCGCACATGATCGAGCGGATGCGCTCCGAGGCGCACGTCGGCTGGGGCTCGGCCAAGCACGGCCAGGAGGCTGAAGCTCCCGCGTTGACCAAGAGCTGACATGACGAGCCGTGCACCCGCTGGACTGCCAGCGGGTGCACACTCGTGTAACGACCCGAAAGACCAGGAGCGCACCGCTGTGGCCGACACCACCGTTCTCGTGACCGTCACCGGGCCCGACCGCCCCGGTGTGACATCCGTGCTCCTCGCGGCGATGTCCCGGCACGAGGTCAGCCTGCTCGACGTCGAGCAGGTGGTGATCCGCGGCAGGCTGACCCTCGGCGTGCTGGTCACCTGCCCGCACGATCCCGAGGAGTTGCAGGACGAGGTCGAAGAGGCGATGAACACCGTCGGCATGACCGTCGACGTGGAAGTGGGCGCGCAGATCGGCCGCCAGCCGATGTCCACCCACGCCGTGGTCGTGCTCGGAGCGCCGGTCACGGCGCGGGCGTTCAGCGCGGTGTCGCGGCAGCTGGCCGGTATCGGCGCCAACATCGACACCATCCGCGGCATCGCCGACTACCCGGTGACCGGCGTCGAACTGATGGTCACCGCGCCCGACACCGGCGCCGACACCGATTCGACGCTGCGTACCGCGCTGGCCGAGGTGGCCGTCGACGAGCGGATCGACGTGGCCGTCGAGCGGGCCGGGCTGGCGCGGCGGGCCAAGCGGCTGATCACCTTCGACGTCGACTCCACGCTCATCCAGGGCGAGGTGATCGAAATGCTCGCCGCCCACGCCGGGGTGGAGGAGCAGGTCCGTCTGGTCACCGAGGCGGCCATGCGGGGCGAGATCGACTTCGCCGAATCGCTGCGCCAGCGGGTGGCGACGCTGGAAGGACTCGACGAGTCGGTGATCCAGGAGGTCGCCGAGCGCATCGAGCTGACTCCCGGCGCGCGCACCACCATCCGAACGTTGCGCCGCATCGGTTTCAAGTGCGGCGTGGTCTCGGGTGGTTTCCGTCAGGTCATCGAGCCGCTGGCGCACGATCTGGAACTGGATTTCGTCCAGGCGAACACCCTCGAGATCGTCGACGGCAAGCTCACCGGGCGGGTGGTCGGCGACATCGTCGATCGTGCCGCCAAGGCGACCGCGCTGCGCAAGTTCGCCGCGGAGGCCGGGGTGCCGATGGAGCAGACGGTCGCGGTGGGCGACGGCGCCAACGATATCGACATGCTCAACGCCGCCGGGCTCGGCGTCGCGTTCAACGCCAAGCCCGCCCTGCGCGAGGTCGCCGACGCGGCGCTGTCGCATCCGTATCTGGACGCGGTGCTGTTCGTCCTCGGCGTCACCCGCGACGAGGTGGAGGCGGCCGACGCCCGCGACGGCGGGGTGCGCCGGGTTCCGCTGATCCGATGACCGGCACGCCCGGGCTCGACTGCGAGAGCGAAACCTTCGCGCAGCCGCCGGATTTCGCGGCCAGGCACGCGGTGCTGGCCGAAGGGTACGGCGGGGCGCGTGATCCCGATGATCCCGCGCGGGTGCAGGCCATGCAGATGGTGCTGCACCTGCCCAAGGTCGATCCGCCGCCGCGCAGCGCGTTGCTGGCCGCCGCGGCGAGTGCGGTGGTCGCGCTGTGCCTGGACGAACGCGTCGGCGCGGGCGGGCCGTGGGAGCGGCGGTATCTGGCGTGGAAGCGGGCCCGCATCCGCAAGGTCGCCCGCCGCGCGCGGGGCGCGCAGTGGACAGCGGCGAACGAGGTGGACGGCGTGACCGTGGAAATCGGCGGCGCGCAGGCGCGGGCGTTCGTGCCCTGCCCGGTCGGCGAGACCGATCAGCGGATCCGCAGGCTGCAGATCGGCGGCACCGATCTCGACCACGACGAGCCCGGTCCGCCGGACCCGGATCTGCCCGTGCTGTGGGTGAATTCGTCGCTGGGCATGTCGCTGGGCAAGGCGGCCGCGCAGGTCGGGCACGCCAGCATGCTGCTGGCCGGCGCGATGGACGTCGAGCGCGCGCGCCGCTGGGCCGAACGCGATTTCGGTTGTTCGGTGCGCGAGGCGGATCCGGACCGCTGGCGCGCGTTGTCGGCGCGCGTGGGCACGGGCGCCGGGATCGCCGTGCGCGATGCCGGATTCACCGAGATAGCACCCGGTTCGCTCACCGTCATCGGTGTGCCGGCCGACACCTGGTGAGGGTCGGTCGCTCGTTCCGGCGCGATCTGGGCCAAGATGGAGCGCGTGCCGCAACCGGATCCCGATCTGCTCATCGATTTCACCGACGTGACCGTCCGACGCTCGGGGCACACCCTCGTCGGCCCCGTCTCCTGGCAGGTCGAGCTCGACGAACGCTGGGTCGTACTCGGTCCCAACGGCGCGGGCAAGACCTCGCTGATGCGTATCGCCGCGGCCGAGGTGCATCCCACCTCGGGCACCGCGCATCTGCTCGGCGAAACCCTCGGCCGGGTGGACATCAACGAACTGCGCCCGCGCATCGGACTGTCCTCGGCGGCCCTGGCGGGGCGGGTGCCTCGCGACGAGAAGGTGCTCGACCTGGTGGTCTCCGCCGGATACGCGGTGCTCGGCCGCTGGCGCGAGCACTACGACGAGATGGACACCGACCGCGCCGTGGACATGCTGGAAAGCCTGGGCGCCGAGCACCTCTCCGACCGGACCTACGGAACCCTGTCCGAGGGCGAGCGCAAGCGGGTGCTGATCGCCCGCGCGTTGATGACCGATCCGGAACTGCTGCTGCTCGACGAGCCGGCGGCCGGCCTGGATCTGGGCGGTCGCGAGGAGTTGGTGGAGCGCCTCGGTGATCTGGCCGCCGACCCCGACGCCCCGGCCATCGTGCTGGTGACCCACCATGTCGAGGAGATCCCGCCGGGCTTCACCCATGCCCTGCTGATCAACGAGGGCCAGGTGGTCGCCCAGGGGCTGCTCAACGACGTGCTCACCGCGGAGAACCTCAGCGAGGCGTTCCGCCAGTCGATCGCACTGGACAAGATCGACGGCCGCTGGTTCGCACGCCGGTCCCGCCGGGCGGGCAGCCACCGCACGCGCTGAGCGTCGGCAGGCGCGGGTTAGGGTGCTGGTGTGAGTGAGACGAATTCGGCGAATGTCCCAACTCCGGACGCGACGGCAACCCCCGCGCCCGAGGCGCCGCCGCTGCGCGATGCCTCCACGGTGATGCTGGTCCGCGACGGCGCGACCGGCCCCGAGGTGTTCCTGCAGCGCCGGGTGAACGCCATGGCCTTCGCCGCGGGCATGACGGTGTTCCCGGGCGGCGGCGTCGACGCCTCGGACGCGACCGCCGATATCGCCTGGGCCGGACCTGATCCGGCCTGGTGGGCGCAGGCCTTCGGCACCACCGCACCCAGGGCGCAGGCGCTGGTGTGCGCGGCGGTGCGCGAGACCTTCGAAGAGTGCGGCGTCCTGCTCGCCGGGCCCACCGCCGACAGCCTGGTCGGCGACACCGCCGTCTACCGCGACGCGCGTGCCGCCCTGGAGAAGCGCGAGCTGTCGCTGGCGACCTTCCTGGCCCGGGAGAATCTGGTGCTGCGCGCGGACCTGTTGCGCCCGTGGGCCAACTGGATCACTCCGGTCATCGAGCCGCGCCGCTACGACACCCACTTCTTCGTCGCGGTGCTGCCCGAGGGGCAGCGCGCCGACGGCGCCACCACCGAGGCGGCCGCCGTGCACTGGCGCACCCCGGCAGACGCGCTGGCCCGCTGGCGCGCCGGCGAGGACATCCTGCTCCCGCCCACCTGGGCGCAGCTGGACTCGCTGTCGAGGTTCGGGTCCACCGCCGAGATCTACGCCGCGGAGCCGGAAATCGAGCCGATCATGCCGACCGTGCCCGAGAACGGCGACACCTTCCTGGCGTTCCCCGACGCCGCGCGGTATTTCGCCGACAATCCCGCCGTCGATCGCCTGCGCGGCTCGGCGCGCTGACCGACACCGCCGGGCAAGCGGCTCGGCGGCTGGGCGGTAGGTTTCCTGCCATGGCCGAATTCGTGACCGTGGACTCGCCGGACGCCGACGGTGTCGCCGTCGTCCGCATCGCCCGCCCGCCGCTGAATCTGTTCGACGCCCAGGTCGCGCGTGAGGTCGCCGCCGCCAGCGCGTCGGCCGCGCAGGACCCGGCGGTCTCGGCGCTGATCGTCTACGGCGACGAGCGGGTGTTCTGCGCCGGCGACGACATGGCCGAGCTGTCGGCGCTCGAGCCGGCCCGTGCCGAGGCGCTGGCCGGCGATCTGCAATCGGCCCTGGGGTGCCTGGCGCGCGTCCCGCAGCCGACCGTCGCGGCGATCGCCGGCTACGGCCTCGGCGCCGGTCTGGAACTCGCGCTCGGCGCGGACCGCCGCATCATCGGCGACAACGTGAAGCTGGGCCTGCCGCAGATCCGGGCCGGTCTGATCCCGCTCGCGGGCATCCGCAGACTCACCCAGCTGATCGGCCCCGGCGCGGCCAAGGATCTCGTCTACTCGGGCCGGTTCGTCGAGCCGGACGAGGCGTTGAAGCTCGGGCTGGTCGACGAGGTGGTCGCCCCCGACGACGTGTTCGCCGCGGCCCGGCGCTGGGCCGGGCAGTTCCACGGCGGACCCGCGCTCGCGCTGGCCGCGGCGAAGGCGGTGTTCGAAGCGGGCCCGCACGGACTCGACCGCGCCCGTACCGAGTGGGCGGGATTGTTCGGCACCGAGGACGCACGCCGGGGAACCGCGTCCTACCTGGCCGACGGACCCGGTTCGGCGGTCTTCACAGGGCGCTGAACTGCCCGGAAGCTACCGGCCGGTAGCCGTGTCCGCCCGGATGTAACGGGTTCCAATTCGCGGGCGAGTCGGTCGGATGTCCGAATGCCCGGCCCGCACACGGAAGCATCCCGATGATCAGGTTAGGCTTGGCGACCATGACGGTACGTCCCGACGACCCCGCGCCGAACCCCCACGCCACCGAGGCGGAGGTGGAAGCGGCGTTCAAGGATACGAAGCTTGCCCAAGTGCTCTACCACGACTGGGAGGCCGAGACCTATGACGACAAGTGGTCCATCTCCTATGACGAGCGCTGTATCGAGTACGCCCGCGGCCGTTTCGACGCCGCGGTGGGCCCGGCCCCGCTGCCCTACGAGCGTGCACTCGAACTCGGCTGCGGCACCGGCTTCTTCCTGCTGAACCTGATGCAGGGCGGGGTCGCCAAGACCGGATCGGTCACCGACCTCTCGCCCGGCATGGTCAAGGTCGCCCTGCGTAACGCCGAGCATCTCGGCTTGGACGTGGACGGCCGGGTCGCCGATGCCGAAACGATCCCGTACGAGGACAACACCTTCGACCTGGTGGTCGGCCACGCGGTGCTGCACCACATCCCCGATGTCGAGCAGTCCCTGCGCGAATGCCTGCGCGTGCTCAAGCCGGGCGGGCGCTTCGTCTTCGCCGGCGAACCGACCACCGTCGGCAACTTCTACGCCCGCTGGCTCGGCCGCATCACCTGGAAGGCCACCACCACCGTCACCAAGCTGCCCGCGCTGGCCGGTTGGCGGCGTCCGCAGTCCGAACTCGACGAGTCCTCCCGGGCGGCCGCCCTCGAGGCGGTCGTGGACCTGCACACCTTCGATCCGGCCGACCTCGAGGCGATGGCCCGCTCGGCCGGCGCGGTCGGCGTGAAGGCGACCACCGAGGAGTTCGCGGCCGCGCTGTGGGGCTGGCCGGTGCGCACCTTCGAGGCCGCCGTGCCCGACGAGAAGCTGACCCTCGGCTACCGCCTGGCCATGTACAAGGCGTGGCTGCGGCTGAGCTGGCTGGACGAGAACGTCATGCGCCGGTTCGTGCCGAGGCAGTTCTTCTACAACGCCATGATCACCGGCGTGAAGCCCACCGCCTAGTCGGGATCACGGGCAGCGGGATCCAAGGCAGTGGGATACGGCTTCAGCCGGGCGGATGTCGAGTTCCTCGCGAGCGCGGCGGGACGCGCGGCCCTCACCGAGGTGGCGCGGCTGGAGCTCACCCCGGCCACCCATCTGCGTGACCTCGAGCGCGTCCGCCGCGATTTCGGCGAGGCCGCACCCGCGCTGATCGAAACCGTGCGGCTGCGGCGGCGAGCGGCGGTCAAGCTCGCCGACGCGGGGGAGTGGCTGTTCACCGACGACGCGGTGCAGCAGGCGACTCCCACCGCGGTCGCGCGCCGCCGGGCGCAACGGCTGGCCGGTCGCGCCGTGCACGACGTGACCTGTTCCGTCGGAGCCGAACTCGTCGAGTTGGCCCGGGCCTGCCCGGTGGTGATCGGCAGCGATCTCGACACCGTGCGTCTGGCGATGGCGGCGCACAACCTCGGCGCGGCCTGGCAGCCGGTCGCGCGTGCGTCCGCTGCCGATCAGGACGCCACCACCGTCGGCGACACGGTTGCCGGTACCGTCGCCCATGCCGCGGCTCGTGCCGACGGCGCGTGCGGCGCTCCCGACGAGCCGACGGCCACCGAGCGGCGCGTGAGCGAGAGCGGCCGTGTTGCCGAGAGTGGCTGTGCTGCCGTGCTTTCCGGGCGCAACGTGGTGCTGGCGGCGGCCGACGCGCTGATGCCTGTCACGAAGGACACCGTGATCGTCGCCGACCCCGGCCGGCGAGCGGGCGGCAGGCGGACGCACGACCCCGCCGCGCTGCAACCACCGCTGCCCGATCTGCTGTCCGTCTACGCGGGCCGCGACATGGTCGTGAAGTGCGCTCCCGGACTGGATTTCGACGCACTCGACTGGCCCGGCGAGATCGAGATCGTCTCCCTCGACGGCGCCGTGCGCGAAGCCTGCCTGTGGTCACCGGGATTGGCGGAGCCCGGCGTTCACCGCCGGGCAGCGGTGCTGTCGAGCACGGGGCAGAGCTACACCCTCACCGATGCCCACCCCGACGACATCCCGGAGCGTGCGCCGGGGGAGTGGATCATCGACCCGGACGGCGCGATCGTCCGCGCCGGGCTGGTACGCCACTACGCGGCGAAACACGGCCTGTGGCAACTCGATCCGCATATCGCCTATCTCACCGGCGACACGGTGCCCGCGGGCGTGCGTGGCTTCCGCGTCGAGGACCGGATGGAATTGCGCGAGAAAACGCTCCGCCAGGAACTGGCCCGCCGTGACTGCGGTGCGCTGGAAATCCTCGTGCGCGGCGTCGACATCGATCCCGACGCGCTGCGCAAGAAGCTGAAACTACGTGGCGCCAAGCCTTATTCGCTGGTGATCACCAGGATCGGGCGAGCCGCCGCGGTGTTCCTGTGCACGGCGCACGCACCGCTCACGGCTCCATCTTCTTGACCACCTTCTGCACGGTCAGCCAGGTGCGGGTGGTGATGTCCTTGCCGTAGGTCTTGTCCAGCCACGCCATGAAATCCGGCGTCTTGGGCGTGCTGTTGTCGATGACCGTGAGCAGCGCGCGGCTCGGCTCGTCGTAGCCGATCACGCGGGTCAGCGGATCGTCCGGGATCGCGGGCTGGGGATCGCCGATGGCGTTCTTGAAGAAGGTGACCGTCAGGTAGGACCCGCGCTCGTGGACGAGGCCCTCGAACGGATCACGGTCGAGCAGTTCGCGCAGGCACTCGTAATCGCGCAGCAGCGTACCGCCCGCAATGCCCAACTGCCCGGTGAGTGCCCGCTGGATCCGGTCCTCCAGCTCGGCCGGATCGGCGTCCGTGACGCGGAAGACGACATTGCCGCTGGAGAGCACCGAGGCGACCTTCTCGAAGCCGAGATCGGTGAACACCCCGCGCAACTTCTCGTTGCGCATGTTCGGATTACTGGGCATGATCCCGCGCAACAGCGCCGCGTAGCTCCGCATGCGGCGACCTTACGCCCGCCCACCGACAATTCCGGGCACCTGCGCGCGACGCCCGCGGCCCTGGACATCCGGGACGCGGGCGCGAGCGATCAGGACCGGGGTGCGGTGACGCCGTTCTTCTTGCGCTCGATGTCCTCGAGCGCCGCCAGGTACGCCGCACGCGCCTCGGCGCCGGCCTCCCACGTGGCCTTGCGATTCTTCACGACCTTGGCGGGCGCGCCGACCGCGATCGAGTAGTCCGGGATCTCGCCCTTGACCACCGCGTGCGCGCCCAGCACGCAGCCGCGGCCGACCCTGGTCTCGCGCAGCACGGTGACCTTGGCCGCGATCCAGGTGTCCGGACCGATACGCACCGGGCTCTTGACGATGCCCTGATCCTTGATCGGCAGGGTGATGTCGTCCATCTTGTGGTCGAAGTCGCAGATGTAGCACCAGTCGGCGACCAGCGTCGACTCGCCGATCTCGATGTCGAGGTAGGTGTTGACGACATTGTCCTTGCCGAAGACCACCTTGTCGCCGATACGCAGCGAGCCTTCGTGGCAGCGGATGGCGTTGCCGTCGCCGATGTGCACCCAGCGGCCGATCTCCATGCGACCGAACTCGGGGGTGGCGTGGATCTCGACGTTCTTGCCGAGGAAGACCATGCCGCGCAACACGATGTGCGGGTTGGCCAGCTTGAACTTGAACAGGCGGTAGTAACGCACCAGGTACCAGGGCGTGTATGCGCGATTGGCGATGACCCAGCGCAGCGAGGCCGCGGTCAGGAACCGCGCCTGCTCCGGATCCCGGCGCCGCGACCCGCTCCAGCGTGAGCGCAACGGTGCGCCCCACATGCTCGTCACGAAACCTACTCCCGTCGTGGTGTGCTGCCGGCCCCGCCGTCGGGGGACCTTCCGTTCGGGTGAACAGCGTACTTTCGCGTGCTCACACCGCGCGGGCAGACCCGGAAATGACGCCGGGGCCGGGATCGGGTCAGTCGATCGTGCAGCCGGAGATCGGCTTGCCGGCGAGGCGATCGAGCAGGTAGGTGATCGCGTTGTCGGGTCCGAAGCCGTCGATCATCTCCGGGCCGAAGTGGTTGGGAATGGTCGCCCCGGGCAGGATCGGCGGCAGGTCGTTGGTCCGGAACTTCACCGTGGCGCCCTTGGCGCACCAGCTCTCCGCCAGCGTGCGGGCCTGGCTGTAGGGCACGGTGTCGTCGTTGCGGCCGCTGGTGACGAACACCGGCGTGGCGGGCCGCAGGTTGCCGACTCGCTGTTCGTCGAGCGCGGGCGCGGCCTCCGGGATGGCGGCCATGTGCTCGGTCAGCGAGCGACCGTCGATGGTCAGCGAATCGGTCCGCAGGAACGGGTACTCGGTGATCAGATCACCGACGCAGGTGTCGCTGAGCGTCGCCAGCATCTCGCGGCCGGCCGGGCTGGTGACCCGGTCGACGGCGTTGTAGAGCTCCGGATAGCGGGCGAGCAGCGCGTTGATGGCGTAGCCGATGGCTCCGCCGATGAGCGCGCCGTCGATGGTCTGCTGGATGACGGCCAGATCGGCGACCGGTCCACCCGCCCAGGTGCCTTTCAGGTTCAGCTCCGGCGCGTACTGCGGCTGCAGCTCCGCCGCCGAGGCGGTCGCGCCGCCGCCCTGCGAATAGCCCCACAGCACCAGCGGGGTGTCGGGCCCGACGCCGGCCAGCGCGTTCGCCGCCCGTGCGCCGTCGAGCACGGCGTGGGCCTGCTCGAACCGGTTGGCGTAGGTGTGCACGCCGGGGGTGCCCAGACCGATGTAGTCGGTCACGAACACGCGCGCGCCCAACCGGCTCCACACCGTCGAGGACGGCAGTTCCTGGTTGGCCGAGAAGCCGAGCGCGGGCTCGGTGAACCCTGCCAGGCCGGTGGAGAAGGCCACCGACATCGCGCACCGGTCGCCCTGCCCGGATGTGCCGGGCGCGATCACGACCGTGGGGCGCTCGCCCTCGCCCAGCCACGGACCGGCGGCTTCGATGTAGGTGCCGGTGACCACGGTGGGGGTGCCGTCCTGCAGACGGCTGGTGTACATGACCAGCTCGGCCTGGGTGGGCCAGCCCTTCTCGTTCGGGAAGGACACGAACAACGGCATCGGCGCGGTCTTGACGATCGCGCCCTGCTCGGTCGGGAACTGCGCGGGCGGAGTGTAGAACTCGCCGACCGCCGATGCGGGCGCGGTCTGCGGCCCCGCCGTGGTGACCGCCGCGACGCTCGCCGCGGCCACGACTACGGCGAGCGCTCTGCCCGCCCAGCGTCGCACTCTTCGCCCAGACCCCTGATGCTGGTCCATGAAACCCTCTCCACAACCGATCCGGCACCGTTGCCGCGATTCCGTGTGCCGCTGTGACCTGGACCTATGAGGCCCATCACAGCAGACTTACCGGACAGTAACACAACCGCGACATATGTGAGTCTCGTCGGTGTCGGATCATGGTGGCGGCTCGGTCGCGCTTGTGATCGAGCGGAAACGGCGGTGATTCACTCCGTCGTCGCGGGCAGCAGTGCGGGCCGCAGCACCGCGCGGATGCGATCGCTCCAATCCTCGGCCACCGAGCCACGGCGGGAGTGTTCGATGATGTAGGAGCCGACGATCGTGTCGATGACCGTCTCGGCGTCGCGATCGTCGCGCAGTGCGCCGGATTCGGCAGCGGCGCCGACCACTTCGATGAGCGCCGCGCGGTGGCGCAGCAGTACCGCGCGGATGGCGCGGGTGTAGTCGGGATCTTCGCCGGTGAGCAATGCGGCGACGCCGCCGGTGCCGATGCCCTCGGTGACCGCCGACAGCGCCTGCTCGACGAGCCAGTCCAGGACCGCCGGTCCGTCGTGCAGATCGGCCGGCGGCTTCGGGTTGGTCAGCGATTCCAGTGCGGAGGTCAGCAGGTCGATGCGATCGCGGTAGCGACGGTAGATGGTCGTCTTGGCCACCCCCGACCGGCTCGCCACCGCCTCGATCGTCACCGCCCGGCCGCCGCCGTCGCGCAGCAGCGCCAGGGCGGCGGCGGTGATGCGTTCGTCGCGCGACCCGGCCGCTTCGGAAGCCATCGGCAGCGCCCCTTTCTCGTCGCTCTCCCGATCCGCCGCACAGTCTTGCCGATCGGCGCGACGGGTGGAATCTCGGCATGCGGAATCGAGCCGGCCGGGAATAATCCGGCCGAGTGCTACGCTACACGTATCGTATCGTTCATGGAGCGGAGTCGTTCGAAGCCGCTCACCGGAAGGAGTACGGGCATGAGAATCAGCAGCAACGTCATCGGAGGGGCCGCCTTGACGCTGGGTGTGGTCACCGCTGCCACTCCCGCATGGGCCGCGACGACCCCGGTCAGTGCGGCGGCCACCATCGGCCTCGGCGCCATGACGGCGGTGTACGCGATGTGGTCGCTGATCGCTCGTGACCCGACCAAGGATCACTGGGCGCTGTCCGTGGTCGGTTTCGTGTTGTTCCTGACCCCCTGGTTGGGTGACTTCGCGGGCACGGCGGCGGGCTGGGTGGCCTGGATCGCGGGCGCCGCGATCACGCTGCTCGCCGGCGGCGCGTATGTCGCCGACGAGGCGGACAGTGTCACCGTCCGTGAGGAGGTCAGCAGGCAGGTCGCCTATCTGCGTGAGCGTGACGAGATCCTGGCCGCGAAGCCGGGCGCGGACAGGCAGTCCGGCGTAGCCGCCTGACGGCGGCCGGAGACCCCGTGCGGCGATCCCCGCGCACCGATCACCCGCTAGTCTTGCGTGCGGCCGTCGTCGGAGAGGGGAGATCAGCAGGTGCGAACCGGTTGGGTGCGCGCGGTATCCACGCGGCACGTCCCGAAGTCCACACGCGCGCTGACCGCGCTGGCAGCTGTCGGCGCGGTCGCGCTGACCGGATGCGGCACCGACGTCGATGACATCACCGCCGGTTCGGGCGAAGGCTGGCCCGCCGTCCACTACGACGGACGCAATTCCGGCGCCGGGCCGCAGACCGGTGCGCGACAGATGAATCTGAGCTGGTCGCGACCTGTCGGCGGCCCCATCGCGCAGCCGGTCACCGTCGGGCCCGACAGTCAGCTGTTCGTGACCACCCGCACCGCGAGTGGTTGCGCGATCCTGTCGCTGCAGATGCCGACCGGACGCAAGCGGTTCTGTGATCGCCTCGGCCCCAACGCCGTATCCTCGCCGACCCTGGTCGACAGCCACACCAACGTGTACTTCGGCGACGACGGCGCGGTGAACTCCTACAACCTGATGGGCCAGCCGCGCTGGCGGACACCCGTGGCGGGTGTCCCGGTCTCGGTGCAGTTCACCGGCGACAGCCACGTGCTCACCATCACCCAGTCCGGCCAGATCGACGTGCTCGAGCGTCAGACCGGCAAACGCGTGGTCCCCACCACCCAGCTGCTCGGCGAGCCCGACTTCCTCGAACTTCCCGACCTGACCCGCCCGGCCTCCGGACAGGGCCTCGACGACTGCGGCACCGGCGGCCCGCAGTGCCCGGTCGCCACCGTCTCGGCCGTCGACGCCGACACCGGCCGGTTCTTCGTCACCGTCTGGAAGCCCGGCTCGCCCAACGCCGAACTCGCCGCACTCCGCTACGCCGACGAGCGCATCCACCGCGAGTGGAGTGCCCAGATCCTCGTCGAGGGCAGCGCGACCAGTCCCGCGCTGTCGGCCGATGCGGGGACCGTCTACGTGGGCGACAACAGCGGCCGCCTGATCGCGTTGAACACCGAGGACGGCAGCACCCGCTGGGTGAAGCAGCTGCCCTTCACCCCGAGCGGCGCCATCTCGGTCTCCGCCGACGGCCTGATCATCCCGGCGGGTGACGAGGGCTACCTGATGGCGCTGCGCGACACCGGCGACGTGGTCGAAACCGCCTGGGAGCGCAAGGATCTGGCGTTGCGCGGACTGCCGGTCCAGGCCGCGGGCGGGATCGGTTACACCACCGCCGCGATCGGCGGCGGCCTCAACCTGGTCACCTTCGACACCGCCACCGGCGCCACCATCGATTCCGACGTGCTGCCCGATGCCGAAGGGACCACGGCGGGCACCTCGATCGGTCCCGAGGGCGAGATCGTGGTCGCCACCAGGGTCGGCGAGGTCTTCGCCTTCCAGCCCGGCAACTGAGCCCGTCCGGCCGGACTTAGCCGGGGTTGTTCGGATCCCGTTCGGGCAGTGGCCTTTCCGGGATGACCGGGCGGGCGAGCGGATTGCGCACCCGGCGCTTGGCCGAGGAGTACACCTGCGCCGTCTCGGCGGCCACCACGTTCCAGGCGAAGTCGGCGGTCAGCCGTTCGCGCGCGGCCAGCGCGCGCTGTTGCGCGGCCTCGGGATCGTCCAGGGTGGCCACCACGGCCTCCACCAGACCGTCGACATCGGCCGGTTCGAACGAGGCGCCGGTGACGCCGTCGATCACGGCCTCGCCGAGCCCGCCCGCGGTCGAGGTGACCAGCGGGGTGCCCGCGGCGGCGGCCTCCAGCGCGACGATGCCGAACGGCTCGTAGCGGCTGGGCAACACGATGGCGTCGGCGCCGTGCAGCCAGCCGAGCAGTCCGGTGTGATCGAGCCGGCCGGCGAAACTCACCGCGCGCGCCACCCGGTGCACGCGGGCGCGCTCGCGCAGCCATTCGAACTGGGTGCCGATCCCGGCGACGGTCAGCGTGGTGCCCGGATGCGCGCGCCGGATCCGCGGCAGCGCGGCGATCGCGTCCTGCACGCCCTTCTCGTATTCCAGCCGCCCGACGTAGAGCAGCCGGGGCGGCCCGGTGCGCGGCGGGCGCGGCCGGTAGGTCCACGCGCCCACGTCGATGCCGTTGCGGATCACCGTGATCGGCGTGCGCTCGGCGCCGTAGAGGCGTTCGACCTCGTCCTGCATCGAGGAGGAACAGGTGATCAGCGCGTCGGACTCGTTGGCCAGCCACCACTCCACCGAGTGCACCTGCTTGTTGACCCGGCCCGCGACCCAGCCGCTGTGCCTGCCCGCCTCGGTGGCGTGGATGGTGGAAACCAGCGGCACGTCGTAGAACTCGGCCAGCGCGATCGCGGGATGGGCGACCAGCCAGTCGTGCGCGTGCACCACGTCCGGGATCCAGCCCTCGCCGATGCCCGGCTTGCGCAGGCCGATGCCCGCGCGCACCATCGCGTGGCCCATCGCCAGCGTCCAGGCCAGCATGTCCTCGCCGAAGTCGAAGGCGGGCGGATCCTCGGCCACCGCGACCACCAGCACACCGTCCTCGATGAACGAGTGGGTCGGGTGGGTGGAGGGGTCCGTGCCGGTCGGCCTGCGCGCCAGCACCACCACTTCGTGCCCGGCGGCGGCGAGTTCCACCGCCAGGTGGTGCACGTGTCTGCCGAGACCGCCCACCACGACGGGCGGGTACTCCCAGGAGACCATCAAGATCTTCATGCCAGTCCTTCCGAGTCGCGGCCCGGCGCACCGGCGAACTCGGTTCGCGGGGCGCGGACGGCGGCCCCGACGGCAGGCGCGTCGACCTCGGGCAGCCGGCGCGCGTCCAACCCGGGGAAGAAGCCGTCGGCCGTGGCCCATCTTGCCGCCAACTGTTGTGCTTTGGCGACCTGTCCGGATCCGACGGCGGCGGCGATCTCGCGGACGGCGTGCGCGTGCTGGTGGGCGCGATCGCGGGCGTAACCCGCCGCGGAGTCCTTGCTCACCATGAACGCCCAATCGCTGGAGACGGTGAGGATCGCCTCGCGCAGCAGCTGATCGGCCACCGGATCGCGCAGCGCGGGGCCGTCGGCGGCGGCGGCGCGCATCTTGCCGACCGTGTCGAGTGTGAGCCGGACGATCTCGTCGTTGAGTGCGACCAGATCGCTCACCTGGTCACCTGCCCACACCCGCCAGTCCTTGCCCGAACCCCACGAGGAGTCGGCCAGCGGGACCGGTTCGCCCACGTAGCCACGGGCTCTGGCGTCGGCGAGGGTGCCCACGGTGACCCCGGCCTCGGGCAGTGCGCGCAGCACCTGCGCCAGCCACTGCGGACCCTCGTGCCACCAGTGCCCGAACAGTTCGGTGTCGAAGGCGGCCACCACGAGAGCGGGCCGTCCGATCCGCTCCGACTCCGAGATCAGGCGTTCGCGGACCGTGGCCACGAAGTCGTCCACATCGCGGGTGACCGCGGCGGCGGCGAGCTCGGGATCGTAGGGCGCCTTGTCCGGTCCGGCGACCGTCTTGCCGGTCACGCGCGAGGGTTTGAGACCTGTCGCGTGATCATAGTGATGGAAATCACGATAGGCCGCGTGCCCGGGGTAGCCGGATTTCGGCGACCAGACGCGATAGCTGACGTGCAGATCGCGTCCGAAGGCCACCACATCGGAATCGTGCACCGGCCGCCCGAGGCTGCTGTCGCCGCGCAGCGCGGGCCCGTCGACCATGAAATGCGTCACTCCCGCGGCGGCGTAACCGATCTCCATGCCGGGGGTGTAGCCGCATTCGGGGGCCCAGATCCCGGTCGGCCTGGTACCCCAGCGAAGCTGTGCGTCGGCCAGGCCTTCCTCCAGCTGGAACGCCCGCAGGCGCGGATCGAGCAACGGCTGGAACGGGTGCGCCAACGGTCCGCCGAGCAGTTCGACGGTCTCCGCATCGACCAGTTGCCGCCACACCGGAGCCGCGCCGTGGCGCCAGTTCTGCTCGAACTCGCGCAGCGCCGCCGCGGCCAGCCGGTGCTCGTGCCGGCCGAGCGCGACATTGCCCGCCGCGGCGGCTTCGTCCGCGCGCAGCTGCCAGTTGCCCAGCCAGTGGTGCATGCCCGCCAGGCAGTGCGGATCGTCGAGCTGGGCGGCCAGCACCGGCGTGATGCCCAGCGTCAGCAGGTGCGAACGCCCTTCCGCGGCAAGGGTTCTCAGCACCTCGACGACGGGAAGATAGGTGGCCGCCCAGGATTGGTACAGCCATTCTTCGCCCACCGGCCAACGCCCGTGGTGGGCCAGCCAGGGCAGGTGGGAGTGCAGGACCAGCGTGAACTGGCCGGGAACTTCTTGTGCGCGCACCGATTTCACTTCCCGGGTTTCACCGCGATCGCGACCAGGTCCAGGCTGGCGTCGATATCGCCGGGACGCAGGTCGAAGTCGTCGATGGTCACCGCGGCCACATCGGCGGTCAGATCGGCGGGCCAGGGCTCCCCGGCCAGGGCGCGCTGGATCTGCGCGTCGATGAACGAGCCGCCGTGCTTGGCATCGAGCGCGCGCAACGTCTGCCCGTGGTGCACCCCGGTCATGAGCTCGACGCGGAACCCGGCGTCGACCAGCAGTTCGTCGAGTTCGGCAGCGTTCAGTTCGCGGGTGTGGAAGGGGTTCAGCGGGGTGTCGCGGCCGGGGGAGAAGGTGATCCGGTTCGGCGTGCTGATCAGCAGTTCGCCGCCGGGGCGCAGCACCCGCAGGCATTCGCGCAGGAACTGGGCCTGATCCCAGAGGTGTTCGATCACCTGGAAATTCACGACCACGTCGACGGACTCGTCGGCCAGCGGAAGAGCGGCGAGGTTGCCCTGGATCATCTCCACCCGGGGGTAGCGGGCGCGCACGTGCGCCACCGCGCTCTCGTCGTAGTCCAGGCCGGTGACCTTCGTCGCGACACCGGCGATCATGTCCGCGCCGTACCCTTCGCCGGATCCGGCCTCCAGCACGGTCTTGCCCGCGCAGCGGTCCAGCAGCCGGGCGTAGACGATCTCGTGCCGGCGGAACCAGTAGTTCTCCTCGGCGATGCCGGGCACCGTGCGCTCGCCGGTCAGCGGCAGGGTGTCGGTTCCGGATTCCGCAGTGTTGTCCGGTTGCCGGGTGGTGACCTCGTCGTCGCCCACTGCGGCAGGGATCACAGCCTTGCTCATCCCGTCGACGTTACTGGTAAGGGTGCCTCGGCGGCGCGCCCGGACCATCCTTCCAGGCGCCTCGACAAGTAAGTTACCCACGAGTAACTTAACGTAGGGTAGTGTCACCTGCCGAGCTACCCGAGTGGACGTACGGCCTGGTTCGTGCGCCGCCCCCATCCGCCCCCAGAACAGGAGGTCGACGAGCACCGATGCCGAACATCGTCGTACTCATCAAGCAGGTTCCCGACACGTGGTCCGAGCGCAAGCTGTCCGACGGGGACTACACCCTGGACCGCGAGGCCGCCGACGCCGTCCTCGACGAGATCAACGAGCGCGCCGTCGAGGAAGCGCTGCTGATCAAGGAGGCCCAGGGCGGTGAGGTCACCGTGCTGGCCGCCGGTCCCGACCGCGCCACCGAGGCGATCCGCAAGGCGCTGTCGATGGGCGCCGACAAGGCGATCCACATCAACGACCCGGCCATCCACGGCTCCGACGCCGTCCAGACCGCGTGGGTGCTGGCCTCCGCGCTCGGCCAGGTCGAGGGCGTCGAGCTGGTCATCGCCGGTAACGAGGCCACCGACGGCCGCGCGGGCGCGGTTCCGGCGATCATCGCCGAGTACCTGGGCCTGCCCCAGCTGACCCACCTGCGCAAGCTGACCGTCGACGGCGACAAGATCACCGGCGAGCGCGAGACCGACGAGGGCGTCTTCAAGCTGGAGGCCACCCTGCCGGCCATCGTCTCGGTCACCGAGAAGATCAACGAGCCCCGCTTCCCCTCCTTCAAGGGCATCATGGCCGCCAAGAAGAAGGAAGTTCAGGTCTTCACCCTCGCCGATCTCGGCGTCGACCCCTCCACTGTCGGTGTGGAGAATGCCGGTACCACCGTCACCTCCTCGACCCCGAAGCCCCCGCGCACCGCGGGCGAGAAGGTCGCGGACGAGGGCGACGGCGGCACCAAGATCGCCCAGTACCTGGTCGGCCAGAAGATCATCTGATCCGTCGCCACATCGGACTGAAGACTTCCTAGGAGAGAACACAAATGGCTGAAGTACTCGTGCTCGTCGAGCACGCCGAAGGTGCGATCAAGAAGGTCAGCACCGAACTGCTCACCGCCGCCCGCACCCTCGGCACTCCGGCTGCCGTCGTGCTCGGCGTGCCCGGCGAGGCCGACAAGCTCGCCGACGCGCTGGCCGCCGCGGGCGCCGAGAAGATCTACGTCGCCGAGTCCGACGACGTGGAGAACTACCTGATCACCCCCAAGGTCGACGTGCTCGCCGGCCTGGTCGAGTCGGTCTCCCCGGCCGCGGTGATCGTCGCCGCCTCCGCCGAGGGCAAGGAGGTGTCGGGCCGCCTCGCCGCCCGCATCGGCTCCGGCCTGCTCATCGACGTCATCGGCGTCAACGCCGACGGCTCGGCCGTGCACTCCATCTTCGGTGGCGCGTTCACCGTCGATGCCAAGTCCAACGGCGACGTGCCGGTCATCTCGGTGCGCCCCGGCGCCATCGAGGCGGTCGCGCAGGCCGGCGCGGGCGAGAAGGTGACCGTCGAGGTCCCCGCGCAGGAAGAGGGCGTCGTCAAGGTGACCTCGCGCGAGCCGGTCGTCGCCGGTGACCGTCCCGAGCTCACCGAGGCGAATATCGTCGTCTCCGGTGGCCGCGGCGTCGGTTCCGCCGACAACTTCGCCGTCGTGGAGGCGCTGGCCGACTCGCTCGGCGCCGCCGTCGGCGCGTCCCGCGCCGCCGTCGACTCCGGCTACTACCCGGGCCAGTTCCAGGTCGGTCAGACCGGTAAGACGGTCTCCCCGCAGCTTTACGTCGCCCTCGGCATCTCCGGCGCCATCCAGCACCGCGCCGGCATGCAGACCTCCAAGACCATCGTGGCGGTCAACAAGGACGAGGAAGCCCCGATCTTCGAGATCGCGGACTACGGCATCGTCGGCGACCTGTTCAACGTCGCCCCGCAGCTGACCGAAGCGGTCAAGTCGCACAAGGGCTGAGCCCGCGGTTTCCCGCGCCCAGCGCACCGAATCGCCCGGCCGAGATTCTCGGCCGGGCGATTCCGTGTTCCCGGCGGGTGGATCACGCGGTGTGCAGGCCGTCGAGGAGAGTGCTGAGGATGGGGGAGCGGCGGGCGTCGGTGCGCAGGACGGCGCAGACGGGGATGCGCAGGGGGCGGTCGGCGAGTTCGACGAGGGCTATGCCCTCGGTGGGGCTGTTGGCGTAGAGGATGGTCCAGGCGTCGGGGTGGTTGATCAACTCCATCGTGGCGGTGTGGTCGGGCGGGATGGGCGGGCCGTAGGTGGGGCCGGTGGGCAGGTCGGCGAAGGCGGCGCGGACGACGTTGTGCAGCAGGACTTGTTCGGATTCCGGTGGGAGCAGCAGGGGGTAGGCGCCGAGTTCGGTGAGGGTGACGTCGGTGCGGCCGGCGAGGGGGTGTTCGGGGGCGGTGGCGAGCATGAGGTCTTCGACCCAGAGATGTTCGACGTCGATGCCGGGCTGCTGGACGCTGCCGCGGATCAGGGCCAGATCGCAGTCGCCGTCGGCCACCGCGGAGATGCGCTGGCGGAACGGCTTGATCACGAATTCGATCTCCGCGTCCGGGTGGGCGGCGCGGGCGCGGGCGATGGCGGACAGCGAGCGGCTGGCGAAGGACATGTTCGCGGCCAGCCGGATTCGCGGGCTGGTGGTGCGCGCCGCCGCCCGGATGGCCGACTCCAGACTGAGCATTTGCTTGGCCAGTGGTAGTAATCTTGTGCTCGCGTCGGTCGGCACCACCGATCGGGTCGAGCGCTCGAAGAGCGTGACCCCGAGGTCGTGTTCGAGCCGGGCGATCTGATGACTGATCGCCGATTGCGAGATGAAGCAGCGGGCCGCCGCCCTGCTGAAACTGAGCTCCTCGCACACCGCGACGAAGTATGTGAGCTGCCGAAGCTCCACTTCGATCTCCATTCATGAGCAGATCAGATAAGAGTCATCTGAATTATGCGCCCTGACCCTTGAAATATTCGAGTTCCGGATAACGGTTTGTCATGAAGAGGAGGAAAGATGAATAACGTCGTTGTCATGGGAACTACGGGGGCCGGGGTGCAAGCCATCAGGACCGAACACAACGAGGCCGAGCGCGAGGGCCTCGAGTACACGGATGTCGTCATCGTCGGATCGGGTTTCGGCGGGCTCGCCGCCGCCAAGCAGCTGGCGAAGTCGGGGGTGAACTACGTACTGATCTCGAGTACCCGCGAGCATCTGTTCCAGCCGTTGCTGTACCAGGTCGCCACCGGTGTGCTGGGCGCGGATGAGATCGCCCCGCCGATCGCGCGGATCCTGCGCCGCCACGAGAACGGTGAGACCAGGCAGGGCACCGTGATCGGCATCGATCCCGACCTCGCGGTACTGACCTACCGGACCGAGGAGGGGGTGCGACGCATCCGCTACGGCTCGCTCATCGCGGCGACCGGCGCGTCGCAGTCGTACTTCGGCCGTGACGATTTCGCCGAGAAGACCTACTCGCTCAAGACCATCGACGACGCGAAACTGCTGCGCGCGCAGATCGAGCGGGTGTTCACCGAAGCCGCGAAGGCGGACCAGGAGACCAGGGAGCGCCTGCTCAGCTTCGTGGTGGTGGGCGCGGGCGCGACCGGCGTCGAGGTGGCGGGTCAGCTCACCGAACTCGCGAAAAGGCATTTCCACCAGAAGGTCTCGGTGACCCTGGTCGAGGGCGCAGGCGCGGTGCTGCCGCCGTTCGGCGGCGGGCTGTCGGAGTACGCGAAGAAGTCGTTGACCGACGGCGGCGTCGACGTGCTGCTCGACACCTTCGTCACCGATATCGAACCGGGCGAGGTGACCGTCAAGGACAAGTCGGGCACCGAGCGCAAGATCGCCGCCGAAACGGTCGTGTGGTCGGCGGGCGTGCAGGCGGGTGGCTTCGCGAAGCTGCTGGCCGAGGCGACGGGCGCCGAAACCGACCGCGCCGGACGGCTGCTGATCAATCCCGACCTGACCGTGGGCGGTTACGCCGACATCTACGCCATCGGCGACATGACCTCGCTGAACGGCTACCCCGGCCAGTCGCCGGTGGCCATGCAGGAGGGTCGTCACGCCGCCGACATCATCCGCCGCAAGATCCAGCCGGGCACGCCCTTCCTCTACTGGGACAAGGGCAGCATGGCGGTGATCAGCCGGTTCAGCGCGGTGACCAAGCTCAACGAGCGCATCAGCTTCCGCGGCGTGATCGCCTGGTTCATGTGGCTGGCGGTGCACCTGTTCTACCTGGTCGGCTTCCGCAACCGGTTCGCCGCGGTGGCTTCGTGGCTGATCGCTTTCATCGGCACCGGACGCCCGGGCTTCGACGAGGTGGAGCGCCGGGCCGAGCGGACCGAGGAACGCACGCCGATAGCGGCATGACCGCATTCCGGGTCACACGTGCGCCGCGTCGGCGCGAATGGTTCGCGACGCCGCGGTGAACAGCGGGTGTGACCCCGGTCTCGTTCACCGAACGGGCATTCGGGCGACACTTCGAGGTCGCCCCATCGCAGTGTCGGCCTGGCTTCATCATGGACATGACTCTCTCGTCTGTGCTGACAGCCCCGGCCGCCCCGGCGGATTCCGGTGCTCCGCGATCGCGGTACGCGCTGGTCGTCGCCTCCGACGCCGAGCACCGCGAAGCGGCCCAGCGGCTGCGCTACCGGGTGTTCGCGAACGAGCCGGGATTCGTCATCGCCGACGACGGAACCGGTACGGACGCCGACCGGTTCGACGAGCACTGCGATCATCTGCTCGTCCGTGACGAGCGCAGCGGCGAGTTCGTCGGTTGCTACCGGATGTTGCCGCCGGACAAGGCCGCGGCGGCGGGCGGCTACTACACCGCCACCGAATTCGATCTGACGCACTTGGATCCGCACGGCAAGCGCATCGTGGAGATGGGCCGCGCCTGCGTGGTGCCGGAGCACCGCAACGGTTCGGTGCTCACGCTGATGTGGGCGGGCATCCTGCACTACATCCAGCTCACCGGCTACGAGCAGGTGATGGGCTGCGTCTCGGTGCCGATGCGGGAACACCCCGCCGACCCGGCGGGCCACAATGTGCGCGGCGTCCGCGACCTGCTGCTGGCGAAGCATGCCGCCGACCCTGCCCTCCGGGTTCGGCCCTTGCGCCCCGTCGTCGTCGACGGCCGCGCCCTCGACGAACTGCCCGCCCCCGCGCGCCCGAAACTCCCGCCGCTGCTGCGCGGCTACCTGCGCCTCGGCGCGGAGATCTGCGGCGAACCCGCGCACGACCCCGATTTCGGCGTCGCCGACTTCGTGGCCCTGCTCGGCCTGGACACCATCGACACCCGGTATCTGGAGCGCCTGCAGGGCGCCGCGACGGCCCTGGAGACGGGCCGGTAAGGACGTTCCGCCATGTTCGACTCCGTCCCGTTCGACTCCGCCACGTTCGACACAGCGCGCACCGCGAATTCGCCCATCGGTACTCCGGCCGACATCGCGCAGTTCCGGGCCGGCGGGCCTGCCGCAGCCGAACTGCCTGTTGCCGCCGAGCGTCGTGCCGATCAGCCCGCGGTGCCGGCCGGCGCGAACACGGTCCCGCACTCCTGGATGCCGTCGAGCCCGTGCGGACCCGCCTGCATCGAGCCAACCGACCGGGTCGGCACGGCACGGGTGGTCGCTCGCCTCGCCGGTCTGGCCGCACTGCTGATGAGCTATCCACCGGTGCATGTGCTGACCCCGCGGGCCGGTCGTGACCGGATGCGCCGTGGTTACGCGCAGGCCGCGCTGCGTTGTCTCGGCATGCGCCTGCAGGTGATCGACCGACGCGTCCCCCCGAAGGCGCCGCTCTCCGCCGGAGTGCTCGTCGTTGCCGGGCACGTCGGCTGGACCGATGTCGTCGCGCTGGCGGCGGTGCGGCCGATGGGTTTCGTCGCCCGCGCGGACCTCGTCGACTGGCCGGTGCTCGGTCCACTGGCACGGCTCATGAAGGTGATCCCGATCGAGCGCGAGCGGCTGCGCGCCCTGCCCGCCACCGTCGGGCGGGTCGCCCAGCGGTTGTCGAGCGGGGAGACGGTCGCGGTGTTTCCCGAGGGCACCACCTGGTGCGGTCGCGCCTACGGCAGCCTGCGGCCCGCCTTCTTCCAAGCCGCCGTCGACGCGGGCGCGTTCGTCCAGCCGATCCGCCTGCGCTATCTGGACCGCCGCGGCGTCCGGTGCACCGTGCCCGGCTTCGTCGGTGCCGATTCCTTCCTCGATTCCGCGCTGCGCGTGCTCCGGTCCGCGGGCATCACCGCGGAGATCGTGCTCGAACCGCTCGAGTACCCGGGCCTGGACCGGCGCGAGCTGGCCCGGCGCTGCGAACGTGCGGTGCGCGGCGAGGACATATCCCGGCACGGGCCGGCCAGTTCGGAGTGGATCGAGGCCACCGCGACCCGCGTGCAGGATCCGTCGCCCGCGCCGATGACCGACCGGAAAACAATCGAATTACGGTGAGCGCAAATATGTGATGACGCCGATCGGTCGCGCACCATGCACGAATGCTCGAGAACAGGGTTCCGGCGACCCCCCTGCGCCGGATCCCGGTGTACCACCGTCCAGGGTTCCTCCGTGCCCTCGCGCCGATCGCGCTGCTGCTGATCTGGCAGACGATCAGCAGCAATGGCTGGGTCTCGGCCAAGAAGCTGCCCGCGCCGTCGGTGGTACTCGACGCCGGTCTGGAGATCTGGCGTTCCGGCCAACTCGGTGACGCACTGCTGGTCTCGGGACAGCGGGCGCTGCTGGGTTTCCTGCTCGGCGCGGGGCTCGCCCTCGTCCTCGCCACCGTCGCCGCACTCGGCAAGGTCGGCGAGTACACGCTCGACCCGCCGTTGCAGATGATCCGAACCATCCCGCTGTTCGGGCTGATCCCGTTGTTCATCATCTGGTTCGGCATCGGCGAGGAACCCAAGGTCTACCTCATCGCCCTCGGTGTCTTCTTCCCGCTCTACCTCAACACCTATGCCGGTATCCGCCAGCTCGACCCGAAACTGATCGAACTCGGCCGTACCCTCCAGTTGAGTCTGCTGGAGCGGCTGCAGCTGCTCATCGTGCCCGGCGCTCTGCCACAGATATTGGTCGGTGTGCGCCAGAGCCTCGGTATCGCCTGGTTGTCACTGGTGGTCGCCGAACAGATCAATGCCAGTGCCGGTCTCGGATTCGTGGTCAACAACGCCCGCGAATTCCTGCGGACCGACATCGTCATCTTCGGCCTGCTCGTTTACAGCCTGCTCGGTCTGATCACGGACGCGGTCGTGCGTGCGCTCGAACATCGCGCCCTGCGCTGGCGCACGTCCATCGACCGAAGGAACAGCCGATGACGATCACCGCCGGAGAACCCGCGACCCGGGCGGCTCGAATCACCGGACTCGGCAAGAGTTTCGGCGGCCGTGTCGTCCTCGACGGGATCGAGCTCGATATCGCCGAAGGTGAGATCGTCGCGTTGGTCGGACGCAGCGGTTCGGGGAAATCGACACTGCTGCGCATCATCGGCGGACTGGAGGACGCCGATCGGGGTTCGGTCGGCACCGAGGCGCAGCCGACCTTCGTCTTCCAGGAGGCCCGGCTGATCCCCTGGCTGCCGGTGGTACGCAATGTGGCGCTCGGACGCCCGCGCCCGCGCAGCCGCCGCCGGGACGAGCGAGCCGCGCGTACTCTGCTCGACGAGGTCGGATTGCGCGAACGCGCCGATGCCTGGCCGCTCACCCTCTCCGGTGGCGAGGCGCAGCGGGTGGCGCTGGCAAGGGCACTCGTCGCCCACCCGAAACTGCTGCTTCTCGATGAGCCGTTCGGCGCGCTCGACGCGCTGACCCGGCTGTCCATGCACGATCTGCTGCTGAGACTGCACTCCGAACACGGTTTCGGCGTGCTCCTGGTCACCCACGACGTCACCGAAGCGGTCACACTCGCCGACCGGGTGCTCGTCCTGGCCGACGGCCGGATCACCGAGCAGGTGCGCGTCGAGTTGCCGCGGCCGCGCTCGCACGCGGCTCCCGAGGCGGCCGATCACATCACCCGCCTGCTGACGCTGCTCGGCGTCGGCGCCTGAGTTCTCCCTTGTTCCACAACGTAGGAAAGCAGTTCTCGTGAAACGACTCTCGATATCCCGGCTCGCCGGTGTGGCCGTGGTGGTGGCGGCGCTGTTCGCCAGTTCGGCCTGCGGCGACGATTCCGAGCCCGCGCTGGCGGACGGCCCGGTGGATCTCAGCACTGTCACCCTGAAAGTCGGTGATCAGAAGGCGATCTCGATCGAGGTGCTGATGACCGCGTCGGGTCAGCTGGAGAACCTGCCCTACAAGATCGAATTCTCCACCTTCACCGCGGGGCCGCCGCTGGTCGAGGCAGCGGGCGCCGGGGGGATCGATCTGGCGCAGGTCGGCAATACCCCGGTGATCTTCGGTGCGGCGGCCGATGCCGAGATCAAGATCATCGGCGCGCTGGCGGCGACCGGCAAGGGGGACGCGATCCTCGTCGGCAAGGATTCCCCGATCGCCTCGGTCGCCGACCTGAAGGGCAAGAAGGTCGCGGTGACCAAGGGCAGCTCGGCCAACGCGAATCTGCTGCGGCAATTGCAGAAGGCCGGTCTGGGCCTGGGTGACGTGGAGCCGGTCTACCTCGCCCCCGCCGACGGCTATGCCGCGCTGACCCGCGGCGACGTGCAGGCCTGGGCGGTGTGGGATCCCTACACCGCGATCGCCGAGAACGAGGTCGGCGCGAAGACCATCGCCACCGCCGACCAGGCCGCCAACGGATACAACTTCTGGCTCGCCTCGAACGAGGCGCTCGGTGACGCCGGGCGCTCGGCCGCCATCGCCGATTTCCTCGGTCGCTACGCCGCGGCGACCACGTGGTCCTCCGACAATCTCGACCTCTGGTCGACCGAGTACGCCGAACTCACCTCGATTCCGGTCGACGCGTCCCGGATCACCTGGACCCGCTCGATCAAGGAACCGATTCCGCTCGATGACGGGGTGGTCGCCTCGGAGCAGGAGATCGCCGACGCCTTCACCGAGGCGAAGGCGATCCCCGGCAAGATCAGCTTCGCCGATTTCGTCGATACCCGGTTCGAATCGAAGTAGGCCCGTCACCCGCCGCGACCCGTCCACCGGAATGCCCCGCCTCCCCGGAGCCGGGGCATTCGCCTTTTCCTCCCCGCCGCTTCCTCCCCGCCGCTTCCTCCCCGCCGCGCGGAATTCGCACGTCGGGGCAGGGGCCGAGTGGGCGGGAATATTCGGCGGCGGTCGACGGCTAGACTTTACTGGTCATGAAGTCGGCTTATTCGGGTCCGGTCATCGGTGCTGCACCCCAGACGGTCTACCTCGATCATGCGGCGACCACACCGATGTTCCCCGTCGCCATCGAGGCGATGACGGCTGCCCTGGCCATGCCGGGCAACGCGTCTTCGGTGCACGGGTCCGGTCGGACCGCCCGGCGGCTGCTCGAGGAGGCCCGCGAGTCGATCGCGGCGAACCTCGGCGCGCGGCCCTCGGAAGTGATCTTCACCTCGGGCGGCACCGAGAGCGACAATCTCGCCGTCAAGGGCATCTTCTGGGCCCGCCGCGATGCCGATCCGCGCCGGGTGCGGATCATCGCCAGTTCGATCGAGCACCACGCCGTCATCGACGCGGTGGAATGGCTTGAGCAGCACGAGGGCGCGCAGGTGACCTGGCTGCCGGTCGGCGCCGACGGACTGGTCTCGCCGGAGACGTTGCGCGCCGAACTGGCCGAGCACGTCGACGAGGTCGCCCTGGTCACCGTCATGTGGGCGAACAACGAGGTGGGGGCGGTCCAGCCGGTCACCGAACTCGCCGCGGTGGCACGCGAATTCGACGTGCCGATGCACAGCGACGCCATCCAGGCCGCGGGCCAGTTGCCGATCGACTTCGCCGGCAGCGGCCTGTCGGCGGCCAGCTTCACCGGCCACAAGGTCGGCGGCCCGCACGGTATCGGCGTGCTGCTGCTGGGCAGGCAGGTGCCCTGTGTGCCGCTGCTGCACGGCGGCGGGCACGAGCGCGACCTGCGCTCGGGCACCTCCGACACTCCCGCCGCGGTCGGCCTGGCCGCCGCGCTCGACCACGCCGTCGCCGAGTTGCCCACCCGGGCCGCCGAACTGGCCGCGCTGCGCGATCAGCTGATCGCCGGTGTCGTCGATGTCGTTCCCGACGCGGTGCTCAACGGCCCGACCGGTGAGGCCAGGCTGCCGGGCAATGCGCACTTCACCTTCGCCGGCTGCGAGGGCGATTCGCTGCTGATGCTGCTGGACGCGGCCGGGATCGAATGCTCCACGGGCTCGGCCTGCAATGCGGGCGTGGCCGCGCCGAGCCATGTGCTGATCGCGATGGGTGTGGCGCCGCGCGTGGCGCGCGGATCGCTGCGCTTCTCCCTCGGGCACACCTCGACGCGTGCCGACGTGGACGCCCTGCTGAATGTCCTACCCCAGGTGATAGAGCGGGCCAGGGCGGCTGGTCTCGCCGGTGCGAAAGGCGGTGTGTGATGCGGGTACTCGCGGCGATGAGCGGTGGCGTCGATTCGGCCGTCGCGGCCGCACGCGCCGTCGACGCGGGCCACGAGGTGGTCGGCGTGCACCTGGCGCTGTCGGCCGAACCGGGCACCCTGCGCACCGGTTCGCGCGGCTGCTGCTCCAAGGAGGACGCCGGTGACGCGCGCCGCGCCGCCGACGTGCTCGGAATCCCCTTCTACGTCTGGGATTTCGCGGACCGTTTCAAGGAAGACGTGATCGACGACTTCGTCGCCGCCTACGCCGCCGGTGAGACCCCGAACCCCTGCCTGCGCTGCAACGAGAAGATCAAGTTCTCCGCGTTGGCCGATCGCGCCGTCGCCCTCGGCTTCGACGCCGTGGTCACCGGCCACTACGCCCGCCTGTCCGACGGCGTGCTGCGTCGCGCCGTCGACGCGGACAAGGACCAGTCCTATGTGCTGGCCGTGCTCACCGCCGAGCAGCTCTCGCGCGCGATGTTCCCGGTCGGGGACACCCCCAAGCCGCAGATCCGCGCCGAGGCCGCCGAGCGTGGGCTCGCGGTGGCGAACAAGCCCGACAGTCACGACATCTGCTTCATCCCCTCCGGCGACACCCGCGCCTTCCTCGGCGCCAGGATCGGCATCCGGCCGGGTGCGCTCGTCGACGGCGAGGGCCGGGTGCTCGGTGAGCACGAGGGCGTGCACGGGTTCACCATCGGCCAGCGCAAGGGCCTCGGCCTGCCCGGTCCCGCCGCCGACGGCAAGCCGCGCTACGTCACCGACATCGACCCCGACTCGGGCACGGTGCGGGTCGGCTCGGCCGAAGACCTCCAGGTCCGGGAGGTGCGCGCCGAGCGGGCGATCTGGACCTCCGGCCGGGCGCCCGAGGGGCCGATCGAGTGCGTCGCCCAGGTGCGTGCCCACGGCGGCACCGCGCCCGCGATCGCCGAGGCGGTCGACGGCGGACTGGTGGTGCGCCTGCGCGAGCCGCTGACCGGCGTCGCGAAGGGCCAGGCCGTGGTGCTGTATCGCCCGGACGAGTCCGGCGACGAGGTGCTCGGCAGCGGGACGATCACCGGCACCGCCCGCGCGAACGAGTCGCTGGGGATCGCCGCGGACGCGACCGCCGGGTGACAATACCGCCGGGTGACAATGAGGACACGGCACCGGAGCCAAGCGGCGTGACGAGGGGCAGTTCGTGATGAGGGAATCGAGCACGCAGGCAACCGGTTCCGAGGGTGCCGATGCGCCGGCGGCCGTCACAGCGACCCGCGAGATCCTCCGCGGCGGCGTCGCCACCGGCCTGGGTTCCTGGCCCGGCGTCGATCCGCGCGAGGCGGCGGCGACGATCCTCGGCGAACTGCCCGACCTGGCGCACCTGGTCGAATTGCCCGCCCGCGGCATCGGCGCCGACATGATCGGCCGCATGTCGGCCCTGCTTATCGACATGCGCCTGGACACCAGCACCCGCGGCTACCGGCTGGCGGCCCGCCCGGGAGCGGTCTCCCGCCGAGCCCGCGATCTGCTGCGCGCCGATCTCGACGCCCTCGAAGAGGTCTGGGAGACCTCGGGATCGGCGGGCACGGGCCGGGTGATCAAGCTGCAGGCGGCGGGTCCACTGACCTTGGCCGCGCAGATCGAACTGCCCTCCGGGCATCGGGCGCTCACCGACCCCGGCGCGGTGCGCGATCTTTCCGAGTCGCTGGCCGAAGGGCTCGCGGCGCACGCCGACGAGGTGCGCAGGCGCTTGGGCGCCGAGGTCGTCCTGCAGCTCGACGAGCCGAATCTGGCCGAGGTGCTGGACGGCGCGTTGCGCGGCACCAGCATCCTCGACACGGTGCGCGCGGTCCCCGAACCCGAAGCGCACGCGGTGCTGGACCGGGTGATCGAAGCGCAGCGCGCCCCCGTCGTGCTGCACGACTGCTCCCCGAATCCGCCACTGGCGCTGTTGCGGCGCACGGCGGCCGCCGCCCTCGCCATCGATGTCGCGCACATCGGCACCGCCGATCTCGACCCCCTCGGCGAAACTCTCGATGCCGGCAAGAAACTCGTTCTCGGGCTGGTTCCGGGCACCGAGCCCGCGGGTACTCTCAGCTGGCGCGAGATCGCCGAACCCGGCGTGCGCCTGATCGACCGCCTCGGCTTCCCGCGCACCACGCTGGCCGGTCGGATCCTCGTCGCTCCGGCCTGCGGTCTCGGTGGCGCTCCGCTGTCCTGGGCGCGGCGCGCACTGACCCTGGCCACCGAGGTCACCCGCGCCTACACCGAGGATCCGGAGTCGCTCGGCGCGCGGTGAACCCTCCCCGACGTGCGGGAACGTGTCGGTGGGCTCGACTAATGTGCTTGTCGTGAGCGACAGGGAGAGTGCGGCGAACATCACCACGGCCGATGACGACGACGAGTCGGAGACGGGCGCGGTGACCGGTCCGGCGGGGGGCGAGCCGGTGGAGCAGATTCCGGCCTCGGACGAGGACAGGGTGCGCTGGCAGGAGCTGGCCGACGAGGTGCGCGAGCACCAGTTCCGCTACTACGTCCGCGACGCGCCGATCATCTCCGACAGCGAGTTCGACGCCCTGCTGCATCAGCTGCAGGATCTCGAGGAGCGCCACCCCGATCTGCTCACCCCGGACTCCCCGACGCAACTGGTCGGCGGCGGCTTCGCCACCGACTTCACCCCGGTCGACCACCTCGAGCGGATGCTCTCGCTCGACAACGTCTTCAACTACGACGAGCTACGCGCCTGGGCCGCGCGGGTGGAAGCCGAGACCGGCTCCGACCTGCACTACCTGTGCGAGGTGAAGATCGATGGCGTCGCGCTGAACCTGGTCTACGAGAACGGCAAGCTGGTGCGCGGCGCCACCCGCGGCGACGGCCGCACCGGCGAGGACGTCACGCTCAATGCCCGCACCATCGAGGATGTGCCTCGGCAGCTGGAGGCCGGCACGGAATTCCCGGTGCCCACGCTGCTCGAGGTGCGCGGCGAGGTCTACATGCGGCTCGAGGATTTCGAGTCGCTGAACGCCTCGATCGTCGCCGAGGGCAAGCCGCCGTATGCGAACCCGCGCAACACCGCGGCGGGATCGCTGCGGCAGAAGGATCCGTCGGTGACCGCGCGGCGCAAGCTGCGGATGATCTGCCACGGCATCGGCCGGCTCGACGGTATCGCCTTCACGTCCCAGTCCGAGGCCTATCGGGCGCTGACGGCCTGGGGCCTGCCGGTCTCCGAGCACGCGCTGGTGGTGCGCGGGATCGAGGCGGTGATCGAGCGGGTCGGCTACTGGGGCGAGCACCGCCACGACATCGAGCACGAGATCGACGGCCAGGTCATCAAGGTCGACGAGACCGCGCTGCAGCGGCGCCTCGGCTCCACCTCCCGCGCCCCGCGCTGGGCCATCGCCTACAAGTACCCGCCGGAAGAGGCCACGACCAAGCTGCTCGACATCGCGGTCAATGTCGGCCGCACCGGCCGGGTCACCCCGTTCGCGGTGATGGAACCGGTGTCGATCGCCGGTTCCACGGTCGCGATGGCCACCCTGCACAACGCCTCCGAGGTCAAGCGCAAGGGCGTGCTGATCGGCGACACCGTCACCATCCGCAAAGCGGGCGACGTCATCCCCGAAGTGCTCGGCCCGGTCGTGGACACCCGCACCGGCGAAGAACGCGAGTTCGTCATGCCCACGCACTGCCCCGAGTGCGGCACCGAACTGGCGCCGGAGAAGGAGGGCGACGCCGACATCCGCTGCCCCAACCAGCGGCACTGCCCGGCGCAGTTGCGCGAGCGCGTCTTCCACATGGCCGGGCGCAGCGCCTTCGACATCGAGGCGCTCGGTTACGAGGCAGCCGTCGACCTGCTGAAATCGGGTGCGATCGCCGACGAGGGCGATCTGTTCGACCTGGACGAAGCGCGCCTGCTGACGACCTCGCTGTTCACCAACAAGGAAGGTGGGCTCTCCGCCAACGGCAAGCGGCTGCTGCAGAATCTGCAGACCGCCAAGGACCAGCCGCTGTGGCGGGTGCTGGTCGGGCTGTCCATCCGCCACGTCGGCCCTACCGCGGCGCGGGCCCTCGCCGCCGAATTCGCCGACATCGAGCGCATCGAACAGGCGAGCGTGGAGGAGCTCTCCGCGACCGACGGCGTCGGCCCGACCATCGCGGCGGCGGTCGCCGAATGGTTCACCGTCGACTGGCATCGCGCCATCGTGGACAAATGGCGCGCCGCGGGGGTGCGGATGATCGACGAGCGCGACGAGTCCATCGAACGCAACCTCGAAGGCCTGTCCATCGTGGTCACCGGTTCCCTGGAAGGGTTTTCGCGCGACGGCGCCAAGGAGGCGATCCTGGTGCGCGGCGGCAAGGCGGCCGGGTCGGTGTCGAAGAAGACCGCGTTCGTGGTGGTCGGTGACGCGCCGGGTTCCAAGGCCGCGAAGGCCGAGGAACTGGGGGTGCCCATCCTCGACGAGGCGGGATTCGTGCGCCTGCTCGAACACGGGCCCGCCGCGGTCACGCCCGCCGGCGACGCCGCGGAGGAAGCCGAGTAGCGGCTGCGCCGGCACCGAGGCGCGCCGCTGCCCTTCGATGTGGAACCGGGCGCAGTGCCTCGGTCCCGCTTCGGCCTGTCCGCGGTCGGCTGCACGCCCGCCGTCGGTGTCGGCCCGCCGCGGAAATCGGTGGGTGCTGTACCACTGCGCGGCGACACCCGGAAGTATGGCGGCATGCTGCGCAGTTTCCAGGTGACCAATCACCGTTCGCTGGCCGAAACCCAGGAGTTGCGACTGACCAGGGGCAGCGGCCCGGTGGCGGTGCCGGTGACCGCGATCCACGGCGGTCCGGCCGCGGGCAAATCGAGCCTGATCCACGCCCTGGACCGGATGCGTGACGCGGTGCTGAATTCGGTGACCGGCTGGGATCCATACGCGGGGCCGGTGCGCTCGCCGCATCTGGCGCACCTGAACCGGCCTTCCGAGTTCGAAGTCGCGTTCGTCGCCGAGGGCTGCCCGTACACCTACGGTTTCTGCCTCGACAATGCCGACGTGACGGCCGAATGGCTGTACAGTCACCCGCGATCGCGCAAGCGAATCGTGTTCGAGCGCATGGGAACCGAGATCAAGATCGGCCCGATGTTCGAGGCCGCCCGCTACGGCACAGCCGCGCTGGCACCGCTCGTCCGTCCCAACGCCCTGCTGCTCAGCCTTGCCGGGCAGATGCACGCCGAAGCGCTGGTGCCCGCCTATCGCTGGTTCTCGTCCATGCTCGAGGTGGTCCGCGGCCCCGTCGAGCCCGGCGACGTCGCCCACCGGCTCGGTAGCCACATCTCGCGCTCGCCCGAGCACGCCGCTCGCCTGCTGTTGCTGTTGCGCACCGCCGACCTGGGCATCGCCGATCTGCTGGTCGCCGAACCCGATCCGCTCTATGCCGACTACCTGCGCGAACTCGACGCCGACATCGCCGCGGGCGCCGAGCACGCCGAACTCGCGGCCGCCTCACCCGCGCACGCCGACCGCCTGCTCGAGGAGAACGGCCTGACCCCGCTGCTGCTCGAGCGCGAACTGGCCAATCTGCGTGCGGCCCGCGACGCCCTCTACGACCGGATGGTCGCCCGCCGCGGCGTCGGCCTGCGACTGGTCCACGAGGGCATCGACATCCCCTTCGAGATCGCCGACGAATCCTCGGCCACCCTCGCGCTGCTGCGCCTGCTGCCCACCATGCTCGACGCCCTGGACACCGGCCGGGTGCTGGCCGTCGACGACATCGGCGCCGGCCTGTCCGGCGATCAGACCGACCGGCTCATCCAGCTGTTCCAGAATCCCGAGACCAACGCCCACGGTGCCCAGCTGATGTTCACCACCGACGACCGCGGCCTGATCGACCGCGGCAACGGACGCTCCCAGCGCACCCGCTCCGCGGTGTGGCAGGTGCGCCGCAACGAGCGAGGCGCCAGCGAACTGACCGTGCGCTGAGGCGCGGAGGCGCCGATCGCGGTGGCCGCGATCCGGTGAACGGCGACAATCCCCGCGCGGGGTGTTCGAGCTCTCCGCGTCCGTCGAAGGCGATGTGGTGCCGGGGTGAACACCGGGGCACGCGGTGTCGTCGGCGGAGCGGGTCGCCGGGCGCTCCTAGGATGGGGGCATGGAGTTCGCGATGCTCATCATCCTGGCCGCCGTGGTGGTGGCGCTGCTGGTGTCCTACCGGCGCAGTCGCGGCCCCGGCCGTCCGCCCGCCGAGCCCGAGTACGGCACGCTGCGGATCACCGGCGTCAGCCCGCGCCCGCAGGCGATGGGGGAGCAGTTCGTGACGATCACCGGAGACCTCACCGGCCCCTCGGTCGCGCCGACCACGGTCTACCGCCGATTCGTGTGGGACGGCGCGCAGTGGCCGCAGATCGGCCAGGACTGGCCGGTGGTCTACCCGGTCGGCAAGCCCGATCGCTGGCAGCTCATCGTCTCCGACGGTCCCGGGATCGACTCGTGACCACCAGCCGCGGCCGGCGCACGGCCGACGCACGCGTGGGCGTGCGAACCGCCGGTGCGCGCGGGCACTCCGGCGGCGCGAGCGACAGCGCAGCCGCCCTACCCACGGTGCGCACCGCCACCGGGGCAGACCACGACGCCATCGGCGAGCTGACCGTCGCGGTCTACGTCGGCGAGGGCTACATCTCCCCGGCGAGCCCCTATGCCGACGAGCTCGCCGACATCGCACGCCGTGCCGACTCGGCCACCCTGCTGGTCGCCGAACACGACGGCGAGGTGGTCGGCTCCCTGACCGTCGCCCGCCCGGGCACCCCCTACGCCGACATCGCGCGTCCGGGCGAACTCGAGTTCCGCATGCTCGCCGTCGCGCATGCGGCACGCGGTCTCGGCGCCGGAACCGCCTTGGTGCGCAGCGTGATCGAGCGGGCCCGCGCCGAATCCTTCGACGCCGTGGTGCTCACCACCATGCCCGCGATGGCCGCCGCCCGCCGTCTCTACGATCGCCTCGGCTTCCTACATGCGCCGCAACGGGATTGGGTAACCCCGTCGGGATTGCCGCTCACCGTCATGCGCCTGCCGCTCGATCCGGCGCGGCCGATCAGGTGACCTCGCCCCCCGTGCGAACAAGCGCGAGCGCGGGTCAGGAATCGCTGCCGCGACGTCGCAGGAGCCTACGCAGACGCTCGCGCAGCCGGTCCGCCCGCGTCGGCTCCGGGGCGAGGGGCGGCGCCGCTGCTGCGGCGGCGGTGGCCTGGGCGAACCGCGCGTGGAGTTGTTCGCGGACCTGTTCGGGAGTGTAAGCGCGGCGGCGTCGTTCGGCGCGCGCCATGATCACACCGGTGGCGACCACACCGGCCGCTCCTGCCAAACCCACTGCCTTCCACCACCTCATACCGCCTAGGCTAGCTCCATGAGGGGTAAGAGCATCAGCCTCGACCACGCGCTCGACATCACCAGAACCGGTGACATCTGGCTGTTCCGAGGCAGTTCCGCGGCCGACCGGGTGATCCGGATGACCACCAACAGCCCGGTCAACCATGTCGGCATGTCGGTCGTCCTCGACGATATGCCCGCCCTGATCTGGCATGCCGAACTCGGCCATTCGCTGACCGACATGTGGACCGGCAGCACGCATCGCGGTGTGCAACTGCACAATCTGCACGATGCGGTGCTGGTGTGGGCGCATCGGTACGGGCAACGCGCGTGGTTGCGCCAGTTGAACGAGCCGGTCACGCGGGAGATGGAGGACAATCTGCTGCGCACCATCGCCCGGCTCGACGGCACCCCGTTCCCCTCGACGGCCGGGCTGGCGGGCCGTTGGTTGCGCGGTCGGATCCGGATACCGAGGCGCAGGCCGGGGCGCCCCGACCCGAGAGAACTGGAGAAGGCGTACTGCGCGGAGATCGTCGCCGCCACCTATCAGGCGATGGAGTTGCTGCCTGCCCGGCGCAGCCCGAACTGGTACGACCCGGGCCGCTTCTGGAGCGGGGACGATCTGCGACTGTCCGGCGGTTACGCGCTGGGCGGTGAGGTCGCCGTCGATGTGCCCCCACCGGACCTGTCGCAGACCTTGTAGCGAGAGCATCCGGCGAGAGGATGCCTCCCGTGCCGGCGATGCCGTAGCGAGAGCCGTTCGGCCGGTGGGATCAGCCGAGGACGGTGGCGACGATGCCGGCGAGGTAGCCCAGACGCGCGACCTCCGAGGGCCGGAAGCCGGGCCCGCCGGGACGGCCGAGCATGAGCACCTTGCCGGAGTTGCCCAGCGGTGCGGCGGCGAGCTTGGTGTCCATGTCGCGCCAGATCTGAGGTACCCAGTCACCTTCGGGATCGAGCACCATGGGCTTCTCCAACGGCATCCACGGGGCCGAGGAGGCCTGCGTCTGCGGCGCGCTCTGGCTGCCGACGACCCGGTAGGCGCCCTGCGGGCCGGTGTCGAGGATGGTGCTCCAGCCGACGCGCAGGACCCGGGGGATACCGTCGACGAGAATCTGCAGCCGGTCGTCGCGCGCGCCGGCGACCTGGTCGATCAGTTCGAGTTCGCGGTGGGTGTCGAGCAGGCCCGAGTAGGGGCGGATGGAGTCGACGTGGACATCGGGGATGCCTTCCGCGGCGGTGATGAGCGTGTCGGGCAGCGCGTTGGGCGCCACATCCACGACGAGATCGTCCACCGCGAAGCCCGCGCCGCGCTCGACCACGTCGAGCGACAGGATGTCGGCTCCGACGGTGCCCAATGCGAGTGCGAGTGCGCCGAGGCTTCCCGGGCGATCCGGAAGTTGCACGCGGAGCAGATAAGACACGCGCATTCCTTTCCTCTGGGCCGAGCCTGCTGCTCGGTTACCCGGGTCAGGCAATATTTACACCCGGAGCGGTCGGTTATCGAGTCGAAGCGCGTGGCGTGACACATGCCACACGGCGAGTTGTCCGAATCGCGGCGTGTCGCTCTCTGCGCGGTGGTGTGTCCTCGGAGGGTGGCGGCGGTGACGGACCGCGAAGCGCGGTCGGTAGGGTATTCCCCGACGGCTCCCACGTCCAGCCGTCCCCGACGCTCTCCATGCCGAAAGGGGTTCCGCGGTGCCCGCCATCTCCCGCGACGAGGTCGCACACCTCGCCCGGCTTTCCCGGCTCGCGCTGTCCGATGCCGAACTCGATCAGTTCGCCGGTCAGCTGGATTCGATCCTGAGCCACGTGCGGACCATCTCCGAGGTCGCCGCCGCCGATGTTCCCGCGACCGCCTCGCCCGACCCCGAGGTCAACGTGACTCGCGTGGACGCGGTGGTGCCCGGGCTGACGCCGAACGAGGCGCTCGCCGCCGCCCCCGCCGTGGACGAGCAGCGCTTCATGGTTCCGCAGATTCTCGGGGAGGGCGAATGAGCGGGGAGCTCACCACCAGCACCGCGGCCGAGCTGGCACAGCGGATCCACGCCCGCGAGGTGACCTCGGTCGAGGTGACCCAGGCGCACCTGGATCGCATCGCCGAGGTCGACGGCGAGATCAACGCCTTCCTGCACGTCGCCGGTGAACACGCGCTCGAAGCCGCCGCCGCGGTGGACGCCGCGCTGGCCGCCGGCCACGCCCCGGCCTCGCCGCTGGCCGGAGTTCCGTTGGCGCTCAAGGACGTGTTCACCACGACCGACATGCCGACCACCTGTGCCTCGAAGATCCTCGAGGGCTGGATGTCGCCGTACGACGCGACGCTGACCGGCAAGCTGCGCGCCGCGGGTATCCCGATCCTGGGCAAGACCAATATGGACGAGTTCGCGATGGGTTCCTCCACCGAGAACTCCGCCTACGGCCCGACCCGCAACCCGTGGGACAAGACCCGCATCCCGGGCGGCTCCGGCGGTGGCTCGGCGGCCGCGCTGGCCTCGCACCAGGCGCCGCTGGCCATCGGCACCGACACCGGCGGCTCCATCCGCCAGCCCGCCGCGGTCACCGCGACCGTCGGCACCAAGCCCACCTACGGCACCGTCTCGCGCTACGGCCTGGTCGCCTGCGCGTCCTCGCTGGACCAGGGTGGTCCGTGCGGTCGCACGGTGCTCGACACCGCGCTGCTGCACGAGGTGATCGCCGGGTACGACCCGCGTGACTCCACCTCCCGCAATGTGCCGGTCCCGCCGGTCGTCGAGGCGGCCCGCCGGGGCGCGTCCGGCGATCTGCGCGGGGTGAGGGTCGGCGTGGTCAAGGAGTTGCACTCCGACAGCTACCAGTCCGGCGTGCTGTCCTCCTTCGATGCCGCGGTGGCGCTGCTGAAGGAACTCGGCGCCGAAGTGGTCGAGGTGTCCTGCCCGCACTTCGAGTACGGCCTGCCGTCCTACTACCTGGTCATGCCGTCGGAGGTGTCGTCGAACCTGGCGCGCTTCGACGCCATGCGCTACGGCCTGCGTGTCGGTGACGACGGGTCCCACAGCGCCGAGCAGGTCATGGCGATGACCCGCGCCGCCGGTTTCGGCCCGGAGGTCAAGCGTCGCATCATGATCGGCACCTACGCGCTCTCGGCCGGCTACTACGACGAGTACTACGGCCAGGCGCTCAAGGTCCGGACCCTCATCGCCCGCGACTTCGAGAAGGCCTACGAGCAGGTCGACGTGCTGGTCTCGCCGACCAGCCCGTTCACCCCGTGGAAGCTGGGCGAGAAGGTCGACGACCCGCTGGCCATGTACCTGTCGGACCTGTGCACGCTGCCGACGAACCTGGCGGGCCACCCGGCCATGTCGGTGCCCTCGGGCCTGAGCGAGGACGACGGCCTGCCGGTCGGCCTGCAGATCATGGCTCCCGCCCTGGCCGACGACCGCCTCTACCGGGTCGGTGCGGCGTACGAGGCCGCGCGCGGCCCGATCGGCGCGGCTCCGATCGCCTGAGCCACCGCTCGCCCGATCGAATCGGGCGGGTCACACGCACGAAGAGCCCGCGCCGGACCGGCGCGGGCTCTCTGTCGTCATGCGGGCCAGACGAATTCGGGATCGGTGAGGTAATCCACGCGGCGTTGCTCCAGCGCCATGGTCACCATCCGATGCGCGGTGGGCCCGATGACCCTGCGCAGCGGTGGGTTCGGCATGTTCACGAGCGCGAGCAGACCCTGCGCGGCGACTTCCGGTGGGGCATCGGACCATTCGTCCGCCTCGGTCGCCGCCGCTCCGGCCTGCTCTGCCTCGCCCGGCCGCTCCGAGGCCGGCTCCGACCCGGCGGGTTCTGTCGCCTTCGGCTGTGCTGCAGCCGGTTTCGTGCCGGTCGATTCCGGGTCGGCGGATTCGGCCGGGCCGGGCGTTCCTGCGCCGGTCGCGTGCGGGTCGGGATAGTCCGGCATACCGAGGATGTTCTCCCTGAAGAGCTGGTAGGCGGGGAGTGCGACGCCGAACCGCATACTCGACTTGGCCCAGTCGGTGTCGAACCCGCCGAGTTGAGCCAGCGTCACGTGCACGCCGAACGGGCGCAATTCGTCGGCCAGCGCTGCGCTGAACCCTTCCAGCGCCCACTTGCTCGCGTTGTACGCGCCGAACAGCGGCAGGCTGCCGACCGCCCCGACGGTGGAGATCTGCACGATGTGCCCGCTGCCGCGCTCGCGCAGGTGCGGCGCGAATGCCTGCGAAACCCACAGCGCGCCGAAGAAGTTCACCTCCATCTGTTCGCGCCAATCGGCTTCGGCGAGCTCTTCGACCGCGCCGACGAGGCCGAAGCCCGCATTGTTGACGACGACATCGACGCCGCCGGTCCGCGCGACGGCTTCGTCGACGGTCGCCGCCACGGCCGCGTGGTCCCGTACGTCCAGAGGGAGTGTGGTCAGCCGGCTGTCGTGCAGATCGGCCATGGTCCGCGGATCGCGGGCGGTCGCGACGACCCGGTCACCCGCGCCCAGCACCGCGAGGGTGAAGGCGCGGCCGAGGCCGCGGTTGGCGCCCGTGATGAACCAGGTTCGGGTCATGTCTTTCCTTTCTTGCCGAGACGAACCGTCTCGTTTCGGAAAGGGTGGCGGCAGGGCGCTCGTTTGTCAAGACGAAACGTCTCGTCTCCAGTCGCGCTAGAGTGAGCGCGTGCCCGAATCTCCCGGCGTCATCAGGCGCAGCCAACGCGCCCGAGCGGCCATCCTGTCGGCGACCGGCGAACTGATCGGCGAACTGCCCTACGGGAAGCTGACCGTCGAGGCGATCGCGGCCCGCGCCGGTGTCGGCAAACAGACGATCTACCGCTGGTGGCCGTCGAAGGGGGCGGTGGTCTTCGATGCCATGCTCGAGCGGGACTCGGGGCCGGACGGGCTCGCGCTGCCCGATTCCGGCGACTTGCGGGCCGACCTGCGGCCCCTGCTGCGCGGCTCGGCCACCGCCCTCACCGATCCGGCCTTCGAGGGCTTCCTGCGCGCGATGTATATCGAGATCCAGCAGGACGCCGCCCTTGCCGAGGCCTATCGCGAACGCCTGCTGCTGCCGCAGCGCGCTGCCCTGGCGAACCGCTTGACGGCGGGCATCGAGTCCGGCGAACTCCGGCCGGGTCTCGATGTCGAGGTGGCCGTGGATCTTCTGCTCGGTCCGATCCAGATGCGCTGGTCGCTCGGGCTCGGCGGGCTCACCGAGTCCTATGCCGACAAGATTCTGGACGCCGCGCTGGATCACATCCTGCGGAAAGGGGAGTGACGGCTCAGCGGGCGCGCAGCGTCTCGGCCTGGCGCTGGACGGCGGCGGTCATTCCTTCGAATCCCCGGCGCAACTGCTTGCCCAGCGCGACGGCGACCACGGGGTGCAGCCAGCCGGCGAGTTCGAAGTGCGAAGCGTAACGGGTTCGCTGCGGGGTGACCTCGGTGACGGTGTGGCTGCGCAGGCTGTGCAGGGTGCCGAGCGGGACGGGTTTCATGGCGTAGCTGAACTCGCGGCCAGGGGTGTGGGTGCGGACGAACTCGCGCTGGCGCTTGGGTTTCGGGCCGCCGAGGTCGACCACCATGTCGATCGGCGCGCCGGGCACCAGGGTGCTCGAGCACTCGGCGACGAACGGATTCCATTCGCCGTAGCGGGGAAAATCGGTGATGACCTGCCAGACCACTTCGGCGGGGGCATCGATGTACACGGTGGTGTCGACGACGAAGGCCATGCCTGAAACTAGAACATGTTCTATCCGGCGTCAATGTGGGGTGCGCGATCACGGGTCGGCGCGGCCGGTGTGGCAGTCGCCCAGCGCGGTCCCCTGGTCGGTGCCGTAGCGGTGGCCGTGACCCGCGGGCGTGTCCAGCGCGCCGAGCAGGTCGGCGGTGGTCTGGACGAAGGAGACGACGGGCAGCCAGCGCGGCGCCGGTGCGTCCCGGCGTACGCCGGTGAGGTCCGGGGCGCGCCACAGCAGTGTGGGGGACCAGCGCACCACCGGATCGGAGCTGTTGGCCAGCACTGTCGCACCCGCGCGGTGCGCCCGATTGGCAGGCGGGCCCGCCCACAGCACCGCGCAGGTGCGCCGGTCCTGGTCGTCCGCGTCGGGGAAGATCCCGCTGCCGCCGAACGCGCCGAGGCTCTGGCCGTAGACGAACAGCCGTGGTCGCGGCGCTGTCCTCGCGACGCGTTCCTCGATCGCGGTGAACAGCGCCCGTGCCGCCTCGACCGCCTGCTCGCGTCCGAAGACGAAGCTCACCCAACTGGGCGTGTACGCGTACTGCAGGCCGACCACGGCCACATCGTCGCCGAACCGCTCGGCGAAGCCGGCCACCGCATTGCCGTCGATCCAGCCCGACCCGGTCGGCACCGCGACCACGATATTGCCCCGGGTGAAGCCGCCGGACCGTTCCAGCTCCCGGATCGCCAGCGCCACCCGAGCGCGCAGGTCGGGCGCTGATTCCACCCCGACGTACACCCGGATGGGCCCGTCGGCCGCGCCGTCGACGAATCGCCGCCCCTGCTTGCCCAGGTCCGTCCAGTCGACCACCGACCCGGCGCTTCCCGAGTGCGGGGCCGGCACTCGTGGCGGCGCATCCGATTCCAGCGCGGCATTGGCCGAGGCATATGTGGTCATCCGCCACTCGACGATGCCGGGCGCCAGCACGAACCAGCCCGCGAGTGCCGCGATCATCCCGCCGACGACCATCCGGCCGGTCCCCAGCGCGCCTACCGCCCGCCTCGAAATCCGTCCCGCCGCGACCAGCACGCCCGCGAGCGCCGCGGCCCCGAACGCACACCGCGCCCAGTACCACGGGTCGATGGCGGCGACTCCCATCGCCGCGCGTAATTCGTTCTGCCACCGCCCCGCTCGCCATGCCGTCGCAGCGATCAGCACCGCGACCGCCACGGCGACCCCGGCGCGCCCGGCCCGCCGGCCGGTGTCGACCCCGATCCGCCGCAGCGCCCATCCGAGCACCGCGGCCACCGCGAGCGACGCCGCCACGAGCGCACCGGTCAGGATCGCCTGGGCTCCCGCTGTCCGCGGCAGCAGCCCCGGCGCGAGGGAGCACAGCACTCCCGCGGCGACGCCGAGCGAGGTGCCGATACGGGGTGATGGAACACCGAAGCGGCGGTCGGGGGCGGTGTGGCCGAGGCGCGGAAATTTGTCGTGGGTGCGAGGCGATGGCGATGGCGCACCGGTCCCGCGCCCGGCGCGGGTGCTGTCGCCGCGTGGCCGGCCGTCCTCGAACCGGTACGCCGTGGACGCCGGGCCGCTCGCCCGGGGAGTCGTGGTGCTCACGGCGCCACCTCCCCGGTGCGGTGGAGAGCCGAACTCACGACCGGGGAGCCGTAACCCTCGCGGCGGGAGTTGAGGTCGACGAACACATTCGCGACGGCGGCCATCACCGTGCACCGCGCGCGGGCCACCGCCTCGGTGCGGGTGGTGCAGGAATCCCGCATGGCCTGTTCCAGTGCGGCGTCGACGGTTTGACGCCCCCACGGCCCCAGCGGTTGCTCGTGCAGCTGCGCATAGCGCAGTAGGTCGTACCCGAGATCGTGTGCCCTGCAGGCGGGTTCGAACTCGGCGGGCAGCGGGACCGGAGACGAGCACTCACCGGTCGGCTTGACCAGCATGCCGTCGACCGACATCGGGGTGTAGCCGAAGGTGGCGGCGAAATCGGAAGGCAACGAGCCGATATCCGCGCTCCCCCGGATCAGAGCGGTGACGGCGGCGGCCGCGGCCGCGTTCTCGGGCAGCGGAGCCGGCGCCGCGCCCGCGGCGGGGATCACGACGGTGGTGAGCGCGGTGGCGATCAGTGCGGCGGTGGCCGACGCGGCGAGCCGCTGACGACGCCGGGCCGCGCGGTGATCGGCGGTGGCAGACGGGGTGAGCATGGTTGTCGACGCTAGGAATCCCGGGCCCTCGCGGGCGTCCCGCTGCGGAGCGGTCCGATGATCACTCACCCGGGCCGCACGAGCGCCGACCCCCTACCGGAGTAGGGGATCGAGTTCGCTCCCGGGTACGACGGCGCCGGGCGCCCGGTGTTCCTAGGGTCGTAGGCATGAATGTCCCCACCGACATCGGCAGGCGCCACCGGATCCGCGACCGTCTGCGGGCCATGTCCGCGGCGGTCTGGCTGGATGTGGCCGGCGGCGTGGTGGCGCTGGTGTTCTACATCGTCGCCTGGTCCACCCTGCATCTGACGCATGTGGTCGCCCTGGGCGCGCAGCCGCTGGTCGCCGCGCTCGCCGCCCTGCCGGTGCTGCTGGTCCGGATCAACCCGTCGCTCGGCTGGGCGATATCGGCCGGGTCGGCGCTGGTGATCGCGCTGGCGATTCCACATCAGCCGGGCAACGAGATGCCGTTCCAGGTCGTGCACGTGCTGTCGCTGATCGTGTTGCTGTTCGCGGTCGGCCTGCTGGCGCCCGCGCGGGTGGTGCTGGTGGCGTGGCTCGCGACCGCCATGCTGTTCGGCACCACCATGCCGGGGGAGGGCGACGCGCTGGCGGACGCGGCGTGGGGCTGGCCGATCGCGCTGACCGTCGTGGTGCTGATCGCCTGGCTGGTGCGCAGGCTGGTGCTCTCCCGCAGGCAACTCGTCCAGCAGGAGGAGTTCACCGAACTGGAGCGGGCGCGCCGGGCCATCCTCGAGGAGAAGGCGCGCATCGCCCGAGACCTGCACGATGTCGTCGCCCATCACATGTCGCTGGTGGTGGTGCAGGCGCAGACCGCGCCCTACCGGGTCGAGGGCGTGACACCGGCCGTGCGGGCGGAATTCGACTCCATCTCGGTCACCGCCCGGGAGGCGCTCAACGAGATCCGCGGCATGCTCGGCGTGCTGCGCAGCGACGGCATGGCGCCGGAGCATTCCCCGCAGCCGACCGCGCGCGAGGTGCTCGCCCTGTGCGAGGGTGCCAGGCGCGCGGGCGTCGCGATCGACTGGGCGATCGAGGGTGAACTCGCCGCGGTCTCCGACGCCTCGGGGCTGGCGCTCTACCGGATCGTGCAGGAGGCACTGTCGAACGCCTCCCGGCACGCGCCCGGCGCGCAGGTCCGGGTCACGATCGACTGCCGGGTGAGCCTCGATCTGCGGGTGGTGAACGGCCCCCCGGCCACCATGGCCGCCGCGTCGGGCAACGGTGGGCACGGGATCTCGGGCATGCGCGCCAGGGCCCTCGCGGTCGGCGGGGTGCTCGACGCCGAGCCGACCCGGGACGGCGGCTTCGAGGTACGCGCCCGCTTGCCGCTGGCGCCCGGCCCCCGGGCGCTGGTCACCGGCCTGGACCCGACGTCTGTCGCGGCGCAGGGGGTGGGCCGGGGCACCGAAGGTCACTGACGATGCGGTGGCACTCGCGATGTCGCACTCGCGGAAGGGTTGTCGCGGCTCTCGCGGGAGGCGGGTGGTCGATGCGTTCGCTGGATCCGGCCTAGGGTGGGCAGGTGGCAATAACGGTTCTCATCGCCGACGATCAGGCGATGGTGCGGCAGGGGTTCGGTGCGCTGCTTGCCGCCCAATCCGACATCAGCGTGGTCGGGGACGCGCCGGACGGAAAGGTCGCCGTCGCCGAGACCAAGCGGCTGCGCCCGGACGTGGTCCTGATGGACGTGCGCATGCCGGAGATGAACGGCCTGGACGCCGCGCGCGCCATCCTCTCCGCGGGCGGCGACCCGCCCACGCGCGTACTCATGCTGACCACCTTCGATATCGACGACTACGTCTACGAAGCGCTGAGCCTGGGCGCGAGCGGGTTCCTGCTCAAGGACGCACCCGCCGACGAACTGGTGCGCGCGGTGCGGGTGGTGGCCGCGGGTCAGGCGCTGCTCGCGCCGACGGTCACCCGCAGACTCATCGCGGAGGTGACGCGCAGGCGGGCAGGTACCCGCCGGACCACGCCGGAACTGGGCTCGCTCACCCCGCGTGAGCGGGAAGTGCTCGAGCTGGTCGCGCGCGGAATGTCGAACGGCGAGATCGCCGAGGCGCTGTTCGTCGCCGAGCAGACCGTGAAAACCCATGTTTCCAAGGTCTTCTCGAAGCTGCAGCTGCGCGACCGCGCGCAGGCCGTGGTACTGGCCTACGAGTCCGGCCTGGTCACCCCGGGCTGAGCGGTCAGCTGACCGATGCTCGGCAACGCCGCGATCACCGACTCGGCGGCCGGGCAGTTGCCGCTGCGAGTCTCCTGCAGGTGCTCGCCGAGCAATGCGGCGACATTGTCGAGCATCTCGGTGGCCGTGTCGAAGTCGCCGGAATCGGCCTGCGCGGCCATCGCCACCGCGACATAGCCGTCGCGGGCGGGCACCAGGCCGAACTGGCGGACCAGGTAGACGCCGGTCTCGTCGTCGGGCCCCCAGCCGCCCTTGAACACCGCGCCATCCAGAGTGCCCATGCCCCAACGCTGTTCGTCGGTGATGTGCGACATCAGGTCGGTCACCGCTTCGGTCTGCGGCAGGCAGGGCAACTGGGAGGCGAACCGAACCTGGTCGACGAGAGACCATTCCGTCGCGCCGAAGGCGTAGTCGTCGATCGGGGTGTGCGGCCACGGTCCACCCGGCATGGTGTCGTCGGCCTCGTCGAGCACCTGTTGAACCGCCTGTGCCGCATCGGAACCCAGCGAGTTCCACAGTGTGCCCGCCGCGTCGTTGTCGGAATAGGTGATCGCGGCCTCCGCGTAGCCGAGCAGACCGTCGGGGTTGTTGCGCAGCGCTGCCACCGCGATCGGAACCTTGATGGTCGACCAGGCCAGACCGCTGGTCAGATCACCCATCACGGTGGCGCGGCTGCCGCCCACCGGCATGACCGCCAGCCCGAGCTTGCCCGGCGACAGGCTCTCCAGCAGGGTGAAATCGGCTGCGAGCGCCTCGGAGCGATCCGCGATGGTGGTGCGGGATTCCGGCGAGCGATCGACCGCGACCGCGGTCGGCTCCGCGTCGACCCTGTCGGCGAGCAGACCGCATGACGCCACAGCCAGAACCGTGAGAGCGAGCCCCCCGTGAACAGCCGACCGGAACACGGACAACTTTCGAGCCGACTTCACGAACCGCGAACCTCCACACCACCTGCGCGCTATCCGCGGTGGTGGCAAACACACCCGAGCCGAGCCGATGGCGACCGATCGCCGCCCCGGTGCGCACCTCGTGACCACACGTCCGGGACATCGACGCGACGAGTGTGCGCAAGAGATAGTTTTGCCGATGAGCGCGAGAAAATCTAACGGAACCACGATCTGCGCTCGGCGGTAGGCTGACGACCTGGAAGGAAGGGGGTCGCCTTGCTCGAACAGGGTGAGGTGTTCGCGGGATTCACCGTCGAACGGTTGCTCGGCCAAGGCGGCATGGGGTCGGTCTATCTCGCGCGCCATCCCCGCACGGGCAAGCGGACCGCACTGAAGCTGCTCAACCGCGAGTTGTTCACCGACCAGCAGGTGCGGGCCCGCTTCGAGCGAGAAGCCGATCTGGTCGCGCAACTCGACCACCCCGGCATCATCGCGGTCTACGACCGCGGCTCGGAGAACGACCAGCTGTGGATCTCCATGCAGTACGTCGACGGGGTCGACGCCGCCTCGGTGAACGCGCTCACACTGCCGCCCGAACGTGCTGTGCAGATCATCGAAGGCGTGGCCGACGCGCTGGACTACGCGCACGGCCGCGGTGTGCTGCACCGCGACGTGAAGCCGGCGAACATCCTGCTGGCACGGGCGAGTAAGGGCAAAGGCGAGCGAGTCTTCCTGAGCGACTTCGGAATCGCCCGCCTGCGTGAGGACACCACGCATCTCACCCAGACCGGCATGTTCACCGCGACCCTCGCCTACGCCTCGCCGGAACAGATGACCGGCGCGCCGCTGGGCAACCGCAGCGACCAGTACTCCCTGGCCTGCGCGCTGTATTGGTTGCTCACCGGCGTCGGCCCGTTCGACGCCGACAATCCCGCCGACATCATCCACGGCCACCTCAACCTGGCCGCCGTTCCGGTCACCCGCCGCCGCCCCGGCCTCAACCCGGCCCTCGACCTGGTGCTCGCCGCCGGCATGGCCAAGCTTCCCGACCATCGTTACCGCACCTGCGCCGAGTTCGCCGCAGCCGCCCGCAAGGCTCTGACCGCCGTCGGCCCGCCCCCGCTGCCCGCGCCGGTCTATCCCCAGCAGGCCCCCGTCGCCCGGCCCCACCCCGGGTACCCGCCCGCGCCCGGCCCGCCCCCGCCGGTCGCTCCGGTACCGCGGGTCGTGCAGTACCAGCTGCCGCCCCCGCCGCAAGGCGCTCCTGCGCAGGCACCTGTCGCGCAGGCGCCGCTTCCGGCCGCGCCGGTGGCGCCTGTCCAGAACCAAGCTCCACCGCAGCATCAGTCGCCACCGCAGCAACAGGCGCCTGTGCAGCATCAGGGTTCACCGCAACAGGGGCCTGCCGAGCATCATGGTTCACCGGAGCAACAGGTGCCTGCGCAGCATCCGATTCCGCTACAGCAACGATCGCCTGCGCAGCACTATGTCCCGCCACAGCAACAAGCGGCCGCGCAGCATCATGTCCCACTGGAGCAACAACCGCCTGTTCAGCCTCAGCAGGTAGGTCAGCCTCGAGGGTCTGCGCAGCCCGCAGCGGCAGCCGCCCAACAGCCCCCCTCGGCCGCTGCGCCCCAGCAGGCGGGCGATGCTCAGGAGGCGTTCGCCCCTTCCGGCGTGCCTGTGCAGCGCCAGGCCGCGCCCGCGCAGTCGCCGCCGCCCGCGGAATCGCCGCCGGGGCCGTCGCCCGTCCAAGGACAGCCGCAGGGCGCGCC
>NZ_BAGA01000110.1 GCF_000308595.1 Nocardia higoensis NBRC 100133 | reverse complement strand
CGGGGATGAGCCCCGCGAGGTAGCGGCCGGTCTCGGCATCGGTCTGTGCTCCCCGCGCATGCGGGGATGAGCCCTGAATAGCAAGGACAACTGAATATGGCCGGTGGTGCTCCCCGCGCATGCGGGGATGAGCCCGCATCCAAGCCGGGCAAGCCGATGAGCATGCCGTGCTCCCCGCGCATGCGGGGATGAGCCCAAGGCCGATGGTCGGCACGAGATGGAAGCGAAGTGTCCCCGCGCATGCGGGGATGAACCCCCAAGGCCGACGGAAAGCATGAGCTGGAGGCGAAGTGCTCCTCGCGCAGGCGGGGATAATCCCAATGCGTTGTCTGACAGCACGACACCACCAATGCGGGCTCAGCGTTGAACACCACTACCGCGGACTTGACCAAACCGTGGCGCGAGCGTCCATGTTGAGGTGCGTTCAAACGACACGGGAAAGGGTCGGTGATAGCTACTCTCGGCGCATGGCGCTCCGGCCGGACGAAGAACATGTCAGTGGCAGGGCATAGTGTGCGTCGCGTCGAGACTTGACCAGTTGGGGGTTCGGTGCTGAGCAGGGCAACGCTGTCGGCTTGGGCGAAAAGCGATCGGGAGGGCGGAAGCCTCTCTCTGGTAAGGCATTTGGCCGATTCCGCTGAGGTGGCCAAGCTGGTGTGGGATCTGTGGCTGCCACCGCACACTCGTCGTGTGATCGCCGCGGAGCTGGCCGGCGGCGAATCGGATGGGCAGTTGCTGCTGCGCTGGCTCGCGGGTGTGCACGACATCGGGAAGCTGACTCCGGCGTTCGCATGTCAAATGCCTGCGCTAGCTGACGCCATGGACGCCAAGGGCCTGAAAATGCCCAGGGCTTTGGGGAATCGGAACGAGTTGCCGCACGGCCTCGCTGGGCAGATCAGCGTGATGGACTTTCTCGTTGACGCGGGTTGGGACGCCGCGACGGCGATCACGTATGCGGTCGTGGTCGGTAGTCACCACGGGGTTCCACCCAACACCGGACAGGCGTATTTCGCGCGCTCGCAGCGCAATCTGCTCGGATCGGGACAGTGGGAGCAGTCGCGCCGTGAGCTGTTGGAATTCGTGACCAACAGAATCGGCGCGGCAGATCGTCTGGATGCCTGGCGGACGGTGCCGCTCTCGCCCGCGCAGCAGTGTCTGCTCACGGCTGCGGTGATCGTCTGCGACTGGATCGCCAGCAATCAAGATCTTTTTCCGCTGGACGAGGCGCGGGTGTCGAGCGAAGCCGCTCCGCTCGCCTGGCGAGTGCTCGGCTTACCGGGGCCGTGGCAACCTGCCGCTGTCGGCGTCACCGGCGAAGCAGACGGACACGATTTCGTGCGTCAGCGGTTCGGCTGGCCTGTTTCGGTGCGTGCGCGCCCTCTGCAACTCGAATGTGTGCGGATCGCGTCCGAGATACCGGAGCCGGGATTGATGGTCGTCGAAGCGCCGATGGGGGAGGGCAAGACCGAAGCGGCACTCGCGGCCGCGGAGATCCTGGCACAGCGGTTCGGCTTCGGCGGAGTGTTCGTCGCGTTGCCGACTATGGCGACCTCGGACGCGATGTTCGCTCGAGTCCGGCGTTGGGTGGCGAACCTGCCGGACACGCCGGCGACGATGTTCCTGGCGCATGGGCGAGCGGCATTGAACCCTGAGTTCACCGAATTGCGTAGGGGGTTCGATTCGATCGGCACAGATTGCTCGGACAGTCATGTCATCGCGCACGAGTGGTTCGTCGGCAAGAAGGGGCCGCTGGCCAATATCGTCGTGGGCACCATCGACCAGGTGCTCAGGACGGCGCTCAAGTCGCGCCACGTGATGCTGCGTCACCTTGCGATCGCGAACAAGGTCGTGGTGATCGACGAGGTGCACGCAGCGGACTCCTACATGTCGACCTACCTGTGCCGGACGCTGGAATGGCTTGCCGCTTACGGCGTGCCGGTAGTGCTGCTGTCCGCGACGTTGCCTCCTGCGCAGCGGGAATTGCTGACGGAGGCGTACCGGCGTGGTCGCGGTGATGGGGGTGGTCGGGTCGAGGAGGTCGGCGGCTATCCCTCGATCACGGTGTGGCCGAATCCGGAGTTCGGGTCCGAAGTCCCTCCGTCGGGCCGTTGTATCGCCGGAATCGGGATCGAGCGGATCGGTGATGATGCCGGGGGCTTGGCTCGTCAGCTCTCCGAAGCGTCTCGCGAGCTGGGCGGGGTCATCGGCGTGGTGTGCAACACCGTCGCTCGCGCACAGGAAACCTACGACGCGATGATCGAGGCCGGATTCGGCGATGACGAAGTGCTGCTGGTGCATTCCCGATTCGTGGCCCACCATCGTGCCGCTCTGGAATCGCGGCTGAGATCGCTACTCGGGCCACCAGGAGAGGCTCAACGGCCGCACCGTTTCGTGGTGGTGGGCACTCAGGTGATCGAGCAGTCGCTGGATATCGATCTCGACCTGCTGATCACCGATCTGGCTCCGATGGACCTGCTGCTACAACGCATCGGGCGTCTGCACAGGCATCTCCGTGACATGCGGCCGACCTGGGTTGCCCGTCCGAAATGCCTCATCCGAGGGGCGAACTGGGAGGCGGTGCCGCCGGAGCCGATAGTCGGGTCGCAGCGGATCTACGGCGGGTCGAGACTGTTGCGTGCCGCCGCTGTACTCGACGCGCGGACGGCGGTGACCGTCCCGGCGGATGTGCCGGAGCTGGTGTCATGCGCTTACACAGAGGACATCGTTGTGCCTGCGGCCTGGGGGGACGCGGTCGAGGCAGCCGACACACAGTGGCACGCCTTCATCGAGAACCAGCGAGTGAAGGCGCAGTCGTATCTTCTGGCCGGCCCCGACAGCATGAACCGCACATTGATGGATTGGCTGACAGCAGCGGTGCCCGACGCCGAAGGTGCGGGCGGCCAAGCGCAGGTTCGTGATGCCGAAGACAGCATCGAAGCGATTGTCGTCCAGCGGATCGGCGAGGCCCTGCACACACTCGGCGACACCCCGGGGGCCGAGGGGTGCCTCATCCCCACCGAGACAGCGCCCCCGGCGAAGCTCGCCAAGCAGGTCGCCGCGAGCACGATTCGCCTGCCGGCCTTCCTGTCGCGATACGGCAACACCGACAGAGTCATCCGTGTTCTCGAGAACAACTGGTATCCGGGCTGGCAGGAATCGCATTGGCTCAAAGGCGAACTCGTGCTGGAACTCGACGAGAAATACCGAGCCGAAGTGGCCGGGTACCGCCTGGTCTACGACATTCGACGTGGACTCCTGGTTACCTCGGCTGAGGAAGGGCAATGACTGCGACATCAGAGACGACATCCCGGGAGCCGGCTACCGGCCGATCCTTCGACCTGCTCGAGGAACCGTGGATTCCGGCGACCGACCACGCCGGTCGAGTTCACCAACTCTCGATCCGCGAGGTACTCGGCCGGGCGCACGAACTCGCGGCTCTGGGCGGCGAGATGCCGACCCAAGAGTTCGCGATCCTGCGCCTGCTTCTGGCGATCGTGTATCGCAGCGTCGCCCATCGCGTGACCAACCCGCTGCGGACCTGGGCGGAGCTGTGGGACGAATGGCCGGGCGAGGACATCGACCGCTACCTCGACACCCATCGCGATCGTTTCGATCTGTTCCATCCGCAGATGCCGTTCTTCCAAGTGCCGGGCTTGCGGTCGGGCAAGGACGCGGTGAGTTCGCTGGACAAGGTCATCGCCGACGTTCCCAACGGTGCCAAGTACTTCACGACCCGCGCGGGCCAGGCGATCGAGCGGATCGGATTCGCCGAGGCGGCCCGGTGGCTGGTACACGTTCACGCGTTCGACCCGTCCGGCATCAAGACCGGCGCCGACGGTGACGTTCGTGTCAAGGGCGGCCGCGGATATCCGATCGGTGTTGCGTGGACGGGCTGCCTGGGCGGGGTGTATCTCGAAGGTGGCGATCTGCGTCGCACACTGTTGCTGAATCTGGTGCTCGCCGACATGAACGGAAACCCCTTCGCGCGAGACGATCTGCCGCCCTGGGAGCGCGATGTGTACGGGCCGGGGGTGCGGGAGCGCGGCGCGCCCGGCAGCTCGAAAGTGGTCGCAGACCCGAACCCGCGCGGTCCCGTGGACTTGTTCACCTGGCAGAGCCGGCGGGTCCGGCTCGTCGGTTCCGACAGTGAAGTAACGGGCATCGTTTTGTGCAATGGCGATGCGTTGGAGCCGTTCAACCGTCATCTGCTCGAGCCCATGACGGCGTGGCGGTTCAGTGAGATCCAGTCGAAGAAGGCCGGCGAGCCGCGGCATTACCCACTCACTCACGACCCCGACAAGTCGTTGTGGCGAGGGTTGCGTTCACTGCTGGACGACATCGCCAGTGCGGCACCGGTGAACGGCCGGGGCATTGCTCCCGGTGTAGTCGAGTGGGCGGGGAAATTGCTTGCCGAGCAGGCGTTGCCCGCCGACCAGCCGGTCCGGCTGCACGCGGTGGGGATGCAGTACGTCAACAATCAGTCCGTCGTCGGCGAGGTTGTCGACGACGCCATCGGATTTCCTGCCGCGCTGCTCGCACCGGACCCGCAGCTTCGGCAGTGCGCGGTGAGCGCGGTGCGAACGGCCGAAGCGGTGGTCGACGCGTTGGGCAACTTGGCCGGCGACCTGGCCGCAGCGGCAGGCGGTGAGACCGATGGTGCCCGGGCCCGCGTCCGCGAGGAAGGCTTCTTCGCTCTGGAAGCCCCGTACCGGCGCTGGCTACGCGAACTCGATCCACTCGAGTTCGACAATGACGCTGCGGCGAGCAGTTGGGAACAGACGGTGTATCGGATTATCCGCAAGTTGGGATCGGAGCTGATTTCCACTGCGGGACAACCTGCTTGGGTCGGAAGGGTGGTGCGGGAGAGATGGTTGGACGCGAGCATCGCCGACGGCCGCTTCTACCACAAGCTACGCATGAATCTCCCGTCCGCGTTCACCACCGAGACGACCGAACCCGTAAAGGAGGAGACAGCGAATGACGAACTCGTCGCCGTCGCGTTCTGATCGCGAAACCGCCCTCGCCGATCATGTCCGCGCCAAAGTGGCAGCTCTGCAGGATCGGTACCGCAACGGTGACAGCGAGGCTCTCGCGGCGATGGCGCGGTTGCGACGTGGTGTTGCGAGCAAGCCCGGAGCGGACCCGGCACTGTGCGAACTGACCCTGGCCGGTCTGCCGGACCTGGTCGCCACACGCGACATCATGTCGCGGGATGAGCGCGACGGCGCCGCCACCGTGTGGGAGCGAGCCGCCCACCACGCGATCACCCTGCACGCGCTGCATCAGCAGTCGCGCAGCGAGCGGATGCATCGTTCCGGGCCGACCGTCGGAGCCGCCGTCGCCACGCTCGGCAGAAACCTCGGCTCGATCGAAGCCGTGCGCGCCCGCTTCCACGCCCTCGGTACCGCCGGCGACCACGACGCCCGGCTGATCCACCTGCGCGGCCTGATCACCCAGATGCGCAGCCAAGGCATCCCCCTCGACTACGCCCGTCTCGCCGTGGATCTCGCCCGCCTCGACGACGGCACCTACACCGACCGAGTCCTGCTGGCGTGGGGCAGGGATTACCACCGTAAGCCCGCAGCGGATGCAGCCGACAACACCGAAGGAGTCCAGCAGTGACCAGAATGTTCATCGACGTCCACGTCCTGCAGACCGTGCCGCCGAGCAATATCAACCGTGACGACACCGGCAGCCCGAAGACCGCTGTCTACGGTGGCGTCCGCCGTGCCCGTGTGTCGAGCCAGGCATGGAAGCGCGCGACTCGCACCGAGTTCCGTGCCCTGGTCGACCCGACGACCCTCGGCGTGCGCACGAAGCGTGTGGTCGAACTCGTCGCGGAGCGGATCGACAACCGCATCGCCGATACCGAAAAGCGTCTCGCGGCGGCGACCCAGGTGCTCAAGGACGCAGGGATCGTTCTGGAGAAGCCGAAGAAGCGCAAGGATGTCGAAGAGGACTTGGTCGAGCAGTCGAAGTACCTTCTGTTCCTCAGCGCCACGCAGATCGACCGCCTGGCCCAGCTCGCCGTCGACGCCGATGGCGGCACCAAGATCGACAAGGCCGTTGCGAAGGCGGCCGCCAGAGGCTCGGACAGTATCGATGTGGCACTGTTCGGCCGCATGGTGGCCGACTCGGCCGATCTGAGCGTCGACGCTGCCGCGCAAGTCGCCCATGCGATCAGCGTGCACGGCGTGAACAACGAATTCGACTACTTCACAGCCGTAGACGACCGCGCCCCCGACGACAACGCCGGCGCCGGAATGATCGGCGTCGTCGAATACAACTCGTCCACCCTCTACCGATATGCCACGGTGAACGTGGAAATGCTCGAAAAGAACCTGGGCGACAAGTCCGCGACCGTGCACGCGGTCGAGACTTTCCTCAAAGCGTTCGTGCGTTCCATGCCCACCGGCAAGCAGAACACCTTCGCCAACCGGACCTTGCCCGACGCGGTGGTCATCAGCCTGCGCACCGACCAGCCCATCAATTTGGTAGGGGCATTCGAGGAGCCGGTCCAGGACATCGGCGCGGCCCGCGCCACCACCGCGGCAAAGGCCCTCGTGACCCGGTATCAGGGGATCGAATCGGCGTTCGGCGGGGAGGAGACGACCAACTTCGTGGTCAGCACCGGTGAAGGCGCCGATATCCTCGCCGAGATCGCAACCCCGGTCCCGTTCGCTACGGCGGTCGATGGTGTGGTCGATCAGGTGCGCGCAACTCTGGGGTTGTCGTGACCGTCCTGCTGCTGAGACTGGCCGCGCCCTTGCAGTCGTGGGGGGTGGCCAGTCGTTTCGCGCGGCGGGAGACCCAGCAATACCCGTCGAAGAGCGGCATCCTCGGATTGATCGCCGCAGCCCAGGGCAAGCGCCGCACGGACCCGATCGAAGATGCTCTGCAAGGGCTCGCATTCGGGGTGCGCGTCGATCAACCGGGGCGGTTGGTGCGTGATTTCCAGGTAGCGCTCAGTATCGACAAAACCCGTAACTTTCCTCTGTCCCAGCGCTACTACCTTGCCGACGCTGTCTTTCTCGCGGCGATCGAAGGTGATCGTGGATTGCTCGAAGGGATTCAGGACGCGTTGCGCCGCCCCGCTTTTCCGCTCTATCTCGGGCGCCGCTCATGCCCGGCGGCGGAGCCCCTCATCATCGCCGCGCCGATCGAAGACCCGCTCGAAAACGCGTTGCGCGACGCGGAATGGCAGGCGGCGAAATGGTATCGGCGTTCGCAATACCGGCGCGTGCGCCTGCCCATCTATCGAGATCTGCTCGACGCCGATCCCGCCGAGCAATTGCGGGAACGAGTCCGCGATCTGCCGTTGAGCTTCGACCCGGCCCGCCGCGAATACGGCTGGCGAACAGTCGTGGAGGACTTCACGACCGTGGAGAATCCGGACGGGCGCAGCGAGCACCAGCCGATGGCCGCATTGGGAGGCGAATGATGTTCCTGTCACGCGTGCCGCTGAACCCTGCACGGGCCGGAACCCGGAAACTGCTGTCCTCACCGCAGGTCGCTCACGCGGCTGTCATGGCAGCCTTTCCGCCAGAAGACGACACGGCGGCCAGCCGAGAAGGCCGAGTGCTGTGGCGCATCGATCGCCGCGACCACGCGGTCGATCTGTATGTCGTGAGCCCGGCCGAGCCCGACTTCACCCATGTCGTGGAGCAGGCCGGCTGGCCCACCACCACCGCGTGGACTTCGCGGAAATATCTGCCACTGCTCGACAATCTCACCACGGGGCAGCAGTGGCATTTCCGGTTGACGGCGAATCCGGTGCGGGCGGCTGTGGATCGAGGGGAGGGTGTCGCACTGGCGCGTGGAAAACGCAACGGTCTCACCGAAGAAGATCAGCTGACATGGCTGACGAAGCGGACGGAGGCAAACGGCTTCCGGCTCGGACTGTGCCGAAACCCCGACGGGGACGAGCCGGACGTGCGGATCATCGACCGATCGACATTGCGGTTCCGGCGCGGCCCGGCCACGGTCACCGTGTCCACCGCCACCTACGAAGGCACGCTGGAAGTTATTGATCCACAGGCCTTGCGGCGCGCACTGGCCAACGGCATCGGGAGGGCAAAAGGCTATGGGTGTGGGCTGATGACGTTGGCTCCACCCGCATGAGCGACATTCCCTCAGCGCGCCCGATACGCATCGGTGAACTGGTCCGGGCCCGCGACCGGCTGTCGTTCATCTATCTGGAGCGTTCCGTCGTGCACCGTGACGGAAACGCCATCACGGCAACCGATGAGCGCGGCGTCGTCCACATCCCCGCCGCGACCATCGGTGCCCTGCTGCTGGGGCCTGGCACCCGCGTCACGCACCAAGCGATGATGTTGCTCGCCGACAGCGGCTCCACCGCGGTCTGGGTGGGGGAGCGCGGGGTTCGTTACTACGCCCACGGACGCAGCCTAGCCCGCAGCTCCCGACTTCTCGAAGCGCAGGCCACCGCCGTCACCAACCAGACCGCCAGGCTACGGGTGGCTCGAACCATGTACGAGATGAGGTTTCCCGGCGAGGACGTATCGGCACTCACCATGCAGCAACTTCGCGGCCGCGAAGGAGCACGTGTGCGTCGCCTGTATCGCATGCACGCCGAACGTGTCGGAATCGAATGGAGCCGACGCGATTACGATCCCAGCGATTTCGGCGCCGCCGACCCGATCAACCAAGCACTGTCCGCGGCCACCACCTGCCTCTACGGCATCGTGCACGCCGTCGTCGTCGCCCTCGGTTGCACGCCCGGACTCGGTTTCGTCCACACCGGCCACGAACGCTCGTTCGTTTTCGACCTCGCCGACCTCTACAAGGCCGACTTCGCCATACCGGCCGCCTTCGATGCCGCCGCCGAAGGCGGTGACGACATCCCATCGGTGACTCGTCGAGCCGTCCGTGACGCCGTTCACGCAGGACGGTTGCTCGAGCGCTGCTGCGCAGACGTCTATGCGCTGCTGCTGCCGGAGGAATCCGACGGCGCCGCCGAATGGGACACCGACATCGTCGAGCTCTGGGATCGCAAAGGCAATGTCGCAGGCGGTATCTCCTACAGCGACGAAGAAGAAGTGCCGTGGTAGTGCTCGTCCTCAGCGCCTGCCCCGCAGGCCTGCGCGGCCACCTGACCCGATGGTTCCTCGAGATCAGTCCCGGCGTCTTCGTCGGAATTGCCAGTGCCCGTGTACGTGAGCTTGCCTGGGACCGGGTTGTCGAACTCTGTAAAGACGGCCGCGCCATCATGATCCACAGCACCCGAGGCGAACAACGACTCGCTTTCAAAGTGCACCGCCACGACTGGCAACCCGTCGACTTCGACGGAATCCACCTCATGCGCCGCCCCCACACCGCCGACGTGAAGGCCGGCGGCGCACGAGCTGGGTGGAGCAAAGCCAGCCGCTATCATCGTGCTGCGCGGCGGAAGCCTGCGTCGCAGTCCGACGAAAGTGAATGAAAAACAGCCAAACTCGTTGCAAACATGCAGGTCAACAAGTGTGCTCCCCGCGCACGCGGGGATGAGCCCACCAGGCCAGCAAACCCAACCAGGCCGCCCAAGTGCTCCCCGCGCACGCGGGGATGAGCCCCTCGACCCAATCGCGATGGCTGAGCACCATGCGTGCTCCCCGCGCACGCGGGGATGAGCCCCGGCGGCGGTGCGGGCGGGCTCGTGGCCGGGAGTGCTCCCCGCGCACGCGGGGATGAGCCCGCGCACCACGTCAGCGCCAATACGATCCACAGGTGCTCCCCGCGCACGCGGGGATGAGCCCCGCGATCGGCGCGGGCACATCGAGTCTCGTGC
>NZ_BAGA01000111.1 GCF_000308595.1 Nocardia higoensis NBRC 100133 | reverse complement strand
TGAAGCTGGTGCCGCCGGCGATCGGACCCGGCACGGTCAGAACGACATTCCCGCCCGACGTGGAGACGGTGCCCGGCACGGTACCCCCGGATGCGGTAGCCGAGACCAGCGTCGAATTCGCGGGAGTCGGGAACGTCATCTTCAGGTTGCTGATGTTGTTCACGGTGAAGCCGGAAGCCGAACTGGGCACTGACGAGACGCCCGGCGTGAGGGTGATGGCCACCGCGGAACCCGACGCCGCCGAGCTCGGCGCGGTGCCGGTTACCGATGTGCTCATGCTCGAGGTCTGGCCGATGCCGAGGATCGTGCCGCGGCAGCTCCAGTTCACGCTGACGGTGGCGGCATTCGCCGGCGTGACCGTGCAGAACACCGTGGCGACGGCGACCGGGGCAAGAACGGCGGCGCGAAGCAGGGATGAGGATCTCATGGCTATCTCCAGGAAATGTCGGGCAACGGTGCGACGGGATGTCGAACCGTAAAAGCAGATATGTGAAATATAGCCCGTTCTCATGCCCTGGTGGCCGAAATGGCCATTATGAAAGGGGTGAAATATAATTATCTATTGTTGAATATCGCGCGGGAATAGTTAATTCCGGAAAGGTTTCTCGTCGGGCTGAACTCATCGATGTCGCGAATCGGCCGCCGCGGGGGAGTTTTCGAGCGTCTCGCGTAGGGGCGAGTCAGCCTGCCTGATCGGTCTGTGCGTTCATCTGCTGGCTGTTGCTCTGGTCGACGTTCTGTAGTTCGCCGATCGCGGCGAGGTAGGCGTCGCGCATCGTCTCGACGATCTCGATGTGCTGCTGTATCCGGAAAATGGCGTTGTCGTTGGGATCGTGATCGGCACCGCCTACGGCCTTCTTCTGGAACTTCTGCTGCAACTGCTGGGCTGACGGAAGACCGCCGTACCCCGAGAGATACTGGAGGCCATCTGCGTCACCCTTGATTTGGCGCAGTTCGCGCAAAAGCGCGTCACACCGGCCGGCTAGCGCACTCCCGATGTCTCTGTCGAGCTTGAATTCCCCGTCTATGCCCTGCTGTTTGAAGGTCTGCCACGTCTTCAACTGCTCTTGTGTGTCCGCCATGAGAACGTATCCCTCCGGTGGTGTTCGGCTACTTCGGCAAGTGCCGTTCTAGGTCGGTCGCGTGTTCCACCGCGAGTGCGCACAGATCCTGGGGTGGCGTGTCGCCGAGCCAGCGGACCACGACGGAGAACATGCCCTGCGCCGCAGAAAAGTTGACGTAGCAGTTCTCACCAGCGGTATCGGAGGCGTTGCGGTTGATCAGCGCCGGACGGCCGCCAACGGACGTATCCCCCAGGATGACGATGGTCTTGTTCGCACGCGTCTGTTCGAGGGTCTTGCTGCTGGACATCAGATCCGTCCGGTACGGTCCGCCGTCAGCGTTCCATCCACAGACCCGCCACGATGAGATCTCACTCGGATTGACGATGTTGCGTTCGGTCGACGGGTCGAGCCCGGTCTCGACCAGCCATTCGTCGGGCACATCGGTGCAGGGATCGAGCAAATCGTCCATCGTCTGTGATTGCGTGGCAGGCGTGGCGGTGCCCTCCGTACCGCCGCCACACCCGGCGAGCGCGAGAGCGGCTGTTGCGGCGATGGCAGCGCGAACGATGCGCATGTGTTCCCTCCCTGAGGGTCGGCAGACGGACGTCACGATATCTGACGCACCGGAGACCGCCACGGTTCCAATTGCCCGGGATCCGCGCCGTAGCGGTCGTTCGGCTGGTTCGCTAGCCGGACAGCGTCGGCCGGGAGGGGGCGGGCAGGAAGCCGGTGGTGCGGAAGGCCCGGATGTAGGTGTCGAGGTCGGCGGGGGTGAGGGTGGGGCAGTCGATGCCGGTGCCGCGGAGGGTGGCTCGGGTGTTGGTGTCGTCGAAGTCGAGGGTGGCGATGCCGTCGGTGTAGCCGGTGCTGAGGAGGGCGGCGCGGACGAGGGTGTCGTCGCCCGCGGCGTCGCGGCGATGGGCTTCGCGGTGGAGCAGGGCACTGAGCTCGGCGGGGTCGGCGGTGGTGATGTCGAAGCCGTTGCGGCGCAGGGCGTCGAGGACCTCGGCTACCGGGACGGGCCTGCGGTTGACGAGGTGGAACGCGGTGGCGCGGGGGGCGCGCAGGGAGATCTCGACGAGGGCGCGGGCGACGTAGGTGACGGGGGCGAGGGAGACGGTGGCGTCGGCCACGTCGGGGGCGGCGCCGAGGAGGGCGGCGGCGCGGATCATGTTCCAGAAGCTGTCGTCGGGGTTGTGGGCGCCGAATTGCAGGTCGCCGGAGATCAATCCGGGGCGGTAGACGCGCACGGGCAGGCCGCGGTCGCGGGCCTGGAACAGCAGTTGTTCGGCGGTCCACTTGCTGATGATGTAGCCGCTGTCGACGAGATCGGCTGCCGCGCGGGCGACGTCCTCGGTGACGGGGGTGGACTCGCCCGCCGCGACGACGGTGCCGGTGGTGGAGACGAAGTGGACCGGCTTGGCGTGTGCGGTGGTGGCCAGGCGCAGGATTTCCCTGGTGCCCTCGACATTGGCCTGGCGCAGCCTGGCATACGGCTCGAGATGGTTGACGCGGGCGCCGTTGTGATAGATCACGTGGATCTGCTCGGCCAGGCGCGCACGGTCGGGAGCGGACAGGCCGAGATCGGGGGCGGCGAGATCGCCGGGTACCGCGACGATCCTGGTCGCGAAGCCGGGTTCCCAGAGTCGGTAGTTCTCCAGCGTGGCGTGGATGCGAGCCATGCCGTGTTCGGCGCCGGCGGCGCGCACCAGGCACCAGACGCGGGCGGTGGTGCGGTCGAGCAGTTCGCGCAGCAGATAGGCGCCGAGGAAACCGGTGGCGCCGGTGAGCAGGACGTCGGTGGCGGGGCCGCGATGGGTGGGCAGGCCGGCGGGGGTGATGTCGGGATCGAGGGCGGTGTCGGCGAGCGGGCCTTCGATGCGGGCCGGCGCCGGATTCTCGCGGAGGCGGCGGGCGAGTTCGGCGACGGTGCCGGCTTCGAGCAGGGTCGTGACCGGGACTTCGGCGTCGAGGCGGGTGGCGAGGGCGCGTTGCAGGCCGAACATGCGCAGCGACGTGCCGCCGAGGGCGAAGAAGTCGTCGTCCACGCCGATCCGGGGCAGGCCGAGCACCTCGGCGAAGGCGGCGGCGACGGCATGTTCCACCTTGTCGCGCGGCGCGCGATAGGCGGTCGTGACCTCGGGGGCGGGCAGTGCGGCGCGGTCGAGTTTGCCGTGGGCGGTCAGCGGCAGTGTGTCGAGGGTGACCACGAGTGACGGAACCATGTAGTGCGGCAGGGTCTTCGCGACGGCGTCGCGGACCGCGGCGTGATCGTCGGTGCCGGTGACATAGGCGACCAGTTGCCGGGTGCCGCCGACGTCCTCGCGAGCCAGCACGGCGGCGTGCCGCACGCCGGGCGCGGCCAGCACGGCGGTCTCCACTTCGCCGAGTTCCACCCGGAAGCCGCGCACCTGCACCTGGTCGTCGGCGCGGCCGAGGTAGCGCAGTGTGCCGTCGCGACCCCATGCCCCCAGATCGCCGGTGCGGTAGAGGCGGGTGCCCCCGCCCAGTGGGTCGGCGACGAAGCGGGTCGCGGTGAGGTCGGGGCGGTGGTGGTAGCCGCGGGCGACCTGGACACCGGCGAGATAGATCTCGCCGGTGACGCCGAAGGGGACCGGATGCAGGCGCTGGTCGAGGACGAGCACGCGCAGGCCCGGTAGTCCGGTGCCGATGCCGCCCGGGCCGTTGCCGGTCAGTTCCTGGTAGGTGGCGTGCACGGTGGTCTCGGTGGTGCCGTACATGTTCACCAGGCGCGGGGAGTCGTCGCCGTGGCGGTCGAACCAGTCGGTGAGGCTGCGCGGGTCCAAGGCCTCGCCGCCGAAGACGATGTGACGCAACGAGAGCGGTTCGTCGCTGTCGCGGTCGGCGGCGCACAACTGGTGGAACGCCGAGGGGGTCTGGTTGAGCACGGTGACCCGTTCGGCGCTGAGCAGAGCGCGGAACCGGGCGGGGGAGCGGGCGATGTCGAGGTCGACGAGGTGGACACGGCCGCCGTGCAGCAGCGCGCCCCAGAGTTCCCACACCGAGAAGTCGAAGGCATACGAGTGGAACATCGTCCACACATCGGTGTGGTCGAAGTCGAACAGGGCGCGGGTGCTGTCGAACAGGGCGAGGACGTTGCGGTGCGGGATCTGCACGCCCTTGGGGCGGCCGGTGGAACCGCTGGTGTAGATGACGTAGGCGAGGTGGTCGGGGTGCAGCGGGGCACGGCGTTCCTCGTCGGTGATCGGCTCGCTCGACAGGGCCTTCTCGTCGTCCACCGTGACGATCGGCAGATTGATCGGCACGTCCGCCGCCACATCGGTGAGCGCGCACACCGGCCTGGCGTCGTCGAGCAGATAGACGATGCGTTCGGCGGGGTAGGCCGGGTCGATCGGCAGATACGCACCGCCCGCCTTGACGACCGCCAGCAGGGCCACCACGAGATCCAGGCCGCGCGGCAACAGGACGGCGGTGATCGTCTCCGGGCCGACACCGTGGGCGATCAGCCTGCGCGCCAGGCGATTCGCGCGTTCGTCGAGTTCGGCGTAGGTCCATCGGCCGTCGTGGGCGCTGACGGCGATCTCGTCGGGACAACGCGAGGCCACGGCGTCGAACAGGTCGGCCAGGGTTTGCGGTGGCGCGGGTTCGGGGGCAGGCGAGGGGCGGAAATGCCAGGAGGACAACAACAGTCGCACCAGCCGGGTCGCCGCACCCTCCTGCTGCTCGACCGGCGCGAACAGATCGAGTTCGGCCGGGAGCGCGTCGTAGGGCGGCAGCGCGTGCGCGACCTCGTCCTGGCGTACGGTGACGATCTCGACGCCCTCGGGCCCGCCGCGGGTGCACAGCCAGGCCGGATCGCCGGGGCCCACCGGACGCACCCGCTCGGCCTGCACGATCGGCTCTCCGAGATGCTGTTCGGCTTCGGTCCGCAGGCGTGGATCGTCCATGAGCAGCCAGGTGATCGAACCCGCGGGTTCGTGGGCGAGATCGCGGGCGGTGGTGATGCCGAGGCGGGCGCGGGACAGGAGTTGCGGGTCGCAGGGACCGAACGCCGCCCCTACCTTGGCCACCGCCCACATCGCCGTCACCGCGTCCACGGGTGACGAGACGGCGAGGACCACCAGATCGCGGGCCCCGATCCCGCGCGCGAGCAGGATGCGCGCCCATCGTGTCGACCGCTTGTCGAGTTCGCGGCGGCTGACTCCGAGGGTGACCAGAACGCTGTCGGGGTCGGCTTCCACAGCAGCGCTCACTATTCGCGACAGGTTCGCATAGCGAACACGCCGCGACACGGTCCGCATTCGTGCCGGAACCTGTCGCGGCACTCCGTCAGACCGCACTGCTCACCACTCCGAATCCCGATCAGGTCACCTGATCGAAACGAAAGCTACCCGGCGCGGAGCGCTCGTGCATCTCCTACGGCGCGGATCACTCGATAGCCCGACGCGCCGTCTCCGGTGCGGCCCGGGACGACCTGCGGGTTAGCGTGGTCGGGCGGACCTACGAAACGACCGAGGGGATCACGAATGCCGGTGACACGCAGGGGTTTCATGGTGGCGGCCGCGGCAGGCGGCGCCGCGGCGATGCTGGGTGCGCCGCAGGCGGGCGCGGCCGTGCCGGTCGTCGAGCCGGGCGACCCCCGCTATCTCGCGCTCACCTCGCGCGGCTACAACCGCCGCTTCACCGCCCGGCCCTCCCGAATCTTCCTGCCCGCGGACACCGACGAGGTGTGTGAGGCGCTCGCGCGGGCGGTCGCCGACGACACCCGGCCCGCGGTCCGCTCGGGCGGACACTGCTTCGACGACTTCGTCGACAGCGCCGACACCCGCGCCATCATCGACCTCGGCGGCCTGACCGATGTGCACTGGGACGAGACCCACCGCGCCTTCTCGGTCGGCGCGGGCAACGACCTGGAATCGGCCTATCGCGCGCTGCGCGAAGGCTGGGGGGTCACCCTGCCGTCCGGGATCTGCCTGGGCGTCGGCCTCGGCGGGCACGTCCCGGGCGGCGGCTACGGCCCGCTGTCGCGGCGGCACGGTCTGGTCGCCGATCACCTGCACGGCGTGGAAGTGGTCACCGTCGATGCCGAGGGCAGGGCGAACGCGGTCGTCGCCACCGCCGACGGCCCGCATCGCGACCTGTGGTGGGCGCACACCGGCGGTGGCGGCGGCAATTTCGGTGTGGTGACCCGATTCCTGTTCCGGTCCCGCGGTTCCGACGGCGCCGATCCGCGCGGCGCGCTGCCCGCCCCGCCCGCCTCGATACTGTCCACCCGGCTGACCCTCCCGGTGCTCGGCGAAGCCGATTTCGTGCGGTTCCTCGGCAACTACCTGCGTTTCTTCGAGCGGCACAGCGCGCCGGGCAATCGCTTCGACGGTCTGTACGCGCCGATGAGCTTCCGCACCACCGGAACCGCGTACGCGCAGATGCTGATCCTGGTCGCCGACGACTCCCCGGCCACCGGAGCCCCCGCCGCGGGCTCCTCGGATGCCGGATCCTCGGGCGGCGGGACCGCAGCCGGATCGCCCGAAGCGCGAGCTGTCCACGACGAGTTCATGGCCGCGCTCCTGGACGGCGTCGGCGCGACGCCCACGGTGCAGCCGCCGGCCAGCCTGTCCTACGCCGACACCCTCGGCCAGGTCTATTACCCGAAAGCGCCGTCGATGCGACGGGTGAAGGTGAAGGCCGCCTTCCTGCGCCGCGCCTACTCCGACGACCAACTGCGCACCCTCTACCGGCATCTGGTCGACCTCGCCGCTGTCGGCGACACCGAAGTGGAGTTCCTGCCGCTGGGCGGGGCTGTCAACGCGCTCGCCCCCGACGCCACCGCCATGCCCGCGCGGGATTCGTTCCTGCAGATGCTCATCCACTCCGCCTGGCAGTTGCCGCTGGACGACGACAGGCACCTGAACTGGACCAGGCAGACCTTCGCCGACCTCTACGCCGACACCGGCGGGGTCCCCGTGCCGGATGTGAACAACGGCGGCTGTTACATCAACTACCCCGACCCGGACATGGCCGACCCGCAATGGAACCGCTCCGGAATGCCTTGGCACCGCTTCTATTACGGCGACAACTACCCGGAACTGCTGCGCATCAAGCAGACCTGGGATCCGCGCGGAGTGTTCCGCCACCGCCTCTCGATCGGGCGGCCCGGCTGAGCAACCGCCCGCCCCCGCACCGACCGGACGAGCAGGATCAGCCCGGGCGCGGACGCGATCAGAGCAGTGCGAGCACCCGGCACGGCCCGCCGGTGCCGCCGACGTGTTCGGGCGCGCCCACCACGACGGTCGCGCCGGCGGGCGGCACGGTGCCGAGCCCGGCGAGCATCTCCCCTCCCGTAGCGGCCCGCGCCCGGCACGGCGGTGTGCGTGGCGTAGTCGACGGCGCGGCCGTGGTCGATGCCCAGGGTGTCCACCCCGACGCCGACGGTGTCGTGTTCGGCGATCAGATACTCGGCGGCCGCCACGTCGATGCCGGGCGCTGTGACCGTACCGCCGCGGCGCTCACGCGGCGGGCGACTTCACCGAATCCACCCGTTATCCGGGGGCAACCGCCTGAGCAGCGCGGATCTGGCGACTGCTGCCGATGCGAGCCGAACAGGTCCGTATAGTCGGCGCGGATGAGTAGTTCTGTTCGCGAGAGTGCGCCCAGGCCGTCGGACCGCCGCCTGGGGGCTGCGGCATGGCTGGCGCCGTTGCTGCTCGTCGTGTTCTCCACCGTGTGCCTGACCAAGCCGCTGTGGCCGTTCGAGGAGATCACCGGCGGCTTCATCGACTTGCAGGTCTATCGGCTCGGGGTCGATGCCCTGCGCGACGGTGGCGACATGTACGGCCAGCTACCGCAGACGACGATAGGCATCGGCCTGCCGTTCATCTATCCGCCCTTCGCGGCGCTGGTGCTCGCGCCCTTCGCGCTGCTGCCCTGGGACATCGCCGCCTTCGCCTTCTTCCTCACCTCGGTGGCGGCGCTGGCGCTCACGCTGTACCTGGTGGCGCGCCGAGTCTGGCCGGGGGAAGAACAGCGGCGCACCGCCCTGTTCGCCACCGCCTGTGCGGTGCCGCTGGCGATGCTGCTCGAACCGACCCATTCCACCCTGGATTTCGGCCAGGTGAACCTGCTGCTGATGGCGCTGGTGGCCGCCGACTGCCTGACCGAGAAGCCGAAGTGGCGGCGCGGCATCCTGGTCGGCATCGCGGCCGCGGTCAAGCTGACCCCGGCCGCGTTCGTGCTCTACTTCCTGATCCGCAAGGACTACAAGGCCGCGATCACCGCGGCGATCACCGGCGCCGTGGCGACCGCGCTGAGCTTCGCGATCCTGCCCAGCGCCTCGATGACCTACTGGTTCGGCGGTATGAACGTCGACGGGCTCAGCGGCTCGGCCTTCCACACCAATCAGTCCATCCAGGCCGTGCTGGCGCGCCTGAAGGTGCCCGAGCCCGCGTTCACGCTGATCTGGCTCGCGGTGGGTGCGCTGGTGCTCGCGCTGGTGATCGTGGCCATGCGCCGGGCAGCTGATCTGCCCGCGCTGGCGCTGGCCATCAATGCCGTGTTCACCCTCCTGGTGTCGCCGATCTCCTGGTCGCATCACTGGGTGTGGATCGCGCCCGCGCTGTTCGCGGTCGTCGCCTACGCGGTACGCATGCCGTGGCGGCGGGCGATCGCACCCTGCGCGGTCGCGGCGGTGACAGCCGCGGTGTTCGTCTACGGGCCGCAGAACTGGTTGCCCAACGGTGAGGACCGGGAATCGGAGTGGACGGGAACGCAGCATCTCGTCGGCAACACCTACGTGTGGCTGAGTGTGCTGCTGGTCGTGCTGTTCGTGCTCGCCTCGCGGCGCGCCACCCACGCCCCGGCCGTGCCGCCGCGGGCCACCGAGCGGGAGCGGGAGCCGCAGCCGGTCTCGCCGTGATCGGGCCGTCCGGCTCGCGAGGCGGGAAGTTGGCGCTGCCTACCGCCCGGTGACGAGGAGGCCGAGCGGGGCAGCCGTCGAAGAGTCAACACCACGATTCTGAGACAGCGGCCCGGTCGAGCATGAGAGTCCCCTGAGAACAGGTCACGAAATGCTCTCCTCCGGCACGGATTCGCCGTGGTTCGAGAAATATCCGAGGGTTTGCTAGTAGCATGCTCGACGGCGGTTCGCGTGATCGATCGCTTCCGATCTTCCGGCCCGGCGTTCGAGCAGCGGGCCGGCCGCGGCCGGTGGTACTCGGCGACACAGGTTTCATCCCGTATGTATTCGAGCACGCTGACTTTCGAAGAGGGGTACGGCTGTGAGCACGGTTCTCTCTGCGGCGCACGACATCTACGGCACGGTTCTCGCCCAGGTCGGTAATCCGACCCCGGAGGCGCCTCCGATGGCGGACAAGATTCTCGAAATGACCCGCTATTTCACCTGGTTCACACTGCTGTCCGGGGTCAGCGCGATCACCTTCGCCGGTGGCCGCTTCGCCTGGGAGAAGTGGACCGGCGGCGCGCTGCAGTCGCCGAAGATGGTGGCCGGGGCGATGCTCGGCGGGACCGTCGCCACCAGCGCGGGCACCATCATGAACGCCGTCATGGGATGAGGTCGGCGGGGTCGGTATTGGCCCCGCACAACACGACACAGACCCGCTCGCCCGCGGCCGGGCGGTAGGCACCCGACCGGAGCGCGGCCAGTGCGGTGGCGGCGGCGTGTTCGACCGCGAGCCGCCGCTCCTCCCACAGCGCGCGCCGGGTGGCGACGATCTGGGAATCGGTGACCAGCACCGAGACGGTGTCGCTGAGCCGCGCCGCCCGCAGCGCCATTGCGGTGGCCCGGCGTGCGCCGAGCGAGTCGGCGGCGATCGAATCGATCTCGACATCGACCGGATGTCCTGCCTCGAGTGCGGCGTTCAAGGCGCGGCAACGCACCGGTTCGACAGCCACCGTACGGATTCCGTGTCGCGCGGCCGCCGTGGCGACTCCGGCGAACAGCCCGCCGCCCCCGGCCGCGACCACCACGGTGTCGAGGTCGGGCAACTCCCGGTGGATCTCGGTCAGCAGCGTTCCCGCGCCCGCGGCGATCAGCGGGTGGTCGTAGGCGTGCGATTCGAGCGCTCCCGCCTCGGCGGCGAACGCCCGGCTCGCGGCGAGCGCCTGCGAGTACTCCGAGCCTTCCAACCGCACCTGCGCGCCGTAACTGTGCAGGCGCTCCACCTTGACGGCAGGCGCGGTGGCCGGCAGGAATACCGTGGCGGGCACACCCACTCGCGCCGCTGCCCACGCGCAGGCCAGGCCGGCATTCCCGCCCGAGGCGATGGTCACCCCCGCCGCGGGCATGGTCCCGGAGAGATGATGCGCCTCAACGAAATTCGCCGCACCGCGGGCCTTGAACGAGCCGGTGTGCTGCAGTAGTTCGAGTGCCAGCCACTGCGTATCCGTGGGATCGGCGCGGGCGACCGTGATCGGGCGGACGAGCCCGGTGATCCGGTCGGCGGCTGCCTCGATGTCTGCGTACTCCAGTTCTTCTGCCACCCGCTCGATTCTGACACCGGATCCTCGCCCGCGTGCGCCGCGCGCAGGCCGGTGACGATGTCGGAGGTCTGGTCTAGGGTCGTGACGTGGCCGACGGTGTGGGCGGATACCGGGAACGGCCGTCCCGGCTCGACGGGGCGGTCGTCTGGACCCGGACCGTGGTGTCCGGCGACTGCGCTCCGGTGCTGCCCGACGGCTCGATCGACCTGCTGTGGCGGGCGGGCACCCTGCTGGTGGCCGGGCCCGACACCGGCCCGCACCATCCGGAAGCGCCGCCGGGCACACGGTTCGCCGGCGTGCGGTTCCACCCGGGCAGCGCACCGCAACTGCTCGGCGTGCCCGCTCACGAACTGCGCGACCGGCGAATCGAACTCGCGGACCTCTGGCCCGCCGCGAGGGTGCGTGCGCTCACCGCGGAGGTGAACGCCGCGCACGATCCGGCCGCCGCTCTGGAGGCCGTCGCACTGCGCCGTGCCGCCGAACTCGGCGCACTCGACCCCCTGCCACGCCTGGTGGTCGCGACGTTGGCATCGGGGGCGTCGGTCGCCGCCACGGCCGAGGCCGCCGGCATCGGCGCCCGGGCACTGCACCGGCGATCGCTGGCCGCGTTCGGCTACGGCCCCAAGACGCTGGCGCGCATCCTGCGCATGCGCCGCGCGCTGGCCGCGGCCCGTGCCGGGATGCCGCTCGCTCTCGCCGCCGCGCACGCGGGCTACGCCGACCAGGCGCATTTCACCCGTGAGGTGACCCAGCTGGCGGGCAGCCCGCCCGGCCTGCTGATCGGTGGGTCGCCTCCGGTTCGGCCACGCGACGGCGCTCGGCCCAGCGGTGCGTAGAGGCAGGCCCACGGCGCGTGCGGACCAGGCGTGTCGGGCAAAGAAGCGCGCGGTGCGTCGCGGCAGGGTCGCCGTGCGCTGCCGGCTCGGTTCAGCGGCGGGCCGGCGGTGCGCAGAAGCTCAGTCCAGCGGCGCGTAGAGATCGACGCCGTTGCCGTCCGGGTCGGCGACGGTGGCATAGCGCTGCCCCCAGAACGCATTCCATGGCTTCAGCTCGCCGGTATACCCCGCCGCGACGAGCCCGGCGTACACCGCATCCACCTCGGCCGCATCGGCGCAGCGGAACGCCAGGCCGATCCGGCCGCCTCCGGTGGGCGGGCGCCACTCGGGATGGAAGGAGCGGATGGTCGCCTCGGTGTCGAAGGTGATCCGCAGCCCTCCGGGCAGAGTGGCTTCGACATGGGGTTGCTCCTCGGCGCGGTCGGGGAACTCGAGCCCGAGCCTGCGGTAGAAGGCCAGCGAGGCGGCCATGTCGGAGGTGATGATGCCGAGGACGTCCAGTTGCGGGGTCATGGCTTCACCGTAGGCAGGGCGCCGGTGCCCGGTCTTGAACGAATCGGACGCCGGGTGCCGAGGGGAGCGACAGGTCAGAGCGCGCTGGAGGGGAGCAGTTCGCCGATGAGGTTCTCCCCCAGAATGCGGATGTGGTCGCGGATGCCGCGAACGACCTCGATGGACTCGCCCTGCGGGTCGGGCAGGTTCCAGTCGCGATAGCTGATGCCGGGAAAGTACGGGCACGCGTCGCCGCAGCCGCCGATGGTGACGACCACATCGGAGATGCCGACCGCTTCGTCGGTGAGCCTGCGCGGGGTGTGCGCGGACAGGTCGATGCCGACCTCGGCCATGACGGCCACGACGGTCGGGTCGAGTGTGTCGGCCGGGTCGACACCGGCCGAGCGGGCCTCCAAGCGGTCACCGGCCAGCGCGTCCAGAAACCCGGCTGCCATCTGCGAGCGGGCCGCGTTGTGCACGCAGACGAACAGCACACTGGGTTTGTGAGCCATCGGTATGCCTTTCGGGGTGGAGCGGTCCAGCGGTGGTGCACGACTCCCACGGCGCGCCGCGGAGCCGAAACGCTGTCGTAGCGTACGGGATACACGCCGACGCACCCGCATTTCGCGCCATCGCGCGAGGCAGGCCCGCGACAGACGAAGACCGCCGCGACGTCGTTGTCGCGGCGGTCTTCGCGCCGGCCTCGGCGAGGCCGACGATCAGATGGGGCGAGTCCGGATGACCTTGCGCAGCCGTGCCCGGTCGCGTTCCACCTTGCGCGCTTCGTAGGCGATCGGGAAGTAGCGCAGCCGCTCGGGCAGCAGCGGCACGAGGCGGGCCAGGAACCAGCCGAGGATGACGAGCTTGCGCTCGTCGGCGGCGGTCCACTCCAGCCCCAGCTTGCGGCGGGCGACCTCGGGGGTGGTGCCGACGGTGCAGAAGTACTGCATCCGGCCCAGCGGCGCGGAGGCGACTTTCCACGCCGGGCGCAGGACCTTCGGCAGCGGCTTGGGCGCAGCGATCGAGCGGATGGTGCGCAGGTAATCCCGCGCGGTGTCGGTGGCCTGCAGGTGGTTCTCGACCACGTCCTCGAAGAACTTCTCGAAGGCGGCGTAGTCGGCGGGGATCTCCTTGGGCGCCACCGAGAAGTTGCGCATCAGCTGCAGCCCCTCCTCGTAGTACTCCTGCTTCTCGGCATCGGTCATCGGACGCTTGCTGAAGTACTTGGCGTTCTTGGTGAAGGCGTAGGTGCCGGTGTGCAGCACCCAGGCCCAGGAGAAGGAGTTGAGAGCCTGGTGCTTGAAGCCGGAGGCGTCGACGGTGTTGAGCGAGGCGTGCATGCTGCGTAGCCGGTCTGCCTCGGCGATGCCCTCCTCGCCCGCGTAGACCCACATCATGACCGACGACAGGCTGCGCAGGGCGCGGCCCATCGGGTCGGTGCGGAAGGTCGAGTGCTCGTCGACGACGGCCGAGATGGTCGGCTCCATGGTCTGCAGCAGGAAGGCCGAGCCTGCGGTCAGGGAGAAGGTGATCAGGCCGGTCTCATCCCACATGCGGGTGCCGGGATGGAACGGCCGCCGGGGCGGCAGCTTCGGCGCGGGGCTCTTCTCGACTGCGGCGGACGCGGTCATCACGATCTCCTTTGATCGACCGAAATCAGAACGATGAGATAATTAGCATAGCAATCTCTCATTCTTCCGCCTAGAGAGATCGTTGCCCGATGCAACTTCTTCCCGGCCCGCCTAGGCTGGCCGCATGACGACCGACTGGCGTGCGCGCCGGGGCCGCATCGGCGTGCTCACCGGCGCGGGAATCTCCACCGACTCCGGTATTCCCGATTTCCGTGGCCCCAGCGGAGTGTGGACGAAGAACCCGATCGCGGAGTTGCTGTCCACCTATGACGCCTATCTGTCCGATCCCGATCTGCGGGTGCGGTCCTGGGAGGCGCGCCGCGACAATCCCGCCTGGCAGGCCCGGCCGAATGCCGCGCACCGCGCGCTGGTCGAGCTCGAGCGGGCGGGCCGGGCGGTCACGATCATCACCCAGAACATCGACCGGCTACACCAGCGCGCCGGATCCAAGCCCGAGCGGGTGATCGAGATCCACGGCAACATGTTCGAGGTCGTCTGCGTCGAATGTCCTTACGAGGGCACGATGGAGGAGGCTCTCGCGCGGGTCGGAGCGGGCGAACCGGACCCGCCCTGCCCCGAGTGCGGGGGCGTCCTCAAGGCCGCCACCGTCATGTTCGGCCAGCAGATGGACGAGCGCACCATGACCAGGGCGGTTCTGACGGCACAGACCAGCGACATCTTCCTGGCCGTCGGCAGTTCGCTGCAGGTCGAACCGGCTGCCTCGATGTGCTCATTGGCCGTGGACGCCGGCGCCGCGCTGATCATCGTCAACGCCGAGCCGACGCCCTACGATCGGCTGGCCACCGAGATCTTCCGCGAGCCGATCGGCACTGCTCTGCCGCGTCTGGTCGACGAGATCCTCGCCGGCTGAGCGGGCGAGTTGCCGGCCGGTTCGGTCATCGTCGGACCGGACCGAGCACCCGGTTCAGATAGTCGTTGGCGAACAGGCCCTGCGGGTCGAAGCGCTCGCGCACCCGCCGGAACCGCTCCCAGTGCGGGTAGCGCTCCCGCAGCGTGTCAGCGCTCTGGAAATGGCGCTTGCCCCAGTGTGGCCGGCCCTCGAACGAATCGAACACCGCCTCGCAGGCGCGGAAGAACGGCTGCCACGGCATGCCCCGATACTGGTGCACGGCGATGTAGCAGGTCTCGCGACCGCCCGCGGGGGAGAGCAGCGCATCGTCGGGGGCGACCCAGCGCACCTCGACCGGCATAGGGGTGTCGAAGCGGCTCGCGAGATCCTTGATCGCCCGGATCGCCTCGGCCGAATGTTCTCGTGGCAGCGCGTATTCCATCTCGGTGAACCGCACCAGCCGCGGTGAGGCGAATACCCGGTAGGAGCGATCGACCTGACGTCGGTAACTGCCCGCGTAGGCGGCCGCCTTGTGGATGAGCGGGATCGTGCGCGGCTGACTGCGTCCCAGCTTGCACAGCGCGTCGAAGAGATGATTGTTGAGCAGGATGTCGCTGCACCAGTCGACGACCGCCCCGCGCGGCTGTTCGGGCAGGTCGACGCGATTGTTGCGCTTGGTCATCGCCAGCGGGCTGTGCCCGAACATGTAGAACTCGAAGTGCTCGTTGCCGTCCACGTGGGTGTCGAGGTCGGCGAGCAGGTCTTCGACGGGTTCGGGGCGTTCGATGCCCTCGAGTACGAACGCGGGCACCATGCGCAGCGTGACCGCGGTGACCACGCCGAGCGCGCCGAGTCCGACGCGGGCGGCCCGCCAGGCCTCGGGATCATCGGCTTCGTTCACCTCGATGACGCTGCCGTCGGCGCGCACGATCTCGAGCGAATGCAGTGCGGCGGAAAGGTTCTGCAGCGTGGCGCCGGTGCCGTGGGTGCCGGTGGCCGTCGCTCCGGCGATGGTCTGGACGTCGATATCGCCCAGGTTCGGGAAGGCGAGCCCGGCGGCGTGAGCGGCGGTGCTGATGGTGTTCAGGGTGGCGCCCGCCTCGACCCGGACCAGCCCGCTGTGTGCGTCGAGTTCGAGCACGCGGTTCATCCGGGACAGGTCGACGAGGACCCCATCGGTGAGCACGGTGTCGGTGAAGGAATGGCCCGCGCCAGCCACACGGACGTTCTGTCCGCTGTCGGCGGCGTGCACGAGGAGTTCGGCGACTTCGCCGGGGTCGCGTGGCATGGCGATGCGCGCCGGGGCACACTGCTGATCGCCGGCCCAGTTCACCCACTTGGTCATGCGTCCAACTGTAGTCGGGCGCTGTGACGCCCGCTACTGCGGGCGCACATGTGGCTATCGACGTCGGCCGGTGCAGGCGTGCAGCTTGGCCTGCTCGAAGTCCTCTTCGCGCAGCGGTCCCACCGGTAGTTCGATGCGGGTGACCTCGCCCGCCCGCACGCCGTTGAGCACGATGGCGGCATAGCGTTGCCAGACAACGGGATTCACCGGCTTGGCGAACTCCGCGACGGCATCGACCATGTGCACGAGCGCCAGGAAGTCCGACGGCTCGATCTCCGGCTGCAGGACGCCGGCGAGGCGGGCGCGGTCGACGATCGCGGCGATGGTGGGAGTGATCCGGTCGCGCAGATGCACGAATCGCTCCGGATCCTCGGCCAGGTCGAGTATGACCTCGCTGAAGCCGCGGTTGTCGGCGAGATGCTCGCAGGCGTACTGGAAGAACTCGACGAGTCCGAGCCACGGATCACCGTGGCGCGCGGCCTGTTCGGCCGCCTGCGCGAAATCGCACATGTTCTGCTCGAAGACCTCGGCGATGAGCTCCCGCTTGTTGGAGAACCGGCGATAGACGGTGCCGACGCCGACCCCCGCGCGCTCGGCTACGTCGTCGAGGGTGATGTCGAGTCCGCGATCGGCGAACAGTTCCCTGGCGGCGGCGACTATGCGCTGCTGATTGCGTGCGGCATCCGCCCGTAGACGCCGGGGTGGGGAAGGGGCCGCGACTTGATGCACCCCGCCATGCTAGCAACGGGCCGGCTTAACCGGAGGAAATCTCTCCGTTCTGTGCCGGATAGCATGACCGAACCGATTCGGTGAGGAGGGTCGCGGGATGAGTGCACCGCCACGGTTACCGCCGGTGGATCCGACGCTGCTGGCGGCGATCTCGGTGGGTGGCGGCCTGGGCGCGCTGCTGCGCTACTCCATCGGCGCCTGGTGGCCGACCCCCGCCGGACACCTGCCGTGGTCGACGTTCGTCGTGAACGTCACCGGCTGCTTCGCCATGGGCGTCCTGATGACACTGCTCCTGCGCGGCCGGATCTCCCATCGGCTGCTGCGGCCCTTCCTCGGGGTGGGATTCCTGGGCGGTTACACCACCTTTTCGACCTACAGCGTCGAGATTCGTACACTGCTCGAATCCGGTGCGGTGCTCGAGGCGCTCGGGTACCTGGGGGGTATGTTGATCGCCGCGCTCGCGGGGGTGGTGCTCGGTGCGGGCGCGGCTCGGTGGGTGACGGCTCGACAGGTGACAGCAGAGACCGATTGACAGGTTCGGCGACAGCACGACGGAAGGGGGCCCGACGATGATCGGCCTGCGATTCTCGCCCGGTGCGCGGATGGACGAGGTGCGCGGATGAACGTCGCGCTCGTCGTCCTGGGCGGCATGATCGGCGCCCCGGCCAGATATCTCGTCGACCGCGCCGTCGCCACCCGATTCGATTCCCGGCTGCCGCTGGGAACGCTGACCGTTAACATTGTCGGTTCGGCGGTGCTGGGCGGTTTGATCGGCGCGGACGCGGGCGGGTGGCTGCTGACAGTGGCGGGCGCCGGCTTCTGCGGCGCGTTGACGACGTTCAGCACGTTCGGCTACGAGACCATCCGTCTGATCACCGACGGCGCCTACGGCATCGCCCTGGGTTACGTCGTGATCAGCGTGGCGGCCGGTCTGGGCGCGGCGTACGCCGCCGCGTCCGGGATCGGCCGGCTGGCGGCATGATCTCGATGACCAGCCGGGCACAGCCGACTTGGAAGGGAGACCCGAGCATGGCCCACGAACGAGCCGGGCGTCCCGCGCGCGCGAGCGATCTCGACGACATCGCGCACCTGGTGACCGCTTATTACAGCCGCGTGCCCGATCCGGCGGATCCGGCGCAACGGGTGGTGTTCGGCACCTCCGGGCATCGCGGTTCCAGCCTGGACGCCGCCTTCAACGAACGCCACATCCTCGCCGTCACGCAGGCGATCGTGGAGTACCGCGCCACCCGCGGCATCACCGGCCCGGTCTACCTGGCACGGGACACCCATGCCCTGTCCGAGCCCGCCTGGACCACCGCGCTCGAGGTGCTCGCGGGCAACGGCGTCACCGCGATGATCGACGCCCGCGACCGCTACACGCCCACCCCCGCGCTGAGCCATGCCGTGCTCCGCCACAACCGCGGCGGCACCAGACACCAAGCCGACGGCATCGTCGTCACCCCTTCCCACAACCCGCCGCGCGACGGCGGCTTCAAATACAACCCCCCGCACGGTGGTCCCGCCGACACCAGCGCCACCGACGCCATCGCCCAGCGCGCCAACGAACTGCTGGCCGGTGGGCTCAACGGGGTCAAGCGGGTCTCACTGCTGCAGGCGCTCACCAACCACGTCGAGCGCTACGACTACCTCGACCACTACATCGCCGACCTGCCCAACGTGCTGAATCTCGACGCGATCCGCGGCGCGGGCATCCGCCTGGGCGCGGACCCGATGGGCGGCGCGAGCGTCGACTACTGGGAGGAGATCGGCCAGCGCTACGACCTCGAACTCGAGGTCGTCAACCCGTTCGTCGACCCCACCTGGCGGTTCATGACCCTCGACAGCGACGGCAAGATCCGCATGGACCCCTCCTCCCGCTACGCGATGGCCGGGCTGGTGGCCATCAAGGACGACTACGACATCTCCACCGGCAACGACGCCGACGCCGACCGCCACGGCATCGTCACCCCCGACGGCGGCCTGATGAACCCCAACCACTTCCTCGCGGTGTCCATCGAATACCTGGTCGCCAACCGGATCGGCTGGGACGCGCTGACCAAGATCGGCAAGACCGTGGTGACCTCGTCGATGGTCGACCGGGTCGTGAGTGTGCTGGGCCGCCAGGTGCACGAGGTGCCGGTCGGGTTCAAGTGGTTCGTGCCCGGATTGTTCAGCGGCAGCCTGGCCTTCGGCGGCGAGGAGAGCGCGGGCGCGTCCTTCCTGCGCATGGACGGCACCGTATGGACCACCGACAAGGACGGCATCCTGCTGGCCCTGCTGGCCGCCGAGATCACGGCCGTCACCGGGCAGACCCCCTCGGCCCGCTACGGCGAACTCGAACGCCGCTACGGCAGTCCCGCCTACGCGCGCATCGACGCCCCCGCCACCGTGGCGCAGAAGAAATTGCTGTCACAGCTCACGCCCGAGATGGTCACCGGAACCGAGGTCGCGGGCGAACCGATCACCGAGGTGCTCACCCGGGCCCCCGGCAACGGCGCCCCGATCGGCGGTCTGAAGGTGACCACCGAGAACGCCTGGTTCGCCGCGCGCCCGTCGGGCACCGAGGACAAATACAAGATCTACGCCGAGTCGTTCCACGGGCCCGAGCATCTGACGCAGGTCCAGGCCGCCGCCGAGGAGATGGTGAGCAAGGCTCTGTCACAGTGAGTGGCTGTAGTACGAGCGAGAGCACTTCGACCTCCGCCGACCCGAAACTGCCCGCCGAGATCTGGGTGCTGGTCGGCGCCGCCTTCGTGATCGCCGTCGGCTACGGCCTGGTGGCGCCGGTGCTGCCGCAGTTCGCGCGCGGCTTCGGCGTCGGCTTCACCGCGGCTTCGGCGATCATCAGCGCCTTCGCGTTGATGCGGTTGCTGTTCGCGCCGTTCAGCGGTGTGCTGGTGCAGCGGCTGGGGGAGCGCTGGGTCTATCTGAGCGGGCTGGGCATCGTCGCGGTGTCGACCGGGCTGTGCGCGTTCTCCCAGACCTACTGGCAGCTGCTCGTGCTGCGTTCGCTCGGCGGCATCGGCTCGACCATGTTCACCGTGTCCTCGCTGGCACTGGTGATCCGGCTCTCGCCGTTCCATCAGCGCGGCCGGGTCTCGGGCCTGTGGTCGTCGAGCTTCCTGATCGGCTCGGTCAGTGGTCCGCTGGTCGGGGGTGCGCTGGCCGGGCTCGGACTGCGGGTGCCGTTCCTCATCTACGCCACCGCCCTGCTGGTGGCCTGCGCGATCGTCTACATCAGCCTGCGCAATTCGCAGCTGGCCGCACCGGAAACAGGGCATCGGGCCCCGGAACTGACCTTCCGGCAGGGCCTCGCCGAGCCCGCCTACCCGGCGATGCTGTGGTCGAACTTCGCCAACGGCGCGGCGGTGTTCGGCGTGCGGATGGCCTTCGTGCCGTTGATCGTGGTGGAGACCTTGGACGAGTCGCCGGGGATGGCCGGTGTGGCGCTGACCGCGTTCGCGGTGGGCAATGTGCTGGTGCTGTTCCAGGCCGGGCGATTGTCCGACCGGTTCGGCCGCCGCCCGTTTCTCATCGCCGGGGCGCTCGTCTGCGGCGTGGGCACCGCCGGGCTGGGGTTCGCCCCCGACCTGCTGTGGCTGCTGGCCGCCTCCGTGGTGGCGGGTATCGGGTCCGGCATGCTCACCCCCACCCAGCAGGCCGCTCTCGCCGACGTCGTCGGTGCCAAGGCCCGCAGCGGCCCCGTGCTGGCCGGCTTCCAGATGGCAGGCGACCTCGGCGCCGTGATCGGCCCCGTCGTCGCGGGCATCCTCGTCGAGCACTTCGGCTTCGCCATCGGCCTGTCGGCCACCGGCTCGCTGCTGCTCGTGGCCGCTGTCGTCTGGCTTCTTGTCCCCGAGACGCTGCGCCGCACCGACGAGCACATCCACACCGGCGAACCGGCCGGCGTGCCGACCGACGACGACGAGTACCAGCTCGCCCACCGCGCCGCCGTCGAGCACATGCCGGAAGACAGCACGTCCCGGCGGCGCCGCGGGCTCCGGCCCCACTGAACCCAGCCGGCCCGGACCGCCCCGCTCGAGGCAGAGTAGGACGCGTGAGCCAACAGCGTCCGAATTACACCCCGCGTCCCATGTCGAACAGCACGACCTTCGCCCTCGGCGGCATCGCCCTGGCCATGATCGTGCTGATCATCTTCGCGGTGTTCCGCTGGGGTAGTTCCGACGCCGAAATCCGCAACGAGGGCTACGGCCCGGTCCACGACCCCGCCGCCCAGGTCACCCTGCGCGAAGACGGCGTGGTCCTGCTCGGCCGCCCCGGCGCCCAGCCCGTCGTCGACATCTACGAAGACCCCCTGTGCCCCGCCTGTGGCACCCTCGAGCGCGTCTACGGCCAAGAAATCGCCCAGCAGGTCGACGAGGGCAAGCTGACCGTCGCCCACCATTACGTCGCCTTCCTGAACCCGAAGTCCGAGAGCGGCGACTACTCCACCCGCGCCATCGCCGCCATCCGCTGCGTGGCCGCCACCGGCGACGGCTCCCTGTACTCCCGCTTCCACGACAAGCTGTTCGTCACCGACCAACCCGCCGAAGGCAAGGCCGACCACAGCAACGAAGCCCTCGCCGACCTCGCCCGTACCGTCGGCGCCCCCGACACCGCCGCCGACTGCATCGCCACCGGCGCCCAGGTCGCCGCCGCCGAGAAGGCCGCCGAGTCCGCCCTCGCCGACCTCAACGCCCGCCTCGACAACAACGCCGCCACCCCCTCCCTCTTCCACGGCGACACCAAGCTCGACGCCAACAACGCCGAGTGGGTCACCGAACTGACCACCCCGTAACCCCGGTTTCTCGCTCGCCCGACCGCGCCGTCGATCTACCCCTGTTCACCCCGCTGACCAGCCGATTTGGTTGTCAACACGCCGGTGGTGTAACTTTTGTCAGGCGCAAGGGAAACCGAGCGAGACCCACCAAGGGGCTATGGCGCAGCTGGTAGCGCACCACACTGGCAGTGTGGGGGTCAGGGGTTCGAGTCCCCTTAGCTCCACTTGGATTGATGCAGGTCACAGGCTACTTCGGTAGCCTGGATCTGGATCGCGGTCACCACCGCGGTCACCACCGCCGCTTTTCAGACTGATCGTGTCGCCGTATCGACACGACAGGAGTGGCGCATGCCCACACCTCGCCCGCGGCCTCGCAAGGACGGGACCGTCCGGTGGCAGGTTCCTTTCCACTACTACGACCTCGACCGTGTCAGGCGGATGTCCTCGGAATCCTTCGACGACTACGCCCAGGCCCAGTGGTGGGCTGATCTGATCGATCGAATCGGCCTCGACGCGGCCCTGGACGTCCTGGCAGGCAAGCGCGACGCCGGAACCGGCGCGATGCTGCTCGCCGACTGGCTGACCCGCTACACCGACCGCCTCACAGGCGTCCAGGAAGACGGCCGCCTCAAGTACCACCGCTACATCGCCAACGACATCGTGCCCTTCTTCGGCGAGCACGCCACCCTCGAGGCCGTCACCCAGGACACCGACGCCGCCTGGATCGTCTACCTCGAACAGGACAAGGGCAACGCCCCGAAAACGATCAAGAACAAGCACGGATTCCTCTCCGCGGCGTTGCGCGCGGCCGTCGAACAGCGCCCCATACCGCTACTGCCGTTCAACCCGTGCGCGGGCATACGCCTGCCGCGCCACGACGACACCGAGATCGAAATCTTCGACAACGACGAATGGGAGTTGTTCGAGCAACTGCTCGGGCAGCGGTGGCGCACCCAGGCCGAGTTCGGCCTCGTCTCGATGGCCCGCCCCGGCGAGATCGGCGCCCTGCAGGTCCGTGACATCAACCCGGTCACCGGCGCGGTGCGCATCAACAAGGCATGGAAGGACGGCGGCAGCCGCTTGAAGCTCGGCAAGCCCAAGTCCAGCCGAGGAATCCGCACCATCAACATCCCGCTCCAGACCGTGGAACGACTGGATCTGTCCCGGCCGGGAAACGAGCTGCTGTTTCCCAAGTACACCGGGACACCGATCACCGCCGCCTACTTCCACCGCAAAGCCTGGCAGCCCGCCCTGCGCCGGCTGGAGGCGCTGGCGCGCCGCGACTTCACCCCGTTCGGAACCAAAGCGATGTGGCACGGCGCCGATCCCGAAGAACTCCTCGAACGCTACGGTGCCGCGATCGCGACGCTGCGGTCGAAGCACCTGACCCCGTACATGCTCCGCCACACCGGGATCTCGTGGAAGTTGCAGGACGGCGTACCGCTGTTCGTGGTCTCCCGCGACGCCGGGCACGAATCGGTCACCACCACCGACCGTCGCTACGGGCACAACGACCGTACGGCCAGCCGGTCGGCCGCTGAGGTCATCGCGAGCCGCCTGCCCCGCGTCCGGGCCGAAATGCTCGCACTCACCGCCTGACCTGCACCTCATCCTCCTCGACCCGAATCCATTCCATTTCATTCCCTCCCCATCCGGAATGAAATGGAAGGGATGGAAAGGGAATCCGATGCTCAGCGCCGTGGCGACTGCCACACGCTCGCAGGGGCACTGCCGGTTCCCGGGCTGCGGAACGCCACTGCCTGCCCGCACTCCCGGCCAGCGCGGCGCCCCTCGCCGCTACTGCGACAACCCCGACCACACCGCGCAGAAGGCGTTACGTCTTCTGCGCTCCGCCGGTGCCGGTGCTGAGGTCGCTGTACAGCACCCGTCCCTACATCCGGTCACCGACCGCGCACACGCTCTGGCCGACCTGCTGGACCGCTACAGCCGCCTGCGCGAAGAACTCACCGGCCTCGGCGATGACATCGCCGACCTGCTCGCCCGACTCACGGACCCGACTGCCGTCGTTCGCGAAATCGACGAGATTCAACGCCGAGCCGATCACCGGATCGCCCTCGCCGAACAAGCCTGCGCGGCGGCCGAGCAGGCGCAGTCGGAGATGGCTGAACGCATGGCCTGTGCCGTCGAGACTGAGAAACTGGCCCTCGCCACGGCCCGCGAAGCGCGCGCCCTGGCGGAGGAAGCATCTCAACGGAGCCAAGAGGTCGAGGCGGATGCCGCCGTCCGGATCGCCGCGGCCGAACGCGAACGGGAGCAGGCATGCCAGGACACCGAAATTGAAGTAACCGGGATGCGCGCGGATTTGGAAGCTACCCGGCTGGTTCGAGCGCGTGTGGAAGACGAACGCGATTCACTTCAAACGGTGAACCACGCCTTGGTCACCGAGAATATCTCGCTGCGAGAGGCACTCGATGCCGAGCGCGCCGAGCATCGGCGACGGATCGAGCACCGGGACGTCGAGTACGGCCGCGCGATCACCGCAGCCCATGTACTCGCCAGCCGCACCGCACGCGAACATCGCGCCCAGCTCGACGATGTGATCGATCGGTTCACAGAAGTTCTGGGCGCGCGAGGGGAATTAGCGTCTGCTCACCAGGGCACCGACGGGCACGCAGAATCTCCGCCGTAAACTCCGGAGGCCGTCGACCCAGCGAGAGCGACTCGGGTCTGTAAAGATAACGGCTCTGGCTCACTTCCGGTGGTGCGGCATGGCTGGGTGACGGCACGATACCCCTGTGCTGAAGGTGAGTGGTGTTGCTGCGCTTGTGTTTTCGGGGTTGTCTCCGCTGGTGCTCGAGGGCGTAGCAGATGAGGGTGGACGGATTGTGGTGTCGGCTCGGACGGCGCCCGGCCCGGCCGGATGCCCGTGGTGTGGTGCCGGGTCGGTGAAGGTCCACAGCTATCACCATCGGAGGGTTGCGGACCTGCCGATCGATGGTCGGCCGGTTGTCGTCGGGGTCCGGGTGCGACGGCTCACCTGCGCCACACCGCAGTGCTGCCGGACGTTCCGCGAGCAGGTCCCTGGTGTGCTCGAACGCTACCAGCGACGCACCATCCGGCTGACCAGTCAGGTGCAGGCGGTGACCCGGGAGTTGGCCGGGCGGGCCGCGGCCCGGCTGCTGACCGCACTACCCGTTCCGATGTCACGCCATACTGCGGTGCGCGTGCTGCTACGAATCCCGCTGCCTGACCGGCCGGTTCCTCGTGTGGTGAGCGTGGACGACTTCGCGCTGCGTCGCAGCCACCGCTACGGCACGATCCTGATCGACGCGGTCACCCACGAACGCATCGATGTCCTCGGCGACCGGAAAACCGAAACCCTCGAGGCGTGGCTGCGCGACCGGCCCGGCATCGAGACCGTCGTCCGCGACGGATCAGCCACCTACGCCGAAGCCATCCGCCGGGCCCTGCCCAGCTCAGTGCAGGTCAGCGACCGCTGGCATCTATGGCATGGACTGGTCCGCTCGGCGGAGAAGGTGGTCGCCGCACACAGCCGCTGCTGGGCCGCCGCCGGGCCGAAGCGGCAAACCCTGGTCCGTGAGACCACCACGCTGCAACGCTGGCACGCGGTCCACAACCTTCTCGATCAGGGTGTCGGTCTGCTCGACTGTTCCCGACGGCTCGGGTTGTCGCTCAATACGGTGAAACGTTACGCCCGCACCGCAGAGCCCGAGCAGCTTCGTCGCCCACCGCAATATCGTGCCTGCCTGGTCGACCCCTACCGTGACCACCTCCGGCGGCGTCGCGGGGTCCCGGTACTGCACCTGTTCCACGAGATCAAGGCCCTCGGCTACACCGGCGGCTTGAACCTGCTGCACAAGTACCTCAACCAAGGCCGCGCCGAAAGCGCACGGCTTACTCCCTCGCCTCGGCGGCTGACGTCGTGGATCGTGAGCCGGCCCGCTGATCTGCCCGCAGAGTGTCGTTCCCATCTGGATCAGCTTCTCGCGTCGTGTCCGGAGATGACCGCGCTGGCCAATCTTGTCGGCGAGTTCGCGGTGATCATGGCCGAGCGGCGCGGGGTCGATCTCGACGCGTGGATGACACAGGTCCGCGAGGCCGGGCTGACCGAGCTGGACCCGTTCCTTGGTTGCGTCCAATAGCGTGGTGTAGGAGCAGCAACTGAGTTGTCTGCCTGTCGATTCCCCGGACAGCAGGGTGGTCACCGCGTGATCCTTCGAGAGACCGACCAAAGTCACTAGAAGGAAGAAGACCACGCGATGACCGATCTCCAGCCTATCGACCCGAGTGCGTTGTTGACCGAGCAATTGGCGACCGCGAGCCCTGACCTGTTGCGGGAGATGCTCTCGACGTTCATCCACACGATCATGAACGCCGAAGCAGACACGATCTGCGGCGCCGGCTACGGGCAACGCTCACCTGAGCGCACCAACTCCCGCGACGGCTACCGCCACCGCGACTTCGACACCCGTGTCGGCACTATCGACGTCGCGGTCCCGAAACTCCGAACGGGCAGCTACTTCCCGGACTGGCTGCTCGAGCGCCGCAAACGCGCCGAACGAGCACTGACCTCGGTGGTGGCGACCTGCTACCTGCTCGGTGTCTCTACCCGGCGCATGGAGAAACTCGTCGAATCGTTGGGCGTGACCAGGCTGTCGAAATCGCAGGTATCGATCATGGCCGCCGACCTCGATGCCCAGGTCGAAGCGTTCCGCACCCGACCGCTCGATCAAGGGCCTTACACGTTCGTCGCCGCGGACGCGCTGGTGTTGAAGGTGCGGGAGAACAGGCGGGTGGTCAACGTCCACGCGTTGATCGCCACCGGCGTCAACGCCGAGGGCTACCGCGAGATCCTCGGCCTGCAGGTCACCAGTGGTGAAGACGGCGCCGGCTGGCTGGCGTTCTTCCGTGACCTGGTCGCCCGCGGCCTTTCCGGGGTCGAGCTGGTGACTTCCGATGCTCACGCCGGGCTGGTCGCCGCGATCGGCGCCACCTTGCCGGGCGCGTCCTGGCAACGCTGTCGCACGCATTACACCGTCAACTTGATGAGCGTCTGCCCGAAATCCTCCTGGCCTTGGGTTCGCACTCTTCTGCATTCGGTGTTCGACCAAGCCGACCCTGAATCGGTTGAAGCGCAATACGATCGGATGCTCGACGCCCTGACCGAGAAGCTGCCGAAAGTCGCTGCCCACCTCGACAACGCCCGGGCGGACCTGCTGGCGTTCACCGCGTTCCCGAAGCAGATCTGGCGGCAGATCTGGTCGAACAACCCGCAGGAACGGTTGAACAAAGAGATCCGCCGCCGCACCGACGTCGTCGGCATCTTCCCCGACCGGACCGCCATCATCCGCCTGGTCGGTGCGGTCCTGGCCGAACAACACGACGAATGGATCGAGGGCCGCCGTTACCTCGGCCTGGACGTCCTGGCCCGCTCCCGCCACCACAACGAACCCACCGACGGACAGGAGGACACCGATCCCGCAGCCCTGACCGCCTGACCACACAGGGTCACGCGGCGATCACCCTGTTACACCACGCATTTGGACTTGACCCGTTCCTTCGTGGCCTCGAGCAAGACAACCCCGCGGTGGTCGCCGGTCTGAGCCTGCCCTACAGCAACGGTCCGATCGAGGGCGTCAACACGAAAACCAAGCTGATCAAACGACAGATGTATGGCCGTGCCGGCTTCCAGCTACTGCGCCACCGCATCTTGCTGGGATAACCCTGGCCCCCACCGAAAGTGAGCCAGAGCCGTTGTTCTTACAGTCCCGCCAGGCGCCTGCGACTGGTGATGTCCTCTCCCGGTCGCAGGTTGCCTCACCACCAGGCGACGACGGAGGGGCGGCGACAGGATGCGTGAAGCCGAAGCGAAGGTACTGGGGGCTCTGATGACCCGCGGGCAATGCTCCAGCGCCGAACTTTCCACCACCACCGGTCTCGACACCCGCCGTGTCCGGCAGGCGCTGGTCACGTTGACGTCCCGTGGGCTCCTGACTGCCGTACCCGACGGGCACTCCATCGCCTGGGGACTGAGTCAACGAGGACGCGCTTTCGCCGGGTCGGCTCGGGGGCGAGCGGTGTTGGATGTTCCGACGACGACATGACATGGCATTCCGCCCACCGCGAATAACACCGTCAAGCCCACTTACCTTTGGTTAGCCTGAGCAATCTTTCCGCTATATCAGGCGGTGATGTCATGCTCGCGATGAATAGTGAAACCAGAGAGATCGATACTGGACGGTTGATCCATTCCGCTAAGGCATCACGGCTGGTTGCAGGTGCCGAGGGAGCCGGTGTTCGACATCACGCTTGAATCTTGAAGTCGCGGTCGAACAGACTTTCCAAAACCGAGGAGTCGGATGTAAGCTCACGTCTCGGTACAGCAAACCCCAGGACAAGAGCTGGGGGCTCTGATCCTGGGGCTTCACTACTGCTTGGTCGGCAGGGCGCTGAAGTTACCAGGGGGATGAATCGCTGTCAGTGATAGCGGTCACATCGTGATCAGAGCTTTACCTGCTGCTGCCGTGCGTAGCGATGGATGTCGCACGCACCAGTTGAGAGGAAGTTCTAGATGAGTGGGATCGGGACGATCGCGCATACTAGCGACAAGTGCCCGGAGAGTGGCGTCTGGCAGGTCGTCGGTACGCCGTCGACCACCGCGCCGATCGCCAAGGGCAACATCATGCCGCCGTACGACGGCAAGGCGGTCGACTGGAAGCTGATCCAGCTCGCCTGAGCGCGTCAACCGTAGGACCTGGACCTCCCTGTCCAGGTTCTACGGGGGCGCTTACCCGCCCCTATAGCCGACGTGCGCCGCTACCCCAATTCTCTGAAATCTCAATGCGCCCCCGTAGTGCGCGAAGAGGAATAACGATGACCGCTTTGGAAAGCAAGCTGGGGCGCTACTGTCAGCCGTCAAGCGACCATGAACAAGAGAAGCAGGAACGCGCGGAGCGCATGGTTCGTAGCGCGGTTGGAAGCTGGGTGGCAGACTACTCCGACATAACCCTCAAGTATGTACCGAAGGGCTCATACGCGAACAATACCAACGTTCGACAGGACAGCGATGTGGATATCGCGGTATTACGGACAGATTTCCACTATTACGATGCTAGCGGACTTCGGGATGCTGACAGGCAGACGGGGAGTAGTAGAACCTTTACTCTCGAAGGCATCGATTTCCGCAACAGCCTTGCACGTCACCTGAAGAATCGCTTCGGTTCAGGCTGCGACATCAGCGGCTCGACGGCAATAGAGCTTGTTGAGAATTCCGGGCGTGTCAGCGCCGATGTAGTACCATCGTTCGATTTCCGAAAGTACTACTACGATAGCAGTGGGCGAGTTGCGTATCATAGCGGACAAAAAGTCTTCAAAACCGACGGCAGCTCGGTAATCAACTATCCGGTTCAGCAGTTGGAGAATGGGCGAGCGAAGAATAATGCTACCGGAAACCGGTACAAAAAGCTGGTAAGAATTCTCAAGCGAGCCGAGAACGACTTGGTTGAGCTTGGTCGAATCGATCCACTCCCCAGCTACTTCATGGAGTGCTTAATGTATCGCGTCCCAAACTCTGTAATCAATGTGGTCAGCAGCAACCCGCTCAGCGCTGCCCTAGCTGACGCTGTGGACTACATCTGGGTAGAAACCTTTGAGGATCAATCAGCTCGAACGTGGAAAGAGCCCAACGAAATCAAAGATCTATTTGGCGGGACGCAGAAATGGACTCTCGAAGAGGCGCATGATCTTGCGCGCGAAGTCTGGGGCTTGTTCGATCTTGATAAGGTAAAGAAATAGTGGGTGGAGATTCGCTGCGCCCCAGGATCGCAATCGCACTCGCCGCCGCTATATGGCTAATTATTGCAGTTGTCTCGGGTCGCAACGATGGGCAGTGGGTTGCACTACGCACTTTTTCTATAGCGGGTGCGCTAGTGACACTCTCATTCCTGGTCTATGAGCGATGGGGATGGGCATGGCGGTTCGTTCGGTTCTTCACCGGGAAACCGAACCTCAACGGGACTTGGCGAGGCGAGCTTCGAAGCGATTTCGTCCGCGACGGAAAGAGGATCGACCCGATACCAACGGTTCTCCGTATAAAGCAGACGGACTCCTCCGTGTGGGTGACACTTTTCACGGGTGAGTCCTCTTCGACCACGGACATGGGCAAGCTAGTCAATGAGTCTGATGACCGGTGGCGCATAACATTTGTGTACACAAACAGACCACGTCAAGAAGTTAGGTCGCGTAGCGATCAGCACCAAGGTGTGTGTGAGTTATACATTACCGGTCGTGGAGACTCGCTTGGCGGTAGTTACTTCACTAGCCGAAAGACGACTGGTGAGCTGCACTTCTCTGAGTGGAGCCAGCTTCGATACGCTGATGCCGCATCGGCACTCACCGCAAGCGAGTTCGGTACCGCCAATCCATTCGTTCGGCAGTAGGTGCTACAAATGCAGAATAGAATCCAAATGAAAGGGTGAACTGTGGCACCGATTGCGAACGCATGGATATCTCGACGTAACGGTTTGGATCTCGGCGTGGGGAAGGTCTCCGCATGGTTATGTGAAAATTCCGATTCCTATCCTGAACGTTCTCTATTGATCCCTCAGGAGAATGGTCTAGACCGGTCTGAACCAAACGTTGCCGCTTATATTTCTAATGGAAATATCGGGAGCGTAAAGAGTAAGACAGCAGTCGCGGGCGGTCCAGTTCTCGCATTGGTTCCCACCCTAGACCTACTTGAAGACGCTGTTCATCTCGCCGACGGTCAGGCGTTGGGTGTCGTAGAGCATGCGGAAGGAGAGATAAGTGGATGGGCTGCTGCGACCAGCGCGCTAAACCTTGAGACGGGCGAACCGAGTGACGACGTTCCGCCCACTATCCGCGAAGCGCTCGAAGATCTACATAGCGCAGGTTATAACGGATATGGTCGGAACAGGGAGACCTACTTCAAGAATCTCTATGGACCACCAATCAAAATTCTCACCAGAAGCGGCTACTCCTTCGACTTCATATCGTCGTATCTGGTTGCGTTGGGTGGTCACGCGAGGAGCATGAGCGACCTCAAGAAGATCTATCGCTAAGAGCCCCTATCTGGTTCGGTTGCTGAGTCGTCGCCAGCAGATGAGGGCTGCGGCGAGGTCGAGGAATCCGTGGTGGATGTCGGTGCGGTGTTCCCATCGGACGGCCAGGCGACGGAATTGGTGGAGCAGGGCCAGGGTTTGTTCGACGATCCACCGTCCCGCGGTGACCTTGTCGCGGGTTCCTCGGCGCGGGATGTGGCCGGTGATGCGACGTTGCCGCAGTTCCTCGTAGACGCGGGGGTAGTCGTAGCCCTTGTCCGCGATCAGGGTCTTGATTCTGTGGCGCGGCGGGCCGGAGCGTCCGCGCAGGGGTCGGACGCGGTCGAGGAGTTCGGGCAGCAGTAGGTGGTCGTTGACGTTGGCCGCGGAGAGAGCGTCACTGCGAGCGGGAACCCGTTGGCGCTGGTCAGGATGTGGTGCTTCGAGCCGGTTTTGGCGCGGTCGTCCGGGGACGGGCCGGTCGCGGCGCCCCTTTTTTTCGCTCGGATGTGGGAGCCGTCGACCATGACCCGGTCGAAGTCGATCAGTCCGGGCGCGTGGGAGCGGGCCAGCATCTCCTGGTGCATCTTCGCGAACACGCCGGCGTCCTGCCAGTCGCGTAGCCGGCGCCAGCAGGTCATTCCGGATCCGAAGCCGAGTTCCTGGGGTAGGTCTTCCCATCCGATGCCGGTGAACAACACGAACAAGATGCCCTGTGGTCTGTCCCCGGTGGATGCGACCGCCCGGACTTAGAGTCCTGTTGGCCCTGGTGAGGGGCCGGAAGGGACAATAAGGACTATGGCTGGACGGAAACGGCATTCCGCGGAGGAGATCGTGCGGAAGCTGCGCCGCGCCGACGAACTGGCCGCCGCAGGGGCTTCGGGCGAGGAGATCGCCGCTGACCTGCAAGTATCGGCGGCGACGTTGTATAACTGGCGACGCCAGTACGGCGGGATGGACACCGACGCCGCCAAAGAACTCAAAGAGCTGCGCGAGCAGAACGCACGGCTCAAGCGGCTGCTGGCCGACGCCGAGCTGGAAAAAGACGCGTTGCGGGAGATCGCCAAGGGAAAATTCTAGGCCCGGCGGCCAAGCGGCGAGCGGTGGACATGCTCTTGCAGGTCAAGGGCATGTCGGAGCGGTTCGCCTGCAGAGTTGTCGGGCTGCATCGGTCCACCTTCCGGCGGCTGCCGGCCGACCAAACCCCGGACGATCCCGATGCCGGCGCCAGGGCCTGGCTGCGTGAATACGCGCGCAAGAATCCCTGTCACGGGTTCCGAAGGGCGTGGGCGGCGTTGCGGTTCGACGAAGGCCATCGGGTCAACCGCAAACGGGTCCACCGGTTGTGGAAGCAGGAGGGCCTGCAGGTGCGGGCGCATCAGCGACGCAAACGCGCCGGGTCGTCGTCGGTGCCAGCGGTCGCCGCGGATGCACCGAACACGGTGTGGGCGTTGGACTTCCAGTTCGACTCCACCGTCGATGGTCGGGCGGTGAAGATCGCCTCGATGGTCGATGAACACACCCGGGAGTCGCTGCTGCATCTGGTGGAGCGTTCGATCACCGGCGAGAAACTCGTCGCCGAACTTCGGCGGGTGTTCGCGGTTCGAGGTGTCCCGAAGGTGCTGCGATGCGACAACGGTCCCGAGCTGATTTCCGAAGCACTGCAACGGTTTTGCTCTGACCGGGTCGGGATCACCTACATCCCGCCCGGCATGCCCTGGCACAACGGTTACATCGAGTCGTTCAACCGCCGGCTGCGCACCGAGTGCCTCAACCGCAACCACTGGACTTCCCTGCTCGAGGCCCGCGTGGTCATCGGGGACTTCAAGACCGACCACAACCTGCGGCACCGGCATTCAGCGCTGGGCTACCGGACGCCGGCCGGGTACGCTGCGGCCTGCACCCACACCCACCATCCGGTGGAGTGCGGGATCAACTGAAACGACGAACAACCCGGGCTCTACTTCCGGGTGGTCGCGTTATCGGGGACTGGCCACCTGCAATACCAGCCGTGGGTCCATCTGTGCAGGTCCTGGTGTCCCCGCAGGTTTCACCGGTAGTAGCGGCTCGATAACCGCCCATAACTCCTCGTCCACGATTCATGGTGCTGCCACGACGAAACATGCTGTACGACAACTTTCTTCGCCGCTACCCGACAGATCTAACGACCTCGTGCATGGTTGCAAAAGCACGGTGACCAGCAGCAGATCTGGTACACGGGTTACCCGGCAGCGCGGCTGCGGTCGATGTGCTGATGGTCCGACAGCAGTCCGGCGACAGCCCGGACAGTGTGGTCGAAATTTGTTCGTCGAGTCAGGTGGCGGGCCAGTGCTCGCCAGTTCTTCAGATGGGCAATGCCGTGTTCGACACGAATCCGTTTGCGCGAGTGAGCCTGTCGCTGGGCATGATGGTGCTGTTCGTACCAGGCGATCTGGGCAATGGTGTTGCGGCGCCTGCCGTGTTCGTTGGACTCGTTATACGTCTCGCGAGCCTTGAGGACCAGTAATGGCGTCAACACCCCAGCATTCATCGAATCGGACCTTGTAGTCGGTCATTCCGCCAACATATTCGAGCAGATCGACACCAGGACAGGAGTTTTCGGCCACTGCAACAGTCAGCGGCACCGCCCGGCTCGACGTTCTTCGCGAAGCGTGCAGTGGTGAGGCAATCTTGGCGCAGCGCAGGGTGGTAGCGGCTCGCGCTATATGCACCCCAGCCGCGCGGGCGCCGGTGGCCTCGCGAAGGCGAATCACACGGAGTTGCTACACAGATAGGTGATGGCAGCTTTGGTTCGGGTCAAAGATTCTGACGCGGGATCGGGCGGCGGCGTCGAGTCGGCCGTGCCGAGGTTGGTCGGGCCTTGTTGGCCGATTGAGGGGGCTTCCGTGGGCCCGTCGACGGTCGGCGGGTTTCTTCAATGGCTGCGGTGATGTCGGCTGCGGTGAGATACCAGGTGCGGCCTGCCTTGTGGCCGGGAAAGCGGCCGGAGCGCAGTTGTTGGAGGTACCAGCGCTCGGACTTGCGCACTGCACGAGCTCCGTGGGACACGGGGTAGGTCTGCTCATAGGTCTCGTGTGCGCGAGACGCGAATTCGGGCGGTCTATTGCCTTCTTTGTCCATGGTCAGCTCCATAGTGGATTGGTTGTCGAGAAACCCCTCCTCGGCCAATGTTGTGACTGCGGGACAGTTCTGTCATCCGTTCACCTCAGTTTCGGCTATTCATAGAGACATTGCGTGTCGATCGTGTGGTGCGTCTGTATTGGCAACGGCCTCGTCGCGGTGCCACTTGATAGCTCTATGGAAGGCATCTGGCTGGCCGATTGCCTGACTCCGTATAGAACTTGCGGGCGGATCAAGATCAATAGAGCAGGGCTGTATATGCGGTCTCTGCCAGCTCCTTTCGGCGTGTCGGTGGGCGTGTCGCAAATTGACTAGGGTCGGTTGGTCCCGAGGTTTCTGCCGGGATGCTCGGAAAGGATGATGAGGAAGATGTGTTCGCTCTGATTGGTGATGGTGAGGCTGTAGGACCTGGTTCGGCCGGTGGTGGGGTGGTGTGCGTGCATGAGGTCGCTGGGGTCGCGTCCGTAGGCGGTGTGCACGCCGTCGTTCCAGCGGGTTCGGAAGTCCTCGAGGGGGCGGAGGCTGTGCAAGATTGTCTGGACTTGCTGGGAGCCGCGGTAGCGGCCGACGATGCCGCGGACGTTGGCCGTTGCGTGGTCGGCTTCGTGGGGCCAACGGGGAAACAGCTTTCTGGCGTCGTCGGAGAACATCCAGACCGGGATCGATGCTCCGGGGTGGAGCCCGGGAGCAGATTCGCGGAAGGCGTCGTTGCAGGCCAGGAGGGTCCAGGCGGAGTCGACGTAGGCGGCTAGCTCGCCGCGCTCGTGTAGCCCGTGTAGGTGGCACATGAGGGCTGGGTTGGTGGTCACGGCGTCGCGGAGGGCGGCGGTGGGTTCGAGAGTGTCGGCGGCGGCCCGTAGCTCGCGTAGGTGGCGAGCGAGGGGGAGGTCGAGTTGGTAGCCGGCGATGATCTGTTCGAGGAACTCTTCGGTTGGCGCCCGGCGGTCGCGTTCGATGTCTCCGAGGTGGCTGCGGCTGATTCCCAGGCGGACGGCGGCTGTGTCGCGGCTGAGGTCGAGTTCTTCACGGATCAGTCGGCAGGTGGCGCCCACGGTCGGGATGCTCGGTAGTAGCGGGCGTCGACGATGCGGCGGTCTGCGGCGTGCGGGATCTCGGCTCAACGGAGTCCCCCTCCTTTGATTGTCTTCCGTGGCAGGCTGAAGAGAGTTATCTTGATCGGTTGGCCCCCCGGGTAGTGGTTTTTTCCTACCAGAATGGGTATGGACCGGCAACTGCGCCGGCTGCACGATCATCCAAGTGGATAGCTGAGTGTGTGCAGATGTGCGCTGCTCTACCTGGGGGTGCGTGTGTGTCGGGCTGTCGTTTCGGCATGGGAGTTTTGTGACGCAAATATCGGCACTTCGGCAGCAAACTCGCTGGTCTCACCCCGTAAAGCGGGCTACGCAAATGTCGGTACCGCAAACTGCATGACCCAAAGTGCTGGATTCTCAGGGGGTTCGGAGTTTGGATGAGAGTGCGCGTTCGGTTATGAACTCGCGAATCCGAAGATTCTGGAAGGAAGTGGACTGTGGACCCCTTCACGATCCTGGGCTATGTGAATGCCGGTCTGTCGGTGCTGTCGAACGGTTTGTTCGTCGTTGCGCAGACGCTGAGCCTGATCCTGCCCTTCATCTGACCGATCCGGTCTGAAAAGCGGCCTCCCGCAGCTCGTTCGGGCTGCGGGAGCGGTCCGCGGAACGCCGTGCCGTCGGCGCGGTGACTTCACCTCGTAGTCCAAGTCTCCTGGTGGGAAGGCTTATTTCGTCATGCCCAAATCTCGCATCCCTTCGTCTGTCGCTCGCACGGGCGGCGTCGCGGCGGTCACGATGATCCCGCTGGCCGCGATGGTCATCACCGCCGGCGGCGCCCATGCTGCCGATCCGCTGGTCGCCATCGCTGATCAGCCAGGGGTGACCGGGCCCGTGCAGCCCGGCACGACCCCGCCGCCACCGCCGGCCGCACCCGCACCGTCTCCGGAACCGGTTCCGCCGGCTCCTGCTCCTGAACCGCCGATGTACCACGTGCAGCCGCCTGAAGTTCGTAATGCCCCATCACGTCCAGCGCCTCCACAGCAGGCGCCGGTCGAGCCGGTCCGTATCGAGGAGTTGCATCTGCCGGAGCCGGTGGAGCCGGTAGCGCCGATCGAAGCCCCGGAGAACACCATTCGGATCGGGCAGTGGCAGGCTCCGCGGCCGGACTGGCTCCCTCCCGAATGCGCTGACGCGATCAATGACACGGCGGCCGGAGCGGAGGCGCAGCTCGCCACAGCGCTGGACTCGATCGGCATCCCGGCCGGACGTTCGGACCGGGTGTCAGGTGCCACGCTCGCCGGCGCCGGGATCGGCGGAGCCGCCGGTGCCGTGGCCGCCGGGGGACCGGCAGCGATCGCCGGAGCAGTGGTCGGTGGCCTGGTTGGCGGCACCATCGGTGGAATCGCCGGAGCGGCCCTGGGCACGGTCGTGCCGGTCCCGGTAATCGGCACCGTGACCTCCGGGGTCGCCGGAACCGCGCTCGGTGCTGCCGCCGGTGCAGCAGCCGGTGCGGTGGTAACCGGCATCCCGGTCGGTGCGGTCGGTGCGGTGGCGGCGGGCACGGTCGGTGCCGGCTTCGGCGCCGGAGTCGGCGTGGGGCAACCATGATCAACGACGGACAACGCCGCCGCGCTGCGGCGCGCAGGATCGCGATGGTGGTAGTGGCCACCGTCGGATCCGGTGCCGCGATATCGACCGTTTTACCTGTTGCGGGAGCGGTGCCGATCGGCCCCGAGTGCCCTGCCTTGTATGTGCTGGGCGTTCAGGGCACCGGCCAGTCCTCACCGGCGGCGGACCCGCTCGCCGACACCGGTGTCGTCGGCGCCGTGATCAGGCCGGTCGTGGATGCGGCTCCTGGGGTGGTGCAGCGCTCCTACATTCCCTACGGTGCGGGCTTCGGCGGCGCGGTGCCCGGCGGCGGAGTCGAACCGTACGCGGTGTCGGTCACCGACGCACGCCACCGGCTCGATGCCGCCGCGGTCGAGATACTCGCCGCGTGCCCGGCCACGTTGATCGCCGGGGTCGGCTATTCCCAGGGCGCCCAGGCGATGTCGGGCTTCGCCGCCGATGTCGGTGCCGGTGTCGGCCCGGTTCCGGCGAACCGGATCGCGGGAATCGCGTTGTACGCCAATCCCGATCGCGCGCCCGGTGCACCGGTACTGCCTGGCAGGCCGGGTCAGGTCGTGCCTGATCCGGCACCGGGCACCAGCGGGGCTGCGGTGTCGCGGGTCGCGCTGACCAATCCTTCCGTTCCCGGTGGTGGCATCGCGTCCGGGGTCGGGTACGGCGAGCTCGCGGGCCGTGTTGCCGATATCTGCACGGACGGAGACCTCGCTTGCTCGGCTCCCGACCGCGCGGCCCTGCTCCGCGTCGGCGCCGCGATCGCCGCCCAAGCCGACCTGCGCGATCCTCTGTCGGCCCTGGTGACCCTGAATGGACTGCTGCACGCAGCCCTGGGCGAGGCGTGGAACACCATGCTGCTCAACGACTTTGTGGTCGAGGGCGGCGACATCGACTACCGGCCGGAGCAGGGCCTGGCGGGTCGGCTGGTCGAAGCCGCCGACCCGCGTACCCCGGCGCCGGATGCCGGGGCGGCAGGCGCTCGATGGAATGACATCGTGGCTGCGGTCGCGGCGAATCCGATGGGGCTGTTGCCGAAGCTGGCCGGGCAGTTGTCGGTGGCGTGGGGCGTGCTGATCGCCGACAACGCCGACCTGGTCAACCCCGCGGTGCTGCTGCGATACGCCGACACCATCGCCCGCCACAACGGCTACGCCACCAACGGTCAACTCGCCTCCGGAGTGGCCTGGCTGGTCGCCCTCGCCCACGACCTCGCAGGACGGTGACCCTGTGACCAGCCCGACCGTCACCCCATCCGTTCCCGGCGACCAGTTCTACCAACCCCTATCCGAGGACTTCACCGCGCCCACAGGGGAATTGCTGCGCACCCGCGAAGTCCCGGTGCCGGGCCTGAGCGGCGCGGCGCAGGCCTGGCAGGTGGTGTACTCGACTCGCACCAGCTTCCACGCCCCGCTGCCGGCATCCGGACTCATCGTGACCCCGACCGCCACACCAGGTAGCGAGGGCGCGTCTACCCTGCTGTACTGCCCGAGCTTCCGGGGTCTGGGTGGACGGATCGCACCGTCACAACTCCTGCCCGAGGCCGTCGACGACTCTGCGTTCCCAGAGGTAGCGCTGGCGCTGGAACGTGGCTGGACCGTCGCGATTCCCGACGGGCAGGGCCTGGGAATGACTGGTTTGGGTGTGCACCCATTCCTGTCAGGGCTCGCTGCGGCGCACACCGTGCTCGACCTGGCGCGCGCCCTGCCCGCACTCGCCGATCTGGACGTCTCGGGCGGGTTCGTGGTCTGGGGTTATGCCGACGGTGGCCGGGCGGCGCTCTTCGCCGCCGAGCATCACCCGAGCTATGCCCCAGACGTGGATCTGCGTGGGGTCGCCGCCGGCGCCGTCCCAGCCAACCCGCGTGCTCTGATCGCCGACATCGATGGCGGTCCGCTGTCGGGGCTGGCGATGGCGGGCCTGGTCGGGCTGGCCCGAGCCTATGCCCACCTACCGGTCACCCACGTCCTCACCGAAGAAGGACGCCACCGCTTCGCCCACGCTCAGACACTGACCGCGAAGCAACTGGTCGCAACATACCGCCACATTCCACTCGGAACGTGGTGTGAACGCCGCGAACCCTGGAACGACCCGCTGTGGCGTTACGTCCTGGCGGCCGAAGCCGCAGCCCACCGACGACCGCAGGTCCCGGTCCACTTGTATCACGGCAGCAAGGACGGACTCATCCCGATCGCGATGAGCAAGGCGTTGTTCGCCGAATACCGGCTCGCCGACGTCGATCTGAGCTGGTGCGACTACCCCACCGGCCACATCCGCACCGGCTTCGACGCCGCCGCGGATGCCCTGACGGTCCTGAGTTCCCATCTCCGCCGCCGCTCCACCCGCCACGCCGACACACCACCACCGCAGACCACCTGAATGCGTGTCTGCCCGCCCGCCGTACCCCGCCTGAGCGGGCGGGCAGGCACCCCGATCGAGGTGACACCAATGCACTTTCACCCCACCCGCACGCAACTCCGCAGTGCCGTGATCGCGCTGGTACTCGCGGCCACCGCGTTCCCGACAGGAACAGCACACCCCGAGGGGCCAGACATCGAAGCCTGCCCGGTCCTGTACGTGCTGGGCGTTCAAGGCGACGAGGAAGGCGCAACCGAGACCGGCGCGGATACCGGTGCACTCGGCCAAGTGTTCGGGCCGGTGACCGCCGCAGCGGGGGAGTACGTGCAACGCGCGTACGTGCCCTACGGCCACACCGGCGACGGCATGCTCTTGACCTACCCTGTCGCAGTCGAGGACGCCGCCCGACGGCTCGGCGATATGGCCGGCGAGGTCGTGGACCGCTGCCCCGGAACACTGCTGGCCGTCGCCGGATACGGCCACGGCGCCGCGGCGGCCGACCGGTTCGCCCGAGACGTCGGCGCAGGCCGCAGTCGTGTCGGCGCCGATCAGGTCGCTGCTGTGGCGCTGCTGGCCAATCCCGCTCGCGCAGCCGGAACCCCGGTTCTGCCGGGCCGCCCGCAGGCGAGCACACCGTCACCGGCTCCGGGGACCAGCGGCGACCAGGTCGCCACCATCACTCTGCTCACCCAGACGCCGGCCGGAGCCGGGATCGCCAGCACCGGGACGGGTGCGTCCGGGTACGGGGAATTGAGCGGTCGCGTCGCGGACCTGTGCGTCGCCGGTGACGGCGCCTGCGACACCCCGGCCGGGAGCGCGCTGGCCACCACCGCGGCGAACATCGCCGCTCGCAGCGATACCCGCGACCCGATCGCGGCGATCACCACAATCGCCACCGCCCTGTCGGCCACTGCCTTCACCACCGCGGTGAACGTGGTCAACGAGGACCTGTCCGGCACCAGCCTCGACCAACTGTCCTACCAACCCGCCAAATCTCTCGGTCAGCGTTTGGCCGAAGCCTCCGACCCGGCCACCGCCGCACCCACTCACACACAAGCACTGGATGCGCTGTTCAAAATCGGCACGATCGGGTTCGAGGCCGCGATCACGGTGGCGCGGACGGTGATCACCCCGGCCACCGTGGCCGAACTGGCGACCGTGGGCATGGCCGATCCGCTGGCGGCGGTCGCGGTCCTCGCCGCGAAACTCGCCGACGCGGTCGTCGAACTCATCCCGCCACAGACGGCCAGCCGCTGGGTCAACGACGCCTTCGACGCGATCACCACCACGATCACCGAACCCGATCAGCTCTACACCCTGGCAGCGACCGCCCACTACAGCGACACCACCGGCCGCCACGGCTCATACAGCACTGTCCCCGCCACCAGCACCGGCAGCTCGACGCTGCGCACCGTCGCGGACTGGTTCATCGCCATCGCACGCGACGCGTCGACCGCCCCACCACCTGAGTCATCGTCATCCACCACATCTGAGACCGCGCCGCCGCCGCGTTCCACACCGAGCGTGCCGACGCAAGCGACCGAGCGGTCCGCGGTCCCCGGCGACGGCGCTCCCTGAGACCCCTTCGGGCGGAGCTGGTTCGGCCGACGTACCCAACCAGTCTGCTGATCCTCCACCCGGCGACCCGCCCGAAGGGCCCCAATCCATTCCGACCGTCATCGCTCTGAGGAGGTGACACCAACCCATGCGGCACGACACCCCCATCGACACCGGCCACGGCGCGGACTGGCTGCGCGCCGAACCATCGGCACCGCACCGAGTTCCGGGCGCGCCGACCGAAGTTCGCTGCCAGGTCGGCGACCAATGGCACTGGCTCGACGACGAACCGGCGGCTCGTGTGCCCGCGGCCGTGGACAACCGGCTGCCCTCACGGGGACACCGGACGGTGTGGATCACGCTCGCCGCGACTCTGACCCTCGCCGCCACGGTGACGGGTGCGGGGATCCGAGCAGTCATCGATGTACCGGAGACCGCCGCGGTGATTCCCACGCTGACCGCCGCACCACCAGCGGCGACCGCAGAACTCGGGCAAGCCTGTACAGGGTTGACAGGCACATCGGTCACCGATGTCGCCGGCGATACCCGCTCGATGCCCGGGGTGATCGCAGCCTTCGAGCATGCCTACTACCGGCGCCGCGACGCCGCGGCCGCGCTGGGACTTGTTGCCCCCGAGGCAGGACTCACCACCGATGCGCTCGCCGCCGGGATCGCCTCGATCCCGGCCGGGACGACGCACTGCGTCGCGATCACCCCGATCGCCGAAACCGCCGCCGAAGTGCACCTTGCCGAACTCCACCTCGACGGCAGCCGCGTGGACTATCTGCAACTGATCAACACCCGCACCACTGCCCACGGCGAGGTGCTGATCACCAACATCCAGAAGCGAGGCTGACATGCGCGCCACCGCTTCCCGCCTCGAACACACCCGGCCGACTGGATCCGGCCGACGCCTCGACCCGCACACACTGTCCACGCCGCACCGGACAGCGCCGGTCCGGACCGATCCGTTGCCGACAACCGGTGCGCACCCGCCGCTGTGGGCGGTGCTGGGCGCGCACGGCGGCGCCGGAACCTCCACCCTGGCGCGGTGGTGGGCGCCGGCCGCCGACACCGGACTGGCCTGGCCCGCCTCACCGGCGACAACCCAGCTGGTGCTGGTCGCGGCCCGCCTGTGCATGCCCGGACTCACCGCCGCCGCCGACCGACTCCGGGAATGGCACGCCGGTCTCGCCGCTCCCGGAGTCGAAGTGATCGGGCTGGTGCTCACCGCCGCACGCCCGGGCGGGGTGCCCGCGGTGGTGCGCCGCTACCGGTCGGTGGTCACCGACCTGGTCGACGCGGTGTACGAGATCGGCTGGCAGGACGAGCTTCTGGCCACCGAGCTCACCGACTTGGCCGAATTCACGCCGTTCGATCCGCCACCGCCTCGCCGTGCCCGGCTGCGGCAGGCGGTTCCCGTCGACGTGTATCGCACCGGCACCCAGATTCTCACTGGTTTGGCCGCGACCCGGACAGGCGCGGCGCGCAACGATTCGGAGGCCCCATCATGAGCACTGCCGTAGCCGTCGCCGACACGGTCGTGACCGTGTTGGCGCAGGAGATCACCATCACCCCCACGGCTCCGCCGGGAGCCAACAAGGTCATCGGCCTGGTGAACTTCATGGCCTGGTTCGTGACCCTGGCCGGGATCGCGGCCGTCATCTACGCCGGCGGCAAATTCGGCTGGGAGCGCTGGCACGGCGGGTCGGTCGAATCTCCGAAGATCCTGCTCGGCGCGCTGTTCGGAGGAATTCTGGCCACCAGCGCGGGCCCGATCATGAACGCGGTCGTCAGCGGAGGGGCCTGACATGCGCGGCCCCGACCCGAGCCCGGTCCGGGCGGGCAGGACACCCCTCGCTGCGGACCTGCCCGCTGACGTGCTGTCGCCGTTGACCCAGCTGCTGGGCTATCTGGCCTGGTGCGTGCTGCTGCTGTGCATCGCCCGCACGGTCTGGGTCGGCGGGCTGCTGGCGATCCGCGTTCACCGCGAGGAAAGCCTCGAAGGACTCTTCGGCGCCCTGCTCGGCGCCGCCCTGCTCGGCATGGCCAGCTCCCTGGCCCTGGCCGTCCTCCCACCCACCTGACCGCCACCCCCGTCGAGGAGGTCGATACCTTTGCGTCCGAACCGAATTCACTGTCTGGCGGTGACCGCCGTGCTGGCGTTCACCGGCCCGATCGCTGCTGCCGCACTGCTGGCGTGCGGCACCGAGACCCCCGTGGGAAGCGGCGACCTCGACGGCACGGTGACCGATATCCACGCCGCGCCGACAGGCCTGCGCTGGAGGCCTTTTCAGGGCGTCGACCTGCCGGTGACCGACCAGGGACCTCACCACAGCGACGGCCTCGTCGTCGCCGGGTTCGACAGGTCCCCGGCCGGTGCGGCAGTCGCGGCAGCGCAGGCCAGTGTCCGGGTCTCGATCGCGACCGACAGTCAATGGCCCCAGATCGGCGCGCGCATGCTCGCCCCTGGCGCGGGCCGCGACGCCTGGGCGGTCGCCCGCGCACAGATTTCGATCACAGCACCGATCACCAGCGGCGCGCCACGGCCACTCGGCTACGTCATCACCCACTACACCCCTGAGGCCAGCGACGTCGACCTCTACAGCCGCCACCCCGACAACTCGGTGACCCGACACCACACCACCGTGCTGTGGCAGTACGACGACTGGCGCCTGGCCCTGCCCGCCCTCACCCCTACCGCCAGACCCGTGGTGACCGCCGTCGAAAACCTCCCGCCCGAACTCATCGCGTTCCAAGCATCCTGAAAGCGACTGTGCCGCATGCATTCCTATCGAATCCTGATCATCCTTCTGGCTGTGATCGCCACCATCGTGGTCACGGTGCTGGTGCTGACCATCACCCGCGGTGAACAGCGGCCCACGGTCCCGACGTCGGCGCCCTCCAGTACCCAGGCCAACCGCCTCTCACCGGCCCCCGCAGGACAATTCAGCGCAGATCTGTTCGGCAATCGCCTAGAGATCCCGGCGGATGAAGCCGGTGATGCCGTCGTCCAGGACCCCGGCGCGAGACCCGACCCCGCCCACCCGGACTACCTGGTGAGCCCGCCCGCGCAGATGCGATGGCAGCGCGGGTGGGGTGGTGCGGCGCTGCCGACCTCGGTCAGCGATGGACCCGCCACGATCCGCGACGGGATCGCCTCCGGGTTCGCCCGCACACCGCAAGGCGCGGCTCTAGCCGCCGCGGATGCGTTGGCTCGTGTGTTGGCCGCGCCGGAGGGCACCTGGCAGCGCGTGGTCGTCGAGCGCTACCACGGCGCCGAGCAGGCGTTGGTGGATCGGTTCGCCCGCTCGCGCGCACGCACCCCGGACGCTGCGCGCTACGTCGTCGTCCCCGACGGGGTGCGCGTCGTGCCCGGGTACAGCCCTGACTTCGCTGTCGTTGAATTCGCTGCCCGCGACAGGCTGGGCTACCGGATCGCACGCTGGCCGATGACCTGGCTCGACGGCGATTGGCGCGTCGCCGTTCCCGTCGACATCGAAACGCTCTGGGGTCCAGGGACATACACCGACTCACTGAGCGGCTTCGGCACATGGCGGACCGTCGCATGAGCCCGATCACGACCGCTCACGCGATGCCCACAACTGTCCGAGAGCAACCGTCGCTACCCAGCCTCTGCGACATCCCGCTCGGCCCACAACAGGCCTGCGAGCAGGTCGAACAGGTCGTGGGAGACGTCGCTAACTCGGCCATCGACAATCTCGTCGACACTCTGGTCGACGGCTTCGCCCGGCTGATCAGGATGGCGATGGCGTGGTGGACCGACTTCCCGTCCCCAGAGCTGACCGGTGCGTCCGGGGAGCCCGGTTCGGCGTTGACCGCGGTGCGTGAGTACAGCGGCGGATTGCAGGTGGTGTTCCTGATCGCCGGCATCATGTTCGCCGCCTCACGCTTGGCGCTGGCCAAACGCGGCGGTGTCGCCGGCGAGGCGCAGGAGAGCTTTCTGATGCTCGCGCGGGCGAGTTTCATGTCGATGGCGATCGCGGTGCTGGTCACCATGGGAACCCGGGCGGGGGACAGTTTCTCCCACTGGGTCATCTTCTCCGCCAGCGAAGGCGACATGGTCGGGGCGGTAGACCGGCTGACGAGATTCGACCAGGAAACTCGATCCGGTCTCGGGACCGGCGTCCTGCTGATCATCGGGCTCCTCGGGTTGATCGGCACCCTGATCCAGCTGGTGATGCTCGTGCTGCGGCAAGCGCTGCTGATCCTGGTCGTCGCGGTGATTCCGCTGGCCGCTGCCGCCTCGGGAACCGGGCCGGGCTCGCAGTCCTACAAGCGGTTGCTGTCATGGGCGTTGGCGTTCGTGCTCTACAAACCGGTCGGCGCGCTGGTCTATGCGATCGCGTTCACCGTGATCGGCGAGGAAGACCAGACCGACCCGCATCAGATCCTGCTGGGGCTGATCTTGCTGGTGATGAGCGTGGTCGTCCTGCCCGCCCTGGTGCGACTGGTCGCTCCGGCGGTGTCCACGCTCGGCAGCGGCGGCGGCGCAACCGCGGTCCTGGCTGGTGGTGCGGCGGGTGTGGCGATGGGGTCGACCGGAAGTCGCGGCACCGCGCGCAAGGTCAGCGAGGGCGAAGACGCCGCCCAGGGGGCGGGACCATCCGGGGGAGCGAGTCCGGGCGCCGGTGGCGGCGGCTTCGGTGGTGGTCGTCCTATGGGCGGCGGTGATGGCGGATCTGCCCCCGCCTCCGAGGCGAGCAGCGCCAGCGGTCACGGCGGTTCTCGCAGCGGCGGCAGTGGCAGGGCCGCCCGCTCGACGGCGCCATCGGGCCGGGCGGCTTCGGGGTCGAGCTCGGGCGCGCAGGGTGCGGGCGGCTCGCAAGCCGCCGGTGGCGCGGGTGCGACGGCCGGTGGGGTGGCCGGTGCCGTGGTGATGGCCGCCCAACAGATCAAAGCTGCTGGCGATCAGGCTGTTTCGGCGGTGGAGGCGCAGACGCGTGACGCGGCCGACGGCGGCTGGAGCGGCGATTCTCTCGGCCCGGGGGAGGTGCGGCGATGAGCAGTCGCATGTATGGGCGATGGGAGCGGCCGCGCAGCGCCGGATTCTTCGGCCTGACCTGGGGAGTGTCGATGGTCGGGCTCGCCTTGATCGTGTTGGTCATGGTGGGGTTCCTGCTCACCCGTTCGTTGAGTGTCGCGCTGGGCCTGGTGGTGGGGGCGGCGATGGTGTTCGTGCCGGTCGCGGTCACCATCCGGGGGCGCACCGGGTGGGAGCTGGTGCTGTTGCGACTCCAGTTCCTCGCGGCGCGTGCTCGGGGCGAGCACATCTACCGTGCAGGCCGGTTCGCCCGGATTCCCGGTGTGGCGAAACTGCCCGGTCTGCTGGCTGATTCGCGGTTGTCGGAGTACGAGACCGCCGGCGGGCGACGGTTCGCGATGCTGCATCTGCGCCGCAGCGATCACTACACGGTGGTGTTGCGGGTGGTTCCTCGGGGCAAAGAGCTGGTCGACCAGCCGCAGATCGATGCGTGGGTGGAGGGCTACGGACAGTTCCTGGCGACCCAGAGCCGCGGCGGGGAAGTAGTCGCGGTGACCGCGGTGCTGGACAACGTGGTCGAGACCCGTCTCAAGCAGGGCCGGGAGGTCACCCGGCTGATCCGGCCGCAAGCGCCGGAGTACGCACGGGCGGTGATGCAGGAGGCCGCCGCCGACACAGGCGGCATCGGGGTGCGGATCGAGGCGCGGATCGCGATCACCTACCGCGCCATCGGCAAAGGCAGAGTCCGCCGCGACGAAGCCGAACAAGCCCGCGAGATCGGCCAGCGCCTGCAAGGGGTGCTGTCCCAACTTGCCCGCGCAGGCCTGCCCGCCACCCCGCTACAGGCGTGGGAAGTCCTGGCCCTGGTGCGTACCCGCTACGACCTTGCCTCCCAACGCGATATCGAGGCCGCCGGCGCTGAACTCGCGCAAACCCAGTCCTGGGACTCTGTCGGTCCGCTCTCGCACGTGGATCGCTGGGATCACTACGTCCATGACGGCGCCCGTTCGGTCACCTGGGAGATGGACGCCGCCCCGCGCGGCGCGGTCATGGAAACCGTGCTCGAGGAACTGCTGCGCCCGCGCGCGGACGTGCCTCGCAAGCGGGTGGCGATCGTGTACCGGCTGCATTCGGCCGCCGAGGCCACCAGCCTGGTGGATTCCGATTTCCGCGACGCTATCGCCGCCGAACAGACCGAACGCGGCATCGCGTCGGCTGCGGCGCGGATCCGGGTCGGCAACACCAGCGCCGCTCGGGAGGAACAGGCCCGCGGTGCGGGACTCACCCGATTCGGCGTGCTGGTCACCGTGACCGACCACCTCGATGGGGATCTGCCCGGCATCGAGGCATCGGTGAAGGCCATGAGTGCCGCCGCACGCCTGTCGGTGCGGCGCTGCTACGGCTTCCAGGCCAGCGCGTTCGCCGCCTCGCTCGGGATCGGACTCGTCCTGCCTGAACACTCCTCGATCTCCAAGGGGGTGAGCGCATGACCCGCACCGACACTCCACGCTGGAAGCGGACCGAATCCGTCGCAGGCGTGCGCGTGCTGACTCCCGCAGCGAGGGCGGCCACCGAGGCTGCCGCCGCCCAGCCCGGGCCGGGGGGCTGGTGGGCGCGGCTGGCGATGTCCAGAGATGATCATCGCCGGGCGACCGCTGCCCGGCGCACCGAAACCCACGGTGCCGACGATGGCTTCGAACGATCGCCGGCAACGCTGACCGATCGCGGATACCGCGGGCCGGGCGGCGGCCGGGCGGCCGTCGTCCCGGCCACCCCCGAATGGCGGGCCACCACCGTCCAGGTCGCCGGTCTGTGGCCGTTCTCGGTCGGCGCGAGCGCCCCGACGGTCGGGACCCCGGTCGGCACCCACTACATCACCGGCGCCCCGGTCCATTTCGACCCGATGTCGTGGTTCCTGCGCGGGTTCATCAGCGCGCCGATCGCGTTCGTGTTGGCGCTCAACGGTTTCGGTAAGTCGTCGTTGATTCGGCGGATGGTGACCGGCGCGGTCGCGGCGGGGGAGACAGTGCTGTGCATGGGCGACACCAAACCCGACTACCGCGACCTGGTGGACCGCCTCGGTGGCCAAGTCGTCGACGTCGGTTACGGACACGGCACCCTCAACCCCCTCGACGTCGGCGCACTCGGCGCGATCATCGACCGGCTCCCCGATCCTGACCAGCGTCGGCAGGTCACTGCGAGGGTCGAGGCCGGGCAGGTCAACGTGGTCGCCGGGTTGATCGAACTGGTGCGTGGCTCCCGGGTCGCCGACTACGAGGAAGTCCTCATCGCCGCTGGCCTGCGTGAGCTCTACAGCCCCGAAGGAGGGTTTAGCTACGGGCACGCACCGCTGCTGACCGATCTGCTCGAGGTCATCTCCACCGGCGGTGAACGGCTGCGCCGATTCGCCGAGGAGGATGACGAGCCCTCTTATCGGGCGAGCACCAAAACCTTGCGGCGATCGCTGCGGGCATTGGTCGAAGGCCCGTTCGGGGCCATCTTCAACGGCCCCACCACCACACGGCTGAACTTGGACAGCCCGGCGGTCTGCGTGGATGTCTCACGGATCCCTGAGGGCGACACCAAGCTGCTGGCCGCGGTGTTGATGGTGTGCTGGAGCGACGGGTTCGGCGCGGTCGCCGCCGCCCATGCGCTCACGGATGCCGGCCTGGCGCCGCCTCGGACTTTCGAAGTGGTGATGGACGAGATCTGGCGCGTGCTCGGCGCCGGTGATTTCATGGTCGATCGCGTCGATGCCCTGACCCGCCTGAACCGGACTTTGGGCACCGGGCTGATCATGTGCAGCCACACCATCAAAGACCTCGCTGCCTTCGACTCTGTTGCCGCACAGGCCAAAGCGCTCGGTTTCTTCGAACGCGCCCGCGCCAAGATCATCGGCCCGGTCGGGCCCGAGGAAGTCGACCGTATCCGCGCCGTGGTCGGGATCACCGACACCGAGAAACTGCTGATCACCTCCTGGGCCGCGCCGCGCCCACCCACCGACGACGACCTCGACCCGACCCGGCGCGAAACGCCACCCGGCACGGGCTGCTTCCTGCTGAAAACCGGCGAGGCCGCCGAACCCGGCGTGGCCTTCCGTCTCGGCTTCACACTCACGGAGCGAACCAGCCAGGTCCACAACACGAATCGCCGGTTCGACAACCTGCCCGGCGGCGGTATGCCCGGTGGTGAGCGCCGGTGAACTCGACGTCGAAAACCCCGGCTGCGGCGCTGATCTTGGGGCCGATTCTCCTGCTGCTGGTCCTGCTGGTGGCTGTTGTCGTCGAGGACGAGTCCTCCTGTGCGACACCGGTTGCTGCCGGTGCCGTGATCGATGAGCCGACCGGACAGACGGTGGCCGGGCTGTCGGAGTCCCAGCTGCGGTTAGCGCGTGAGGGGGTCGCGATCGGCAACCAGCGGCGGATGCCGGAATCGGTCATCGTCGCCGAACTCGCCGCCCAGGCCACCGAGTCCTCGTTCCGTAACCTCGCCAACCCGTCGGTGCCCGACTCACTGAGCTACGCCAACGACGGGCTCGGCCACGACCACGACTCGGTCGGCCCCCATCAACTGCGCGCCAGCATCTGGGGATCGGTCGGCATCGCCACACTCATGGACCCCGTCTACCAGATCAACTGGTTCTACGACCACGCCGATCAACTCGGCGCCGCCGCCGAACGGATGGCGCCTGCCGACCTCGCCCAAGCCATCGAACGCAGCGCCGTCAACGCCTACGCCGGCCAACTGCCCTTGGCGCGCCGACTATTTGAACTGTTCGCCGACATCGATCCCGGACCGGCCACACACACCTCCACCGGTGTCTCCGGGCCCGGCTGTGGCTCGGTCTCGGGAACCCCGCTGACACCCGCGGAAGCATCCGCGTTCGGGCGGGCGGTGATCGAGCATGCCGCCCGCTGGATCGGCACCCCGTATGTCTGGGGTGGCGGAGACACCTCCGGGCCCACCTCGGGCGGCTTCGACTGCTCCGGCCTGACCCTGTATGCGGTCTATCACGCCTCGGGCGGCCGGATACGGCTGCCGCACTACACCCAAGCCCAACAAGACCATCCCACCGCGCAGGTCGTGCCACTGACGCAGCGACAGCCGGGCGACCTGATCTTCTTCACCGCGCCGGGCAGTGCGGACTCCCACCACGTCGGCATCTACTACGGCCGCGACGAGCAAGGCCGTGACCTGCTGCTCCACGCCCCGCAATCCAGCCAAACCGTCACTTTCACGCCGCTGAGCGCGTGGGAAGGCGAACGCATGGACATACGCCGCTACTCCGCCTCGCCCGAGCAGAGCGCACCTGTCGCGCACCACTTCACGCCAGCGGCTCACCCGCAACGAGAACTCCTACCCGAGGTATCGGAGGACACACGATGACCGACAGCGAGAACAACGACATCACCGTCGGCAGGGGGATCACACCGCCCGAGATCATGGCCTTGGTCGCCGCCCATACGGCTTGCCTGCGTCGGATGACCCGCGTGCTGGATCTCGAGCGGTTCGCCGCCACGAACGGACTGTGTGATCAGCAGGCGTTCGGCATGTTCGTGCACGCCTTGCGGCACCTCGCCGGTGTGGACATCGACGCGATCCGGGCACTGAATCTGGCACAGAAGCGTGTCGATCCCGTGCTCGTCGAGCAGGCGTCGCGCGGTCCGCGCTTAGCGCTGTGGTGCGCGGGCACCCGCACCCATTTCGCGGTGGCCCGCGCCGGAGGGCAACTCATCTGGCGAGACCGCCACCCTCATGCCTGCCCGGTGCGCTTGGCCCAGGCGGCAAAGTCCTCTGCCCAGCAGGCGATTCGGGTGGCGGGCCGGGCTCGTGTCGAGTGGGGAGCCGAGGCGGCCGCGCTGCGGTTGACGATGGACCGCACCCACGGGGTCGACCTGCTCGGGCTCCACCACCGCGCTCTAGCGGCGAACCTGCTGCTAGAGCTGGTGACCGATCCGGCACATGCTCTCGCCGCCCAGGCCGATGGTGATTCGACTCTGTCCTGGCACGGCAGTGACCCGGCAACCCTCATCGCTGTCGAGGAAGGCCTGTCATGATCGCCCGCTTGCGCGCGACGACGGTCGGCGCCATGGTCGCGGCCACGGTCGCCGGGTGCGCGGCGGACACCGTCCACATGCCTGCGGCGGATCGGAGTGTGTGTCGTGCAGCGGGTTTACCCGCGCCGTTCGACCAGATCGATCCCTGCGCGGGCCAGCAGGTGCTCGCCGTCGCAGTCCGGGCCGTATTCACCTATCAGCCGCTGCACCAGCGCGATCTGGCGGAGGCGCTGCGATCGGCGCGGCCACTGCTCGACGACCGTTTCGCCGCGCAGGCGATGTCGACGACACAGGTGTGGGGGCCGATTACTCCTGCCCGGTGGCAGCAGTGGCGTGAGAACCGTACAGAGGTTCACACCCACGTGCGGCTCACCGCCGATGACCATCCACCCGATACCCCTACCCGGCTGGCCCGTGTACTCGGCGTCGAACTCGATGTGCCCACCGATGGGGTGATCGGCTTCCCGGTGTACGCCATCGTGATCCGCGCCGGTGACGGGCAAGGATGGCGGCTGGCCGGATTGCGAGTGCCGCAATGAGCGGGGACCCGGTCGAGGAGAGCAGTCAGCAAGTACGTCAAGGATTCGTGCAAGCGCTGCAAACCGCGCACACAACCGCTGCGCTGATGCGTGGCCGAGGCGGTGACAGCAGATCCCGCGCCGAACACGACCAACGTCTCGAGCATGCCGATAACCGGGAAGCGCGCTCGTTGTGGGAGCACACCGTGCGGGTCGACGCGACCATTGCCGAAACGAACTCCAAAGTGCGGGTCAACGATGCCCGCGTCGAGGAGATCCGCGGCCGGATCACCCTCAACGCCGAAGCCCACCAGCTCACCCAGCGGGAGACCGATGCCAGGATCAGCCGGGCGGATCGGGATCTGTCGCGACGTAACCGGCTGGGGCGACAGCAGTACCGGCACAACGAGCAAATCCACGACGCCAAGCGTGAGGCCTACACCGGACGCGAAACCCGCGCCGACGAATTGCATTCCCTCGACGTCGAATACAAGAAGTTGCTGATCGACATCCGGCGACGCGCGGCAGGTTTCACCGAGACCTTGTCCGGTGAGGGGCACGTCGGTGAGGCCGCCGCCTCAGCGGCGGCGTTCGCGGCGGCCGACGCCGAACGCGACCTGTCCGCAGACCACGCCCGCGCCGCCGACGCCTATGAGCAACGGTTCGCCGAAGACACCGGCCGCACCGCCACCGACGTCATCGACGCTGTCGTCGACAGCGCCGACGCGACACCGGAGGGCGCCGAGGTGATCGACGCCGAAACCGTGGACATCGACTTCGGTGATGACCTCGATACGACCGCAGACCACGGCCTCGACGAGGAGCGCGACGAGGTCGCCGAACCGGAATACCCGCCGGTGTCGCTGGATGCGATACGGGGCCTCGCCGAAGAACTGACCGCCGAGATCCACCTCACCCACGCGGCGGCCGCGATCCTCGAACCCGACACCGAAGTATCCGGGTTCGACGCCGTCAACGACGCCCTGATCGCGGCGGTCGGCGACAGCGACGGCACAGCAGCAGAGGAAGCGGTCGAACTCGACCCGCTCAGCGCCGGCGTCTTCTCCGAGCAGGCATGGGAGCCGGAGCCATGAGCGCGCCGCTGGCCAGGTGTGCACGCGGGTCGAGTCGGCGCGGGGTGCTGTGATGGCCACACCGACCGGGCTGCAAGCGCACCTGCTCAAGGGAATCCAGAATCTGGCACTGGACAACGAGCGCCACCGCGCCCGACTCGCCGAAGCCGGCATGTCGGCGGCGGCGGGGGAGCAGTTGGGGATCGGGCAGCGGTCGCTGACCCAGCTCGAGCAGGTCGCGCTCGGTGTCGGGGTGCCCAAGCCCTGGATCGACTACGCCCGCGCGGCCGGGCAGCGCGGGATGCGCTGGGCGCCCGGACAGTCGCTGCTCGGCTCCGGCCATGTCGAGCGTGAGCACCTGCTGTCGGTGCTCGGGCGCGAGGTCCGCGGCTTGCAGGACATGGCCGGCGTCGGTGCGATCTATATCGGTCGTGGCGGACTCGACGCCGACGTGGTTGCCCGATTCCGGCGTGTCATGGGCATGACCTGGCAGCGGCTGGGCGCGATCTCCCACGCCTTGGGCCTGAGCACCGAGGAACAGCATCAGGTGTGGCGACGCAGCGACCGTCACTGGTCCACAGCGGTCGCCGCCCAGTTCACCAACACAGACCCGAAGTCGTTGGCGCAGCGCTGGAACCGGATCGTCGCCACCGACTTCAGCGCCGCCACGATCCCGGTGGTCGTGCTCCAAGCCGCCGGCATCACCGCCGAAGACTCCGCCGCGGCGATGCCGACCTCCCCGGACCGCATGGTCGCCCAGGTCATCGACGCACTCACCGCCACCGAACACCCGCACACAACGTCCCGGACGCTGCCCCGGGCAGCAGTCGCCATCCAGACGGCAGTCGATGCCACGAATACCGGCGCGGACCCGGAACCCGGGGACAGCGACTCACCGCTGCCCGAGCAGTCCAGCGCAGTCCCCGAACTCGACCTGAGCGAAGGAGCCGACCGATGACCACAGCCCCTTTCGGCGAGGACGCCGGTGAGTTGGCCGGCTGGAAAGCCGGACTCCTCGCGCGCATACAGCAGTTGTCCTTCGATCACGCGCGCGTGCTCTACCGCGGATACCCGGACTACGACCCGGCCGCCGGGCGCGGGGATGTCGCGATCGCGACCTGGCGCGCACACCTGCTCGACCTCGCGGCCGAACGGCGCGAACTGATCGTGCGCGCCGCCGCCTCCGGCATCCCGCAGGCGATGATCACCGCCGCGATCGAGGGCGGGACGCAGGCACGCCGGTGGGAGGAAAGCACACGCAATCCCCCGACGACCCGCTACGGCGAGGACCCGGTCCGCGCGCAGATGATCGCCCAGATCGCCGAGGACATGTGGACCCTCGAGCACATGGCCGCCCTCGGGGTCGCCCGCGAACATCGCGGGGTCGGAGACCCGACCGACAGGGCCGGTCATGAGCAGTACCTGCGCAACATGGACGCGCTGTGGCAGCGCATCGACCTGACCGCCGCGGTCGCGCATCTGTCGGTGGCCGAGCGCGGCGAGCTGTGGGGACGCGACGCACCCGGGTGGCGGCGGCTGGTCGAGGTCAGCGTCGCCGGCTACGACGACGCCGACCTCGAACAGCTCTGGCGGGCCCAGGCCTGGCCGGGCATCGAATGGAACCTGAACCGCAGCAGCGAAAACCTCGCCGGCGAGGTCGAGGCCTTCACCACCCCGAACCGCCACCGGCCCCCGACACCGACAGTGCTGTTCGACCGCGTCCGCGCCGCTGTGCACGACATCGGCGCTACCGCACCCGCCGCCGCGGGAGTCGATCACGCCCTCGACGCCGCACTGCTCCCGCCCTCGAGGGCAACGCCGAGCGTGGGCGCAGACCTGGTCGAACCACCTTCCGACATCACGACGACCGAACCCGGCATCGAACTCTGAACCGACGGAGACCCCATGACCACACCGAACGACCCAGCCGAGACCGTCGAGCAGTGGCAGGCACGGACACTGCTCACGATCGGACATCTGGCCGCCGAACATGCCCGCATCCTCGATGCCGGCTGGACCGGCTTCGATGCCCTCGACGGCGGCGGCCCCGAAGCCGCATGGCAACAGCATCTCGATGCCCTCGACGGCGAACGCGAACGTCTGGAACAGACCGCGCTCAGCGCCGGCGTCGACCCGGGACTGATCGCCGACGCCGCAGCACTGGGTCAGCAGCGCACCCGCCCGAGAGTCGACGCCGCCACCCGCGAGCTGTCCTCACCGGCCCGAGACGACGCCGCGACCGGGTTCTACGTCGACATGCTCGTCGTAGATCTGTGGCGACTGGAACGCATGGCCGCACTGGCCGCCGCCCGCAACGAACGCAACGCCGTCGGCCGCTACAGCTTCGGCACCGACCCGGCGACCGAGGCCGGATTCGTCGCCAACATGAACCTGTACCACCAGCGCGTCACCGCCCTGGCTACCGCCGCCCGCATCACCGCAGCCGAGGCAGAGGAACTGTGGGGCAGCAGCGCAGAACCGGTACGTCGCCAACACGCGATTCACCTGCACGGCAGCGACGAACTCGCCCTGATCCAGGAATGGAATTCCTACGCTCGCCCGACGAATGAACTCGCCAGCCCGCCCTACATTCCCCCTGAACCCGCTGGTAGCACCGCGACCTCCGACACACCGGTTCTCCCGCCGACGCCTCAGCAGATGATCGCCGCCGCCGAGGCGTCCCTGCGCTCGGAAACCCGGGATACCGCGCTCGCCGGCCCCGACACCGGCATGACGGCTCTGGGCGCCATCTCCGCCGCCGTCGACGGCGCCCTACCGGACACGCCCACCACCGCAGCACCCGGCTCCGACACCGACCTCGGCAGCGCGCCCGAGTCGGGATATCACGCCGACTACGGCAACGATCCCTGATCACTCGCCTCTGCACTGACAGTGTCACAAGCCTTTTCGTCGATCTGCGGTCACGGGTACTGACCGCGACATCGAACCTTTCTCGCCGGGGACAACGAACCGTTCCGCTCGAACCGGAGGACGCCCCGATGTCCACACCACACTCTTCGACCAGCCCGACACCACCACGCCGTCGTGACAACGCCGGGAGACGCTGATGAACTGGCCACACAGCCGGACCGGCACACCGACCGATCCCGGCTACTACCAGGACGCGGCCAGCCCCCGCGAAGCCAAGCTGCGCGCGGACTTCACCCGTTACCACTACCTCCGCGAAATCGCGCCCTACGGGGAAACCCCGGATCAGATCGCCGAACTGACCGCTCGAGCCGCCGACCTGAGCGCCCGATGGGCCCGGTCGGGACCGATGGAGCAACGCAGCCTGTGGTCGCAACTCGATGCCGCCACAGCGGTCTGGCAGACCCGCCCGGAAACCGCTCGCGCCCATTACTTCCAGCTCGCTCACGCAAAAGCCGCTGGTGACCTCCCGGTCGATGACCAGACATGGCGGACCCTGAGCCAAGCCGCGATCATCACCGGCCGCATCGAGCCCGGCATCACCGGCTCGGACCAGGACGGCGCCCGCTCACGCCCCCAAGACCGGGCTCTGGGCACGGCGGCGGACCCGGCGAACCTACTCGACCGCGCCCTCGGCGGACGCGGCCCCGACATCGGCTCGCTGGCCGAGATCGACGCGATCATCGCCGCCACCGACGAACTTCTCGAAGCCGAAGAACGCGACGGCGACCTCGACACCGGCGCCGACGAACGCGCCGTGGCCCGCCAGAACGCGCTGCGGCAAGTCCAAGACCTCACCGCCGAACACACCCACACCAGCGAACGCTTCACCGGCGTCCCCAGCCTCGACCAAGAACTGATCGGTCACCTCGACGGACTGCTCGCCCGAACCAGGCTCGCGCGCAGCGCCGCCGAACAGGCCGGCGCCAGCCCGGAACACATCCACACCGCCTATCTGGCCGGCCGCGACGGCACCTACTACCACAGCGCCGCACAGCCCGAACCAGACTCGGAACGCGAGCAGGCCCAACCCGACGCCGCAGCCCGGATCGACACGGCGGTGACCGCCGCGATCGGCGAACAGGCCGAAGAGGGCATCGCTGCGGAGTTCGAACCGGCCCATGAACTCGACATCGCCATCGACCAGAACATCGGGGCGGCGCTGTGAAAACCATTGCCCGAGAACCGCATTCCATCATCAGTCGAGGAGGTTGCTGATGATCTCGAACCGCGAGACACGCCGACGCATCAAAGGCGGGCTCGGTGAGGAAACCACGCTACTGCTGCTGTTCGGCGCTGTGCTCGCGGTCGCGGGCACCGCATGGGCAGCGCTCGCGATGGGCAGCTGGTGGGCCGGACTGCCGATCGCCGGACATCCAGCCTCGGCGCTGATCGGTGTCACGCTCGGCACCCTGGTGTGGCCGTGGCAGGCCACCACGGCCGCAGTGCTGTTCTACACCGCCGAGGCCGCGATACTCATCGCCGGCCGACGCCTGCTGCGCCCACCGAGCGAAATCGATGCCGCCGCACGAACCATGCAACGCCCCAACCAGATCCGGCTTGCCCGCGCCGTCGACAACACGGCAGCCAACCGGCGACTGCTCGCGGATGCACCCGCAGACGTCCAGGCGATGAAAGGACCACCGCTGGGGTCGACCGTCATCGGCAGTGTCGAACTATTCGTCCCCGCCGAACTCGGAGTGACGATCGCCGCGGGCACCCGCACCGGAAAAACCATGGCCTGGGCGATCCCGGCGGTGCTCGCCGCGTGGGGACCGTGCCTGGCCACCTCCAACAAGCCCGATCTCTACCGACACACCCTCACCGGGCGTGAACGACACGGCCGGATCTGGCTGTCGGACCTGCAAGGAGTCACCGGAACACCGACCTGCGGCTTCTGGGTGAACCTGCTGACCCAGGTCACCAACCTGCCCGCTGCCCGCAAACTGGCCGGCTTCTTCGTCTCTGCCGCCTCAGGATCGGCAGCGCAAGCAGCGAACGCGAAAGTCGACTCCTACTTCGACGGCGGAGCCCAAGAACTCTTAGCGCTCTACATCCTGGCCGCTGCCCGCTCCGGCGGCGACCTGCTGCATGTGGCCGAATGGCTCGGCCGTGACCAGGACCAGACACCCGCGCTGATCCTGGACAACCACGGCCAGCACCGCCCCGCTGACCGGATCCGCGAATCCCAGGCCCTCTACGCCCGCCAGCGCGACGGCTTGTACGACATGGCCCGCAGATATCTCAACGTGCTCGCCGACGCCGACTACGCGCGCATGGTCACACCACCGGCCCGCACCCGCTTGCGGGTGCGTGAACAGACCGATAAACGCACCGGCGACACGACCGTCGTGATCGAGGAAACCGAACTCCCACCCACCCACGACCTGCCCGAATTCAGACCGCTGGAATTCGTCACCTCCACCGATACCGTCTACGCGCTGAGCATGGCCGGCCCCGACGGCGCGACGCCACTGACCTCGGCGCTGGTCGGCCAGATCATCGAAGCAGCCCTGACCACAGCCCGCGCGCGACCCGACGGCCGACTCGCGATACCCCTGCTGGCAGTGCTCGACGAGGCCGCCAACTGCGCCCGCATCGCCGAGCTCCCCAGCTACTACACCTACGCCGGCGGCTGCGGCATCATCCTCATCACGATCCTGCAAGTCCTCGAACAGGGCGAAGACCTCTGGGGCACAAACGGTTTGAAAACCATGCGCGCCCAGTCGATCGAAGTCTACGGCGGCGGCATCGCCGCAGTGGACTACCTCCAGCACTGGTCCCAGATGACCGGCCAGCACGATGTCGCCGACCGCTCCCGCAGCCGCGGCGCGGGCGGCACCAACCGAACCCTTTCCTGGCGAGCCGAACCCATCCTCGACATCGCCCAACTCGCCGCACTACCCAAAGACCGCGCACTGGTACGCCTGCCCGGACACGGCCCCGTCGTCGTCGCGAAAACCTGGTGGCAGGACACCGAGTACGCACCGCTCATCCGCGAATCCCTTCGACGATTCACCAACCCGAACGCACCGACCGTGGTCGCCGTGGCTCCCGATGACGGCGACCCAACGACCGAGGAGCGCACACAGTGACCAGCGCGACCCCACCGACCGCCAACACCAGCAACACAGGAAAGAAGAAGCCGCGCAAACCCGCCTACCCGCACTTCACGGCCTTCGCCGAGAAATGGCTGCTGCCGCTGATCAGCGTCCGCCTGTCCCACGGCCAACGCGACGGCACCTACACCTGGTGCGCGCACTGGTGGGTACACCGCCCCGTCTCGGTGCGCATCGCCCACCTGCATTCCGCTTTCGAGGCATCCCGAGGCAGCGCCGCCAGCAGCTACGTCACCGGCCACGTCGATGCCCACCTGCGCACCATCCTCGACGCGGCGAAAGGACCTCTGCACCGCTGCACCCCGACCGAGCACATACCCACCCCATCGCTGCCGTTCGAACCGGTCCCCGACGAATGGTTCACCCGACCCCGCACCACCGGTGAGAAGGCCGCACCGGCCGGAAACGCCAGCAGCTCCGACAGCGTCGCCGATGACGGTGACAACACGAAGAAGCCGCCCCCGCCGCGATTCAGCCACTACGCGTCGTGGGTGCAGCAATGGCTGCTCCCGGTGACCGCGGTCAGAATTGCCGCCCAGCAGCGGGAAGGCACCTACACCTGGTGCTCACGCTGGTTCGACCACCACGGCGTGGCCGTCCGCTTCGCCCTGCTCCACGCCGCTTTCGAGGCCGCGGTGATCTCCAAGGATCACACCGCGATGTCGAACCTCTTCGTGCGCCAGATCGACCCCACCATGCGCGTGATCCTCGACGCCGCCCACGGGCCACTACATCGCTGCACACCCGCCGACCACCTGCACCTTCCCGGCCTGCCGACCGCCCGCGTTCCCCACCACTGGTTCGGCCCGCCCGGCGCCCGGACCCCGATCGAACGCGCCGGTTTCGGCCCCGACTTTCGTGCATTCGCCGACACCGATCGCGGGGCAACACCGTGACCGGCCCCAGAATCGCACCGACCGATACCCAGACCCGCGTGCTCGAGGCCCTGCACAACCACAGCATGGCCATCGCCGAGTTGCTCACCCGAGCAGCAACATTCGACGGTCCCGCCGAGCATGCCTGGCTGGTCTCCTACCATCACCACGCCCTCACCCGCGCGGACCTGACCGACGCTGCGACCGCCGGCGGGATCCCCCAGTCATGGATCGACCACGTCCAATCCCGCGGCGACCGCGGCACCGCATGGAACCCGAACTCGCCCCTGCCAGACCCCGGCCCCACCGATTGGGACCGGATACTGACGAACCTCACCGCCGATGTCGCCCGCATCCAGGAATGGGAAGCGCTCGACGCCGCCTACCACCAACTCACACACGCGACCGGCGAGGCCGCTCCAACGGGCCTACGCACCAAGCTCGAGGGGGTACGGATGCGTACCGCCGGAGTCGCCAACCTCCTCGGCCTCACCACCGACCTGGCCGTGGAGTTGTGGGGCGATCTCTCGGACTGGGCGCGTTACGCCGCCGCCACGCTCGACGATATCCCCGCCGAACAGATCATCCACCGCTGGCACGCCGCCACCAAAACCGACACCCGCGCCTACACCGGACAAGCCACCGCCCTGGCCACTGTCGCCGCCATCCCCGTCGATGACGCTGCGCTACTCCCGCCGACCGGGGAATTGCGCGCCGCCATCACGGCAGAGCTGGGCAACATTCAGGCGCAGTTCGTCTCCGTCGGTTCGTCCATCAGCTCAGCGGTCGACGCCGCGACCACATCACCCTCCGCCCCGGCCGCCGAGACGGTCTTCAGCGCCTCGCCAGGCGCCGACCAGCCATGGACGACCAGCCCCGCTAACAGCGAAGTCGCGCCGATATTCTCGAGCATCGACGGAGCCGACTGGTGAGTCCGGTCCCGCCACCGCCACGCGTCCGCGACATACCCGCCGACCACGCCGAAGGACTGCGCCGGATCCACCAGCTCACCACCGAAAGCACCCGACTGCACCGCGCTCTCAACACCACCAACACGGCCGCCGACCGGCTGAATCTGCTTCACCGGGCCGACACCACCGACCGCGACCGCGCACTGCTGGAAATCGATCTGCGCAGCCGAGGCGTACCCGCAGCGTGGATCGCTGTCGCACGACGACTCGGAACCTCCCAGCACCCCTGGAATCCCAACCAGATCCTGCCCCCGGCCCGCACAGATCCTCAGCGTCGCAGCCGCAACCGAGTCGCGACCGACACCCACCTACTCGTCGACATGGCCGCAGTCAGCACCGTTCGAGACCACCTGCTCCATCACCACCGCACCACCACCAACGACACCACCGCCGCCGCGACGACCCAGTTCCATCGCAACATGAGCGCCATCTGGCAACGCAGCGTCATCACCGCTGAGCTCATCGAGCTCAGCCATACCCAATGCGCCCGCATCACCACCACCGCCGCAGCCGACCTCACCCAGCGGATCAGTGCCTACCGGGACATGAGTCTCGACGACATCCACACCCTCTGGCACGCCTACACCGGCGGCGGCCTCGCAGACACCTACCGCCGATCCATCACCGCAACACCAGCCTCCAGCTGGGGAGCGAACCTGTCACTACACGACCCACAGCACTGGCTCGACCACGCCCGCACCCACCTGGCTGGCGGCGGACCGCCGGAACACAACCACGGCATCGAATGCGCTGTCACCGCCGCGATCCCCGGACCCATCCTCGGAAACGAGCCCGGCTATCGCCACAGTGACGGACTCGAGGAAGTGCCTGGCCCGAACGCTGCTATCGATGCCGGACCGGACCCGTGAACACACATCCGACGCCCTGCCATATCCGCAGGAGTGCGCCATGGCAGATGTGACACGGCCACCCGGACGACGCGACTCCACCCGACCCGACGCCCACCGCCGAGGTCGGCTCCCCGCAGTGTCCCAAGCCAGAAGACTTCGGACACAACCCTCACCAGGAGAACCCGCTATGACCATCACCCGAGACCGCCTCAACCGAGAAGCTATCGACCTGCGCAGCCTCGACATCGGCGACCACCGCGTCACCTACCTGCCTGACGGCGTCGCCCGCATCGACCCCTACCGCTGGCTTCCCGACGCCGACGAAAAGATCTGGCAACGATTCGCCGACCACATCGACAGCGACGGCTACCTCGCCGCCAGTGTCGGCGCCCTGCTGATCGAATACGGCGACCGCGCCATGCTGATCGACGCCGGCTTCGGCCCCCTGGCCGTTCCCACCCCGGTCGGACTTCTCCGAGGTGGGAAGCTCCTGGCCAGCCTGGCCGCCGCTGGTCGCAGCGTCGCTGACCTCGATCTCGTCGCGCTCACCCACCTGCACATGGACCACCTCGGATGGCTGTGGCAGTTCCACCCCGGTACCAGCATCAGCATCTTCGGCGGCATCCCGATCCTGGTCTCCCACACCGAATGGCAGAACCCCCACCTCGCGATCGCCGACGGGACACCACCGGAAGTTCTCGACACGATCGCCGCCCAGATCCGCACGATTGGCGAACCAGAGATCTTCCCTGGCGTGCACGCCGTCCCGACCCCCGGCCACAGCCTCGGCCACACCAGCTACCGACTTACCAGCGGCGGTCAGCAGCTGCTGATCTTCGGCGACGCCATCACCACCCCGGTCCAGATCACCCACCCCGACCTGACCAGCTCTGCCGACGATGACCCCGCCCGGTCCCGCGCCAGTGCCAGCTGGCTCATCGAGCAACTCACCTGCCCCGACGCGCTCGGTTTTGGTATGCACTTCGCCGACGCCCAATTCGGCTGCGTCGCCACCATCGGCGGCACCCACCACTGGCAGCCCGTCCCAACTGCCACTCTCTGATGTGGCACATGAGAAGGCATTCCCTCTTCTCGCCGGATCACCTTCAGGCGATCACCTGATAGACCGATCTACAGGGTGCCGTCACTCTGGCTCGCCCTTCGCCGGTTGCGCCGGTCTGCGGCCACCCTCGACGTAGACAGGGGCTGCGACCCAGAAAAGACAGTGCTGGGGCCCGGCGGCCTCCGGCGCCGGTCCACGGGCGACCGCGGCGATCAGCGACGAGTCGTCCGGCTTGAGGTGGTGCCGGTAGTGGCCACCAACCTGATCGGCGTATGGTTCGATCAGCACCGACCGGGGCATCCGGCGATCGCCTGCCCACAGCTGTTCCGGATAGTTGAGCACGGCGAAGCGGACCGGGTCGCGGCCGGTGTCGTGGCCGATCAAACGACGGCGGCGAGCACATTGCCGGCTCGCGTTCGCGCGAGTCCTACACATCTCGGGAAAAGGCCCGCATCGTGAGGGCGGTCAGATCGCCACAGGCCCTATCCTCGCCGGTGTGAGCGAGGTTTCGGTGCAGGCGGTGACCGCGGCTGAGGCCGCGAAACGGTTGGACGCCATCAGCGCCTTGTACCAGCAGGTATTCAGTGTGCCGCCGAATGTGGCCGAGTCGCCCGCAGAGCATCACGCGTCGATGGTGCGCATGCTGGCGGATCCGAGTTTTGGGTGCGCGCTGGCGGAGTGCGGCGAGGAACTGGTGGGCTTCGCCTACGGCTACGGGTTGACCTCGGGCCGGTGGTGGGAGGGGCTGCGTGATCCGGTGCCGGAGGGATTCACCACCGAATGGGCGGGGCGCACCTTCGCGGTGATCGACATCGGGGTCAGCGTACGGTGGCGGCGGCAACGCGTCGGTGCCCGGCTGATGGAGACCCTGCTCGGCGGGCGTAGAGAGCAGCGCGCCAGCCTGGGAGTGATTCCGGCACTGTCGGATTCGGCCCGATTCTACAGCGCCACCGGGTGGATTCTGGTCGGCACACAGGATAGTCCCCCGGACGCGGGCTGGACCTCGCCGGTGTTCGACGTCTATGTGCGGGAGTTGGCGACCGGGACCGGGAGCCGGTAGCGCCGCAGGTCGGTGTCGAGTTCCAGTACCGGTGAAGCGTTATCCCATCGGTGCATCTTGATGCGCACGTCGGTGAGCGTGGCGATCAGTCGGGGTGAGCGGTTGGTCGCGGTCAGCTCGGCGGCCGTCGCTAATCGCAAGTAGAGTCGCCGGAAGGTGCACATCGGGGTCAGCACATACGCGCGATGCTCGGCCAACTCAGAAATTCATTCGACTAGACCTGCTACGTGCTGCGATGGTCATCGCATACAACTGACCAGAACGGACCACTGTGGACACGAACGAGCTTGCCGATCTTGATCGTATCTTCTTCAGCGCGACCGACGAATCGGACGAGCATGCCGCCGATTCATGCTGCCTGTCGATGGCAGCCTCCAGCGAGGTAGACCGGTGGGGCCAGTGCCTAGACGAGTACATGGAGACGATGCGAGTCCTCGTTGCGCATACCAGCGGTACCTCCTGTGATGACACTGAGCGCATCGGCTGGCGGTTTGCTCGACCGCTGGTGTTCACCGCTCACCACACCTGCGAGCTTGTTCTCAAGAAGTCGATCGTGTCTTGGAAGGATGCGAGTACGACGATGAAATTTGAGCACAAACTCGGCTCGCTCCTCGATCAAGAACGGCAGGTGAGCAATCGGCAATGCGTGCACGCCGCTTGGGAAAACGACCTCATGAGCCTGCTCGCACATGCCTACGAGGCCGGGCGGTACCCGTTCAACAAGAAGAGCGCGGCCCTATTCGATGAGTGGTGCTGTGTCAGTGCGGCAAACCTGGGTCGTGCGGTCACGCAGTTTGTGCAACTCGTCGAGACTGGCCCGTGGGTGGTGTCTCCCTAACTGGCGAAGACGACCGCTGCCACGATCGAACGGGCTTCGGGCGGACCAACGTCGTTGGCCTCGGCGGACCACTACGGTGATGCGGTCGGCGGACGAAGGGCATGATCGTCCGTATGCCCCTGGATACTGTCGCCGCCGCGGCACGACATCTGCCCACGATGATCGGCAGGCTGCGCCAGCTCGTCGATTGTGAGTCGCCATCGACGTCGGCGCGTCATCTCGAGGAGTGTGCGTCGCTGATCGAGCCCTGGCTGTCCTCGGCGCTGCATCGCCCCGCTGAGGTCACCCGTGTGGGGGAGAATGCGCACCTGGTCGCCCGTGCGCCCGATCCACGGGTGCTGGTGCTGGGGCACTTCGATACGGTGTGGCCGGTCGGCACGGTCAGTGACTGGCCGTTCTCGATCGATGAGAGTGTCCGAATCGGGAGAGGGCCAGGCATTTTCGACATGAAGGCCGGCATCGTGCAGGCACTGACCGCCATCGAGTCGCTGCCCGACCCGGATCGCGTCAGTGTGTTGCTGACCAGTGATGAAGAGGTCGGCTCGGCTACCTCGCGTGCGTTGATCGCGGAGCTGGCGCAGGATGCCGGTGCCGTTGTGGTGTGTGAGCCGTCCGCCGACGGGGGAGCGGTGAAGGTCGGGCGGAAGGGCATCGCGAACTACGTGGTCGAAGTGACCGGTCGCGCGGCGCACGCGGGTCTCGAACCTCATCTGGGAGTGAACGCGAGTGTCGAGCTTGCGCATCAAATCATTCGGATCACGGGGATAGGTGATTCAAATCGCGAGACGTCGGTGGTTCCGACGCTGGCGTCGGCCGGAACAACCGCCAACACGGTGCCAGAATTCGCCCGGGTGCATGTCGACGCACGGTCGTGGACGATCACCGAACTCGAGCGGGTCGATGCTGCCATGCACCGGCTGACCGCGCAGCTTCCTGGCGCTGTGGTCGACGTCGTCGGAGGCATCGAGCGGCCCCCGTTCGAAGAGGCTGTTGCTCGCACGTTGTATGCCGAGGCCGCGGCCGTCGCGGAGTCGCTCGGAATCGGGCCTTTGGCCGCTGTGCGGTCGGGCGGCGGGTCCGACGGCAATCTGACCGCAGCGCTAGGCATACCGACCCTGGACGGCCTCGGCGCGGTCGGGGGGCATCCGCACGCCTGGAATGAACACGTCCTCATCGACAGGATGCCCGAGCGTGCAGCGCTACTGGGTGGGTTGCTGGCTCGAACGACGGGCCGATCCCGCGTGCGATGAATCGGCAACGACCAGGGCATCGCATGAGCGCAACTGTGTCCGCCGAGTGGTACGAATGAGGTATGCGGCTTTTGATTCTCGGCGGCTCCTGGTTCCTCGGCCGAACCATCGCCGAACAAGCCATCGCCGGCGGTCATGATGTCACAACATTTCGGCGGGGCCGGACCGGCAGTGATGTCAGTGGTGTCAACGTGATTCGTGGCGACCGCACCGACCCGGCTTCCCTTGTCCGGCTCGCAGAGGCCGGCCCCTGGGATGTCGTGATCGACACGTCGTCGTTCGTGCCGCGGGAGACGCTTGCACTCACGCGTGCGCTGGAGCCGGTCACCACCCGGTACGTGCTGGTGTCGACCGTATCGGTGTATGAGGGATGGCCGACGCATCCGCTCACAGAGGACTCGCCGGTCCTGGACTGTCCTGCGGATGCCGGGCCCGACTACGGATACGACGGCGACCCTGGCCCGACAACGTATGGATTCGGCAAGGCTGGATGCGAGCGCGCCGTCCTCGAAGTGTTCGGCTCGGCCCGGACTCTGCTCTTGCGTCCGGGCGTGATCTTGGGCCCGTGGGAGTACGTAGGCCGCCTCGAATGGTGGCTGCGACGCATGGTGCGCGGTGGACGGGTGCTGGCGCCGGGGGGATCCGGACGGTCGATCCAGCCGATCGACGTACGTGATGTCGCCGCTTTCGCACTCCGTCCGCATTTGACGGGGACCTTCAATGTCGTGGCGAAGGGCCGCGACACGATGGGAGACCTTCTGACGGCCTGCTCCACCGTGACCGGCAGTACGGCCGTCCTCGAGTGGGTGACCGATGAACAGTGGCTCATCGAACAAGGTGTTCGGCAGTGGACGGAGCTGCCGTTGTGGCGTTCCTACGAGGGTGCGTGGTCTGTGGACGCCGACCACGCACGGCAGGCCGGGCTCACGTGCAGGCCGATCCACGAGACGGTCGCCGACACCTGGCAGTGGTTGCTGGCCGGCGGTGCGGCAGTGGAACATGAGCGTGCTGGCGAGCTGGGGATCAGTCCTGCACGCGAGCGTGACATCCTGCGGTTGTGGGATGCCGTTCAGCTCGACCACTGCGGTGCCTGATCTCTACTTCGGTAGTGCTCTCATCCCGGTCGTGCGGGACAAGGAGACTTCGGTGAAGTCCTCGATCGCGGCACCGAGCTGCAACGCCTCGACAGCTCCGCGATAGCGGGCGGTGCCGAGCGTGCGGGCCAGCGCGTGCAGTCGTAATGCGATCGCCTCGGTGCGGCGGGTGGCGGGCAGATCGAACACGGGCTGCAGAGCTGTCTGCGCGCCTGCGAGGTCATCGCGAAGGGTACGTGCCGCTCCGAGATCGACCTGGGCGCCGAGTGCGCCAAGTGCCCATCGCTGTTCTGCGGGAACCTGCCCGAACAGGTCGACTGCATCTGAGGCCTCACGTTCGGCCTGGTCGCCGTCGCCGAGCGCGACATAGGCGGCACCAGCGCAGAGCGCGCGACGTGGCCGATCAAACGACAGTTCCCCGCCGACCGCATCGAGAAGCGTGTCATTGCCGGCCTGATCGAGCTGATCCGTCGCGGCGTCGAGTTCGGATCGAACCTCGCCACGTGCACCCAACAGAGCGAGCGCGCGTGCGTTCACCGAATGCAGACGTGCCCGCGCGGTTCCCGCCGGCGCGGTAGGCAGGGCCGCCGTCGCGATGGCATGGGCGCGGCGCGGGTGTCCTGACCAGAACGCGAGCGTGACCTGCAGTGCACGCGCCCACGCCTGCAACGACGGATGGTCGATCACCGATCCGTAGGTGTAAGCGGCGCGTGCTTGTTCCTCAGCCGCCTCGACCAGCCCGAGGTCCCACGTGACCGACGACAGCAGTCCGCAGACCTGACCAGCGAGAAGGTACAACTCCGCTTGCTGCAGCGGCTTGTGGGTGCGGTCGAGCTGTTGATAGATGGTGTCACGCAGCAGAACAAGGTCGGTGAGCATATCGAGCGGTGGCGTCACGTAGTAGGCGCAGGCAGCGTGTCCAGCGGCCGCATGGAGATGCTCGAGAGCGGATGGATCGAGTGCCGAGGCGGCGTCGAGTGCGTGGTTCACCGATTCGTGTGCTGCATTCACTGCCAGATCCTTCTCCGTGGCTGCGATAGGGGTGTCGACTCGAGGCGGACCGAGTAAGACGGATGCTGGTTCACCGAACCAAGTTTCGAGAACCCGACGGGCAGGGACGCGAGGTGGTCCGGACGTGCCCTGCACCCACCGTTTCACCGCGCTGCGCGAGATTCCTGCCGCGATGCCGAGTTCGTCAGCACGACGGCTGAATTCACGTACGAAATCGCTCGTGCTGATTCCCCTTTGAGTGGTGAGCTGTTCGAGCCTCGTCCGTGGTTGCCCCATCCGTTTCTCCATCTCCCCTTCGTCGTCCGACGGTATCGGTATTCCACCCCACGAAGACGATGTCGCGAGAGGAATGGGCCGGATATGGGCCCAAGTGGGCTGTCATGGCTCAGGTATGGGCCGGGTGTGCAGGGCGATGCTGAAGACAGGCCCCGGCGTCGGGTCGACATGGAACGTTCAGTCCTCGGCGCCGGGTGTCGACCAGCATCGTCAGGTGGGCAATGAGATTGGACAGAAAAGGAGTGCGCCGCCCCACGCCTGCTCCGACGAAACACATCGCCTGCAGTTCGATTGATTCGGGAGTATCCCCTTGCCTACTGTGCAACCCGGCATTTCTCCTTCCATCCGTTGCCCTGTCGGGCGTGATTCTCCAATGGATGCCGACAACGAGGTCCGTGTCCCGCTCTACGCCGCTGACTTCGCTGCCGACCCGCACGCCGCGTACGCGCGGATGCGGGAGCGGTTCGGGTCACTGGTGCCAGTTTGGCTGGCACCCGGAGTGCCGGCGACGTTGGTGATCGGCTACTGGACCGCGTTGCGGATTCTGAACGATCCCGAGCATTTCCCCGCCGATCCGAGCATCTGGCAGCGCAACATTTCCGCCCAGTGCCCGGTGTTGCCGATGATGGAGAAGCGACCGAACGCGTTGCGCAGCACTGGTGCCGAGCACGCCCGCTACCGGTCCGCCACCGTCGATGCGCTCGATCGCGTGGACCTGGTCGGGCTACATGCGGTGGTCGAGGCCGCCGCCGTCAGGCTGATCAACGGGTTCTGCGTCGAGGGGCAGGCGGATTTGCTCGCGGATTACGCGTTCCCGCTGGTCTTCGAGGTGATCAGTAAGTTGATCGGCTGCAACCCCGACATCAGCGGGCGAATCGCTGCCGGGATGGCGATGATGTTCGATACCACCGACGAGGCGGCAGAGGGTAATCAACTCGCGGTGACGGCGTTGGCCGAGCTGGTCGCCCGCAAGCGTGTCCGTCCGGGCAAGGACATCACCTCCTGGCTGCTCGCTCACCCCGCCGGCCTGGATGACACCGAGACGGTGCATCAGCTGTTCACTCTGTATGCGGCGGCGACCGAGCCATCGACGAATTTGATAGTGAACACGGTGTCGCTGATGACGACCCGCCCGGATTTCGGAGGCCGGGTCGTCGGAGGCGCGGTCTCGACGCGTGACGCGCTCACCCATGTGTTGTTCCGTGATCCCCCGTTAGCGAACTTCTGCATGTCCTATCCCCGCCAACCTCAGCTGATCGACGACAAGATGTGGGTACCTGCGCATCAACCGATCGTGATCAGCCTGGCCGCCTGCAACAACGACCCGGCCGTGGTCGGCGGCAACATCTACGGCAACGAATCTCACCTCGGCCTCGGTGCAGGACCGCATCGCTGCCCGGCGCGCACACCGGCGGAGTTGATCGCCGGGGATGCGATCGATCAACTGCTCGACGCCCTACCTGAAATCGAACTCGCCGTCCCCGCCGACCAACTCAGGTGGCGCCCGGGACCGTTTCACCGGTCCTTGGAAGCGCTGCCGGTGGTCTTCAAACCCGCCCCGCCGCTTCCCGTTTCGTCCGATCGTTGACTGTTAGGCAACCGCAATGACTGATCTGCAACCTGCCCCTGCCCCTGCCCCTGCCCCTGCCCCTGCTCCTGAGCTTGATTCTGATTCTGATCGGGTGGTGCTGGATGTCACCGGCACTGACATCCTCGGCGAGGCCATCGCGCTGCGAGAGAAGGGACCGCTGGTCCGGGTGGTGCTGCCCGGCGATATTCCTGCCTGGGCTGTCACCGACGCCGAGGTGCTCAAGGAGCTGTTCACCGACTGGCGGGTATCCAAGGACGCCCACCAGCACTGGCCGCGATTCCGTGCCGGGCAGGTGCCCCCGGATTGGCCGTTGATCACCTGGGTGTCGGTGCGCAACATGTTCACCGCCTACGGCAAAGAGCACCAGCGCCTGCGCAAGCTCATCGGCCCCGCTTTCACCCCGCGCCGGGTTACTGCGTTGCGGCCTCAGATCAAGCAGATCATCGTCGATCTGCTCAACGGCCTCGCTGCCCGACCGGTCGGGTCGCTGGTCGACCTGCGCGAGGAATACGCCACCCAGGTCCCGCTGCGGGTGATCACCGCCCTGATGGGCGTCCCGGACGATCTCCAGCCGCGGCTGCGGGTGTGTGTGGACGAGATCTTCTCCACCACCCCGCAGCGCGACCCGCACGACACGTTCACCGAACTGGTCGCCACCTTGACCACATTGGTGGAGCGGCGCCGGGCCGAGCCGGGGGACGACATGACCAGCCTGCTCATCGAGCACCGTGACAACGACGACAGGCTCTCCGAGGAAGAGCTCGTCCACACCTTGTTACTGGTGATCAGTGCCGGCTATGAGACGACCGTCAATCTCATCGACCAGGCGGTCTATCAGGTGTTGACCCGGCCCGATCTGCTGAGACTGTTGCGAACCGGCGCCATCACGTGGTCACAGTTGGTAGAGGAGACGTTGCGGCACGCACCGCCGGTGGCGAACCTGCCGCTGCGGTATGCCGTCGCCGATATCGACATCGCTGATGTGCGGATCAGAACCGGTGAAGCGATCATCGCCGCGATCGCCGCCACCAACCGCAACCCGCACCGGCACGACCCCAACCCCGACCAGTTCGATCCGGCCCGCCCCAACAAGGAGCACCTCTCCTTCGGATATGGTCCGCATCACTGCCTGGGCGCGGCCTTGGCCCGCCTGGAGGCCGTCGAAGCGCTGCCTGCCCTGTTCGGGCGGTTCCCTGAACTGACCCTGGCTGCCGGGGCGGGTGAGTTGAAGCCGATGCCGAGCTTCATTTCCCACGGGCACCGATCGCTTCCCGTCTATCTGGATGGGGTGGGGACCGTTGGTGGCTCGACCGCGGAATCCGGTCGATGACAGCCCGGGGCGAGTCGGTGTTGTTCAGCGATGGGGGAGGGCGGGTTCATGGCTGTTGAGATTCCGCACTGGCTCACCGCGGGGCCGGACCCCGCAGCAGTGCGTCGCGTGGGTGTCGCCCGATGGCGTCTCCTGAGACGCGCGGTGGCGGTTGCTGGCCCTCTCGCCGTGGGCATCCTGGCGGTCACGACCATGGGTGCACACGAGAATCTTGTTGGATCTGCCCCCGCTGGGTCGAGACTCGCGCTGGACGAAAGGGCTGACTGGACGGCGGACGGCTGCATTGAGCAGGTCAGCGGTGACGCGGTTTCGGGCAGCAGGGTCGGTGACCCGGGTAGCGGGCCGGGGGTGATTCTGGCGTTCGAACACGCCTACTTCGTGGCCCGTTCAGGACACACTGCTCGGTCCCTGACCACCGCGGACGCTGCCGTTCCCGCAGCGGAGGTGATCCAACTCGGGATCGACAACACCCCGGTCGGGACCCGGTACTGCGTCCAGATCAGCCCGGCTGCGGGAACCGGCACCGAGGGCAATGAGCGGGTGTGGAGGGTCGCGCTGACCACCCAATACCCGCTCAGGCACCCACCGCGGCGCGCGTCCAAAAGATCACCACCGAGGACCGGGACGGTCGCACGTTCATCACCGGCATCGCGGCCGGACGATAGCGGGAGGTCTGTCATCACACCAGTGGACGAGGCGGCCGTGCCCCCTGATACCCGGGAGACGAACCCCTTACCGTCGGCCGCCCAGGTCATCTCGATCGGCCGCATCCGCGGTTCGACGGCCCGGGCCGAGGAGCTCCGCCATGACAACCCGGGCTGGCCGGTGCGGTCACCGGCCGATGCCGCGAACGCGCTGCAGTTGCATGGCGAGTGCCCGTGGCATTGCTCGACCCGGGTCGCGGCCATGCGCGTCAGCGACAACGACTACCAGTACTTCCGCGACCGCGGACTGATCGGAAGTGATTCATGGACACCGCCATCGCCGTGCTGAACCTCACGGTCAGCGAGTCCGAGCCCGCCGACCGGGCTGCCCTCGCCGAGTTGGCGGCCTGGCACGGCTGCCACATCACCGACGTACTCACCATCGACGATCAGACGTTCATGCCGACCACGTTGATCGCCCACACCGCTCACACGGCCCGGGCGGCGGCGATCTTGGCACCGAGCCTGGCGCACTTCGGCACCGCCGCCAAGGCGTTGACGGTGGCCTGCACGCTGGTGGTGCCGCAGACGGTCATCCCACGGAGATCCGGATGAGCATCCAGCTGGGCTCGCCGAGTCGTCGTGGGCACCGATCGAGGTCGGGCCGTATGTCAGGGGGCGCCGTAGACGGCGGGGTCGGGGCCGGTGCGGGTTCCGTTGTCCAGTGTCGCGAGCAGGTCGTGGTCCTCGCCGGTGAGTTCGAAGTCGAAAATCTCGAGGTTCGACTGGATTCGTTGGAAGGTGACGGATTTCGAGATCACGAGGTTGCCGAGTTCGATGTTCCAGCGCAGCAGGATCTGCGCGGCGGTCTTGCCGTGGCGGGCGGCGACCTGTTCGACGGTCGGGTCGGTGACGAGCCGACCGTGGCCCAGGGGGCTCCATGCCTGGGTGGTGATGCCGTGGCGGGTGTGGAATTCGCGGAGTTCGGTTTGGGGCAGCCAGGGATGCAACTCGACCTGGTTGACCGCGGGCACGGTGCCGGTTTCGGCGATCAGTCGTTCCAGTTGCGGGATCGGGAAGTTGGAGACGCCGATCGATCGGGCAAGGCCGTCGCTCTTGATCTTCTCCAGCGCCCGCCAGGACTCGACGTAGAGGTCGCGGGAGGGCACCGGCCAGTGGATGAGATACAGGTCCAGGCAGTCGAGCTTCAGATTGGCCAGGCTCTGTTCGACGGCGGCGAGGGTGGCGTCGTAGCCGAGGTCGGTGTGCCAGACCTTGGTGGTGATGTGCAGTTGCTCGCGGGGGATCCCGGAAGCGGCGATCGCGGCGCCGGTGCCGGGTTCGTTGCGGTAGTACGCGGCGGTGTCGATGGCGCGGTAGCCGGCCTCGAGGGCAGCAGCCACGGCGGGGGTGGCTTCGTCGTCGGGGACACGGAACACCCCGTAGCCGAGCTGGGGGATGGTGGTCCCGTCGTTGAGGGCGACGGTGGGGATCGAAGGCTGCATCGCGTTCTCCTGGCCGGGCGCTGGTTAGTCGGGGATGGCGAATCGGTAGCTCATGCGGACGGTGTCGGCGGCGATCACCGCCAGCATCACTTCGACCGCGCGTCCGGTGGTGTCGTAGACGATGCGGGTGAGGTCCAGGACCGGGGTGCCGCCGGGCAGCTGCAGCGCGACGCTTTCCGGGGAGCTGGGCATGCGGGCGCTCCACTCCTCGCTGATCTCGGCCAGTGGTTCACCGGCTTCGTCGAGGCGGGCGAACCCACCACCGGGCCCGGAGTTCTCTTCGGTGAGCAGGGTGCCTTCGGCGAGGTCGAGGGGATAGTAGGAATCGGCGAGCTGATGGGGACGGCCGTCGATGACGGTGGTGCGTTTACGCACCCAGACCGGCGTCCCCTCCTCGATCCCGAACGCGGTCGCGACGACCGCGGGCGCGGGTGTTTCGCCCAGCTCGCGGTAGAGCTGTCTGACCGGCAGTCCCTGGCTGCCAGCTTCGGCGTCGTGGATGGCGGTGCCGCCGGTCTTCCAGCGGCTGCGGGCGTAGCGCTCGATGCCGTGCCGTTTGGGCTGGGCTCGCTCGCGGACGAACACCCCTTTGCCTTGCCTGGAGATGATCAGTCCCTGTTGGCGCAGCAGGTCGATGGCTTTACGCGCCACACCGGTGCTGCACAGGTAGGTCTGCCGCAGTTCGTCGTAGGTGGGCAGCTGGTCGCCCGCGGCGTACTCGCCGAGTTCGATGCGTGCCCGGATGTCGTCGGCAATCCGCGTCTGGATGGACCGCTCGTCAGTGATCTCGCTAGCCACGACCTTCACGGTATCAGTAGCAGACATCACCAATGGCAGAGCACTTTGCTAGCAAAGTGGTTGACTGTTTGTGTGGCGGAGCTTACATTCGACTGGTTCCCCCGAACTCGGGCATCGCAGTCGGGCACGGCCAACGCCAACCTCTCGGTGTGCCGCTCGGTCGCCCACCTCGACACGACAAGTTCGCCCGTTCGGGCTTCGGGGGATTCGCTGACCTATTCAGGGAGGAAGGTCGAATGAATCACTCTCTACCGCAGCGTGTTCCGGGCGCTGCGCTGTTCGCCGGCGCCGGCAAGTGCGAGATCCGCTGTTCGACGTATCGGACCGGTCCCAGTGGTGGCCAGGGTTCGCGGTATCGCTGTGACGAGCAGACCTTGCGGCGCATCCTCGAGCGGCTTCCTGGATGGACTGGCCGACCGCCGTTGCGGTGATCGAGGAGCGCCGAGTGATCGTCGATTTCGGTGTCGCGGGTGTCCCGATCCAGCACTACCGGGCAGCCGGATGCGTCGCCGAGGCCTTCGCTGAGAACGCGGTGCGTCAGGGTTTAGCCCGCGTCACGGTCGACGACCTGGTGACCGACGACCTGCAACAACTTCCTTACCAGCGACTTTTCCTGCCGCGCTGAGCGGCTGACCGTGCGTGTGCCCCGCACCAGCGCGTCTCGCGTCAGTCGCGGTACCTACCCGCAAGCACCCTTAGAGCTCTAAGACAGTGGGCGCATTGCCGTGGTTTCCGGAGATGTCACACCACGTGCCGGCCCCGGCGCTGTGCCGCCATACCGCCCGAGAGATGGGAGTCGCGCCGCAGCGGGTGCTGGTGATCGATGATCTTGCAGTGAATCTTCCCGGCGCGGCGGCGGTGGGTATGCAGGTGCATCACCTGGTGGCTTCTTTGTCTCGGTTTGTCCGTGAATACCCGGTACAGGAGGAAAATTGTCCGAAATGGTGTGGTTGAACGGTCCCTTCGGCTCGGGAAAGACCACGACTGCTGAGGAACTGGTGGCTTCCACGCCTGCGTGGCGGTTGTTCGATCCGGAGTTCGTCGGGTTCATGCTGCGCGCGCAGCTGGCCGACTCCTGTGTCGCGGACTTCCAGCAGTTGCCGTCGTGGCGGAGGCTGACCCCGATCGTCGCTGACGAAATCGCCCGAGCTACGAATCAGAGCCTGGTGATCGTGCAGACGGTACTGAACCAGCAGTACTGGGAGGAGTTGGCCGAGGGACTGCGTGCTCTCGGGTACACGGTGCGCCTGGTCCTGGTCGAAGCCGATGAACCTACGTTGCGGCGACGTATCAGCGAGGACGAGGTGCTCCATCGTGCGGCGGGGTGGCGTCTACAACATCTGCCGACCTATTTCGACGCCCGCGAGCAGTGGCTGGGCGCTGCGGCTGATCTGATCATCGACACCACCACGGCGCCCCCGGGCGCGGCAGCACGGCTGATCACAGAGGCGATCAGCCGCTGGAGCGCACACGAGACCACCGGAGACAGCCATGCCCAGAACCCATAGCGACACCAGCCCTGCCGCGATCATCGATCCGGTTGAGATCCCCGTGCCCCCCGCCGCCGCAGCCACGGCTTTGCGCGGAAGCCGACGGTACGGTTCTCGCAAACGATCCCGTGGTCAGGGCGCACCAGCGCCGAACAGTGCCCTCATTCTGTCGCGTATCGGTTCCGATCCGCGAACTGCCCTCTCACCACATCCGAGCCATTCATCACCTCACCCCTGCGCCGGTGACCGCAGGCCCGTACCGCGTTCTGCGCGATCGAGCCACCGTGTCACCCTGGACGCGAACATGCCCAACCCGCGCTATGCAATGCAATATGTTGCTGCTCAACGCTACAGGGCTCGGCACCTGGCGTCCGCTCCTTCTCCTCTCAGCAGCCGAGAGTGCGCAGCTCGTCGAGGAAGGTCTCGGTGGCCGCTGTTAGGTTCTCCATCAGGTCCAGAGCACCGACCGGCCTTCCATCGAAGCCCGGTGCGTCGATGTGTTCGATGTAGGCGGCCCCTCCCGGAATGTCCACCAGCTTCGGCCCCTCGCCCCACAGGCGTTTCATCATCCGCGCGTGACCGATGACGGCGCCGTCGGTGATCGGACGGGCTGAGGACGGAAGTTCGGCGATCGGGGCGTTGTTCCGGTCGAAGGTTACGGTGCCCACCGACACCAACACGTGCAGGGTTCGGTGTTTGTCGCGGTTGACCAGATCGTTGAGGATGTGCAACCCGCCGCTGTGCGGATCCGCAGCGTGAAACGGCTGTTTGGTGTAGATGTGGGCCCAGACTGCGGAATCCACCAGGGGAAGGTACTGCCGGTCCTTCGACGGCCATTTCGAGGCGTCGACCACGATCGGGAACTGGATGGCCCTCTGCTGCTCTTCGGGCAGCGAGTGGCGAGCGGTGATGTGGCCGAATAATGCATGGTCCAGTGCGGCGCGCAGGTTCGCCAAGATGTCACCGATGATGAGACCCCACAGCTCCGAGGGCGGTTGCGTGGACACCTTCGCCACGCTCTCCACGATGAGCATGGAAGAGTCGAGCGGGTCCTTGCGCGACCTCGCTCTGAATGAGACCGCATCGCTGGCCGGGACTGCTGCACGAAGCGGTGACAGGTTCGGTCAGGCAGCCTGAGAGGCTGCTGTGGTCATGATTGCTTCGTATTCGACCGGGGTCAATCTGCCGAGCCTGGCCTGGCGTCGGCGGCGGTGGTAGGTCCGTTCGATCCACGTCACGATCGCGATCCGGAGCTCACCACGAGTGACCCAAGGCCGGCGGTCGAGGACGTTCTTCTGCAGCAGGGCGAAGAACGATTCCATCGCCGCGTTGTCACCGCAGGCACCGACCCGCCCCATCGACCCGACCATCGCGTGAGAGCGCAAGGCACGAACGAACTTCCGGGACCGAAACTGCGACCCCCTGTCACTGTGAACGATGCAGCCGGCGACCTGCTCACCAGCCGCGCCGCGCCTGGCCGCAGCAGAGGACAGGGCATCGACCGCCAGGCGGGCCTTCATCCGCGAATCGATCGAATACCCCACGATGCGGTTGGAGAACACGTCCTTGACCGCGCAAAGATAGAGCTTCCCTTCACTGGTGAAATGTTCCGTTATATCCATGAGCCACAACATGTTCGGCGCATCAGCAGTGAAGTTCCGGGCGACCAGATCGTCATGCACGGGAGGGCCCGAGCGGCCGTTCTTGGCACCGCGTTTCTTGCCGAAACTGCTCCACCACCTGTTGACCGAGCAGATCCGCCACGCGGTCCGCGCCGCCATCGGCTCACCCGCGGTGGCTGCTTCATCGAGCAGGAATCGATACCCGAACTCGGGATCGTCGCGGTGAGCATCGAACAAGGCATTCGCCCGATACGCCTGCTCGAGATCAGCAGCCGTGACCGGATCGGCCAGCCACCGGTAATACGGTTGGCGCGCGATCTTCAGCACCCGGCACGTCACCGCGACGGGAATCCCGTCAGCGGCCAGCTCGCGGACGAGCGGGTAGATCTGTAATGGTCTTGGCCGGTCCGAGATCGGCTGGCAGGCTGACGCTTCGGCTCGCTTCGCGTGACTCCGGGTATATCCGACCCCGATCCGTCGGGTGTCTTGAAAATGACTTGTCCGCGCAGCGGGCCGGGGTGTCGGACCACCCCGCCCGGATGGCCTGATCAGAAGAATGTCCGCGCAGTCCACGCGTGACCCATTACAGATTTGCCTCCGAGTGACCCGGCCGACCCCACCGCCCGAGACACAGAGAGGACAACCAGCCGCATGACTCGCATCGCCGAACGCTACGAATACGTAGTCGGCGTGGACACCCACGCCCGCACCCACACCTTCGTCGCCATCGAAACCCGCACCGGCGCCGTCGTCGACACACGCGAATTTCCCACGCATCCAGCTGGTCTCGCGCGAGCAGTGACCTGGATACGCACACGAACCAGCGGAGCAGTATTCGCCGCGGTGGAAGGCACCTCGTCCTACGGGGCGATCCTGACCGCGACCCTCATCGATGCCGGCATCCCGGTCGGTGAGGTCCGGCCGCCCTCACGCAAACAACAGGTCGTGGACGGCAAAACCGACCGAATCGACGCCGAGGCAGCGGCAAGATCGGTTCTGGGACGCGAAGAATCACACGTCGCTGCACCGCGATCCACCGGCGATCGCACAGCCCTGCGGATACTGCTCGCCGCGCGGCGTCTGCTCGACCAGCAACGCACCGCCAGCCGCAACGCCCTCACCGCACTACTTCGGACCATCGACCTCGGCATCGACGCCCGCCGACCGATCACCAACCCCACCATCGCAGCCATCGCCGGCTGGCGCGCCACCTCCGGCGACCACCTCACCAAAGTCGCACGCGCTGAGGCCCGGCGCCTGGCACGCGCGATCATCGACTACGACACCCAGCTCAAGAGCAACCACACCCACCTCAACGACCTCGTCAACAAGGTCGCACCCGGCCTGCAAGACACCCCGGGCATCGGACCGGTGACCGCGGCCATCATCTACTGCGCCTACTCCCACCACGGCCGCATCCGATCCGAATCCGCCTTCGCCAACCTGGCCGGCGTCGCGCCACAACCAGCCTCGTCAGGCAACACCGTCCGCCACCGCCTCAACCGCGGCGGCGACCGCCAACTCAACCGCGCCTTCGACATCATCGTCCGAACCCGCCTCAGCTACGACCCCGACACCCGCGCCTACGCCGAACGCAGTCGAGCGCAAGGCAAAACACCCCGCGAAATCCGCCGCAACCTCAAACGCTACGTCTGCCGCGCCGTCTTCCGGCAACTCCAAAACACAGTGGCTCCCGCTTGACAGAAGCCATAGAAGAGTCATTTTCCCGGCAGGTTCGCCTGCGACAGATACGCCGCCGCCCGCCGCAGGACCTCGTTCTCCTGCTCGAGCAACCTGATCCGCTTCCGAGGTTCCCGCAACTCGGCATTCTCGGCGGCGGTCGTTCCAGCGGAAATACCGTCCTCGACATCTGCGGTCTTCATCCAGGTGGCCAGGCAGGACTCGCTGATCCCGAAATCGGCCGCGATCTGCTTGAGCTTCTGGCCGGGCTCTCGATTGCGAGCGACCCGCACGACGTCGTCGCGGAACTCCTTGGGATAGGGCTTGGGCACGGTGTCCATCCTTCCAGCAGTGCCCCACGGCACCACAGATCAGATGACCTGCCCCATCCTTTGGGTTCCAGTCCGGGTGGCTAACTGGCGGCGGTGATGGGTGTCTTCTCGGAGAGTAGTTCGTACTCGATCGGGGTGCGGTAGCCGAGGGAGGAGTGGCGGCGTTGCCGGTTGTAGAAGATCTCGATGTAGTCGAAGATCGCGTTCGCGAGCTCGACGCGGGTCTTCCATCGCTGGCGGTTGAGCAGCTCGATCTGCATCGAGGACCAGAACGATTCCATCATGGCGTTGTCCAGCCCGTCGCCGACGGTCCCGAACGAGGGCAGCAGCCCCGCCGAGCGGATCTTCTCCCCGAAAACCCATGAGGTGAACTGAGTTCCGTGATCGGCATGCACGATACCGCCCGGTTCAGGTCGCCGGTTTCGGATGGCCATGTCCAGGGCGTTGACCACGAGTGTGGAGTCGGGTCGGGAGTCGATGGACCAGCCGACGATCTTGCGGCTGTAGGCGTCGAGGACCGCCGCGCAGTAGAGCCATCCTTCCCTCGTACGGTGTTGGGTGATGTCGGTGACCCACAACTCGTTCGGCGCCAGCCGATGGAACTTGCGGTTCACCAGGTCCTCGGCGGTCGCGACACCGCGCAAGCGTTTGACCCGGACCGGGCCCGGTAGGCCGCGGATGCCGGCCAAGGTCATGAGCACCGAGATGGTGCGTGGACAGACTTGGATGCCCATGCCGAGGGTGAGTTCGGCGTGGATCCTGCGGTAGCCGTAGGTGCCGCGGGAAGCGATATGCACCTCGCGGATCAGCCCGGTCAGCCATTGGCGACGCAACTGGGTCGGTGTCGTCGGCCTGCGTTTGGCTTTGTAGTAGTTCTGCCGGGCGACTCCGAGGATGCGGCAGCAGCGGTCGATCGGCGCTCCGGCGGCGGCGAGAGCGTCGATCACCGGGTAGAGCCTGCTTTTGGGCCGGAGACGTCCTCCTGAAGGAACTTTGCGGCGTGGCGGATGATCGCCAGCTCGGTCTCGAGTTCATGGATCCGCCGCTTGGCCGCACGCAGCTCCGCGGACTCCGATGACGGGATCCCTGGGCGGCGTCCGTGGTCGATGTCGTCCTGGCGCAGCCACTTCGACAGCGTGACCGGGTGGATGCCGAGGTCGAACGCGGTCTGCTTGGCTGGTCGTCCTGCTCGGACCAATGCGACTGCTCTGCTGCGGAACTCGGGAGGGTAGGCGCGTGGCATGACTGCCAGCCTTTCGGATAGGCCGTCAGTTAGCCACCTGATCTGGAACCCAACCAGTAGGGCAGGTCAAGATGTCACCAACTCGTGCAGCAGTCCCGCGATATGGGAATCACTGATCGACACAGTCAGACTCCGCCGGAAACGCATGGGGACAAGGTCGTTGCGTACTCTACTTGCCCCGCGCCCGCCCTACCGGCTGACACGGGAGAGGAACTCGCCGCGCACCGCCGGATCACGTGCGAGGGTTCCTGCGCAGGCTCATGCGCATGTGCTCGGCAAGTGGGTGAAGCCACTGCGCTGACCTCGATGGGGAAATTACTGGCCACCGTTGGGAAAACCAACCGGCCATCAGCGGGGACGATTGCTGGCCGCCCGCGGGGAGAACCAACTGGCCATTGACAGGGCGGTGCAGGGCTGCGCCTACGGCTGATTCCCAGCGATTGGTGTGCGGTTATCGAATCACGGATGCTAGCGAGCGGTGGAACATCGTCGCGATCGTGGTGGCGTCGCGGACCGGGGTCTGCATCGACCCTGGTCGCGGTGTGGACGGTCCGGCGAGAGACGGACTGGAGCACCTTGGGGTCGACATCGGATCTTCGCTTTTCGTGCGTGATCAGTCCGGACGCGGAGGGTGTGTTGATCAGGCCTTTTGAACGCTTCCGGTGGAGGCCGCTGCGGGATCGGATCTGGGCTAGGCTCGGCAACCATGTCCGTCTACCTCGTGACCGGCGCTGCCGGGTTCATCGGCGCGAACTATGTGCACCTGCTGCTGGAGTGGGAGCCCGATGCCCGGGTGGTGGCGGTGGACTACATCGGCTTCGCCGGTAATCCGGCCAACCTCGACGCGGTGAGCGACAGGATCGTGTTCGAGCAGGCCGATATCGCCGACCTGCCGGTGATGGAGGCCCTGTATCGGCGGTACCTGCCTGACTATGTGGTGAACTTCGCCGCCGAGTCACACAACGACCGCGCGATCCTGGGGCCGTCGTCGTTCATGCGCAGCAACGCCCTGGGGGCGCAGGTGATGGCCGAGTGCAGTCGCCTGGTGCCGGTCCGCTCGCATGTGCACGTGTCCACGATCGAGGTGTACGGGGAGCTGGCCGAGGGGCAAGGGTGGTTCACCGAGCGGTCGCCGTTGAACGCGAAGACGCCGTATTCGGCGGCGAAGGCGGCCGGGGATCAGATGGTGCGCGCCTACATGCAAACCTATACGCAGCTGAATCTGCGGATGACGCACTGCGCGAACAACTATGGCCCGTTCCAGTTGCCGGAGAAGTTGATTCCCCTGGCGGTGACGAATGTGCTGCGGGGGAAGAAGGTCCCGGTCTACGGTGATGGGTTGCAGCGTCGGGACTGGCTGCATGTGGCCGACCACTGTGCCGCGGTGCATCGGGTGCTGCACGCCGAACTCGACCCGATCCCGGCCGCGGCGGCGACCGATCCGGGGCTGTTGCCGATTTTCGACATCTCCGCCCGCAGGGAGGTCACCAATATCGACATCGCCACCATGGTGGTCACCGCGCTCGAGCGGGATCCGGGGGAGTGGATCGAGCACATCCCGGATCGGCCGAACCACGACCGGCGGTATCTGATCAACCCGGACAAGATCGAATCCCGGCTCGGTTGGGCGCCGGTCCACGATTTCGAGTCCGGTATCGCCGAGACCGTCGCCTGGTATGTCGAGCACCGGTCGTGGTGGGAGCAGGTCATCGCTGATAAGGGTGAGCTCGGTTTCGACTGGAGCCGGCTCGGTCCGGCGGCGGCCCCACGCTAGGTGTCGGCGGTCAGGATGGTGTAGCCCTTCGGGTCACGCCACGGTCGGCCGTGCCTGGCGAACCAGGAACGTACCTCGGCCCCGACCTCGCAGAGGATCTGCGCGCGATGTGGTGAGTCCTCGCCGACGCCGCAGACGAACCGGGCGAGCACGTCGGCGTAGGGCAGCACGCTGTCAGGGGTGGGAAAGACCAGGGCGTCGTCGCGCCGCCAGGCGGTGGCGTGCCCGAACTCGACACATATCAACTCGGCTGCGGCATCGACATCCAACGGTGCAGCGGTGCGTGGATTCTCGGCCCAGATATGGGAGGCTGGGCGCGGGCTGAACCCGTACCGTGCTGCGTGTTCGGCGACCAGTGCCCGCAACCGTGGAGCGGTGACGGTGTGGTTGACGGTGACCGCGATCGTCCCGCCGGGCCGGGTCACCCGATGCATTTCCGCCAACCCCGCTGCCGGGTCGCTCAGGTAGTAGAGCAGGTGCATGGCGGTCGCGCGGTCGAACATGCTATCGGGGAACGGCAGCTGGAGCGCATCGGTGTGCACGGCGTGTACGGCGTCGAGGGCGGCGGCCGCGGCGGCGGCCTCGGGGCGGATTCCGGTTCCGAACAAGTCGCCGCGGTGTCCCTGCTCGCGCAGGGTTCGCAGGAATTGTCCCGTGCCGCATCCGATATCGATGGTCTGTTCGCTGCCGGACAGCCTGAGTGCGGCCGCGACGTCTGCGTTGAGGTCGAAGTTGTGCTCGGAGTAGCGGGTGTGGGTGGCGATCTGGTCGGCGAGGAGCTTCAACGGCTGCGACATCGCGTGTCACCGCCGGTCGCGGTGTTTGGTGACGATGTGGGAGCCGATCACCAGCGCATCGGCCGGGCAGGTAAAGAAGAACGCCAGCGCTTGGGCCGGGTCGGCGATGATCGGTTCCCAGCCGGAGTTCAGGCTGGTGTTGAGCACAGCGGGAATGCCGGTGCGCTGATGGAATCGCTCGATCAGCCGCCGATACAGGCCACCGCCGGGCGGCACGGTCTGGGGTCGGCTGGTGGCATCGACGTGGGTGGCCGCGATGATAGGGCCGCGATCGGCGGTGGGCAGGGTGAACGACATGAACGGTGCGCGGATGTCGTTGCGGCCGAATAACTCTGCGACGTGTTCGGACAGTACCGACGGGCCGAAGGGGCGGAACTCTTCGCGTCGTTTGATGCGGTTGACCCGCTCTCGCATCGCCACGGTGGATGGGTCGGCCAGCAGCGAGCGTGCTCCCAGAGCGCGGGGCCCGTACTCCATTCGTCCCTGGAACCAGGCCACGATGTGGCCGCGGGCCAACAGTTCGGCAGCGCTGTCGGCCGGGTCGTCGGTGACGGTGGAGGCGATCGCGCACTCGGCCAGGACCGCGTGGATTTCTGGATCGGTGAAGGCCGGGCCGAGCTGGATGTGCTCGAGCCGATCCGGACGGTGGCCGTGCGCGGCGGCGACCACCAGGGCCGCGCCGAGCGCGGTGCCGGCGTCTCCGCACGCGGGCGCGGCGTAGATATCGGCGAACCCGGCACCGGTCCGGAGTTTGCGGACGGCGACAAAGTCCTCCATGACACCTCCGGCCACACACAGGTGCGTGTCCCCGGGTCGGCGGTGGCGTTCGACCAAGCCGTGGACAGCGGATTCGATGACCCGCCTGGACGTGGCGGCCCCGATCGCCGTCGCGAAACCGCGGGTACGCCTCGGCTTGAACGGCGCGACTGCGATGCACATTGGCAGCAATTCAGAGGAGTGCGTTCTGGGGAGCTTGCGGTGACCGCGAAGGGCCCTGGGCCCGAGATCGCCGAAGATTCACAACGGTGGCAGTCTATTCAGCCGGATCTTTCAGATCGGTTGTGGCGCAGCGGAAGCCTGTGTCGTCGTCGAGCATCAGTCGGTCGGCGTCGTTGAAGATCGCTGCTGCGGCTGTTTCGAGCAGGGAGTGGAAGCTTGAGCCTTTGAGTTCGTACCGGCCGGAGCTGGTTTCGGTGCTGAGCCATTCCCAGACGTTGCCTGCGAGGTCGTAGACGCCGTAGTGGCTGACGCCGGACTTGTAGCGGTCGACGGGTGTGGTGGTGCCTTGGGTGCGGTCGCGTTTGCAGTTGCATTTGGCTGGGGTTGCTTGGTCTCCCCAGGGCCAGGTCGCGCCGCGAGGGCCACGTGCGGCTTTTTCCCACTCTTGGGAGGTGGGGAGTCGCTTTCCTGCCCACTGTGCGTAGGCGCTGGCGTCGTCGTGGGTGACCCATACGACGGGGTGATCGGTGATGTCGGGTGGTGGGCGGCGGCCGTTCCAGTGTTGGGGTGGCGGGTGGCCGGCGGCGGTGACGAACGTGGCGTAGTCGTTATTGGTGATCGGGTAGGTATCGATCCAGTATTCGGGCAGCCAGACGGGTTGGTCGAGCGGTCCGGACAGGTAGACGCCGTCGGGGATCCTGTTCATCCACCGTCCATCGACAGGATGGCGGGTGCGGTCGGGTTGGGCGAGGGCTTCCTCCTGGCGGGCGTCGGTGATGGCCTCAGCCGGCACCAGCTGGAGGAAGCGGGCGAGTTCGTCGGGATTCAATCGCTGGAGCGAGGTGTCCAGAGCGGCCTGATTGACTGGGCGCGGCGTGGTGTCAGCGCCTTTGGCTTCCCAGGTGGACACGATGCGTTCGCTGACTCCGAGGTAGGCGGCGAACTCGATGAGCGTCATGCGTCGGGCCCGGCGCAGTGCTGCGACTTCTACTCCGGTCCACGGCTGAACCAGGCTGATCATCTCCGCGTAGCCCCCCTTTTGTGTGCGGTGGCGTATCAGCCTAGTGGCCGTTCGTGGTGGGTTGAGGCTAGATCCGCTGTGGCGGAATGGATTCGTAGTGCGCGCGCAGTTTCGCCGTGGCTGCGTGTTCGGGCCATTGGTGGTCATCGATGCCGGTGACGGCACGGACGCCGGTCGCGGCGTTGGTCGCCACGGCTCCTGTGTAGTGGGGGAGTTGGGAGAGGGTGACTCGCTCGGTGAGGACTTCTTCGTCGCGGACCTGGTTGATCAACCGCATGGTGGTGCCGACGAGTACTTCGGCGTGGGGCCAAACCAGCTGACCGTCGCCTCGGATGAACGCGATGTTGCTGGTGCCGATCTCGGTGATCGTGCCGTCCGGTTCGGTGAATACGACGTCGTCGTATCCGGCGCGTTGGGCCAGGGCGCGCTGGTGCAGTGCACCGAAGAGGCCGACGTGTTTGACCTTGGGCAGGTCGCGGGAGTATACGACCGACTGCAGCCGCAGCGGGGTGGTGGCCGCGGGCGGCGCGGTCCGCATGGTGATGAGAACCTGTGGTTGGGCGTCGGCTCCGGGCCTGGCGAGGGTGAGCGCCGGGTCGTACATGGTAACCCGGACGATGAGCGGCGCGGCGGCTTCGCGGATGGCGTGCCGGATGTATTCGCGGACGCGGTCGGTGTCGAGCTCGGCGGCGAAGACCGTGCGACAGTCGCGGGTCAGCCGGTCCAGATGCAGGTTCAGGCCACGCACCGCGCTGCCTTCCTCGACCCGCATCGAGGTGAAGTGTCCGTAGCCGACCAGTGCCAGAGAGGCGAGGTCGGCGCCGGTGACCGGGGCGCCGTTGAGTTCCATCATGGCACCCAGTTTTCCACCGAGCCGCCGGCGAGCGGCAGTCGCCCAGTGTGGATGTGCAGTGGTATTGCAGTGCGGTGCGGTGGCAGTGCAGTTCCCCTTTCCTCATCGTGTGCCGATGCTGGGGTGCATGAATTTCGCACTCGTCGTGAAGGTTCGGCTGTCTCGCCGATACCGCACGGGCGAGTCCTGTCCGACGAGAGTGCCGGAGTGCGTGCGATGAGGCAGCGATGTCGAGCTGGAGGTGGCCCGGCATTCAAGGACCATTTCTGGATCTCTCTCCGTGATCCCACTGCCAATATTCGCTTGATTTGGAGCTATTCATGATTGCGCCATCCGATTGCCCATTCGAAGCGTCGCGCTCGCCGGATTACGGGCGATCTCGCGAGACAGGCAGCGAATTCCGTGTCCCGATCTATACCGCCGACTTCGCCGCCGACCCACACGGTGCATACAAGCGGATGTGGGAGCGGTTCGGGTCGTTGGCGCCGGTGTGGTTGGCTCCGGGTGTTCCCGCGACGTTGGTGGTCGGCTATTGGACCGCGCTGGGGATTCTGAACGATCCCGAATATTTCCCCGCCGATCCCAGCGTCTGGCAGCGCGGTATTCCGTTGGAATGCCCGGTGCGGCCGATGATGGAGAAGCGTCCGAACGCGTTGCGCAGCTCCGGTGCCGAGCACGCCAGGTATCGGGCCGCCACCGTCAACCTCATCGACCAGGCGGTGTATCAGGTACTGACCAGGCCCGAACTGCTGAGACAAATGCGGACCGGCACCGTCACCTGGTCACAGTTGGTGGATGAGACGTTGCGGTATGCGCCGCCGGTGGCGAACCTGCCGTTGCGGTACGCGATCGCCAATATCGACATCGCCGACGTGCATATCAAGGCGGGTGAGGCAATCATCGCCGCGATCGCTGCCGCCAATCGCAACCCTGATTGGCACGAACCGGACCCTGACGCCTTCGACCCCGCCCGTCCGAACAAGGAGCACCTGTCCTTCGGGTACGGGCCACATCACTGCCTGGGCGCGGCCCTGGCCGCCTGGAAGCCGTCGAGGCCCTGTCTGCCCTGTTCGGGCGCTTCCCCGAACTCGCTCTCGCTGTCGAGGCGGTCGAGTTGAAGCCGTTGCCGAGCTTCATCTCCCACGGACACCAGTCCCTGCCCGCCTACCTGGATGGCGTGAGGGCGGTTGATGGCTCCACCGCGGAATCCAGTCGATGACAGCACAAGGTGACCAGTTGCGTCTCGAAGACAGGGAAGGGGATTGTCATGGCCGCAGAGATCCCACACTGGCTCACTACGGGGCCGGATCCCGCAGGAGACCGCCGCGCGGGTATCGCTCGACTGCGCCTGCTGAAACCCGATCCAGCGCTACCGGGCGGCCGGATGCGTAGCGGAGCCCTTCGCCGAGAACACACCCTGCGACAAGGTCTGGCCCGCCTCGCAGTCGACGACCTACAGCAGCTTCCCTACCAGCGACCATTTCCTGCTTCGCTGATCCGCTCCGCGACCAGCCTGCCATCGGGCAGCCGACGAGTCTCCGACCAACCGCGACACCTGCCCACAGCCCACAGCCAACCACTCGTCCCAGCCGAGGAGACCTTGATCATGGAACACGGAACCGTTCGTTGGTTCGATGCCGAGAAAGGTTTCGGGTTCATCATCCCTGACCACGGCGGCAAAGACATCTTCGTCCACCACTCCGAGATCCAGGCCGAAGGATTCCGCGTCCTGACCGAGGGACAGCGCGTCGAATTCCAGTCCGGCACCGGTGCCAAGGGACCGGTCGCCAAGCAGGTGAAGACCCTGTGACCGCCTCGGCAGCTCCCGCGGGCGCGGCGTGCCCGCTGATCCGCACCGACATTCCGCATTCGGCACGCGTCTGGAACTACTGGATGGGCGGCAAGGACTACTACGACCTCGACCGGATCTCTGGCGACGCCGCCACCGCCGTCTATCCCGCCATCACCACGATGGCGGTGCAGTCCAGCCAGTTCCTGCACCGCACGGTCGGCTACCTCGCTGCGGGTGCGGGTGTACGGCAGTTCCTCGACATCGGCGTCGGCCTACCGGCCGCGGTCAACACCCACGAGATCGCCCAGGCCGTCGCGCCGGAATCGAAGGTCGTCTACGTCGACAACGACCCACTCGTCATCGCCCATGCGCGGGCACTGCTCACCAGCACCACCCCCGACGGGGCCACCTCCTGCCTCGAGGCAGACTTCCACGACCCCGAACAGATCCTCACCCGTGCCGCCGACCTCCTGGACTTCACGCGACCGATCGCGGTGATGTTCATGGGCGTACTCGGCCATGCACGCTCCTACATCGACATGCTGTGGATCGTCCACACGATCATGGCCGCCGTCCCACCGGGCAGCTACCTGCTGCTGTGGGACGGCACCGACGACTGCCCCGAGTACACCGCGATGTGCCAGACCTACAACACCACCGGCGCCGTCCCCTATGTGCCGCGTTCCAAGGGCCAGCTCCGCGCGGTGTTCGAAGGTCTGGACCTGGTCGCGCCCGGCTTCACATCGATCAGCCGTTGGCGACCCAACCACACCCGGATCGGTGAACACCGCACGCTTCCCGCCTACGGCGGCCTCGCACGGAAACCGTGACCCCTATGAGCGAATCGATGCCTGGATACCTGGCCCCGGACACCTTGCCCCACCTCTACACCAACCTCGCGGACTGCCTCTCCGACTCCGGGACACTGACCGATCACGAAGCCCTCCAGGCGCAGCGACTGCACGAGCGGTGCTCACCGCATTGCCGGGTGCGTCAACGGCTCGATGCCGAGCCGTTGCCCGCTGCCGGCGGGGAAGAGGACGGATCCAGATGAGTGAGAGCGTAAAGGTTGCCGAACACCTCGCCACGGCCAGGCCGCCGAAACGACGAGCCGCGACCGTGGGCGAGAAGTCGTGAGGCCGTCTCCTCCGGAAATCGATCCGGACGTGCTGATGGAGCGAGATCAGTACCTGCGGTTCTGCCGTCTCGACTGCGACATCGTCCGCGCAACACAGGACATCGTCGTGCGGCGCTGGACGACCGTCGGCGCGGTCGCGATGCACGAGGCGTTAGGGGTGTGGGTCCACGATCGACTCACCGAACCCGGCCCGGTGATCATCGTCGAGAACGGCACATGGATCATGCTGACCGACCCGACCCCGGCCGACCTGTATGCGCGGTGGCAGGAGGCACTCGAGGCCGCGAAAGCCGTGACCGTCAGCGCCGACAGTGTCGTGATCCTGCCCGGCCCCTGCACCCGGGGACGGCGATGGCTCATTCCGCCGCTGTCGGGCGATCGACCACACCCGGGAACCGTCTTTGCCGAAATCGGCCGATACGAGAAGCACTGCACGCGAAGCGAGGAAGCCACCGCCGCTATGCGCGGCGAGGTCCCGGCCTTACCGCGCTGGTGAGGACTGATTTGGCGAGAGTTCTCGATCGGGCGGTCGAAGCGTCCAGCCCGGGTCCAGCCGGGCTCTCGTCCTCGCCGAAGTCAGCCGTTCATCAGCGACACATCGAACGCCCTGGGCCTCAGAGGCGCCAACCGCACACACTTATGAAAGCGGCCAATCATGGAACACCGAACCGAGATCCGGGCGGAAGGCGTCTGTTCGAGCCTGCCCGTCGAGTTGGGCCGTGCTGTCGGGATGATCGATCAACCGCCTCAGGTGCCGCAGCCGACGTTGCGGAGTGAGGAAGGAATCGTTCTGCTGCGCACCTGGGCGTTCATCGATGAGCTGATCGCCCAGTACGGCACCGAATACACCGCGACGTTCACCCGCGTGATCGAGGCTGCCAGCCACGACGATCAGCCGCGCTACACCAGTGAACTCGATGCCGCCATCGGCATCCTGATCCGCTTGGGGTGGACCCGCGAGCAAAGCGCCACGATCGCGACCAGTCACGCGAAGTCCGTGTACGCCGCGATCAGTGACGACCTCCAAGCCCACGTCGACAACGGCGGAGCCCTGCCGTGTCGTCGGCGGCCCACTGGGAACGAATCGGCATGAACGCCGCGGCGGTGCGAGGAAATCGCCGAGATTCTGTCCGGCGGTGTCCTGGCGAAGCCGAATTTCGCCGTGCACCGCTGCTGGCGATCGGCCGCACGGGAAAGTTGGTGTTCGCCGCAATCAGCGGTTCAGGTGGCCGGCCGGTCACATGGCGAGCGAGGCGTGCAGACGGCTGCGGCGAAGTGCGTCGATGCTCGGGGCTGAGAGGGGACCTCCGGGGGCCGAGATAGAGATCGACGAAGTGATCTGGAGAGGTATCGGCAGGTAGACAACTGTTTCTGCGATGTCGGACGCGGCGGTGCGCTCACGTTGACGCGACACCGCCACTTCGCGCTGGCTATATGAAAACCGTTACAGGGCAATATATTTGGGATTGACACTCGCTGTTTTGGTGGCTCACACTATTTGGTGATGGCCCTGCTTTGTACGTTGAAACGAATCAGGGCCAATAGATTCGGGGGAGGAGAGTGCACAGTGGCGAGAATCGTGCTCACAGGTGGCATGGGGTTCATCGGAGGTCATCTGCTCGGGCGGCTCGAGGCGCGCGGCGATGAGGTGGCGGTTCTCGATCTGGTCGACGTCGGGCAATGCTCACGAGTAGCCGAGTCGAGGCGCGGCGTCGACGTCGATTGCCGCGTCGTCGATGTCCGCGACGCGGGCGCGGTCGCGGAGGCGTTGGACGGCGCGGACCAGGTGTTCCACCTGGCCTCTCATGTAGGGATTTCGCATTACCTGCGGGACGCCGAGGATGTGGCCGATGTCATCTTCAACGGAACGCGGGTGGTGGCGCACGCAGCGCTGGAACGCGACCTGCCGATGGTCTTCGTCAGTACGAGTGAGGTATTCGGCCGCAATCCGAAGGTGCCGTGGTCGGAGACGGCCGATTGCGTGATCGGGGACGCGAGTCGTCCGCGGTGGGTGTACGCGATGGCGAAATTGCTGGCCGAGCAACTGCTGTTCGATCTCGGGCGGCGGCGTGGGTTGAGGTTCACGACATTGCGGTTGTTCAATGTCTACGGCCCCGGTCAGGACAGTAGCTTCTTCATCACCCGGACTCTGTGGCGGTTGGCGCACGGGTATCCGCCGGTGGTGTTCGATGGCGGGAATCAGCAGCGGTGCTTCACCTGGGTCGG
>NZ_BAGA01000112.1 GCF_000308595.1 Nocardia higoensis NBRC 100133 | reverse complement strand
GAGAGCTACTCGCCCGCGGGCTACGCCCGCATCCAGGCCCTCGCCCAAGAGCTGGCCGCCCTGCGGGAGCGCAGCGGCCAGCCGCTGACCGAGCTGGTCGCCGACGTCGAACGCACCGTCGGCGTCGGGGTGGAGACCCAGGCCAGGCGCGTCATGCTCGGGACCGGCGCGGGCCGCGAGCATCTCGACGCCTTCGCCGAGGTGGTCGCCGGATATGCCGCCGACCCGCGCGCCTCGCTCGGCGGCCTGCTCGCCTTCCTCGCCGCCGCCGAATCGGTGGAGAACGGCCTGGAACCCGGCGAGATCGAGGTCGCCAAGGACCGCGTGCAGGTACTCACCGTGCACGCCGCCAAGGGGCTGGAGTGGGAGATCGTCGCCGTCCCGCACATCGTGCGCGGAGTCTTCCCTTCCGGCGCCGCCGCGGGCACCTGGCTCGGCGCGCTGGCCGAACTGCCCACCTCGCTGCGCGGCGATCGCGCCGCCGCCGACGCCGCCGAGGGCGTGCCGGTACTCGACCTGTCCGACCTGGCCGATCGCGCCGAACTCGAACGTGCCATCGCCGACCACAAGAAGGCGCTGGACCGACGCCGCCTCGACGAGGAACGCCGCCTGTTCTACGTCGCCCTCACCAGAACCGAACGGGTGCTGCTGGTTTCGGCCCACCACTGGGCCGAGACCGGCAACGAGCCCAAGGGCCCCTCCGATTTCCTCCTCGAACTGAACAACGCCGTGGAGTCCCCGGATTCCCCGGCCTTCGCCGCCGCGCGGATCGCCCGCTGGGACGATCCCCCCGAGATCGACGCCACCAACCCCTTCACCGACAATCCCGCCACCGCCGAATGGCCGCGCGACCCGCTCGGTACCCGCCGCGACCCGGTCGAACAGGGCGCCGCCCTCGTCCGCGCCGCCCTCGCCGACCTGCGCGCGCGCCCGCGCTCGCCTCGTCACGCCCCGAAGCTACCGCGACCCACCGACACGTCCGGCGCCTGCGCGCACCGCCCCGGCGTTCGCGGTGCCCCCGAATCCCGTGCGCGCGCAACATCTCCCGCCGCCGATCGCCTGCCCGGCCCAGGTCTGCGCACCACCGCCGCGTGGCCGGACGACATCCCGCCACCGCCGGACGACGGCCCACCGCAGGATTTCGCGCCACCGCCGGATGACTACGACCTGCCGCCGGACGACTACGACCTGCCGCCTGGCGACTACGACCTGCCGCCGGGCGACGTCGCCCCGTACCCGGACGACCTCGTCCCGCCCACGGACGGCGATGTCGTGCCGTCCGGCGATATGTCGTTGCGTCCGGGCGACTCTGCCTCGTTTCCGGGCGACTTCGTCCTGCCTGCGGGCGGCTACGTCACGCCGCCGGGCGGTCGTGCCCAGTCGCCGGGCGATTCCGGTTCTCCGCGAAGTGACTTCCCCCTGCCGCCGCCGGATCTCGCTCGATCGCCGGACGATCTCGCGCCGCCGCCGGACGACCATCCCCCGGCCGAGGATCGCGTGCGACCCGAGTACACCGCGACACATCCCGGCGATCGGGAACCCGGTCCCGAGGCGGGCGAAGTCCGCACCGAACCCCCCGTCGACCCCGACGACCCCGAGGGCTGGGCGGCGGACGTGGACGCCCTGCTGGCCGAACGCGACGCCACGCTGGCGGCCGAGCGGGAGGTCGAACTGCCGGGCCAGATTCCGGCGACCGCGCTGGTGGAGATGCGCGCCGACCCGTCCCGGCTGGCGCGCCGGCTGCGCAGACCGCTGCCGTACCCGCCGAATCCGCTGGCCCGCCGCGGCACCGCCTTCCATGCCTGGGTGCAGCGCTGGTTCTCCGGGACGCGCTTGCTCGGTCTCGACGAGCTGCCGGGTGCGGGCGTACCGGAGACGGGGGAGGGGGCCGATGCCGAACTCGCGCGCATGCAGGACGCGTTCCTGAATTCGGCGTGGGCGCACCGCAGTCCGATCGACGTGGAGGTGCCGTTCGAGACCTCGATCGCCGGTGTGGTGATCCGCGGCCGGATGGACGCGGTCTTCGCCGAGCCCGGCGGCCGCTGGGTTGTCGTCGACTGGAAGACCGGTGCCGAGCCCGACGCGGGCGACGAGGCGGCGGTCGCCATGCAGCTCGCGATCTATCGGCTGGCCTGGGCGCGGCTGATGGCCGCGCGCCTGGGGGAGAGCGAAAACGCCGTGCTGGAACGAGTCGGCGCCGCCTTCCACTACGTCCGCACCGGCCGCACCATCGCGCCTGCCGATCTTCCCGGCGCGGGCGAGCTGGCCGAGCTGATCAGCGCCTCCGCGCCGCCCCGCACGACCGGGAACTGAGCGGATATGGGGTCTGCGCCATTCCGACGCCGACCGTGCCGCCCCGCACGAACCGGGAACGGAGACCCCGGCTTTCGCGCGCATCACCGGTGTGACAGCCTGTGCGACTCAGCCTCGGGCGACTCGGCCCACTCAGCCCCGCGCGACCTTCCGCGCCGCGGCGATCATCGGGTACTGCAAGGGCAACCGCGCCAGCGTGCCGATCTTGAAGGCCGTCGATGCCGTCGAACTGCCCAGCACATCGGCCGTCATCTGCAGATTGGCCGGGAAGACCGCCGCGAACAGCAGGGCCGCCAACCGCCCGCCGAGGCGCCGGGTGCGCGGCACGGCGAGCGCGGCGGCCACGCCGATCTCGGCCACCCCGGAGGCATAGGTGTAGTCGCGGGCTCTGCCGGGCAGCGCCCTCGGCACGATCGCGTCGAAGAACGAAGGGCGCACGAAATGCAGGACGCCCGCGCCGAACAGCAGGGCGGCCAGGGCGAGCGCTGGTTCGCGGGTCGTATCGGCGGACGCCGTATCGGTGCTGGAGGCCATGGTGGACGAGCCTGCCACCGTGCGGCGATCGCGTCGAGACCGGAGCGGACGTCGTGACCCGGTAGGCTCCGCTTCGTGTGTGGGAGACAGTCGCGCCGGTCGCGGATGACGCCGCGGCGCCAAGGGGTGCACGGTGCTGGGTGATTTCGTCGAGCGAGCCAACCGCGGCGGCTTGACCTCGCGCCCGGACCACACGCTTGTCGGCGTCCTTCGCATCCCCGAAGGCACCCTGAGCCCGTGGGTTTCGCTGACCAGGCGCATCGTCGGCGCGATCGCGCTGCTGTTCGGCGCGGCACTGCTGGTCTACCTCGAACGCGACGGTTATCGCGACACCGCGGGCGGCGAACTGTCGTTCCTGGACGCCTTCTACTACGCCACGGTCTCGCTCTCGACGACCGGCTACGGCGACATCACCCCGGTCTCGCCCGACGCGCGGCTGGTCAACATTCTCGTCATCACGCCGCTGCGGATCCTCTTCCTCATCGTGCTCGTCGGTACCACCATCAGCGTGCTCACCGAGCGGTCCAGGCAGGCGTTCAAGATTCAGCGTTGGAGGCGCGGCGTGCGTGATCACACGGTGGTCGTCGGATACGGCACCAAGGGCAGAACCGCGATCGACGCGATGCTCGGCGACGGCGTGGCGCCGACCGACATCGTGGTCGTCGACACCGATCAGGGAGCGCTGGAGGCCGCGGCCAACGCGGGGCTGGTCACCGTGTACGGCTCGGCCACCCAGTCCGATGTGCTGCGGCTGGCCAGCGTGCAGAACGCCGCCGCGGTGATCGTGGCGGCCAACCGCGACGACACCGCGGTCATGGTGACGCTGACCGCCCGTGAACTGAACAAGACGGCCAAGATCGTCGTCGCGATCCGCGAGGCCGAGAACATCCACCTGCTGCGCCAGTCCGGCGCGGACTCGGTGGTGGTGTCCTCGGAGACCGCGGGCCGGTTGCTCGGCATCGCCACCACCACGCCGACCGTCGTGGAGATGATGGAGGATCTGCTGACTCCGGAGGCCGGTTTCGCGGTCGCCGAACGCGAGGTGGAGCCGAGCGAGGTCGGCGGCTCGCCGCGGCATCTGCGCGATATCGTGCTCGGCGTGGTGCGCGCCGGCGAGCTGATCCGGGTGGGGGAGCCCGAGGTGGACGCCATCGAATCGGGCGACAAGCTGCTCTACATCCGTCGCGCGGGCAAATGATTCGTAACGGCGGCGAATGGGGCACTGCCTTCGTGCCGACCGGAAGTAGTCTCTACACGTGACGTTCCAACTGCATGGTGTGCCGCTGCTGTCCCGCTTCGCCGGAGATCGCGCCGAGACGTTGCGCGCCGACGAGCTCGCGCTGAAAGAGGGCTGGGCCGAAGCGCTGCTGTTGCGCGTCGACAAGCGCGGCCGGATCCGCTTCCTGGACGGTGCGCTGGTGCTGGACGCCGCGATCGAGTTGTCCCCGGAGCCGAGCCCGGCGGCGGTGTTCCTCGGCGTCACCGAGGGCAGGCATCTGTGGGCGGTGCGCTCCGAGGAGCTGGAAGGGCCGCTGACCGACCTGCGGGTCGCCGCGATGGAACTCGACGACTTCACCGCCGGTGTCCTGGCGACCTCGCTCGCCCTGCTGAACTGGCACGACAAGGCCAACTACAGCGCGCACGACGGCTCGCGCACGGTGGTCGCCAAGGGCGGCTGGTCGCGGGTCACCGATGCCGGGCACGAAGAGTTCCCGCGCATCGATCCGGCCGTGATCTGCCTGGTCCACGACGGCGATGACCGGGTGCTGCTGGCCCGGCAGCACACCTGGCCGGTGACGATGTTCTCGCTGCTCGCCGGGTTCGTCGAGGTCGGCGAATCGCTGGAGCGCTGCGTGGAACGGGAGATCCGCGAAGAGGTCGGCGTCGACGTGCGCGACATCAGCTATCTGGGCAGTCAGCCCTGGCCGTTCCCGCGCTCGCTGATGCTCGGCTTCAGCGCGGTCGGCGACCCCGAGCAGGAACTGGTCTTCTCCGACGGCGAGATCGCCGAGGCGCACTGGTTCACCCGCGCGGAGGTGCGCGAGGCGCTCGCACTCGGCTCGTGGGGCGCCAGGCAGGAAGGCGCACGGTTGCTGCTGCCGGGATCCATCTCGATCGCCCGCACCATCATCGAATCCTGGGCCGCGATGGGCTCCTGAGCCGCGCGGTGGGAACGGTCCCGCCGCGCGGCGCCGATCACGCCAAGGCGGCGAGCTTTTCCTTGACAGCGACGAGGGTGGGATTGGTTGCCGTCGAGCCGTCGGCGAACTTCACGGTCGGCACCACATGGTTGCCGTTGTTCACGCTGCCGACGAACTCGGCCGAGGCCTCGTCCTGCTCGATGTCGATCTCCACATAGCTGATGCCGTTTTCCTCCAGTTGCTTCTTCAGCCTGCGGCAGTAGCCGCACCAGGTGGTGGAGTACATCGTCACGGCGGGATTCACTTCGGTCACGAGTGATGCAACGCGCCGCGGTCCGGTCCTGTTCCACATCGCGGCACGATCACAGCGAGGCGGAGGTCACGACATGACGGCGGTGTCGGGCGCAGCTGCCATGATGGACCCCGTGCCCGCACTCGATCTGGACCTCCTCGACGCCGAGCAGGCCGCCGCCGTCCGGGCGCCACGCGGCCCGGTCTGTGTGCTCGCGGGCGCGGGGACCGGCAAGACCAGGACCATCACCTATCGCATCGCGCACCTGGTGGCCGCCGGGCACGTCAAGGCCGATCAGGTGCTCGCGGTCACCTTCACCGCGCGCGCTGCCGGGGAGCTGCGCGGCAGGCTGCGCGCGCTCGGCCTGGGCGGCGAGGCGAACCAGGTGCAGGCGCGCACCTTCCACGCGGCCGCGCTGCGACAGCTCAAGTACTTCTGGCCGCAGGTGGTCGGCGAGGTGCCGTGGCGGCTGCTCGACGCCAAGTTCCCGGTGGTGGCCCAGGCCGCGCACCGGTCCGGACTGTCCACCGCCACCGAGAGCGTGCGCGACCTGCTCACCGAGATCGAATGGGCGAAATCCCAGCTCGTCGCGCCCGAGGACTATCCGACGGCCGCGGCCTCCCGCGGACGCGACCTGCCCTACGACGCGGCGCGCATCGCCGAGGTCTATACCGCCTACGAATCCCTCAAGACCACGGCCGAGGGCCTGCTGCTGGATTTCGACGACCTGCTGCTGCACACCGCCGCCGCGCTCGAGGACTTCCCGGCCGTGGCCGACGAGTTCCGCGGCCGCTATCGCAGCTTCGTCGTCGACGAATACCAGGACGTCACCCCGTTGCAGCAGCGAGTGCTCGACGCCTGGCTGGGCGATCGCGACGATCTCACCGTCGTCGGCGACGCCAACCAGACCATCTATTCCTTCACCGGCGCCACCCCGGCCTACCTGCTCGACTTCTCCCGGCGCTTTCCCGAGGCGACCGTGGTGCGACTGGAACGCGACTACCGCTCCACGCCGCAGATCGTCTCACTGGCCAACCGGGTCATCGGCGCGGCACGCGGGCGCATCGCCGGGACCCGCCTGCAACTGATCGGCCAACGCGCGGACGGCCCGGAACCGGTCTTCGCCGAATACGACGACGCGCCGGCCGAAGCCGCAGCGGTGGCGGTGGCGATCGAACGACTCGTCGCCGCGGGCACACCGGCCGCCGAGATCGCGGTGCTGTACCGCATCAACGCCCAGTCCGAGGCCTATGAGCAGGCGCTGACGGCGCGCGGCATCCCCTACCAGGTGCGTGGCGGGGAAGGCTTCTTCCAGCGGGCCGAGGTCAGGCAGGCCGTCTCGGCCCTGCGTCAGGCGGCGAGCCGCGAGGATCTGCCCGAGGAGGCCGGGCGCGGTCCGGCGCTGGTCCGCCTGGTTCGCGCCGCGCTCGCTCCGGTCGGGCTCACCGCGACCGAACCGGCGGGCGCGCAGGCTCGCGAACGCTGGTCTTCGCTGGTCGCCCTGGTCACCCTCACCGAAGAACTCCTCGCCCACGACGAAGAACTCGATCTGTTCGGTCTGCTGCGCGAGCTGGCCGCCCGCGCCGAGGCCAGGCATCCACCGACCGTCCAGGGGGTGACGCTGGCGTCCCTGCACGCCGCCAAGGGCCTGGAGTGGGATGCGGTGTTCCTCGTCGGCCTCACCGACGGCACTCTGCCGATCGCGCATGTGCTCGCCGACGACGGCTCGGTCGCCGATCAGGCCGCCCTCGAGGAGGAGCGCCGGCTGCTCTACGTCGGCGTGACCCGCGCGCGCGAACATCTGCGGCTGTCCTGGTCGCTGTCCCGCGCCGCGGGCGGCAGGCGCACGCGCAGGCGCTCGCGCTTCCTCAACGGCCTCGTGCCCGACGATTCGCCCGCCTCGCGGATCGCCGCGCCGCCCGCCCGCGAACGGGAGGCGAACCGCCCGCGGTGCCGGGTCTGCGCCAAGCCGCTGATCGGCACCTACGCCACCATGCTCGGTCGCTGCCGCCGGTGCCCGGCCGAGATCGACGCCGAACTGCTCGCCGCGCTCGAGCAGTGGCGTGCGGAGAAGGCCGCCGAGCTGGGGGTGCGGGAGTTCGTCGTGTTCACCGACACCACGCTCACCGCGATCGCCGAGCAACTGCCCGCCGACGATCGCGCGCTCGGCGCCATCGCGGGCATCGGCGCGAAGAAGATCGTCGACTACGGGGCCGAGGTCCTCGCAATCGTCGCCTCGAGAGTGAAGGCCTCGAGAGTGCATGCCGCGCAGGCGTCGGGAAAGCCTGTCGCGCGGAACAAATCGGCCACCGAATCGGGTCGGGCTCGCAAAACCGCAGGTAGAAAATAGGTTGTCGGTTCCGACGACATTGCCTATGGTTGTTCTACGCACCGGGAGGGTATCCCGGCGCGCCGGTTTTCGATTCGAGCCGGAATCCGACTCACGCACGGAAGGGAGGCAGGACCAATGAACGGCAGCTCCGTTTTCACCACCGGTGGCACAGCTGTCCTCGGCGTCGTGTCGGCCTCCCCGCGTCTCACGCCGCTGGGGACCGGTATGTCCCCTGAGAGCGCGATCGTCGGCGCTCTCCGCCAGGACAAGCCCGGCGCAGGCTGGCATCGGCCCGTCGTTGTTTCCGCATCCGACGTCGCCGCAACCGACGCCTTCGCAGCAGCAGACGCAGCTGCCTTCGACATCGTCGCCTACGGCGCCGAAGCCGAGCCGCAGCACATTCTGCCGCAGGCACGCCCGCGCAATGCCCACCCAGCGACCGTGATCAGGAGTCGACACCGAAGTCGACCCAGGTAGGGGCCCTCGGCCCCGTCCTCCCGGCCACGGATCGCACGACGCGAAACCGTGGCCATTTCTCTGTTCCGGCCCTTCAGCCGGCGGCCTCCGGTTTCGCACCGACGAATACGACTGCCGCAAACAAGCTGAAGGAGAACGACGTGTTCACCGCAGAGCGACTGACCTCCGTCCCTGCTGACGTGACATGCCGGACCGAGACGGGGTTCGTCCCCGCCCGCGACGTCGCGACCGTGCTGCCGTGCCGGGTCGAGGACCCCGACCTCTGGTTCGCCGAGAACCCCGCCCAGTTGGAGCAGGCCAAGACGCTGTGCGCGGCCTGCCCGATCCGCAAGGGCTGCCTGAGCGCAGCCATCGACCGGCGTGAGCCGTGGGGTGTGTGGGGCGGTGAGATCTTCGACCAGGGAGTCGTGATCGCGCGCAAGCGTCCACGCGGCCGTCCGCGCAAGGTGGCGGTCCCGGCGTGAGCCGAGGCCGTGGGCGCCCTCCCTCCGTGCACTGCGGCCCGGTCCCGCGCCGGGGACACCGGGTCCAGCTACGCGAAAGCGGACCAGCCGCCCATCCGAGTTTCGGATGGGCGGCCGGTTTGCGTTGTCTCGCAGGATGATCAGCTGGCGGAGCGGTTCTCGCGCAGGCCGGGCAGCCAGGTGTAGGCCAGTCCCATGAACGGCACCTCGGCGTCGAGCTGGGCCAGGATGCCCACCGAGCCGCCGAGCACCCGGAAGATCATCACGTACTCGGCCGGAAGCTGCAGCGCCCGAGCGGTTTTCATCTCCGCGCTGGAGAAATCGGTCGCCTTGCCCGCCACCCGTTGCATCCAGCGCCGGGTGAAGTGGAAGGAATCGGTGCGGATCGGGTCGGAGAACGGCCGCAGGTAGTCGGCGATCTCCTGATGGGTGACCTTGCGACCGGGCAGCACCCACCCGTTCTCGTACATCAGCTCGGTGAGCGCGTCGTACTCCTCGTCGACCGCCAGTGCCAGCATCCGCCCGAGCACCTCGGGGAAGCCGCCGGGCAGCGGCGCGCACGCGCCGAAGTCGATGACGGCGAGCTTGTCGTCGGGCAGCATCATGAAATTGCCCGGATGCGGGTCGGCGTGCAGCAGACCCACCGCTTCCGGTGAGGAGAAGTGGAAGCGGCCCATCAGCAGCGCCACCCGATCGCGCAGCGCCTTGGTGCCCGCCGGATCCTCCGCGCCGGCCTTGATGATCGCCGAAACCGGTGTGCCGTCGAGCCATTCGCTGACGATCACCTTCGGCGCGCCTGCCACCACCTTCGGGATCACGATCTCGGGGTGTCCTTGATAGGCCTTGGCGAAGGCGCGCTGATTGGCGGCCTCGTTGCGATAGTCGAGCTCTTCCTCGGTGCGCTCGGTGATCTCGGCCAGCATCGGCTTGACGTCGGCCCCGGGGATCACCGAGGCGAACAGCCCCGACATCCGGTTCAGCGTCTTCAGATCCGCCCGCAGCGCCTCGTCCGCACCGGGGTACTGCACCTTGACCGCCACCGTGCGGCCGTCCGACCACACCGCCTTGTGCACCTGCCCGATGCTGGCCGAGGCGGCCGGGGTGTCGTCGAAGGACTGGAAACGCTGCCGCCACTGGGTGCCCAGCTGCTGGTCCAGCACCCGGTGCACCGTGGCCGCGGGCATCGGCGGCGCAGCGGCCTGCAATTTGGTGAGTGCGTCGCGGTAGTGCTCGCCGAACTCCTCGGGCACCGCCGCTTCCAGCACGCTCAGCGCCTGCCCGAACTTCATCGCGCCGCCCTTGAGCTCCCCGAGCACGGTGAACAGCTGCTCGGCGGCCTTCTGGTTGAGCTGGGCGTTGATCTCGGACTTGTCGCCCCCGGCCAGCTTCCTGCCGAATCCGACGGCGGCGCGCCCGGCGATGCCGAGCGGAATCTTGGCTAACTTGGCGTTGCGGGACGAGCCACGGCGCACGATGTCTGACACACCCCCATCATGGACGACGGACCCGCGACCGTGCCACGAGTATCGAACTATTGCCCGGTGGAGCGACCTGTCCGGTGCGTCACGTGGCCCGCCCCGGCGCTGCGCCTCTGCGCCGGGGCACCCTCCCGGTCGAGACATCGATCACAGCTTCACCCGGTGGATCCGGAGGCAACCCGACCGTCCGCGCGGGAGCCGTTCAGGTCGCGTAGGCGGCGCCGATGCGGCGGCAACCGCAGCGTGGATGGGGCTCCCAGTAGCGATGCTGGAGCTGGTGTGAATCCAGGTCGAGCTCGAGGGTGGTGTTCAGCGTGGCCGGGCAGCGGTGGGTGGAGCACTCCATGATGGCCTCGAGTTCGGTGAGGGCCAGCGCGGCCGTGGCGGCGATCGCCGCGGGGGAGGCGTGGCCGACGCGGTCGAGCAGTTGGGCGGCCAGGTGCGGCCAGTCGGCGTCGTAGTCGGCTTTGATGAGGTCGGCGCAGCGCAGGCAGCTCGTCTCGCCGGGGAGCACGAAGGGGCCGATCACACCCTTGCCGTCGCGGACCCGTACCTGCAGATGCGGGATGCGGTTGACGACCAGGTCGGCGACCAGGCGCGGGTCCACCACCACGGTGTCGGTGAGCACCACCAGGTCGACCCGCTCGCGAGGCTTCGGCGCGTCGGGGCGGTAGGAGCGGGATCGGGTGGGTCGGACGCCGAGCCCGCGCAGGCCCGTGGTGATCGCGTCGGAGAGCGGGCCGATCCCGTGCACCCGCACGGCGGTGATCTCGTAGCGCGGCTCGCGCGGCGGTTGCAGCAGCCCGGCGGCCTCGATCTCGTCGAGCAGTTCACCGGCCCGTCCGGCGGTGAGCCCGTGACTGTCGGCCTCGGCGCAGATCTCGGCGCGACTGTGCAGGCCGTCGAGCAGGCGCAGGAAGCCGAGGACGGCGGCGGTGTCGAGACCGGGCGGATCGAGCAGCATGGCACGCTCGGGATCCCAGCCCAGCTGGACCACCCCGGAAGGGCGCACCAGCACGGTCACCCGCGGATTCAGCAGTGGGCCGAGCGGGCGTGCGGTCGATGTCGTCATGCCCGACAGTATGCGCACGACAGGCCGTGGCCTGTGACCCGAAAAGCATAGTTATCCACAGCTTTTCGGGTTGTGCACAGGACAATCGATCAGGACTTGCCGGTGTCCTCGTCCTCGCCGGTGCTCTCGCCCTTGCCCTCTTGTCCGGCCCGGGCCTCGCGCTCGGCGCGTTCGCGGGCCTCGGTCTCGGCCAGTTGCGCGATCGGGTCGTCGAAAGCGGCTGCGCCGCCGCCGATCACCGAGTCGATGAAGCCGGCAGGGGAGTCGAGGTCGTCGGAATCGGGCAGCAGATCGGGATGCGCCCAGATGCCGTCACGCTTCTCCATGCCGGCGTCCGCGGTGAGCCTGCGCCACAGTTCGGCGGCTTCACGCAATTTGCGCGGGCGCAGTTCGAGACCGACCAGGGTGGCGAAGGTCTGTTCGGCGGGACCGCCGGTGGCGCGACGGCGGCGCAGCGTCTCGGCCAGCGCGCCCGCCCCGGGCAGCCGGTCGCCGAGCGCCTCGCCCACCACGATCTGCACCCAGCCCTCGATGAGAGCGAGCAGGGTTTCCAGGCGCTCCAGCGCGGCCTTCTGCTCGGGCGTGGTCTGCGGCTCGAATGTGCCCTGCGACAACAGTTCTTCGAGCTTGGACGGGTCGGTCAGCGACATCGGATCGATGTTCTGCGCGGCCTCCTCCAGCGCGGAGAAGTCCATGGTGATGCCGCGCGCGTAGTCCTCGACCGCGCCGAGAACCTGCTGGCGCAGCCACGGGACGTGCGCGAACAAACGCTGATGGGCGGCCTCGCGCGCGGCGAGGAACACCAGGATCTCGCTTTCGGACTGTTCGAGCCCGGCGCTGAACTCCGAGATCGCCGCGGGCAGCAGTGCGGCGGTGCCCGCGGGGCCGAGCGGCAGGCCGATATCGGTGGAAGTCAGTACCTCCTTGCCGAGCTGGCCGAGTGCCTGGCCGAGTTGTGAACCGAAGGCCAATCCGCCCATCTGACCCAGCATGCCCACCATCGGACCCGCGAGTTCGCGCGCCTCGGGCGGCAGCTGCGAGGTCCACATGCCGGAGACCTGCTGAGCCACCGGATCACAGAGCCGCTGCCAGGTCGGCAGGGTCTTCTCGATCCAGTCGACCGGCGTCCAGGCCACCGTCCGGTTCGCGCCCGCGGGCAGGGTGGTGGCGCCGTCGAGCCAGAGCTCGGCCAGGTGCGCGGCGTCGGCCACGGCCTTGACCGCACCCTGGGAGACCGGGCCGACGTCCTTGCCCAGCTGCTGGCGGGCCAGGCGCTTGGCGACGTCGTAGTTCACCGGGCCCGACTGCGCGCCGCCGGGCGCGCCCATGCCGCTGAGCATCTGGCCGAGCGAGGTGAGCATCTGGCCCAGCTGGGCGGGATCGAAGCCCGCGCCACCCGGTCCGCCGACGGCGAAGCCGAACGGATTGTTCGCACCGGGACCGAAGGGCTCCTCGCCGCGCTTACGCGCGTCGTCGTCATCGTCGCGGCCGGAGAATCCGAACGGGGAGTCACTCATACCCACCACGTTACGCGGACGGCTCGGTCCCACGGCATGGGACACCGCCCGCATAGGTGCACGTGCCGCGCCGTTACGCGCACAGCGAAACCTTTAGGGTGGGCGGGGTGAATCGTCGGATCCTCACCCTGCTGGCCGCCCTCGTACCGGTCTTGGTGCTCGGCGTCCTCGGCACCGTGGTCACCGTGCCGTTCGTCGCGCTCGGGCCCGGCCCCACCTTCGACACCCTGGGCGTCTACGACGGCGTGCCGGTGGTCGAGGTGGAAGGCGCCGAGCTCGACAAGACGACCGGGCATCTGAACATGACCACCGTCTCGGTTCGCGACGGGCTGAACCTCTACGAGGCCTTCGGGTTCTGGGCGAGCGGCAAGCACGGCCTGGTCCCGCGCGCCGAGGTGTACCCGCCCGACGTGCCGCGCGAGGTCGTCGAGCGGTCCAACCAGCAGGAGTTCCGCAACTCCGAGAGCGCCGCCGAAGTGGCCGCGATGAACTACCTGAAGCTGCCGACCGCCGTGCTGGTGCGCGATATCGGCGAGGACAGCCCGGCGAAGGGCGTGCTCGAGCCCGGCGACGAGATCGTCAGCGTGGGCGGTGTGCCCGCGAACACGCCGGGTGACGTGGTGCACCAGACGAGCTCCCGCGCGCCGGGCAGCACGCTCACCGTGGTGTACCGGCGCGACGGCGTCGAGCGCAGCTCGGAGTTCGTCCTCGGCACCAACCCCGATGATGCGACCAAGGCCGCGCTCGGCGTGACCATCGGCACCGGCGCGCGCCCGCCGATCGAGGTGAGCTTCAATCTGGCCGATATCGGCGGCCCGTCGGCGGGCCTGATGTTCAGCCTCGCGCTGGTCGACAAGCTCAGTCCGGGCGAACTCGGCGGCGGCGACTTCGTAGCGGGTACCGGCACGATCGACACCGACGGGAAGGTCGGGCCGATCGGCGGCATCCAGTACAAGATGATGGCGGCCAGGGAAGCGGGCGCGCAGACCTTCCTGGTGCCCGCCGCCAACTGCAACGAGGCGAAGCAGCGTGTCCCGGACGGGCTGCGGCTGGTGAAGGTCGAAACTCTCGACAACGCCGTGCAGTCGCTGGCGGCGATCAACGCCGGTCAGGAAGCGCCCAGCTGCGGCTGAGCGCTTCCCGACCGGGCGTATCGGTCGGCCGAGGGGCGGGGCCGGGCGGGTTCAGTCGGTCAGTGTGTGGTGCAGCGCCTCGATGACATTGGACGCCAGGTTCGGGTAGGTCCGCAGGTCCAGATCGCCGAAGTCGTCGGCGTCGTCGTCGGGGCGCAACTGCAGCAGCGCCAGCGACACGCCCTCGCGCAGCACGGCGGCGAACAGCCGGGCCGAGCGGCGCTCCGGGTGTTCCAGGGCGGCGGCCCGCCCGGCGGCATCGGCGGCCTCGTGATCGGCGAGCAGCGGGCCGAGCGCGTCGTCGAGCGTGCTCTCCGCGTCCGGCGGCAGCACCACGATCTCCTGCACCAGGATGCAGCCGCGCACGGCGGGCGGCCAGGTGGTGGTAGCCAGGAATTCGTCCAACGCGATCGAGCCGCCGGTGATGTCCTCGGGCAGCGGCTCCTGCGCGATGGGAGTCAGTTCGTTGCCCTGGTCGATCTCGTCGAGCAGGTTGGGCTCGGCGGCGACCAGGTCGGCGGTCGGCACCAGCGCGAACATCTGCGGCGGTCTTCCCCAGCCCTCGCCGTCGGCGAACTCCGCCACCTCTCGGACGGCGCGGGACAGGACGAGTTCGGCGTGCAGATCTGCGGTCACTCCGCCATCCTTCCACCCGGTAGCGGCGAGCGGAGCAGAGCCGGTCGGAATGGCTTGCCCGAGTCGCCGGTCACGACCCCTACGGCGCTGTAATGTCCGTTTCCGTAGAGTGGGCGCGAACGGTCCCTGTGGATCGGACGCAACGTCGGACTGCGGCGCCCCGCCCCGGACAGGTGCGGGGGAGCCGCCGGACACCTGGAGTGTGGCATCGTGGGCATGCGGCCCCCAACCGGCTTACCTTCGCTGACGCGACGCAGCCGCGTGCTGCTGGTGGCGGCTGTCGTCGTGGCCGCGCTGTTGCTGTTCGGCCCTCGGCTGACCGACACCTATACGAACTGGCTCTGGTTCGGCGAAGTCGGCTTCCGCGACGTGTTCGTCACGGTGCTGTTCACTCGTATCGCGCTGTTCTTCGTGGTCGGGCTCTTCGTCGGCGCGTCGGTGTGGCTGGCGCTGCTGCTGGCCTACCGCACCCGGCTGCTGTTCGTGCCGCAGGGCGGGCCCAACGACCCGATCGCGCGCTACCGCGCCACCGTGACGGGCAGGCTCAAGACCTTCGGCATCGGCATCCCGGTGGTGCTCGGTGTGCTGTCCGGGCTGGTCGCGCAGTCCAACTGGGTGACCACTCAGCTGTTCCTCCACGGCGGCGATTTCGGCCAGAAGGATCCGCAGTTCGGCCTGGACGTCGGCTTCTACGCCTTCGATCTGCCGTTCTTCCGGATGGTGCTGAACTGGATGTTCGTCGCCGTGGTGATCGCGTTCTTCGCGAACCTGGTGACCCACTACATCTTCGGCGGCCTGCGCCTGACCGGTCGCGAAGGCCTGCTCACCCGGCCCGCGCGCATTCAACTGGCCGTCATCGCCGGTCTGTTCGTCCTGCTCAAGGCGATCGCCTACTGGTTCGACCGTTACGACCTGCTGTCCAGCTCCCGCAAGGAACCGACCTTCTACGGCGGCTCGTACACCGATATCAACGCCGTGCTGCCCGCCAAGCTGATCCTGCTGGCGATCGCGGTGATCTGCGCGCTGGCCTTCTTCGCCGGCGTGGTGCTGCGTGATCTGCGCGTGCCCGCGATGGCGGCGGCCCTGCTCGTGCTGTCCTCGATCCTGGTCGGCGCCGTCTACCCGCTGGTCATCGAGCAGTTCTCGGTGCGCCCGAACGCCGCGGACAAGGAGTCGGAGTACATCGAGCGCAATATCGCCGCGACCAGGCAGGCCTTCGGCATCACCTCCGACAAGATCGAGTACCAGGACTATCGGGGCGAAAGCTCCAAGAGCCCGCTCGAGGTCCCGGTCGACGCCGCCACCATCGGCAACGCTCGCCTGCTCGATCCCAATATCCTCTCGCCCACCTTCACCCAGCTCCGCCAGCTGAAGAACTTCTACGGCTTCCCGGAGTCGCTGGACATCGATCGCTACGAGATCGACGGCGCCGTCCAGGACTACATCGTCGCCGCCCGTGAGCTCTCGCCCGCGGCGCTGACCGGCAACCAGACCGACTGGATCAACAAGCACACGGTCTACACCCACGGCAACGGTTTCGTGGCCGCGCCGGCGAACCGGGTCAACAAGCCGCAGTCCGAGGATCCCAATGTCACCGGCGGTTCGTCGGACTCCGGTTATCCGATCTTCATGGTGAGCGACCTGTTCACCCCGAAGGACAATCAGGTCATCAAGGTCGATCAGCCGCGCGTCTACTACGGCGAGCTGATCTCGCAGTCCGACCCCGACTATGCGATCGTCGGCGCGACCGACAGCCAGGCTCCGCGCGAGTACGACTCCGACACCGCTCAGTACACCTACACCGGGGCGGGCGGCGTGCCGATCGGCAACTGGTTCAACCGGCTGGCCTTCGCCGCCAAGTACGCCGAGCGCAACATCCTCTTCTCCGAGGCCATCGGCAAGGACTCGAAGATCATCTACAACCGCAGCCCGCGGGACCGGGTGCAGAAGGTGGCGCCCTGGCTGACCGCCGACGGCAATGCCTATCCGGCGGTCGTGGACGGGCGGATCGTCTGGATCGTCGACGCCTACACCACCCTCGACGACTACCCGTACGCGCAGAAGACCTCGCTGGACGGCGCGGTCGAGGACAGCATCGACAAGAAGACCGGCCGCCTGCTGCCCCGCAAGGAGGTCAGTTACATCCGCAACTCGGTCAAGGCGACCGTGGATGCCTACGACGGCACCGTCACCCTCTACGAGGTCGACCCCACCGATCCCGTGCTGAAGGCCTGGCGCGGGGTGTTCCCGGATGCGGTGCAGCCGGAGAGCGCGATCAGCGATGAACTGCGCGCGCACTTCCGGTACCCGGAGGATCTGTTCAAGGTCCAGCGCGAGATGCTGACGAAGTACCACGTGGACAACCCGCGTGAGTTCTTCACCAACAACGCGTTCTGGTCGGTGCCCGCCGATCCCACCACCGAGGGCGGCAGCTTCAACCAGCCGCCGTACTACGTCCTGCTGGGCGACAAGGACAGCAAGGAGCCGGTCTTCAACCTGACCAGCGCGATGGTCGGCTACAACCGCCAGTTCCTGTCGGCCTACATCTCGGTGCGCTCCGATCCCGAGAACTACGGCAAGTTCACGATCCTGCGATTGCCGACCGACACCCAGACCCAGGGTCCGCAGCAGACGCAGAACACCATGACGACAGCGCCACAGGTCTCCCAGGAGAAGACCCTGCTGTCGAACTCGAACAAGATCAGATACGGCAATCTGCTGACCCTGCCGATCGCCGATGGCGGCATCCTCTACGTCGAGCCGTTCTACAACGAGCGCAATACGGGCCCGAACACGGCCACCTTCCCGCAGTTGCTGCGGGTGCTGGTGAGTTACCGCGATCAAGCGGGCAGCGTCAAGGTGGGCTATGCCTCGACCCTGGCCGAGGCGCTGAACCAGGTGCTGCCGGGTGCGGGCGCGCTCGCGACACCGCCGGGCGGTGATCCCGCGACCAGGCCGCGCCCCGGCACCGCCCCGCCGGTCGTCGAGGTCGCACCGCCCGCCAACGGCGGGGATCAGCAACCGCAGAGCACCCCGCCGCCGGCCGGTTCGTCGGGTAAGGACGCGGCGGCCGCCGAGCTCGATCGCAAGATCGAGGCTGTCCGTAATGCCATGCGCAGCGGCAACTTCGAGGACTTCGGCAAGGCGCTGGAAGATCTCGAGGCCGCGGTGAAGGCGTACCAGGACGCCGGCCGGTAGGGTCCGAAACGGCAAGCGGCGCCGTCGTCTTCGTGACGACGGCGCCGCTTCGCGTTGTGCCGGTGTGTGACTGCGGGTGTCAGCGACCCAGCGCGTGGGCGATCAGCCCACCGTGCTGTTCGAGCAGCTGCCGGTACTGGCCTTCCACGCCGTACTGCGCGGCCAGATCGCCGGCGGTGCGCTCCACCTGCTCGAAGACCGCGCGGCTCTGGTCCGGGACGGCGGGCAGGTTCTCGGGCAGCGGCGCGATCTCCGGCGCCGGTGCGGGTGCGGGCTCCGGTGCGGTGGTCAGGTACTGACCGCACACCGGCCAGGCGCCGACGCCCTGGGTGTTCAGGACGTTCTCGGCGACCCGGATCTGCTCTTCCTTGCTGGCGTTGTGGGCGTAGCCCGTGCCGCCGTTGGCGACCCACGTGCCGTGCGAGAACTGCAGGCCACCGTAGTAGCCGTTACCGGTGTTGATTCCCCAGTTGCCGCCGCTCTCGCACTGCGCGACGCCGTCCCAGTTGTGCGACGCGGCGGAGGCGGAAGCGGTGGACAGTCCGAACGGGATGGCGGCAAAGGCGCCGGTGGCGGCGACGAAGCCGAGCGCGCGAGTGCTGATCTTCCGGTTCTTGGTCATGGTGAGTTTCCCTCCCCGCGCCCGCCGGCCCGGCATGTCGCCACCGGGTCCCTGCCCCCGGGAGATCGGGGTTCCTCGGGTCGTGGGGCAGGGTTGCCGGTGTTCGACGATCCGAGGCTTGGCCCGTCTCGGTTGAGCCGGGCCGCACTGCGACGGTAACGAAACAATCTCGGAGGATCACGTCTTGATAACGCAGGGTTATTCGTGAAACAAACAGCTCGGATACTGCCGTCTTCGCTGGTTATGTGCTGTAAATCGAAGTCGGTGTCGTAGAGGTTATCCAAACGTTATGTGTGTGAGATCACCCCGAAATAGTGGTGCCGATCACGTTTACGGAGCGTCAATGTGTCGCAAGGCGTGTGTGGCGCGAAATTCCACCGTCGGCGAACAGGTCATCGACTCGTCGTCACCCGGCCGGCAGGATTCGGTGGCATCGCCCTGACCTGGGAATATGTCCGCCGACAAGGCGATTTGCCTTCTGTGTGCACCTGTGTGTAATGTTGTGGTTACCGACGCGGGGTGGAGCAGCTCGGTAGCTCGCTGGGCTCATAACCCAGAGGTCGCAGGTTCAAATCCTGTCCCCGCTACGACGGCTCGGGCCGGAGAGTTCACACTCTCCGGCCCGAGCCTTTTTGTTGTGTCCCGACCTGTTCGCGGCGATCGGCTGCCTCGTCGCCCCGACCGAAGTCGTGCCACTCCCGCCGATCCCGTCCCGGGCGTTCGGGCACGGGAAGCCCGGTAGACCGCGGAATCCGCCGGCTGCTCATCGGGTCCGGTCTCACGCCGCAGGGGCTCCATCTATCGAAGCCGGACCGGATGGCGAGGCCCGGCGAGTTCTTCGTGTACGCGCTGGACCTGGGTGGGGAAGCGGATCGAGGCTCAGGGCTGGTCGAGGAAGATCTCGAGGCGGGTGATGTGCAGTGATTTCGGGGCGAATTCGATCATGGCGACACCGTGGGCGGCGCCGATCTCGATCGAGGTGGTGATCCAGCGCCCTGCGGCGAGCATCTTCTCCCAACGGAGGTTGCGCGCGCGGTTGGTGAACTCCTCGACCGACACGCGGCGGCCCGCGGGCACGGCGATCTCTGCGCGGTCGCTGAGCAGTTCCCGCACGGCGGGCAGGTCGGTGTCGGCGGCGGCCGCGAAGAGCCGGCTCACGACGGATTTTCCCGCGCGCCCGACGCCGGTGAGGGCCTTGGTCATGCCCAGCGCGCCGCCGATGCCCTGATTGCGGATCAGGCGGGGGCCGAGGACGGCGGCGGCGCCGAGGCCGGGCAGGCCGGTGCGCAGCAGGCGCAGCACCATCGGGGCCAGCTCCCAGTGGGCGGCCAGGCGGGTGATCCGCAGGCCGCCGGGAGCGTCGGCGAGGTCATAGCGCAGGTGCATCGGGACCAGGACGGTCGCGCCGGTGGACATGGTGGTCTCGATGGACAGATCCCGGACCACGGTGTGGCCGGCGATCAGGTCGCGGTCGACGTGGAAGGCGATGGTGTTGGGCGCGATGAAGGTGTCGTAGAAGCGGCCTATGGCGGCCGGGCCGATGTGCGGGGTGGAGCCGACCGGGTCGTTGACGGCGGCGTCCGGGGCGAACAGGCCCACCCAGGCGTCCTTGTCGTGGGCCGCGACGGCGCGGGGGGAGGCCTGCACGGCTGCCGGCAGGTCGGCGGCGGTGGGCTCGGGCGGCATGACAGTCCTCCGTGATCGCGATCCGAACCGGGTGCGGCCCGGGATGCTCACATCGTAGAACGAGTTCTAGTTTTTCGATCGGGTGCGGTGGCCCCGGGTGATTCGGGCCACCGCAGCCCGGTCGATGCCGTCAGCTCTCCGGCGTGCCGTGCAGGTGGACGGGCAGGATCTGGTGACCGTTGGAGACGAAGCTGCCGATCGTCGGCAGCGTCGCCGGATCCTGGGCGAAGGCCAGCTTCGGGAACCGCGCGAAGAGTGCGGGCAGCGCGATGGACGCCTCCAGCCGGGCCAGCGGAGCGCCGATGCAGTGGTGCGCGCCGTGCCCGAAGGCGAGGTGGTCCTTCTTCTCGCGATGCACATCGAACCGGTCGGCGGTCTCGCCGTGTACCTTCGGGTCGCGACCGGCGCCGGCGTAGGAGGCCAGGATCGCCTCGCCCTTACCGATGGTCTGATCGCCGATCCGGATGTCCTCCACCGCGTAGCGCAGCGGCAGATGGGCGACCGGAGCCTGGTAGCGCAGTGTCTCCTCGATCACCTCCGACCAGCTCACCCGGCCCGCCATCGCGTCGGCGAGCTGCTCGGGATGGGTGAGCAGCGCGACGATCGCCTGATCGAGCAGGTTCACGGTGGTCTCGTGACCGGCGTTGATCGTCAGCATCAGGGTGTCGACGAGCTCCTTCTGGGTGAGCTGCGAACCCTCCTCGTCGCGGGTGGTCACGAGCACGCTGGTGATGTCGTCACCCGGGTTCTCGGTGCGGTAGGCGACGAGTTCGCTGACCAGGCCGTACATCTCGACGTAGTTGGCCATCGCGGCCTCGGGGCCGGTCGAGGTGTCGAAGTAGGTGTCCACGCACTTGCGCAGGCCGGGACCGAGGTGATCGGGCACGCCGAGCAGTTCGGTGATGACCTGGATCGGCACCGGGTAGGCATAGCTCTCCCGCAGATCGGCGATCCGGCCGGCCGGGGTGGCCTCGAGCGCGTCGAGCAACTCGGCGGTGAGCGCCTCGATGCGAGGACGCAGCGCGGTGGTGCGCCGGTGGGTGAACGCGGGCGCGACGAGCTTGCGCAGCCTGCGGTGATCGGCGCCGTAGGCGGTGAACATATTGTCCACCGCCACCCACGAGAACATCGGCCAGTCCTGGGTGATCTCGCCGTTGATGAAGGCGGACCAGTGCTGACGCGGATCCTTGGAAACCCGCGGGTCGGCGAGCAGGCTCTCGAGCGCGGCGGCATCGGTCGCCGACCAGGCGGGCACGCCGCCGGGCAGGGCGACCAGGGCGACGGGACCGCGGGCGCGGATGCGCGCCAGCTCACCCTGGATGTCCGCGCCGGTCACATCCAGTGGAATCGGCTCGCTTGTCGTATCAGCCACGGGGAGAGGCTCCTTCGTTGATCAGCAATCTGGGTGACGCAGAGAATTCAACCGGAAGAGCTGTCATCGCGCGATGGAAAGGTCCGGGGCGCCAAGTCAATTCGTTCGTGGGCACGGCCAGTTCCATCTCGGGGATGGCGTCGAGCAACTGGTCGATGGCGTCCTGGCAGACCAGGTAGGCGACCGAACGAGCCGGGCAGGCATGCGGTCCCGCGCCCCAGGCCAGATGCGAGCGATTGCCGGTGCGGTTGCCGCCCCGGATGGCCGGGTCGGTGTTGGCCGCGGTCAGGCCGACGAGCACCGGCTGGTGCGCGGGCAGCCAGGCGTCGTCGAGCAGGACGGGCTGTCGGGGGTAGCTGGTGCAGAAGTTGGAGATCGGCGGATCGTTGAAGAGCACCTCGTCGAGGGCGTCGCGGGTGGACAGCGCGCCGCCGAGCATGTTGCCGCCGAAGCGTTCGTCGGTGAGCATGAGCAGCAGCGTGTTGGCGATCAGGTTCTGCTGTGGTTCGATGCCCGCGCCGTAGAAGCTGATCAGGTTCGCCAGCAGCTCCTCGTCGGTGAGTGCGGACGGATGGTGAGCCATCCGCGAGGTGACGTCGTCGCCCGGCTCGGCGCGACGCATGTGGATCAGCTCCATCAGCGCCTCGCTGAGGGTCTGCATGCCCCAGGCCGCGTTCACCGTGTCGAAAAGCGCGGCCATGCCGGTGGCCACCCGCGCGCCGAGTTCGGTCGAGCACCCGACCATCTTGTTGAGGACCTCGAAGGCCAGCGGGAAGGCATACTGCGTCACCAGATCCGCCGATCCGGTGGTGCAGAACTCGTTGATCAGCGGGACCGCGATCCGCTCGACGGTGTTGTGCAGCGAGTGCAGATCGATGCCGTCGATGGCCGCCGTGTAGGCGTGCCGGTAGCGCAGATGCGCGGATCCGGTGTTACGCAACGCGTTCGGATACCACTCCATCATGGGCCGGATGGGGCTGTCCTCGGGGATGCTCTGCTGCCAGACCCGGGGATCGGCGGGGAAGTGCTCGGGGTCGTTGAGGACGCGCACCGCGGTCTCGTAACCGACCACGAGCGTGGCGGGGACACCGGGAGAGATCTCGATGGGAGCGAGAGAACCGTAGTGCTCGCGCATTTCGCGATAGAACCGGTGTGGATCGGCGGCGAACTCGGGGGTGTGCAGGGGTACGCGGGGGCCGTCGGTGTCGATCGGAGAACCGTGCTGCACAGGGCAGCCGGTGGGCTGCGAGGACGTGGCGGCTGTGGTGAACAACGATGGGTTGGTCAAGAATACGTCTCCCATTGGTGATCGGCGGAGACCCCACGGTAGCAGTCATGCGAGAAACGCTCGAGCGGTGAATCATTCACGCGAACTCGCTGCCGATTACTCCACCGGCAGGCGCGGCGAGGGCGGAAACTCCACCGGCAGAGCCGACAGGGCGCGATGGAAAGGTCCGCTTCGCCAGTGCAATCGGCTGGCGGGAACGGCCAGGCGAATTTCCGGCAGCGCGTCCATGAGCTGATCGATGGCGTCCTGACACACCAGGTAGGCGACCGAACGGGCCGGGCAGGCATGCGGTCCCGCGCCCCAGGCCAGATGCGAGCGGTTACCCGTGCGGTCGCCGCCCCGGATGGCGGGATCGGTGTTGGCCGCGGTCAGGCCGATCAGCACCGGCTGGTGCGCGGGCAGCCAGGCGTCGTCGAGCAGGACGGGCTGTCGGGGGTAGCTGGTGCAGAAGTTGGAGATCGGCGGATCGTTGAAGAGCACCTCGTCGAGGGCGTCGCGGGTGGACAGCGCGCCGCCGAGCATGTTGCCGCCGAAACGTTCGTCGCTGAGCATGAGCAGCAGCGTGTTCGTGATCAGATTCCGCTGCGGCTCGATGCCCGCGCCGTAGAAGGCCATGATCTGGGCGATCAGTTCCTCGTCGGTGAGTTGTGCCGGGTGCTGGATCAGCCGGGTGGTCACATCGTCGCCGGGCTCGGCGCGACGCAGCTGCACCAGCTCCAGCAGTGCCTCGGTGAGAGTCTGCATGCCCCAGGCGGCATTCACCGTGTCGAACAGCGCCGCCATGCCCGCGGGCAGGCGCCTGCCGAGCTCGGCCGGGCAGCCGACGATCTGGTTGAGCGCTTCGAAGGCGAGCGGGAAAGCGTACTGCGCCACCAGATCGGCGGATCCGGTGGTGCAGAAGTCGTTGATGAGCGGGATCGCGACGCGTTCGACGGTGCGGTGCAGGGTGTGCAGGTCGATGCCGTCGACGGCGGCGGTGTAGGCCTCGCGGTAGCGTTCGTGTGCTGTCCCGCTGCTGCGCAGGGCGTTCGGCAGCCATGCCATCATCGGCCGGACCGGGCAGTCCTCGGGGATGTCGCGCTGCCACACCCGGGGGTCGGCGGGGAAGTGCTCGGGATCGTTGAGGACGCGCACCGCGGTCGCGTAATCCACCACCAGGGTGGCGGGCACGCCGGGTGCTATCTCGACCGGTGCCAGAGAGCCGTGCGCCCTGCGCATCTCGCGGTAGAAATGATGCGGATCATCGGCGAACTCCTGGGTGAACAGCGCCACGCGAGGACCCTCGATCTCGGCCGGGGAGGCTGCACGGACCGGGCAGCCTCCGGACGGTGACGATGTGTCGATCGCGGAGAAAGACGACGTGTCGGTCAAGTGCATCTCCCAGGGTTCGCCTCGCGCCGTGCCCGGCCGGCGAATCCACCGTAACAGCGGTGACGCGCTGTTTCGGTGGATCGGGGCCACGCCGATAGCACATTTTCGCCGCAGGATTCGGGAATGTGCTGCGGCAGACCGGGACTCATCGGTTGTGGTAGCACTCACGCATTGATATGCCCTGGTCGGGAGAATGCGCCCACTCCGTCATCGCGTTGTTACCGAAGAGTACGGTCGAGGAAACGAGCGGTGGCGAGTCTCGGGTCATGAGGCCGACTTCAGCCCGACTGCGACTTCATTCCCTCGCGTGCGATGTGTGCGGGCGGTTGCCGCATCCGCCGCGCAAACGACTCGCGATCGCCAAACTGGCCGCGGTCTTCCCGGTGGAACTGCTGCTGCACGCGGCGGTGATCCGCTGGCATCCGCCGTATCTGGTGACCGTGCTGCTGCTGACCGTCATCACCACCATCCTGGTGATCTGGGTGGTCGAGCCCTCCGCCATGCGGTTGCTCGGCCGGTGGCTGCACAAGAGCGAGCTGCGGCTGCGCGAGACCGCCGATGCCGCGCCCGCGCTGTGGCGGATCCGGGTGCGCCTGGCCGATCGGCCGGGACAATTGGAGGCGCTGACCGCGCGGCTGGCGCACCGGCGGGTGAACATCCTGGCGGTGCACGTGCATCGGCTGGAATCCGATGTGCTCGACGAGCTGGTGGTCTCGGCGCCGGAGGAACTCGGCAAGCCCGCGCTGGAGGCCCTGCTGACCCAGGCCGGCGGCCGCGCGGTGGGCGTGTGGCGGGCGTCGGCGCTGACGCTGATCGACGGCCAGACCAAAGCCTTGGGTATCGCCGCGCGGGTCGCCGCCGATCCGGACGAACTGCCGCTCGCGGTAGCCGAACTGCTCGGCGCCCGCTATCTCGCCCCCGGCGCGGACCCCGGGCCGCCCGGACTGCCGGAGACCACCCTGGAACTGCCCCACGCCGATGCGGTGCTGCGGTTCGTCCGTGCCGACGAGCCGTTCACCCCGGCGGAAACCGCACGCGCGCATCGGCTGTGCGATCTGGCGCGTTCGGTGCGGCGGATCTGAGGGTCAGTAGCCGGCCGGGTCGGGGAGCGCGCCTTCGGCGGCGCGCAGGCGTTCGGCCATGGACGCGAGCAGATCGACGGACTCGCGGGACAGGCCGGCGGCGGCACGCAGGAGGTGGGCGAGTACAGGAGAGCTGAGCCTGTCCACGGCGCGCAGATCATCGGCGGGCAATTCCTGGGGGTGGAGATCCACGCGATGAACACCTTCCGACTGCTGGGATCGGCGGTGTGACCTGCGACGACCGGTTCTACTCCACCGTGACTGCCGCCGCTGGCACCGCACAACCGGACAGCATAGTCCGGTGGGAGCACCGCCGGGCGGGCATGAGCGGAACCCGGCTCCGGCGGTGCTGTCGCACCCAACCGGACGTCCGCCCCGCCGTGGCTGGATTCAGGACGAACGTCCACCCGAGATTCGGCGCAGGCGTCCGCTCGGATCGGTGCCTACCGGATCGCGGGGCGCCGGATCCGGTCGCGGGCCGCTGGTCGGACGGGCTGCTCGGAGCCGCTACGGGCCGCTGTGACCGCCGCCCCGATGTCCTCGGTGACGAGATCGGCGTTGATCCGGGCGGCCGCGTTGGCGCCCGCTGCCGCCGACGGGCCGACCTGCGCCGAGGGATCGGTGATATTGCCCGCGACCCATACGCCGTCGACCGCGGTAGCGCCTCCCACGGGGTCGGCGGGGATGTGCGTTCCCGAGCCCGACGGGTGGTCGACCGGGTGCAGGCCGAGGTCGGCGAGGAATCCGGCGCGGGCGATCATGCGAGGCGCGACCACCAGCGTCGTCCGGGCGACGACTTCGCCGTCCGTCAGGCGTACGCCGGTGATCCGGTCGTGCTCGACGTCGATGCCGGCGACCTCGCCCGGCACGACGCGGATGCCGCGGGCGGTCAGTTCCTCGGCCTGCTCGGCGGCGGGCGGGGCGGTGGTGTGGGTGAACAGCACGATGTCGTCGCTCCACTGCCGGAACAGTTGCGCCTGGTGGAGCGCGTGCGGGCCGGTGGCCAGCACGCCGATCGGCTGATCGCGCACCTCCCAGCCGTGGCAGTACGGGCAGTGCACGACATCGCGCCCCCAGCGTTCCCGCACGCCGGGGATGTCGGGCAGTTCGTCGACCAGTCCGGTCGTCACCAGCAGCCGACGGGCTCGCACGGTCCGTCCGTCGGCCGTGGTCACCTCGAAACCGGCCTCGGTCCGGCGCGCTCGCACCACCTCGCCGGCCTCGATCCGCCCGCCGTAGCGCAGCACATCCGCGCGGCCGCGCTCGAACAGATCCGCCGGCGCGATCCCATCGAGGCCGAACAGGGCGTGCACACCGTCGGCGAACCGGTTGCGCGCCGCGCCCGCATCCAGCACCAGCACCGATCGGCGTGCTCGGGCGAGCATCAGCGCGCCACCCAGTCCCGCGGCCGCGCCGCCGATCACCACCACGTCGTATCCGGCCATTTCCCGCTGCGCCGATCCTTGTCCATTTCCGGTCATCTCGACCACCTCCTCGGCGTCCGACTGTGCCGGACCTGCTACAGAATCGGCAATGTAATTTGCCGACGTGGCAAACTGGTAGGCGTGGATGAAGATCTGGACCAAGCGTTGGATGCGGTGGGGCCGCGGCTGCGTGCCCTGCGCAAGCAACGTGAGACCACGTTGAACGACCTGTCGGCTACCACCGGAATCTCGGTGAGCACCCTGTCGCGGCTGGAATCGGGCACCCGAAGGCCCACCCTGGAGTTGCTGCTCCCGCTGGCCAAGGCACACGGCGTCACCCTGGACGAGTTGGTCGGCGCGCCACCCACCGGCGACCCGCGCATCCACCTGCGCCCGGTGACCCGTTTCGGCATGACGATGCTGCCGCTGACCCGGCGCGCGGGCGGCATCCAGGCCTACAAGCTGATCATCCCCGCGGGCAGCGATCGGCGTGTGCCCGAGCCGAAGACCCACGAAGGCTACGAATGGCTCTACGTGCTGAACGGACGGTTGCGAATGGTCCTCGGCGAGCACGACCTGATTCTCGCGCCGGGTGAAGCCGCCGAATTCGACACCAGGGTGCCGCACTGGTTCGGCGCGGCCGACGAGCACCCGGTGGAATTCCTGAGCCTGTTCGGAAAACAGGGCGAGCGCGCCCACCTGCGCGCTCGCCCTGCGGCCTCGGAGTAGCCCCGATCCGGACCTCGACCCGCGCCCTCCCTGATGAGCGCGGGGCGAGGCCGGAGGAATCGGCGACGGCACCCGAGTTGCTCCCGGTGCGCGGCAGGAGGCTCTGCTCGGCCGCGCGATCGCCCGATCCGATCGTCCGGAGCGTTCGCCCGACGATCGGGACAGGCCCGAGAGCACGTCTGTGTTCGGTACCCCGGTGTTCTAGCCGCGGCCGAACAGGCCGCGTCGCCCGGCGCGCTCGCCCAGCTCGGCGCCGCGTTCCTTGGCGATGTCGGCCAGTTCGGCGCTGCGGTGCCTGGCGATGTCGCTCAGTTCGGCGCCGCGATGCCTGGCCCGATCACCGAGTTCTGCGCCGCGCTCCTTGGCCACCTCCGCGAGCCCTGCGCCGCGATGCTTGGCGAGGCTGCTGAATTCGGCGCCGCGATGCTTGGTCCGGTCGCCGAGTTCGGCGCCGCGTTCCTTGGCGATGTCGGCCAGTTCGGCGCTGCGGTGCTTGGCGATGTCGCTCAGTTCCGCGCCGCGGTACTTGGCGCGACCACTCAACTCGGCGCCCCGTTCCCTGGCCACTTCGGCGAGTTCGGCCCCGCGTTCTTTGGCGGTCTCGGCCAGTTCGGCGCCGCGTTCCTTCGCGGTGAGCGCCAGCGGTGCGGTGCGCTCCTTGGCGGTTTCCGCCAGTGGGACGGCGCGTTCCTTGGCCGCGCTGACCAGGGCGGCCCCGCGTTCCTTGGCGGTCGCGGCCCATTCGGGGCCGTGTGTCTGGACCGTCCCGGCCAGCTCGGAACCCTTCGCCGCCGCCACCGAGCCGAGTTCCTTCGCGCGCTCGGCGGCGTCGTGGGCGTAGTGCTGCAGCGCCTCGCCGGTGCTGCCCTCGCCCGCGCTCGCCCCGAAGGGCAGGGCGGCGGAGACACTCGCGGCGGCGGTGCGGGCGGCCCGGCGGCCGCGCCAGCCCAGTGAGGGCTTGCCCTCGGTGTCGGCGCCCGCGATGAGCAGACCGCCGAGCAGGCTCACATCCTTGATGAACGCGGTGCGTTTTGCCTGTTTCTTGTCGGGGTCCGGCTCGGCCCAGAAATTCTGCTGGGTGACCGTGGAGGGCAGCACGGAAGCGGCCAGCACGATCGAGGCCAGCCGGGGAGCCTTGCCGAGCGCCAGCAGTACGCCGCCGGAGACCTGCGCGACGGCGTTGACCTTGATGACGGTGTCCGGGTCGGCGGGCAGCCGGCTCGCCACGCTCTCCGGAAGCGCGGCCGCGGCTTTGGCGCGCGGCTCGGGGTTCATCAGCGTGTCGACCCCGTCATAGACGAAAGCGCTCGCCAGCAGCGGTCGGGCAAGTCGGCGCAGCAACATGGAACGTCACCCCTTCCTCGGTGGTTTATCCCGGGCCGGATTCCCTGGTCCGGCCGCGTCAAACACGGCGAGGTCACCCGGTGTTCAGTTCGCGCGCAGAAACCTTCCGGTACGCCGGACGCCGAGCGTCTCGGTCGCGACGCCCTTGCCGAAGACGTACTCACCGCCGACGAACACGGCCTCGACCGCGGCGTCGTTGCGGTTCACCATGCGCTCGAGATTGCCGTACTGCGCCACCGGCGCCTCGGCATAGGCGTCGAGCGCGTCGTCGAGACGGGCCGGATCGAGCAGGACCAGATCGGCCCGATCGCCTTCGCGCAACCGGCCCGCGTCGATGCCGTACCACTCACCGAGTTCGCCGGTCAGCCGGTGCACCGCCCGCTCCATCGACAGCACCGGCCTGCCCGCCCGCTCGGCGTCGTACATGCGTCGCAGGAACCGCAGGCCGAAGTTGTAGAAGGCCATATTGCGCAGATGCGCGCCCGCGTCGGAGAAGCCCATCTGCACACCGGGATCCGCGGCGAGGCGGTCGAGCATCTCGGGCCGGTGACCGGAGATGGTGGTGCGCCAGCGCAGCTTCTCGCCGTGCTCGACGACCAGGTCGAGGAAGGCGTCCACCGGATGCAGGCCGCCACGGTCGAGCCCGACCCGACCGAACGACTTGCCGATCACCGACGGATCGGGGCAGTCGACGATCTCGGCGTCGAAGAAGTCGCGATGCCACACTCGCGGCCCGAACTTCTTGTCGTAGTCCTTGCGGAAGCGCCGACGGTAGTCCGGGTCGGCGAGCATCTCCCGGCGCCGCTCGACCTGGTTGGACAGGTGCATGGCGGCCGCGCCGGAACCGAACTCCTCGAAGATGACCAGGTCGATCCCGTCGGCGTAGACCTCGAACGGCACCGGCAGATGCTGCCAGCGGAAGTTCGCGCCGAGGCCGTTGAGCACCTTGGACATCATCGCGAAGATCCGGATCACCGGCAGCGCCTTGAGATCGGCGGCCGAGAGCAGGCTGACCTTCAACGAGCGGCGCCACAACCCCAGGCTGCTCGCCGCCATCACACCGATGGTGTGCGGGCGCGAGGCGTCCGGGCCGCCCTGTAGCACCCGGCCGCGCTTGCGCAGGATCGAGTTCAGCCTGCGCTTCTCCTTCGTGGTGGCGAAGGTCGAGGGCAGCGTGCGTGAGCGGCAGAACTCGCCGTCGAGCTTGTCGAAGCGCAGTTGCTGCGAGGACATGCCGACGAAGCCCGCGTCCAGCGCTTCTTCCAGCCAGCGCGCCATCGTGTCGAGTTCGGCGGCTCGAGGGCGCACGTCGGTACGGGTGGCGCGGTCCAGTCCCATGGCGGCCGCGCGCATGTCGGAATGGCCGATGAAGGCCGCCACATTCGGGCCGAGCGGCAACTGCTCGAGCGCCTGCGCGTACTCGCCCGCGCTCGTCCAGGATTTGAACCGGTCGAGCGCGCCGATCACATGGCCGCGGGGGATCGCTTCCACCCGGCCGAACAGATCGCCCGCCGTCTCCGCGCCGACGTGCACCGTCGAGATCGAACAGGACCCGACCAGCACGGTCGTGATCCCGTGCCGCAGCGATTCGAGCAGCGCGGGTGAGCCCAGGATCTCCACGTCGTAGTGGGTGTGGATGTCGAGCATGCCGGGCAGCACCCACTTGCCGGTGCCGTCGATGATGCGCGGGCAGCGGGTCTTGTCCAGCGGCTCGGCCGAGACCGCTGCGACCCGGCCGTCGCGCAACCCGAGGTGGCGGATCGCCGAGGGCGCACCGGTGCCGTCGAACCAGCGGGCGTTCTCGATGATGGTGTCGTACATGATGATCCGATCCTCAGGGCGCGGTGAACATGTCGGTCAGGCCCGCCCGCACGACCTTTCCGGTCGCATTGCGCGGCAGCGCGGCGGTGGTGACCAGCCAGCGGGCGGGCACTTTGTAGTACGCCAGCCGCTCGGCGGCGAAGGCGCGCAATTCCTCGATTCCGATGTCGTGACCGACCACGACGAGAGCGGCGACCTGCTGGCCGAGATCGTCGTCGGGCAGGCCGAGCACCGCGCATTCCACGACGGCGGGATGCTCGTCCAGGCACTGCTCCACCTCGGTCGGGTAGACGTTCTCCCCACCGCGCAGGATGAGATCCGAACGCCTGCCCGACAAGCGCAGCAGGCCGTTGTCGACGGTGCCGAGGTCGCCGGTGCGCAACCAGCGATCCGGGGTGATCGCGGCGGCGGTCGCGGCCGGGTCCGCCCAGTAGCCGAGCATGACGTACGGACTGCGGACCCAGACCTCGCCCTCGCTCCCCACGCCCGCGGGTTCGCCGGACTCGTCGCGGATGTCCAGTTCCACGCCGATGATCGGCCTGCCCACGGTGTCGGGGAACTCGGCCAGCTCGGCCGGGGTGGCCAGGGTCGCCGCGGTCGCGCACTCGGTCATGCCGTAGCTGGTCGACAGCGCCGTGCGCGCGACCGGGATCCGCTCGCGCAACTGCCGGTGCAGCGCGGCGGGGGAGGGCGCGGAGTTCAGCGACAGCGAGGCCAGCGAGGACAGGTCGTGGCGTTCGATCTCGGCGGCGAGCAGCCGGTGCACCATCGTCGGCATGGCGCCCCAGTTGGTGATGCGTTCCCGCTCGATCAGGCTCGCCACCCGCTCGCCGTCGAAGGCGCCGCGGTAGAAGACGGCGGTATCGCCGGTGGCCATCCTGGGCAGCACCAGATTGTGCAGGCTGGCGATGTGGAACAGCGGTGAGGTGAGCAGGAAGCGGCGGCCCCGGGGTGCGTCGTCGTGGCCGCGACCGGCGAAGGCCGCGGCCAGCGCGTCGTTGAACCGGTGGTGGTCGATGACGGCGATCAGGTTGCGATGCGAATGGACAGCGCCCTTGGGTCGTCCGCTGGTGCCGCTGGTGTAGAGGATGACGGCCGGATCGTCCTCGGCCACCGCGGTTTCGGGGAGTTCCGCGCCGGCGAAGTCCGCCGAGAACGCCGGCACGTCGTGCTCGATGCTCAGTACCGGCACCGTGTGCTCCACCTCCGCCAGGCGTTCGGCGCGTTTCGCGTCGGCGACCAGCACGGCGGGGCGGGTGTGGCCGAGCGCGTAGGCGATCTCCCGCGGCGTCCACCAGGCGTTGTAGCCGACCGCGACGGCGCCGAGGCACTGGCAGGCCCAGAACACCTCGACCCACTCCGGGGAGTTGGCGGCCAGGATCGCCACCCGGTCGCCCCTGCCGACGCCGTAGCGTTCGCGCAGCGCGACGGCCAGCGCCGCGACCTCGGCGAGATGGTCGCGGTAGGAGACGCGCCGGCTGTCGTCCACCAGGTATGCGCGCTCGCCCAGCCGTGCCGACTCGGTCAGCACCGCGCGCAGCGCGCGATGCCGATGCGTGAACACCGGCATCGTGACGCCGAGGACATCCTCGGGGCCGATCTCGAACGGCTCGCCCCGCGCGGTCAACCGGGATACCAGCTCTTGGCGAACGGCTTGCCGATCAGTGGTCATGGGACCAGCACCGCCCGTCCGCGCACCAGCCCGCGATCGAGCCGGTCGATGGCTTCGCGGCCGTCGGTGAGCTCGTAGGGCTCGACCTCGACCCGCAGCTTGCCCGACTGGGCCAGGGCGATGGATTCGACCAGGTCCGACCGGGTGCCGCCGTAGGATTTGCGGATCGACGCGCCCCACGGCCAGCCCGCACCGCTCGCGGGCCCCGCGCTGATCTCCGGGGTCCCGCCGCTCAGCCCGATCATCCGGTAGGCCCCGTTGGGCGCCACCGACTCCACCGCGAGCCGGGCCGTCTGGTCGGCGCCGACGAAGTCGAAGACCGCCTCGGCGCCGCGTCCGCCGGTGCGGTCGAGGATCAGCGCGGCGGTGTCCTCGCCGATCACCAGCCCCTCGTCGGCGCCGTTGGCGGTGGCGAGGGCGAGTTTGTCCTCGCTGAGATCCACCGCGAGGACCCTCGCGGCGGTGGTGGCGGCCAGGATCTGCACCGCCACGTGGCCGAGGCCACCGACGCCGATGACCACGGCGGTCGAGCCGGGCAGCAACTGCTCCCTGGCCCCGGCGACGGCGTGATAGCTGGTCAGCGCCGCGTCGGCCAGCGGCGCGGCCTGCAGGAAATCGAGATCACCGATCGGCACGAAGGCGCGCGCCGGGATGCGCACGTACTCGGCCATGCCGCCGTCGCGGTCGAGGCCGGGACTGGGCGGCATGGCGGCTCGGCCTGCCGCGAGGCAGACGTTCTCGTTGCCCCGCAGGCACTCCCGGCACACCCCGCACGACCAGCACGGATACACCACGCCGCGGGCGCCGATCGCCGGAGTGACGACCTCGGCGCCGACCGCCTCGACGGTGCCCGCGATCTCGTGCCCCAGCGTGAGCGGCGCGGTGCGCCGCCGGTCGGTCGACGCGACGATGTTCAGGTCGGAGTGGCAGATGCCCGCCGCGCCCACCCGCAACAACACGTCGGCGGGGCCGATCTCGGGTACCGGCACCGTCCTGAGCTCGAGGGTGCCCGGTCCGGTCACCTGGAGTGCGTGCATCAATATGATCGTCCTCGTCCGATTGTGACGTGGGCAATAAGTTAACAGTGTTCGTCGGAGCGGCGCCAGCACCCGGAAGGGCGCAGGTGCCCGCCGCCTGTGCGCGCTGTCGGTGCCGTGCGGCATCATCTGGGGCACGCAGCCGTCCCATGATCGTCCGGAGTCCGCCATGCCCTCACCGCGAACAAAGCCCACGCCGTTGTCCGACAGCGAGATACAGCACATCGCCGCGGAGATCGCGGCGGGCCGCCCACCGATGGTGTGGTTCACCGCCGCCGCTGTCGGAGTACCCGAAGGCCGGTCGGGAAAGGTTGTCGCCCTGGGTGATCCGGCCGAGGGCGACTTCCTTCAGGTGCGTCCCACCGGCTCGAAGGATGTGCTGTCGTTCTCACCGGTCGAAGTGACCGTGACCAAGCCGCCTCGCGAGAAGGCGGCCACCGCACCAGGGCGGGCCGAACCCGCCCCGAGAAAGGAAACCCCTGTGACCCAGTCGCCGAGTCCGACGAGCGCATCCGCGGCCGAGAAGAGTGCGCCGCGTCCCGCTCAGGACGCCGCGAAGCCCCAGCCCGCGAAAACCGCGGCGCCCGCGGCGGATCCGGCCGCGTCGAGCAAGCCGGCGCCGGCCAAGGCCGCGAAGGCTCCCGCGCGCAAGGCGAAGACGCCCGAGGTGACGGTCACCCTGGCGGGCACCGCCGACGGTGAGTGGACGGTGGAGGTCGTCACCGGGAAGAAGCGCTCGGTGCGTGGTCTGCCGGTGAGCAGCGCCGCCGTCGCCCAGGCCGCCAAGCTGCTCCATCCGGAAGTCGCCGAGGTTGTCGCGGGCGTGCTCGACGCGGCCAGAGAAGCGCAGCTGGCGAAGGTCGCGCAGTTGCAGGCCGAGTTGGAAGCGGCCAAGCGCGCGTTGGACGATCTCGACGCCTGACCGCACGGGGCGGCGCGGCTCAACCCATGCGCCCGGCGGTCTGCCTTCCGGTACGCCGGAGCCAGGTGGTCAGCGTGGTGGCAGCTGCGCCGGGGGCGGGCGCGCCGGTGCTTCCGGTCGCCTCGCCGGGGGCCGTCCTGCTCGCCGCGGTGACGGCCGCGGCGAACCCGGGCGTCGCGGATCCGGTGGAAGCCCTTGCGGTAGTGGTCGATTCCGGCATCGTCTCGTCCGCCGCCGGCGCAGACGAGACGCTCGCCGGTCGGTTACCGCGACCCATGACGGGCAAGCCGTCGAGGCCCGCGTAGGCCGCCGCGCTATCGGCCCGTTCGGCGGGATCGCGATCGGCGGCGGGGACCTCGACGACGGTGTTCGGGTGGAACGCGTAGCCGAGGGCGCGTTCCTTGGCGTGATACATGGCCGCATCCGCGTCCCGGATGAGGTCGTCGACGAGCACGCCCTGCCTGCCGCTCGGGGTGCTCGCGATGCCGATGCTCGCGGTCACCCGCACTTCTCCGGCACTGAGCGCGAAGGGCGTGGTGAACGCCGCGAGCAGGCGTTCGGCGAGGGCAGCGGAATCCTGCGCGGGGCACGGGGCGAGCACCACGAATTCGTCACCGCCGTAGCGGGCCACGATCGGATCGCGGCCCGCTACCCGGCGGATGCGGGCCGCGGCGTCGGCGATCAATTCGTCGCCGACCGCGTGGCCGTAATTGTCGTTCACCCGCTTGAAGCCGTCGAGGTCGATGAAGAGCAGGCCGAGGGGGCCCGGTCGCCACGGCGTGTGCTCGCGGGAGAGCGCCCGCAGCAGCGCCGAACGATTCAGCAGGCCGGTCAGCATGTCGTGATCGGCCTGGTACTGGGCGCGGCGCTCACTGCGCTGACTGCGCTGGATGGCGCGTTCGCTGCGCAGCAGCACCCCGATCAGCAGGAGCGCGAACAGCGAGGACACCACGACCCGGTCGGTGCTGTTCAGGGTGGAGCCGAGCACCGGCACCAGAGATGCCACGATCAGCGCGCCCGCGATCACACTCGCGCGCTGCCTGGACCGGTGTGGATGGATCCGGTGTGGCCCGCCCAGCGCCGCCATGGTCGGGTGCAGTGCCGCGATCCCGATCGCGGCGTAGGCCAACAGCATCGGTGTGCGCTGGACGACCGGAGCGGCCGGCGCCAGCCCGGCGTGGTCGAGGTTGTGCACCAGGTCACCGACGAGCACGGCGGCCAGCCCCAGATGCAACAGGCGCAGCGAGACTTCCGATCGTCCGACCGTGGCGACCGAATGCGCGAGAAGGGCGAGCAGCACCGCGCCCAGCAGCGGATGACCGATCAGCAGCCCGGCGGTCACCGGCGTGGCGGAACCCACGGCGGGTGAGATCAGGAAGGTCCAGGAGGCGAGCAGCGCCGCCAGTCCGATGAGTGTCGAGTCAAGCGCGAGATCGTAGTCGCCACGCAACCGCCGCGGCCGCAGCCAGGTGGCGACCGCCGCGGCCATGACGCAATATGCTGCGAGCAGGCAGATATCGGCGCTCTGATCCGCGGCGGCATCGAGATCGCGCAAGGCCGAACCCGCCGCGAACAGCCCCGCCGAACCCGACAACAGATACCAGGGCAGCGGTCGCGCGGGCCGGTGCGTGCGCAACCCGCAGCCGATCATGACCATGGCGCCCGTCACGACGACCAGCATCGTCACCAGCGACAGCGAGCGCCCGCCGACCAGCAGCGGCACCGTGACCACGGCCGACCAGACGGCCAGAAGCATGACGCAACAACGCGTTCGGAAATTGCCCAGGCGACTTTCCGGAGCTGTCTCGATCACTGTCATCAACCCCCCTCGGCCTTGACGACGCGGTCATCTGTGCGGCAGGCCGCACAGATGACTCCTCCGCGGCGACGTCGATCTCCCGATACCGGCTTCGTTCGATATCGCGACCCCGACGACGCTGTCGAGCTGGAAGTGGTGCTATGAACAGCCGTCCCGGCCCAGCGCTGCGGACAGGTCGAGCGACCTGGACAACTGATCTGATAATCGCACGGACCCGGTCGCGGCGGGATCGTTTGCGGGGAATGACCGGGCGCGATTGCCGCCGGTGATGCCGTGGGGTTGCGCGGAGCAGAATGGTCCGGGTGAACACGTGGGTCGCTCCGGGCAGGGTCAATGTCATCGGCGAGCACACCGACTACAACGACGGATTCGTCCTGCCCGTGGCGTTGCCGCTGGTGACGCGCTGCACCGCCCGCATCACCGGCGACCGGACAGCGCGGATCACGTCCCGGCAGCGTCCGGGCGAGCCGGTGACCGTCGCGCTCGACGAGATCGCCGGGGCGCGGGCGCGGATTCCGGCCTGGGCGCGCTACGTCGTCGGGGTGATCGGCGAATTCCGTGCCCGCGGGCATGCGGTGCCCGGCATCGAGATCGAGATCGACGGTGCGGTGCCGATCGGCGCGGGCCTGTCGAGTTCGGCGGCGCTGACCTGCGCTGTCGCACAGGCGATACGGGATCTCTGCGCCCCCGGGCTCGACGTGCGGGCGTTGATCGGGATCGCGGTGGCGGCCGAGAACGACTACGCGGGGGCGCCTACCGGGGTGCTCGACCAGTCGGCGGCACTGCTGTGCACGGCCGGGCACGCGCTGTTGCTGGACGTCCGCCGGTTCACCGCCGCGGGCGCGCACGGCCGGGACGGTTACCAGCAGATTCCTTTCGACTTGGCGGCCGCGGGACTGGAGTTGCTGGTGGTGGACACCGGCGAGCCGCATACGCACGCGGGCGGCGGCTACGCGCGGCGGCGGGCCGAATGCGAAGCCGCTGCGGGGGAATTGGGGGTGCGCGCGCTGCGGGATGTGGCCGATCCCGGCGATGTGAACCGGATCGACGACCCGGTGCTGCGGCGTCGCGCGCGGCATGTGGTCACCGAGAACGCGCGGGTGCTCGCGGTCGCCGACAGCTTGCGCGCGGGAGTCGATCCCCGTGTCATCGGGCCGGTCCTCACCGCGGGACACAGATCGCTACGCGACGATTTCGAGGTATCCACCCCGGCCCTGGACGAGGCGGTGGACGCCGCGCTGGCGGCGGGCGCCCACGGCGCCAGAATGGTGGGCGGCGGATTCGGCGGCAGCGCAATCGCTCTCGTGGATCGCGCGCGCTCGGCCGCCGTCGCCCTCGCGGTCGGACAACGCCTGGCGACGGCTGGACAGCCGAGACCTCGGACGTTCACGGTGGTTCCGGCGCCGGGCGCCCGATCGGCCTCGTGAGCTGCCCGGGTGGTCACATGCCGAAGCCGCGGCGCCCGGGCCGCGGCTTCGGCAGGTCCCGACCCCGTGCCGGAGTCCAGGGCCGGATCTACGCGTCCGGGCGCGGGATGTCACCGCGCCAGCCGCCGGTCTCGTACCCCTGGCTCTCGATGAACTCCTTGAAGCGCTTCATGTCCGCGCTCACCCGGTGCTTCAGCACGCCGAGCCTGTCGGCGGCGTTCTCCACGAAGCCCTCCGGGTCGACATCCATCTGCGCGGTCACCCTGGTGTGGGTGTCGTCGAGTCGGTGGAAGGTGATGACACCCGCGTGGTTGGGCCCGGAGTCGGACTTCCACGCCACGCGCTCGTCGGGATGCTGTTCGGTGATGGTGGCATCGAACTCGCGTGCCGACGGCCCGACATGGATCCGCCAGTGGGTGTGCCGGTCGTCGAGTTGGCGAACGTTCTCCACGCCCTCCATGAACTGTGGGAAGGACTCGAACTGCGTCCACTGGTTGTAAGCGGTGCGGACAGGAACGTCGACGTCCACGGTGGCGGCCATCGTGCTCATGCGAACCCCTTTCCTCGATTGCGGTTCATCGGGTCGGCTACCCGAGGTCCGACCGGGTAAACGAGACGGGTGGAGCGGTTCAGGCCAGCAAACCCGTGTGGCTGCGACCACGGACCCACCTCGGCAGCAGGGCGCCCAGGGCGACCATGCCCGCGCCGAGAACGAAGTGCAGCCAGTTGTCCGCGGTGTTGACGGGGATGAAATTGGCCGAGCTGTCCTGATCGATCACCAGCCCGTAGAGCCACAACGCCAGGTAGATGATGCCGCCGACGATCAGGTAACCCGTAGCCGTGCTCGCCGCGCGTGCGGCCAGCAGGCCCGCGACACCGAAGGCGAGATGGACCAGATTGTGCAGGATCGAGACATCGAACAAGCCGAGCAACTGCGCCTCGGAGTGATGTCCCGCCCATTCCAGGGTGTCGTAGTTCGTCGTGATACCCGGGATGAACCCGAGAATGCCGACCAGCAGGAACACCGCGCCGACGACGAATGCGGCGATACGGACCGGCGACCACTGATTCGTCCTGGTGGTGGAATCGAACGTTGCCATGACGGTGCCTTTCGTGCGGAGCGCTGCTGAGCTGCGTGGCCCCGACTTACCCGGACCCGCAGACGACAAACCCCGGTGCCCTGGGGCACCGGGGTGACGGGCGCGGATACGTCAGGACGACGCGGCGCCGAGGCGTTTCCGCAGGCCGACAAGGGTGTCGATCAGCAGGAACCCGAGCAGGCTCAGCCCGACCAGCGGCACGAACCAGCCGACGACGACGGCCACGCCGAGCAACGGCAGCACCAGCCACGGGGAACTGCCGCGCAGCACGCCGCGGCGCGGTGCCCGGCCCACCGGGCGGCGGATCGCGCCCCGCGTCGGCCTGCGCTGCCACCACATCCGGTAGCCGAGCACGATCACCACGATCAGGCCGATCATCGCGGCGAGCAGCAGCAACTGATTGGCCAGGCCGAACATCAGCCCCATGTGGAACTGGATGCCCCAGTTGGTCAGCTTGGCCATCAGTGGCCAGTCCGCGTAGTCCAGGCGATCGGTGATCGCGCCCGTGCGCCCGTCCACCGCGACCGCGTTCACCGTGTAGATCCCCGGCAACCGCCGTTCCTTCACGGCATAGGCCTTCCCGGCTTCGGCGGGCACGGCGATCTCGACCGCCTGCGTGATGCCCGCTGCCCGGGTGGCCGCGTAGGCGCGCTCGATTTCCGTTGCGCGAGAGGCGGATTCAGCCGGACCGGCGACCGTGTGCCCGCCACCGTGATGCTGGTGGTCGCCGCCGTGATCGGGCGCGGGCGCGGCCGCCTGGTCCAGGCTGGTGCTCACCGCGGGCGTGGTCCAGCTGAGCTGGGTGCGCAGGTCGGCGATATTGGCTCCGGCATAGGCCGACCAGGTCATTCCGGTCACCGACAGCAGCGCTACGAGCGGCAGGATCCACATGCCGACGGCGCCGTGCCAGTTCAGGGCGCGCAACCGCCCGGCCCTGCCGCGGTCCGGTGCCAGCAGCCAGGCCGCGGAGTTCCTCGACCGCCGGGAACGGACTCGCCGCCACCACAGCACCAGACCGGCCAGGGCCACGATCCACAGCCAGGACGCGGCCAGTTCGCTGTAGAGCCTGCCGGGCTCGCCCAGGTGCAGATCGCGGTGCAAGCGGTCGATCCAGGTGCGCAGGGGCAGCGCGCCCGAACTGCCGTATACGACCGACTCGCCGACGGGTGCGGCCGTGTAGGGGTCGACGAACACCGCCCGTCGCTCGGACTCGCCGAGTGTCGGGTCGGCGAAGAGCACCCGGGTGGTGTCGGTGGCGCCGGGGGCGGGGGAGACCGCCACCAGCGTCAGATCGGGGCGCACGGCGGTGGCGGCGTCGACCTGCTCGGCGAGCGGTCGCGCGGCGCCGCTCGCCTCGACGGTCAGCAGATCACGGGAGACGAACTGTTCGAGGGTGGGTGAGATCGCGTAGAGCGCGCCGGTGACCGCCGCGATCAGGATGAACGGCGCCACGAAGACGCCGGCGTAGAAGTGCAGTCGCATGGCCAGCGCTTGTAGCCCGCCGCGCGCCGCCGTGGTGGTCGACGCGGGCGCGGCGGCGCGCGGCCCTGTCGATGTCGGGTCCGGAGAGGTGGTGTCCGGGGAGGTGAGGCCGTCGGCCGACGCCAGCGGTTCTGTTGTGCTCACAGTCTTCTCGTTCCGATGAGAGGGTCACCCGGTATCGCCTCGCTGGTGCGCGGACACCTCCGGTGCACCGATACAGCTGTGGTGCGCGCGGACGGCGGGTGCCGTTCGGGCCGCTGCCGAGCCCTCGGCGCGCGGTGGTGCCCGGCCCGCCGACAGCGAACATCACGGTCGAACCCGCGATTCGAGAACACGAGCGTGGACATCGAGAGCGTGACAGCGACGCCGCGGTGGGCGATCCGCAAACCGCCGGCCTCGAATGATCGACCGAGGACAGCGTGCGACGAACGGGCGCGCCGAGACGGGCGCACCGGGTGAGGGGGAAATCAGGCGAAGACCGGGCGCGGCGGGGCTCGGGTGCGCAGTGACCGCGCCGCGAACACGCGCAGCACGACGCGATCGCGATACCGGGTGCGCAGCGGCGCGGGTTCGAAGAAGAACGAGGGGTGGCGCAGCGGCAGCGCCCTGGCCAGCACCGCGGTGGCGATGCGATAGGCCGCCTCCGCGCCGCGGATCACCACCGCGGCGAACACGGCCGCGACGATGTGAGCGGCCAGCATCTCCCGGCTCGGGATGGCGACGCCGTGTTGCGGATGCTCCGAGCCGAAGCCGAGAGTGACATGGCCGAGCAGCTGGCCCGCGATCAGCGCGGCGACCAGTCCCGAGGTGGTGTCGCGCAGCGGTCCGATCCCGGCGACCAACGCGCCGACGACGGCCGACGCGCCCGCGAGCAGGGTCAGCGTGGAACCACCGGGAGCGGCGGTCCCCGCGGCCCAGCCGTGCGCGGCGATGGACATCGCGCCCGAGACCGCGCCCGCCGATCCACCGCGCAGCCGCGCGAGGGCGTCACGACGCCCCGCGGCCGACGGGTGGACGGTCCTGTGCACCGGCTGATGATAGCCGACCGGCCTGCCGGTGCCCGACCCCTCTGACCAGCCGGATTCTTATTCCGAAGTACCCTGGGAACGAACGAGCGGAGCGCCCTGCTCTCCACGCTCCGCTCGTCTCGGAATTGCCTGCTCGGGCGAGCCGAGGTCAGGGATCAGGCGTTGATGTCGTACTCGACCAGCACCCGGCGCAGCAGCTTGCCGGTGGTGTTGCGCGGCAGATCGTCGAGGAAGACCACGTCGCGCGGCACCTTGTAGCGGGCGAGGTTGCTCTTGATGTAGGCCTTGATCTCTTCGGGATCGGGCTGCGGCTTGTCGGGCTCCGGCACGATGAACGCGCGCAGGCGCTTGCCGAACTCCACATCGTCGACGCCGACCACCGCCGCGTCGAACACGTCGTCGCGCTCGAGCAGCAGGTTCTCGACCTCCTGCGGGTAGACGTTCTCGCCGCCGGAGACGATCATGTCGTCGTCGCGGCCGTCGACCATCAGCAGGCCCTGGTCCTGGAAGTGCCCCATGTCGCCGGTGGACATGTAGCCGTCGATGATCTGCTTGTGCCTGCCGTCGGTGTAACCCTCGAACGGCGCGCCGCTGCGGACGAAGATCCGGCCGGTGACGTTCTTGCCGTGGATCCGCTGATCGTTCTCGTCGTAGAGCCGCACATCGCAGGTGACCGGCGGGCGGCCGACCGTGCCGGGCGCGATGGCCAGCTCGTCCGGCTTGGCGACGGTGGCGATGGCGACCTCGGTGGAGCCGTACAGGTTGTGGACCACGGGGCCGAACACCTCGGCCGCGCGGATCGACAGCTCGGGCGAGAGCGCGGAGCCGGCGAGGATGATGGCCTTCAGTGAGGAGGTGTCGTACTTGTCGTGCACCTCCTTGGGCAGCTCCACCATGCGATGCAGCATGGTGGGCACGGCCACCAGGATGTCGGCCTTGTGCTCGGCGACCATCTTCAGCGTGGCCTCGGCGTCGAAGCGGCGACGCACGACGATCTTGTTGGCCAGGATCGAGCCGATGAGCCAGGTGCCCAGGCCGGTGCTGTGGAAGATCGGCGAGACGATCACCATCGTGTCGAACTTCTGGAACGGCATCCGGTCGAGGAACTGCGCCGTGGCGAACGGCGAGACCTTGGTGCGCGGCGCGCCTTTGGGCAGGCCGGTGGTGCCGCTGGTGAGGATGATGAAGCCGCCGGGCTTGCTCGGCGGCGGCAGCTCCTCGGTGGAGTTCTCCGCGATCAGCTCGTCGAATGTCCTGGTGCCCGCGGGAATCTCGGTGCCCTCGTCGACCCAGGTCAGGTAGCGGGGCAGCTCCGGCGGCAGCGCGTCGAGCAGACCGAGGAACTCGCTGTCGTGTAAGACCGCCTGAACCTTCTCGCGCACACAGACTTCGGCGAACTGCGGCTTGGCGAAGCCGGTGTTCATGAGCGCGATGCGGGCGCCCAGCTTGCCCGCGGCGATCTTCGAGATGAGCAGGCCGCGGTGGTCGCGGGCGAGCACGGCCAGGACCGTGCCCTCGGTGATGCCCGCCGCCTGCAGGCCACGCGCCACGGCGGTGGACTGGTCGTCGAGTTCGCGATAGCTCAGCTCGCCGCGCTCGTCGACCAGGGCCGGACGATCCGGGGCGATGCGGGCGGAATGGCGGACAGCGGCTGCCTGCGGGCCCATCTCACGGACTTCCCGGAGGTTCTGCACCGTTTCCTTCGGATTGGTGAGATCGGCGATTCCGCGCGAACTCAGCAATCGCACAGCCTTGATGGTTTCCAGCGCATGCGCCAGGTTCACCACTTATACCTCCACTGAACCGTCGCGTCGGCCACGTTGCCTAGCGATTTCGAACGGCATGTGCGGCTACCGTAGCAGTAGATGGTGTGGTCGGTCACACACAAAGCCGACAAAGCGGGCGCAGTCTCTCCGTAAGTTACCTTTCGGTAAGTCGAATGGACCAAATGGTTCATCGCGCATCCGGCCGGCGTATCGAACCGAATCCGGCCGCCTGCCAGCGGCAGACGGCCGAATTCGATCGACTCTCAGTTGTAGATTGCGCCCAGTGAGGGGAAATCGATGGTTGCCCGCTGGTAGTGGAAACCGTCGGGGTGCGCCTCGTCGACCGGGACGGACCAGCGGTGCCAGAGGGTGCCGTAGACGGCGGCCACGATCAGGCCGGGGCCGGGATCGATCGGCCGGGTGCGGATGGTGGTGTCGACCGGGATGTCCTGGTGCTCGACGAGCGCCTCGGTGCCGCTGCGCCCGTTCGACAGATTCAGCCAGACCACCTCGAGCTTGGCTCCGTCCTGGTTGGGCGCGATCGTTCCGGGGCCGCCGAAGTAGCCGAACTGGAAGCCGTTGATACCCAGGGCGATCCCCGAGCCGTGCATGCCCGGAGCGGCGCCGTTGCGCCCGATGTCGGAGTTCGCCGGGATCTGGAAGACCTGAGCGGGCAGGGCGACCTCGGCGGCGCCGGGCACCTGTGGCCGAGCGGCCAGCAGGCGCTCGACCGCCGCCTCCGCGGCGGGGTCGCCCGCGGCCGCCGAGCGCAGTTGCCGCAGCGCGTCGCTCATGTCGAAGGATGTAGCAGCCGAATTGTCCGGCATGGGAACCGGATTCTCTTCGGCGGCTACAGGACCGGCGAAAACCGCTCCGAGCATCGCCGTCGTGGCGACGGCGGCGGTGAGAATTCGGGTGAACTTCGGTCGACGCATAAACCGGTCTCCTCGCGCGAATCGTTGGTCGAGCTGAGTCGTCTGTCTGGTCGAGTCGTTACATAGGACAACTTACGAAACCGAATTACCTCGTCCGATACGCCGGTAAACCGCGCTGTGCGCCGGTGTGAAACCGTGATGCGGACCTTTTCGACATTAACCGATCTCTTCCCCGTTTCCGGCGAACACGCCCCCGCCCGGCGCGCGAGTCCGGTTCCACCGCGCCGAAAACGCGAAAACCGGCGCGGGTCGAGGAGGCGACCCGCACCGGTTCCGGTAAGGCTTTCCCGGTTACTTCAGCTCGGCGCTCGTCTTGCCGAGCACCCGGCGGGCGACGATCAGCTGCTGGATCTGCTGGGTGCCCTCGAAGATGTCCAAAATCTTCGAGTCGCGGCCCCACTTCTCCAGCAACAGGTTCTCCGAGTAGCCGAGCGTGCCCGCCAGTTCGACGGCCTTGAGGGTCACATCGGTGCCGGTGCGGCCCGCCTTGGCCTTCGACATGGAGGCTTCCAGCGAGTTCGGCTTCTTGTTGTCGGCCATCCACGCCGCGCGCAGCGCGAGCAGGTAGGCGGCCTCGTAATCGGCCTCCATCCGCAGGAACTCGGCGGCAGCGGCGTGCTGGTTCATCGCCGGGGTGTCGTAGGAGACCTCGACGCCCGCCCCCTCGAGCAGGCGACGCAGTTCCTCGAGCGCGGCACGGGCCACGCCGATGGCCATCGCGGCCACCAGCGGACGGGTGTTGTCGAAGGTCTGCATGACCCCCGCGAAGCCCTTCTCCACATTGACTTCCGGGCTGCCGAGGATGTTGTCGGCCGGAATCCGGCAGTCCTGCAGCAACAGCACCGCGGTGTCGGAGGCGCGGATGCCGAGCTTGTGCTCGAGGCGGGCCACCGACAGGCCGGGCGCGTCACGGGGGACGACGAAGGACTTGATCGCCGCGCGGCCCTTGCTCTTGTCCACGGTGGCCCAGACGACGATGTGGGTGGCGCGCTGGCCGGCGGTCACGAAGATCTTCTCGCCGTTGAGAACCCATTCGTCGCCGTCGCGCACGGCGGTGGTGCTCACGGCCGCGGAGTCCGAGCCGAAGGACGGCTCGGTGATCGCCATCGCGGCCCACACCTTGCCGAAGCGCTGCAGCTGCTCGTCGGTGGACACCGCCGCGATGGCCGCGTTGCCCAGGCCCTGGTAGGGGATCGAGAGCATCAGACCGACATCGCCCCAGGATGTCTCCAGGGCGTTGAGCAGCGCGGACATATTGCCGCCGTTGTTGTTTCCGCCCTTGCCCGAGGAGTCGGCGCGGCCGCCGGTGGCGCCGCTGATCTTCTGCGTGCCGGAGTCCGACAGGCCCTCGACCATGGCGGCCATGGTGTCGAGTTCCTTGGGGTACTCGTGCTCGGCCAGGTCGTACTTGCGCGAGATGGGGCGGAAGATGTGCGCGGCCACCTGGTGCGCCTGGTTGGCGCTGGCCCGCAGCTTCTTGGGGAGTTCGAGGTTGATCATGGGGAGGGTCTCCTGGAAGAACTGATCGAGCCGGTCAGATGAGAACGACGCCCTCGGCGACGCCGATGGCCCGCAGATCGCGGTACCAGCGCTCGACCGGGTGCTCCTTGGTGAAGCCGTGCCCGCCCAGCAGCTGCACGCCGTCCAGGCCGATCTTCATGCCCTTGTCGGTGGCCAGCTTGCGCGCCAGGGCGGCCTCGCGGCCGAAGGAACGGCCCTGCTCGGCGCGGGCGGCGCCGCGCAGCGTGACCAGGCGCAGGCCGTCGAGTTCGATGGCGATGTCGGCGACCATGAAGGCCACGGCCTGCCGGTGCGAGATCGGCTCGCCGAACGCCTCGCGCTCGTTGACGTAGGGGATCACGTAATCCAGCACGGCCTGGCTCGTGCCGACCGCCAGCGAGGCCCAGCCGAGGCGGGCCAGCCGCACCGCGTCGGCGTACTCCTCGGCGCGCGCGATCGGATCGGCGTCGCCCAGCACGGCCTCGGCGGACACCGCGACATCCTCCAGGATCAGCCTGCCGAGACCGGCGGCGCGCAGGCCCATGCTCGGGTCGGCCTCCACCACCAGGCCCTGGGCGTCGGACTCGACGATGAACAGCGCCGGACGGCCGTCGAGTTCGGCGGCGATCAGGAACAGTTCGGCGTCGGCGGCCGCGGGCACCAGGCTCTTGACGCCGTTGAGGCGGTAGCCGCTGGGGGAGCGGGTGGCCTTGGTCTGCAGCGCGAACGGATCGAACAGCGGGCGCGGCTCGGCGATGACCACCGAGGCCTGCGGCACGTTATCGCCGGCGAAGGCAGGCAGGTAGGTGCGCTGCTGGGCGTCGGTGCCCCATTGCGAGAGCGCGACGGCGACGCCGCTGGGCGCCAGGATCGGCAGTGCCAGGCCCATGTCGCCGTGGGCGAGCGCCTCGGCGACCAGCGCGTTGGTGACCGCGCCGCGCTCGGTGGCCACGCCGTCGAGTTCCTCGGGCACATTGATGACCGTGATGCCGAGTTCGGCCGCGCGGGCCACCAGATCCGCGGGCGCCTTGGTCGCGGCGTCGGCCTCGGCGGCGGCCGGGCGGATGATCTCGGCGGCGAAGTCCTTCACCGTCTCGACGATCATCTGCTGATCCTCGGTCGGGGTGAGGTCGAAGAAGTCCTTGTTCTTGGTCTCGTTGTCGGGCAGCCGCTTCGGCGCGCCGTTGCCCGAGACCTTCTTGAACGCTCTGGTGGCCGCGCCGAGGGTGCGGAAGCCGCTCTTGGTGCTCTCGTAGGTGACGCGCTCGATCGGCTTGCGCAGGTTGTATTTCTCGACGAGATCGGAGCCGGTGATCGTCGTCATGACCCGCATCGCCGTGCCCATCCAGTCCCGCTTGGGCTGGTTCAGGCCGACGGCGGAGTCGTCGCTGCGTCCGTTCGCGGGACGTCGCTTCGTCGCGCTGTCTCGGGTGCTCATCATCACCTGTTTTCTGCTGGGGTGGGGTGAGGTCAGGATCGGTCGTTCTTACTCCTGAGTAATAGCAACCTTACTCCAGAGTAAGAACCGCGTCGAGTCGCCTGCCGCCACCTCGGTGCGGAACCCGTGCGGTCTTTCTGAAACAAAGACGCTTCAGAATCTTCCCGGTTCCGTTACCGTGGCCGAATCGTCCCCCTGGAACGGAGGTCTTGTCCATGAAAACTGTTGTGGTATCGGCAGGAAGACGAATAGCGGTGGTGGCGGGTCTGGCGCTCGCGGCCGGGCTCGTGTGCGCCCCCGCGCATGCGGCGCCCGGCCTGCCGCTGGTGCCGATCGAGGTGGATCTCGATCCCGGCGGGCCCCAGGTCGACTTCGGCTCGGGTGGGCCGATCTTCGATCTGGGTTCCGGCGAAGGCGGTGTCGGCGGCGACTTCGGTTCGGGCGAGGTCCAGTTCCCGCCGTCCGGTTCGTCCTCGGGCTCCGGCGGCTCCGGTTCGTCCTCGGGTTCCGGTGGGTCCGGCTCCGCCTCCGGCTCGGGTCTGCCCACCGGGTCGGCGGGCTGAGTTCCTGCCGTTTCCGCCCCGGGTCGGCGCAGCGACCCTCGGGTACCAACACCGTCGCGGATTGCGGCCGGTGTGCCGGGTGCCGGGCGAGCTGTCGGATGAGGGCAGCTCGCCTCGGGCCCGGCGATAGGTATCCACGGGCGCGTGGGTCGGCGGCGACGCGAATTCGTGGCCGATGGCAGCTACCGAACCCGCCAGCAGTAGGGCGGCGGGTCAGCCCTGCCGCAAGCGAGCCAGGGTCTCGTCGTGCAGCAGCCCGTTGGTGGCGATCGCGTCACCACCGTGCGGGCCGTCGACTCCGGCCAGCGAGGTGAACCGCCCGCCCGCCTCGCGCACCAGGATGTCCAGCGCCGCCAGATCCCACAGCGAGACCTCCGGCTCGGTCGCGATGTCGACCGCGCCCTCGGCCAGCAGGCAGTAATTGAAGAAATCGCCGTAGCCGCGCACCCGCCACACCTCGTCGGTGAGGTCGACGAACTTCTCGCGCAGGCCACGATCGCGCCAGCCGGACAGGCTGGAGAACGCCAGGCTCGCCGAGGCCAGCTCGCCCACCCGCGACACCGTGATCGGCTTGGGCGCCCCCGGATGGAAACTCGTCCACGCCCCCGACCCGCTCGCCGCCCACCAGCGCCGGGCCAGCGCGGGTGCGCTCACCACGCCGACCACCGGAACGCCGTCGGACAGCAGCGCGATCAGGCTGGCCCACACCGGCACTCCGCGCACGAAGTTCTTGGTGCCGTCGATCGGGTCGATCACCCACTGCCTGCCCGAGAAATCCGCCTCCCCGCCGAATTCCTCACCGAGCACCGCGTCGTCGGGCCGGGCATGCGAGAGCAACCGCCGGATCGACTCCTCGACGGCCAGATCCGCGTCCGAGACCGGTGTCAGATCCGGCTTCGCGTCCACCTTCAGATCGAGCGCCCCGAAGCGCGCCGTGGTGATGGCGTCGGCCTCGTCGGCGAGCCGCAACGCGAGTGCGAGATCGGAGGAGTGAGTAGCCACGGTCACTGAGCCTATCGGCCGCCCCGGCCACGCCGGTCTCCGACTCGCCCCCGCGGCCGCCGACTCGGGCGCCCGAACCTAGGCACCGACCGCTCCCGCGACCGAATCGGCCCTGGCGGCCACCAATGCGCCCGCCCACCAGTGCAATTGGTCGAGCATCCCCGAAGCCGCGGCCGCGGGCCCCTCGGGTTCGTGCAGCGCGCCTGTGTCGTCGAAGAGCAGGTAGTAGCGCGGAAATGTCACGTAGTCGCGCACCGTATGGGCGTTGAGCTCGCTGAACACCGCGCGCAGGTGCTCGATGGCGGGCAGCCCGCCGGTCGCGCCGCTGTAGCCGACGAACCCGATCGCCTTGGCGTCCCACTGCGTGAAGTGCCAGTCGATCGCGGACTTGAGCGCGGCCGGGTAGCTGCGGTTGTAGTCCGGCGTGACGATGACGAACGCGTCCGCGGCGGTCAGCCGGTCGGTCAGTGCGCGCATGCCCTCCGGTCGCGGCGGGTTCGGGTCCAGCGCGGGCGATACGGCGGGTAGCGCGTGCGGCAGCTCCATCTCGGCCAGGTCGATGACGTCGACCTCGAAGCGGCCGTCGGCGCGCGCCCGCTCGGCGAACCAGGCCGCCACCGTCGGGCCGAAACGTCCCTCCCGGACACTGCCGATGATCACCGCGAGCCTCATGTCGGATCTCCTTCTCGTTGGTCCGGCGGGCTTCGTGCTCCAGGGCTGCCCGCCGACAACGAGCGTGCCGGTCACCGGCGGCCGATGAGCAGACCGCGGTCAGGGTGGTAGCGAGAGGGCCACCATTCGCGCTGTGCGCGCTTGTAGGTTCGACAGGTGAGCGACAACGAGTTGGGTCTGTTCCTGCGCTCCCGCCGGGACACGGTCACGCCCGCCTGCGTCGGACTGCCCGCGGGGCCGCGCAGGCGCGCTCCGGGACTGCGGCGTTCGGAGCTGGCCTTGCTGGCCGGGGTCAGCGTGGAGTACCTCACCCGGCTCGAACAGGGACGCGACCGCAGGCCCTCGCCCGAGATCCTGGCCGCGCTGGCCGACGCGTTGCTGCTCACCCCGAGCGAACGGGTGCACCTGTACCGCCTCACGAAGGCCGCGGATCCGGGGTTCGCCTGTATGGGCTCGGCGCCCATGCCGAAAACGGTCCGGCCGGCCGTGCGATCGGTGCTCGATCACCTCGACCCGGCCCCGGCGGCCCTGTTCGACCGGACCGGCGAGGTACTGGCCTGCACCGACGGCTACCGGCGCCTGATGGCGCCGAGCGGGCTGTTCGACGAGGACAACGGCGGTCACCTCGCCTGGTACGTCTTCGCCGACGCGCGGGCGCGTGCGCTCTACCCCGACTGGCCGGAGGTCGCCGACCACTGGGTGGCGACCCTGAAGGAAGGTCCGTTCCGTGCCGATCCGGCTGTCGACCGGCTGGCCGAGCAGCTGACCGTGGTGGCGGGCGCGGAATTCACCCGGCGGGTGGACACCGTGCCGAGTCTGCCCGCCGCCTCCGGCATCACCAGGATGGATCACCCGGATATCGGCCCGGTGCGATTGGCCTACGAGACGCTGGACCTGTCCGCCGACGACGCACAGCGCCTGATCGTGCACCTGCCCGCCGACGAGGCGAGCGCGACCGCCCTGGACAGACTCGCGGGCCGTCGTCCCGGCGGCCTGCGCGTGGTCTCCGAGTGAGCACCCGCGGGCTCCCCGCTGTGAGCGGTTGAGGCTGCTCGGAGCGGGACCGGTAGCCTTACAGATCGTGCATCCTGACGTCTCCGCCGATATCGCCGAACTCGACGCCACCCTCAAGACGGTCGAGTCGGTCCTCGACATCGAGGAACTGCGCCGCCGCATCGACGAGCTCGAACACCAGGCCGCCGATCCGGACCTGTGGAACGACCAGGACCATGCCCAGCAGGTGACCAGCGAGCTCTCCCACGCCCAGGGCGAACTGCGCCGCGTCGAGGAGCTGCGCTCACGCCTGGAAGACCTGCCGGTGCTCTACGAGCTGGCCGAGGAGGAAGAGGGCGAGGCCAGGGTCACCGCGCTCGCCGACGCCGACGCCGAACGCGCCGCCCTGCGCACCGACGTGGAGGCGATGGAGGTGCGCACGCTGCTGTCGGGCGAGTACGACAAGCGTGAGGCGCTGGTCAACATCCGCTCCGGCGCCGGTGGCGTCGACGCCGCCGACTGGGCGGAGAAGCTGATGCGCATGTACGTGCGCTGGGCCGACCGGCACGGCTACCCGGTGGAGATCTACGACACGTCCTACGCCGAGGAAGCGGGCATCAAGAGCGCCACCTTCGCCGTCAAGACCCCCTACGCGTACGGCACCCTGTCGGTGGAGATGGGCACGCACCGGCTGGTGCGCATCAGCCCCTTCGACAACCAGGGCCGCCGCCAGACCTCCTTCGCCGAGGTCGAGGTGCTGCCGGTGGTCGAGACCACCGACCACATCGAGATCCCCGACACCGAGGTCCGCGTGGACGTCTACCGGTCCTCTGGTCCCGGTGGTCAGTCGGTCAACACCACCGACTCCGCGGTGCGCCTCACCCATATCCCGACCGGCATCGTGGTGACCTGTCAGAACGAGAAGTCGCAGCTGCAGAACAAGATCTCGGCCATGCGCGTCCTGCAGGCCAAGCTGCTCGAGCGCAAGCGCCAGGAGGAGCGCGCCCAGATGGACGCGCTCAAGACCAACGAGGGCGCGTCCTGGGGCAACCAGATGCGCTCCTACGTGCTGCATCCGTACCAGATGGTCAAGGACCTGCGCACCAACTACGAGGTCAACAATCCCAGTGCCGTTCTCGACGGCGACATCGACGGCTTCATCGAGTCGGGAATCCGCTGGCGCATGCGCGAGGCGCAGCCGAATTGATCTGCGCCACCCGGGGTTTCGGCCCCGGGACGAGTTCGGGATGTCGTCGCGCGTACCGGTGGGGTGCGCGCGAGGGTAGCCTGTCTGGCGTGTTGGTAACGGAGGGTGAAGCGGCTCGGCGATGGGTTCTGTGACGTCGCTCGCGCTGGGCGAGAGCACCACGGCGTGGTTGCGTTCCAGCGGTCTCGAGATCGTGCTGCTGATCCTCGGCGCGATGTTGTTCAGCCGGTTCGTCAGCTATGTGCGCGACCGGATCACCAGTCAGATCGACGCCGGATTCCGTGGCGGCGACGCGCTGGTGCGCACCGAGGCCGCCAAGCATCGGCACGCGCTCGCCCAGGTACTCACCTGGCTGATCCTCACCATCGCCTACGTGCTCGTCGGGGTGGAAGTGCTCCAGCGCCTCGGCTTTCAGGTGACCGGCCTGGTCGCGCCCGCCGCGGTGCTCGGCGCCGCGCTCGGTTTCGGCGCCCAGCGCGTGGTGCAGGACATTCTGGCCGGGTTCTTCCTGATCACCGAGCGCCAGTACGGCTTCGGGGATGTCGTCCGCATCTCGGTGGCCGGTTCGTCGGAAATGGCCGAGGGCACTGTCGAAGACGTCACACTGCGCATCACCACATTGCGCAATCCCGACGGCGAGGTCATCATCGTGCCGAACGGCCAGATCGTGAAAGTGACCAATCTGTCCAAGGATTGGGCGCGCGCCGCGATCGACGTCCCGGTCGCCGCGGGTGCGGATCTCACTCGGGTGAACGAGATCCTGCACCAGGTGGGCGCCGATGCCTACGCCGATCCGCGACTGGAACCGCTGCTGCTCGACCAGCCCACCGTGATGGGCGTCGAAGACCTTGCCATGGACAAGATGAACATTCGCATGGTCGCGCGCACGCTGCCCGGCAAACAGTTCGAGGTCAGCCGGGAACTGCGAGTGCGGGTGGCCTCGGCATTGCGCCGGGAGGGTATGAGTGAAGCTTCATAAGAGAGAGATCGTGACCGGGGGCAAGCCCCGCAAATCGACGGCGATGCTGGCACTGGCCTGGATCGGCGTCTTCGTGCTGTATCTGTTCGTCAAGCCGGAGGATCAGGCCGGGACCACCGTTCTGCCGCTGAGCGGCCTGTTGCCCGCCGCCGTCACCCAGAGTGAGCCCGCCCCGGCCACGCCGGGAGAGTAGCGCTCACCGCCCGGGGCCGGACCCGGCCCGCTGGCTACACTGGCTCCCCGTGATCACCATGCGGAACGTCACCAAGTCGTACAAGACGTCGACGCGACCCGCGCTGGACAACATCACGGTGGATGTGGACAAGGGCGAGTTCGTCTTCATCATCGGACCGTCCGGTTCAGGGAAGTCGACGTTCATGCGCCTGCTGCTCAAAGAGGAGGCGCCGACCTCCGGCGAGATCCAGGTCTCCGACTTCCGGGTCGACAAGCTGCCCGGCCGCAAGGTGCCCAAACTGCGTCAGCGCATCGGCTGCGTCTTCCAGGACTTCCGGCTGCTGCAGCAGAAGACCGTGCAGGAGAACGTGGCCTTCGCCCTCGAGGTGATCGGCAAGCGCCGCCAGTTCATCGAGCGCACCGTGCCCGAGGTGCTCGACATGGTCAATCTCGGCGGCAAGGCCGACCGGCTGCCCGGCGAGCTCTCCGGCGGCGAGCAACAGCGGGTGGCGATCGCCCGCGCGTTCGTGAACCGGCCGCTGGTCCTGCTCGCCGACGAGCCGACCGGCAATCTCGATCCCGACACCAGCGGCGACATCATGATGCTGCTCGAGCGGATCAACCGCACCGGCACCACGGTGCTGATGGCGACCCACGACAACCACATCGTCGACGCCATGCGCAAGAGAGTGGTCGAACTCGATCACGGCAGGCTGGTGCGCGACGACGCGACCGGCGTCTACGGGGTGGGGCGATAATGCGCGCGAGTTTCCTGTTCGGCGAGGTCGGCGCGGGTCTGCGCCGCAACCTGACCATGACCATCGCGATGATCCTGACCACCGCCGTCTCGCTGGCCATGCTCGGCGGCGGCCTGCTCTCGGTGCGGATGGCCGACAAGACCGAGGCGTACTTCACCGGCCGCCTCGAGGTGCGCTTCTATCTCGACGAGAACATCTCGAACAACGACCCGGACTGCGCGGCCGAGCCGTGCAGCTCACTGCTGGCCGATATGAAGGCCACCTCCGGCGTGGAGAGCGTGCAGTTCCTCAACCGCGCCGCCGCCCTGGAGGAGGCCAAGAAGCTCTTCGAGGACCAGCCGGAGATGGTGCAGTACATCTCCGAGACGCCGCTGCCCGCCTCGATGCGGGTGAAGATGACCGACGGCGGCCAGTACGAGCACATCTACCAGACCTTCGCCGACCGCGAGGGCGTGCGCACCGTCGCCAACGACAGCGAGTTCGTCGACCGGCTGCTGCGCCTGTTCGACGGATTGCGCAACGCGGCGTTCGGCTTGGCGGTGGTGATGGCGCTGGCCGCGCTGCTGCTCATCGCCAACATGATGCAGATCGCGGCGTTCACCCGGCGCACGGAAGTCGGCATCATGCGCCTCGTCGGCGCCACCCGCTGGTATACCCAGCTACCGTTCCTGCTCGAGGCGGTGGTGGCCGCTGTGGTCGGCTCGTTGCTGGCCGTCTGCGGGCTGCTGATCGCTCGTCCGCTGGTCATCGACCGGGCGCTGGGCCCGCTGTTCGACAGCAATGTCTTCCCGCGGATCACCGGCGACGACATCGCGGTGGTCGCGCTGACCATCGCGCCCATCGGCGTGGTGGCCGCCGGGATCGCCGCCTATGCGACGCTGCGCTATTACGTGCGCGAATGAGGCAAAGGAGACCGTCCATCCACATGTGCGCAACTGCGCCACATCGGCCGCGATCCGGGCCCGCGCGGGCCGCGGCTGTCGGGCGGCGCTCGTAGGATGGGCCGCGTGGATCACCCCGAAGATCAGCCACTCGGCGAGAGCGCGTCGCAGCCCGGAATCGGTGCGGCACAAGAGGTTCTGCGGCGCGTGTTCGGCTACGACGATTTCCGCGGCGACCAGGCCGCCATCGTCGAGCATGTCATCTCCGGCGGCGACGCCCTGGTGCTGATGCCGACCGGCGGCGGCAAATCGCTGTGCTACCAGGTGCCTTCGCTGGTCCGCCGCGGAGTCGGAGTGGTCGTCTCGCCGCTGATCGCGCTCATGCAGGACCAGGTCGACGCGCTCAGCGCGCTCGGCGTGCGGGCCGGCTTCCTCAATTCCACCCAGTTCCCCGACGAACGCGCGACCGTGGAGGCGCAGTTCCTCGCCGGCGAACTCGACCTGCTCTATCTCGCGCCCGAACGGCTGCGTCTGGAGTCCACCGCCCGGCTGCTCGAGCGCGGCGAGATCGCGCTGTTCGCCATCGACGAGGCGCACTGCGTCGCCCAGTGGGGTCACGACTTCCGCCCCGACTACCTGGCGCTGTCGGTGCTGCACGAGCGCTGGCCGGACGTGCCGCGCATCGCGCTCACCGCGACCGCCACCGAGAAGACCCGCGACGAGATCATCCACCGCCTCGACCTCGGGTCGGCCCGGCGCTTCGTGGCCAGCTTCGACCGGCCCAACATCCAGTACCGCATCGAGCCGAAGAACCGGGCCGACCGGCAACTGCTCGACTTCATCCGCACCGAGCACTCCGGCGACGCGGGCATCGTCTACTGCCTGTCACGTAATTCGGTGGAGAAGACCGCGGCCTTCCTCAACGAGAACGGCATCGCCGCGGTGCCCTACCATGCGGGCCTGGACAACCGCACCCGCGCGAACAACCAGTCCCGGTTCCTGCGCGAGGACGGCCTGATCGTGGTCGCCACCATCGCCTTCGGCATGGGCATCGACAAGCCCGACGTGCGCTTCGTCGCGCACTTGGACCTGCCGAAATCGGTGGAGGGCTACTACCAGGAGACCGGCCGCGCGGGCCGCGACGGTCTGCCCTCGACGGCCTGGATGGTCTACGGCCTCAACGACGTGGTCCAGCAGCGCAAACTCATCGACGGCTCCGAGGGCGACGCGGCCCATCGCAGGCAGTTGCAACTGCACTTGGACGCGATGCTCGCGCTGTGCGAGACCGTCGACTGCCGCCGCGCCCAGCTGCTGGCCTACTTCGGCCAGTCCGGCACCGGCTGCGGCAACTGCGACACCTGCCTGAACCCGCCCGAGTCCTGGGACGGCACGGTCGCGGCCCAGAAGCTGCTCTCGGCGGTACTGCGCCTGGAGCGCGAACGCGGGCAGAGTTTCGGCGCGGGCCACGTCATCGACATCCTGCTCGGCAAACAGAGCCCGAAGGTGCAGCAGTACGAGCACAACGCGCTGAAGGTGTTCGGCGTCGGCGCGGACCTGCGCGACACCGAGTGGCGTGGCGTGGTGCGCCAGCTGCTGGCCCAGGGACTGCTCGCGGTGAGCGGCGACTACGGCGTGCTCACCCTGACGCCGGACAGCGAGGAAGTGCTGTTCCGCGGTCGTCAGGTGCGCCTGCGCCGTGAACCCGAGCGGCCGGTGCGGCAACCCCGCGGTGCCAAGGGACGCACGGTCGCCGCCGACCTGCCGCCGGCCGATGTCGCGGTCTTCGAGAAGCTGCGCGAATGGCGCGCCGCCACGGCGAAGGAGCAGGGCGTGCCCGCCTACGTCGTCTTCCACGACACGACGCTGCGCGAGATCGCCGCCCGCAAGCCGGCGAGCCTCGCCGAGCTGGGCGGCGTCGGCGGCGTCGGCGAGAACAAGCTCGCCAAGTACGGCGAGCAGGTGCTCGAGGTGCTCGCCGCGGCGTGAATCCGCCCGAATGCGGGCTTCGGCCTGCACCGGGCGCGGAGATCAGCGAGGATGTGGCGGGGTTGCCCCGGGACACACGGATGGAGGTCGGTGGATGAGTGACGTACCGGGCATCGGACGCAGGCAACTGCTGGCCGGCGCGGGCGCGCTGGCAGCGGGCGCGGGACTGCTGGGGCTGACTCCGGCCCACGCGGTGCCGGTGGACGACGGCGTCACCAAGTTCCCCCTGCCCACCGGCGGTGGTTCGCTCCGGGTGCTGGTCACCGGCGACGCGGGCACCGGAACCCGCACCCAGTGGGCGGTCGCCGACGCGGCCAGGGCATTCCACGCCCGCGAGCCCTTCGACCTGGCCCTCGGTCTCGGCGACAACATCTACGAAACAGGCCCGACCACCGACAACGACATCCAGTTCAAGAGCAAGTTCGAGGAACCCAACTCCGGCCTGGACTTCCCATGGCTGATGACCTTGGGCAACCACGACAACAGCGCGATCTTCCCCGGCGATGGCGGCTGGCTGCTGCGCGGCGATCTCGAGGTCGGCTACCACGCGCACTCGCCGCGCTGGTGGATGCCGAGCCGCTACTACTCGGTGCGGGTGCCCGAGCCCGAGCCGCTGGTCGAATTCTTCGTGCTCGACCTCAACCCGCTGGCCGCCTATATTCCGCCGCTCCTGTCTCCGTACTGGTCCGTCGACGGCGAATACATGAACGAGCAGCGCGCCTGGCTCGACCGGGCGCTGGCCGAATCACCCGCGCGCTGGAAGATCGTCTGCACCCATCACCCGTATCTGAGCAACGGCTCGCACGGCAACGCCGGCCGCTACGAGGGCATCGACGTCGAGCCGCTCAACGGCGTGCACGTGCGGCGTTTCTTCGAGGACCACGTACTCGGCCTGTGCCAGTTCGTCCTGTCCGGCCATGATCACTGCCTGCAGGTGCTCGAACCGACCACGGCCTCCAAGGGCACCCGCCAGATCGTGTCCGGCGCGGGGAGCAAGACGGGCGGGTCGTGGGCGCCCGACGCGCGCGACGACACCCCCGCGTTGTTCCAGACCTTCCATCAACTCGGTTTCATGATCATGGAATTCGACGCCGGAGGCGTCGAACTACGCGTGGTGACGGTTGATCCCGGCAATGGCGCCGCCGCGGAGGAGTTCCGCCGGAAACTGGCCTGAGCGAGTCGATTTGCGGCCTCGCGACATCACCGAATGACAACGCCCGGTGCGCTGCGGGCGCGTGTCTCCGGTCACGGCACTACCGTGCAGGTATGCCTCCCGGTGACGAGTCCTCCGGCGAAGAAGAGTCCGAACGGCCGGGTCCGGAACCCGCCGCGGATCCCCCGGAGCCGACGCGACCCCGCTCGGCGGATCCCGCCGTGGATTCGGTGTGGCTCGGCCGCAGGCGCCCGGCGCGCCCGCTCGGCAGACCCCGGCTGACCACGGTGCTCATGGTCACCGCGTTCACCGGTCTGCTCGTGCTCTACTTCATCGTCCATCCCGGCTGAGCGGCCCGCCGGCCGCGCCTCGGGCAGGAGGCGGGAATAATCCGGTTGCCGCGTCACTTAGAGTTGACCGTTATGAAGGAGAAGGGGCGAAAGGTCATCGCGACCAACCGCCGGGCGCGGCACAACTACACGATCCTCGACACCTACGAGGCGGGGATCGCGCTGGTCGGCACCGAGGTCAAGAGCCTGCGAGAGGGCAAAGCCTCGTTGGTCGACGCCTTCGCGACGGTCGACAACGGCGAGGTGTGGCTGCGCGGCCTGCACATCCCCGAATTCAGTCACGGCACCTGGACCAATCATTCACCGCGCCGGGTGCGGAAGCTGCTGTTGCACAAGCGTGAGATCGAACGCCTCGTCGGCAAGTCCAGGGAGGGCAACCAGACGCTGGTGCCGTTGTCGATGTACTTCTCCGACGGCAAGGTGAAGGTCGAACTCGCGCTCGCCCGCGGTAAGCAGGATTACGACAAGCGCCAGGATCTGGCCAGGCGGACCGCCGAACGTGAGGTCACCCGCGAGCTCGGCCGCCGCATCAAGGGGATGAAATCCTAGCCGGGCCGCGGCCCACGCGTCGGTTCGTCACAATCTCGCGCACGGGCCGTTGAAGGTGACCCGGTCCAGCGTCGCGCCCTGATACCAGGCGGCGACCGTGCGCGAACCCAGCGGTGCGGCCGGGTCGGGCATGCTGATCACCGCGCGCTCGTTCCTCGGATCCGGGTCCACCCCGTACTCCCGATCCGGCGCCATCCCTTCCGAGCTCGCGACCAGGCCGATCATCGCCCGCCGCAGCGCCGCCCGGTTGAGCGTGCCCTCCTCCGAAGCCCGCGTGAGCAGCGCCTTCACCGGATACGAGCTGGCCCAGCCGAGGTTGTACCCCCAGTTCGACGGCTCCTGTGGTGAGGCGGCGCGTGCCTTGGCCGCGCCCTGGCTGGTCCCGTCCCAGCCGTCGTAGGGCGAGGTGTAGTTGTAGAGCGCGGTGATCGGCTCGGCGGCCGCCGACTGCAGCAACGCCCGGTTCCAGGTCGGCGTGGAGCCGAGGAATCTGCCCCGATAGCCGGCCGTGACCAGCTTGCCGACGATTTCCGCCGTCTCGCTCGGTCCGGTGGCCAGCACCACCACATCCGGTTGCGCCGCCATGATCGCCGCGACCGGCGCGTCCTGGTTGCCGACCTCGGTGTTCGGCCCGGTGTCGACGCGGGCGGCGACCGGTATGCCGTTCGCGGCGGCCCACTTCATCGCGCCCGCCGCGTAGTCGCCGCCGTACTGCCCCCGAAAGGCCACGATGCCGATCCCGCTGGGCAGATAGTGCGCGGCGCTGAACCAGTCCAGCCCGAGTATCGCCTCCGCGCAGTAGGAGTAGCCGTAGTCCAGGACCAGGTTCCGGTCGGTGGCGCTGTACTGCCAGCCCGACCACAATGTGCCCGCACCGGTGATCACGCCGTCGGCCTCCATGTCCGGCAGTACCGAGACCGTGTGCGAGGTGCCCAGGCTCATCGCCAGCGCCAGCACGTGCGGTTCGATCCGCTCGTACTCCGCGCGATGACGCTGCGGGTCATAACCGGTGTTCTTGGCGTAGGTGGTGATATCGATCTCGTATCCGCCGATCCCGCCGGACTCGTTGACCTCCCGCCAGAACGCTCGCTGGCCGTCGTCGATGGATTTGCCGAGGGCGCTGAACGGCCCGTCGGCCAGGTCCGAGAGCACCCCCAGATACACGCATCCCTTGGTCTCGTCGACCGCCTGCGGGCACGGCTCGCCCGTCACGCCGGGACCTGCCTGCCCGGTGGCCTCGGAACACCCGCTGACCAGCAGCGACCCGATGATCATCCCGGCAACGGCGGTGCGGAGCAGAGGGCGTCGACCGCCGGACATACGCATCTATGACTTCCTACTCTTGCCACCGGGGTCCTCGGCTGTCTCCCGGGGCCGATCGAGAAGATACCCAACGGTTGCCGGACCGGGAAAGCAGCGTGACAGGTTTGTGATTCGCAGGGGAATGCGCCTGTTCGCCGGTCCCGCATCGTGTGATGCTCGACACCGCCCCGGTGGCCGGGAAATCGGGATGATTCGCCGCGAGCTCGGTGTTAAAGTAGGCAGTCCGCAAGGTGCGGAACGTGCGGGGCTGAACGGTTTCGACTGCGTACGTTGATTCAGGGGAAGCGTGTCGGTGCAGGCAAGAGACCACCGTAAGCGTCGTTGCAACCAATTAAGCGCCGATTCTCATCAGCGCGAGTACGCTCTCGCTGCCTAAGCGATAGCGTCTCTGTCGGCCCGGGATAAGCCCTCGGTCCCGGTGCCGGCATCAGCTAGAGGGCTCACCGTCCGCCTCGGTCGCGGAGATGGGCGGGACATCCAACAGCGACTGGGATCGTCATCTCGGCTTGTTCGCGTGACCGGGAGATCCGAGCAGAGACACAGCGAACTGCACACGGAGAAGCCCTGAAGACGCGGCGGAGGACCCGGGTTCGATTCCCGGCAGCTCCACTCGAGGCCCCTCACCTGTTGCCCAGGTGAGGGGCTTTTTCATACCCCTGACCCGGAGTCGACGGCCCGCCTGGTGCGCTTGCGCCACGTCGATCGGCTGTCGCCGTGACCGTCGACGTCTGTCGGAGTCGTGGCGACGGTCACCATGAGTATCGAGGTCGACGCCGTGTCGGTGTCCGAGATGTCGCGCAGTCGGGGGTCTCTCTCAGGGCCTCGGGTACGGATCCACGTCGCGCAGCCGTTGCCGGTGGATTCGTTGCAGCTCACCGGCACGGGTGAGAAAGTCCGCGATCAGGTCGCGTTCGGCGGAGTCGTACCAGCTCAGCAACATCTTGTAGCGCTCGACGATCATGGGGGTGACGAGTTCCCGTACACGATGGGTCGCGAGCTCGGTGGCCATCACGATCACGCGACGACGATCGGTCGGGTGCAGCGAGCGGGCGATGTAGCCCTGCTTTTCCAGCCGGTTGAGCATGATCGTGACGCCGGCGGCGGTGAGACCGAGGCGTTCGGCCAGCATTCCCGGCGTCGTGGACTTCTCGTCCTCGAGCAGGACGATCTCCAGTGCACGTCGATCTGTCTCGTTCACACCCAGCACTCTGATCAATTCGCGGATCAGATCCTCGACGGTGCCGTGATAGAACTCCAGGGCCCTTTTGAGCTCGACCGAGATCCGGGCGGGTTCGCTTGTTCTCGAACACACAGGCTTTCCCCTCGATCATGTGAAGATGAAATCGCTCAGCAGCAGTCACCGATCAGGTCGTGCCCGCTTGACGATCGCCCGATTCCGTCCGGGGAGTCAGGGAGTTGGGTGGCCTCGGCGAATGCCGCGGTCCGCAGTGGGGCCACCCGGTGCGAGGGCGACGGGGGAATCGCGAGGGCGTGCCATGGTCTTTCCTGGGCGCGGAAGGCATCGCCGCCGGACGATTGAAGCGGGCATGTGGGCTCCTCTCAATCGATTGGCCGACAGCCTGTACCGCGGCTGACGAACATCACGAAAGCGGGCACTGTTCCGGCCGTCGAAGCGACCGTGATCGGTGTCGGACATGCACTGTACGACACCGCGACCGATGCGATACTGTGCATCGTAGAATTCGTGCAAATACACCAAACCTGAAGCGGCGCAACCACTGTCGGAATCAGAGGTTGCCAGGCCCCGCGGCGGGGCCTGGACCGGGTTGCCGGCGCAACCCGGTCCAGGCATGTTCACCACACGCCGCCGGCGCGGATGCCGGTCGTGATGTCGTGGCGGCTGTGCGCGGGCTCAGCTCACAGTTGTGGTGGTGAGGGTCGGGGACGGGTTCGGGTAGCACGACGTCGCGACATTGCCGACCAGGGAGACGTTGGTCGTCATGGTCATGCCGGGATTGGTGTAGCTGGTCCCCGCGTACTTGCTGGTGATCGGTGTTCCGGCGG
>NZ_BAGA01000113.1 GCF_000308595.1 Nocardia higoensis NBRC 100133 | reverse complement strand
CGAGCGCCCTGGCCCGGCGGAGCTCCTCGGGGGTGTCGCAGTCGGCGAGGCTCGCCTGCACGGCCCCGGACAGTTCGACGATCTCGGTCCGTGCCGGGACGATCGCCTTCATCGGTTGGTTGACCACCGAGTCGAGCCCGTCGAGCGCGGCCCGCAGGGCACTGCGTCGCCACACTCCCACCAGGTACTGCGGACGCCCGTCGGAATCCGCGGCGAACACCGCGTCCGCCCCCGACCTCGTTGCGCGCTCGCACAATTCGTCGATCGCCTCGGCGGTGAGGAACGGCATGTCCGCCGCGAGCACCGCCACCAGCGCCGCACCGGACCCGCCCAGTTCGGCCAGCCCGGCCTCGATCGCGGCGACCGGCCCCGACCCCGCCGGTGCTTCCCGCACCTGCCGGATCTGGGGAGCGAGGTTCGGCCGCGGCGGGCCGACCACCACCGTCCGGGCGCAGCCGGCGACCGCCGCGAGCGCGGCATCGAGCATGGAACGCCCGCCGATCACCAGTCCCGGCTTGTCCACGCCGCCCATCCGGCTCGCCCGGCCACCCGCGAGCACGATGGCGTCGGCGGTGCTCATCGGCCGGAACCCGGTGCGGGCACCGCTGCCTCGGGGGACATCGCAGGGCACGGCATCGCGAAGGTCGGCATGGACCGCATGCTAGTGGGCGTGCCGATGGTGCCGCTCAGGCGCCGAGGTGGTCGGCGGCCGGTCGCAGCAGGCGGAATTCGTTGGCCTCCGGGTCGGCGAGTACGGCTGCCGCCGGGGTACCGCCGTCGACCGGGGTCGCACCCGCGACGCACAGACGCGTGAGTTCCTCGGCGTAGCCCGACCAGATCTCCAGATCGAGGTGCAGCCTGCCGCGCCTGTCGCTCGCGTCGCGACTGCGCGCGAACTCCAGCCAGGAACCGAGGTCGGTGGCCGACCGCAGGCCCACCAGGTCCGGACCGCGCCGGGTCACCGGCCAGCCCAGGGTGCGGGACCAGAAGTCCGACAGCCGATCGGGGTCGACGGCATCGATCACGATCGCCGCCAGCGTGCCCGTGCCCGCATACTGCTCGCGGGGTTCGAGCACACAGAACTCGTTGCCCTCCGGATCGGCCAGCACGGTCCACGGCGCCGCGCCCTGCCCCAGGTCGATGTGGCGGGCGCCCGATGTCAGCGCGCGCCGCACCTGCTCGCGCTGATGGCCGGTGGTGCGGCTGCACAGATCGAGATGGAGCCGGTTCTTGCCGGACTTCGCCGCGGTGGCGGGACGGAAGCTCAGTGCGACATCGCAGCCCGCCGGGTCCGAGGCGGCCACGTCCACGCGCTCCGGCGTATCCAACAGGACTGTCCAACCGAGCAATTCGGCCCAGAATCCGGCCAGCCCGCGCGGCTGGTCCGCGTCGAACACGACACACGCCAGGTGGGTGGACATGAACCCACGGTAGACCTGGGGAGCGGTCTCGGCGCCGAGTTCAGGAAAGCGGGAACCGTGCCGCGGCCATGTCGACGCGTCCGTCGCGCAACGGCACCCCCTCCTCCGCGAGCAGACGCGCCTGCCGCTCCGACTTGCCGGTCGCCGGCCTGCCGCCCGCGCCGACCACCCGATGCCAGGGCAGATCGGCGGAATCGGTGCGCATGATCCAGCCGACCGTGCGCGGCGTCGACAGCCCGGCCGCCGCGGCGAGGTCGCCGTAGGTGACCACGCGCCCCGGCGGGATGCCCGCGATCAGCGCGCGCACGTGCTCGATCTGCGCCTCGGAGGTGGCCATTGTCAGAGCACTCCGCGGATCAGCTCCGCCGTCTGCGTGGACCGGGCCAGCGGAACCATGTGGTCGCAGTCGAACTCATGGACCGTCAGCGCGGACCCGAGGTGCTCGGCGAGCGCCGAGCGGAAAGCCGGGGTGACGAACGGCGGCTGCACGAGCATCGCCTGCACCAGCACGGTCGGCAGCCCCGCGGGCGGCAGCACGAACGGGCGGGCCAGCTGTCCCCAGTAGGAGGTGACAGCCGGCAGGCTCAGCCGCCAGCCGACCCGGCCGCCGGGACCGGGCCTCAGGTGCTCGTCCAGCTCGATCTCGAGCAGTTCTGCGGGTACGTCGTGCCAGGCGCTGGCGAGCTTGTCGCGGCGGGCCTCGTCGCGATCGGCGTAATCGGGATGGTCGAGATTGCGCTGGGCGATGTCAGCCAGCGCCGCCGGATCGATCGCGATCGCCGGATCCAGCAGCACCAGCGCGCGGACCAGCTCCGGATGCCGGGCGGACAGGTGCACGGCGGTGGCGCCGCCGAAGGAGTGTCCGGTCACCACCACCGGGCCGTCGGTCTCGCCGCGCAGCAGATCGGCCAAGTCGGCCACCACGGTCTCGAAGTCCCAGGGCGGCAGATTCGTGGACCGGCCGTGGCCGCGTAGATCGGGGGCGAGAATGCGGACATCGGGCAGTTCGCGGGCCAGCGACGCCCAGCGCGCGCCGTGTCCGGTCAGCCCGTGCAACGCCAGCAGCACCGGCGCGTCCTCGGGACCGAAGCGGTGTAGGTGAAGAGTCGACACCGGGACCATTGTGTCGGCAGCGCGGCCGCGGGTCACCCCGGGTGGTGACGCATCCGACTCCACGGGGCCGTACCGGCCGATCGTGTCGGCCCGGTCTGTTGCAATAGCCCACGTGGTGCGATCGGATAGCGCGGTGCGACTGGTTCGCCGGACAGTAACGCCACCCGGGGCCAGGCTCTGGGGCGCCGAACTGCGCCCGCTGCTCGAGGCCGTCGCAGGCCCGCCCGCGCCACGCCCGCGCTGGCAGCCGTGGCAGGTGCTCGGCGGTCCCGGCACCGGCAAGACCTCCCTGCTGGTCGATCTGGCCGCGGGGCGCATCGCCGCGGGCGCCGACCCGGAATCGGTGCTGGTCCTGACCCACGCCAAACACGCCGCGGCCGCCGTGCGCGACGCCGTGACCGCGCGGCTGTCCGAAGGCGGCCCCACCGCGGGCGGCGTGCCGGGAGCCAGTCGTGAACCGCTGGTGCGCACCGTGCACTCCTACGCCTTCGCGGTGCTGCGCAGGCATGCGACCGCCCACGGCAATCCGCCGCCGCGTTTGCTGACCGGTGCCGAGCAGGATGCCGTGCTGCGCGAGATGCTGCGCGGCGATCTCGCCGACATCGCCGCGGGCGCGCGGCATCTGTGGCCACCACGGCTGCATCCGGCGCTCGGCCTGGACGGGTTCGCCCAGCAGCTGCGCGACCTCATGCTCCGCGCCACCGAACGCGGCCTCGGCCCCGAGGACCTGGAACGGATCGGCCGCGAACACGACCGCGAGGAATGGATCGCCGCGGGCCGGTTCCTGCAGCGCTACGAACAGTCGCTGCTGCTGCGCTGGTCGGTCGGCGTGGAGGCACCGGAGGCGACGGCGCCCGCGCTCGACGCCGCCGAACTCGTCGGCGCCTGCCTGGACGCTCTGGCCACCGACGCCGATCTGCTCGCCGACGAACGCGCCCGGCTGCGCTATCTGTTCGTCGACGACGCCCAGCACCTGGATCCTCAGGCCGCGCTGCTGGTGCGCGTCGTCGGCGCCGCCGCGCACACCGTCGTGGTCACGGGCGACCCGGATCAGGCGGTGTTCACCTTCCGCGGTGCCGACACCCGCTTCGCCGCCGACCCGGGCGCCCCCGAGGAGCGCAGGATCGTGCTGCGCGAGAACCATCGAAGCGCACCCGGAATCCGCTTGGTCACCGACCGGATCGCCGCCGCACTGCCCGGCAGCGCACCGCATCGCGTGGCCCCCGGGCCCGCCGCTCCCGGCGAGAGCGGCGCGGTCCGCGTCCGGGTCCTGGCCACCCCTGCCAAGGAGGCCGCCCTCATCGCCGACCACCTGCGCCGCGCCCACCTGACCGGCGGCGTGCCGTGGTCACGTATGGCCGTCATCGTGCGCTCGGTGCCGCTCTCGCTGGCGCCGCTGCGCCGGGCGCTGCTGGCCGCCGGAGTGCCGGTGCGTCAGCCCACGCTGGACGCGCCCCTGGCGCGGCGGCGCGGCGCCGCCTGGATGCTGCTGGCCTTGCGGGCGTTGCTGGCCGCCGACCGTCCCGGCGCGTCCTCGGTCGCGATCTTCTCCGCCGAAGATGCTCTCGACCTGCTCGCCGGACCGCTCGGCGGCGCCGACCAGATCACCCTGCGCCGGCTGCGGCGGGGCATCCGCCGCGCCATGCCGACTGTGCGCCGAGGTGCCGCATTCGGTTACGGCGAAAGGGAATCAGCTGTAGTCGCCGATGCCGAAGTCCTTGGAACTCTCGCCGCCGCGGCCCTCGTCGATTTCGATGCCGCCGATCAGGAAGTAGCTGTGCGGCCGATGCCGGAATCGGCTCGCACGGCGACAGCCCGAGCATCAGATGCAGTCGAGGAAGTCGACAGCGCCGGGCGGCCCGGCGCGCCAGGGCATGGCGACCGACCCGCACGGGACGGCGATGCGGAATCGCAGCGCATGCGCTCTCGATCGGATGGCAGTCCGGCCGGGGGCTCGCCCGGCACAGGCGTCGGCGATACGGAGGCGGGCGAGCCCGAAGAAACTGCGCGGGCTCCGCTGACCGACGACGCCGAGTGGCGGGAGATCGATGCGTACTGGGGCCTGGAGGTCGACGAGACCGCCGACGACGCGGCGCGACAGGCCGGTGTCCGCCCCGGGTCGCTCGAGCCGGTGGACCCGCAGCTGCCGGGCCGATCGGCCGCTGCCGGTGTGCGGGTGGCCGGTTCGGGGCCGGGCGCGCAGGTCGAGGTGGCGCAACCGCCGCTGCTGGACCAGTCCTCGGCCGAGGTGCTGCGCGGCCTGCTCGTCGGCGGCGGGGATCGCGCGGTGCTCGACGGGCTGACCGAGGTGGAGGCGGCGCCGCTGCGCCGGGTGCTGCACGCGCTGGACCGGGCGCGGGCGGCGCGGGAGCGCGGCGCGAGCCTCGAGGATGTGCTGTGGGCGTTGTGGACGGCGTCGCGGCTGGAGCGGCGCTGGGTGGCGCAGTCCGAACGAGGCGGGGCGGTCGGCATGCAGGCCGATCGGGATCTGGACGCGGCGGTCGGACTGTTCGACGCGGCGGCGGCCTACGTCGACCGGTTGCCGCGCGCGGGCATCGAAGGATTCGTGGATTACATTTCCCAGCAGGAGATTCCGCACGACAGCAGGCCGTTGACCCCGCCCGCCGAGGAGGTCGCGCTGCTGAGCGCGCATGCGGCGGCGGGCCGGGAATGGGATGTGGTGGCGGTCGCCGGCGTGCAGGAGGGGATCTGGCCCAACACCCGGCCGCGCGGCACGCTGCTGCACACCGAGGAACTGGTGGACCTGCTCGCCGGGGTGGGCGGCGCCGGCGAGTACGTCAGCCGGTCGGCGCCGATCCTGGCCGAAGAACGCAGGCTGCTGCTGGTCGCGTGCGGCCGGGCCCGACGGTCCCTGCTGGTGACGGCGGTGGAGTCGGCGAGCGGCGATCGCGACCTCGTCCCGTCCCGTTTCCTCACCGAACTGCTCGGCCGCACCGAGGATTCCGAGCCGGGCGTGCTGCCCGTGGTGGATCCCGGACGCGCCCTGGTCATGCACTCGCTGGTGGCCGAATTGCGCGGCGTGGTCTGCGATCCGGATGCCGAACCCGCTCGCAGGCGCCGCGCCGCGCACCAGCTCGCGCGCCTGGCCGATGCCGGGGTACCTGGCACCGCGCCCGAAGAGTGGTACGGCACAGCCGAACTCAGCACGACGGATCCGTTGTGGGACGAGGACGAGGCGGCGGTCGCGCTCTCGCCCTCCACGGTCGAACTGCTGCGGACCTGCCCGCTGCGCTGGGCGCTGGAACGCCACGGCGGCACCGACGGCAACAATCCGCACGCGGTCAAGGGCAGTCTGGTGCACACGCTCGTGCAGGCGCTGGCGGGTCGCGTCCCGGTCGACCAGGTGCGGGCCGCGCTCGACAAGGCCTGGCGCGCTGTCGATCCCGGCGACGGCTGGCATTCGCGCCAGGAACGCCGCCGCACCGAGGCGATGCTGGAGACCTTCATGGCCTGGGTGCGCAACACCCGCGGCGAACTGACCCAGGCCGGGGTGGAGGTTCCGGTGGACTGTGTGTTGCCCGCCCGGTCGCCCGACGAACGGCCGGTCCGCATCCGCGGCCGGGTCGACCGGCTCGAGCGCGACGAGCAGGGCCGCTTCGTCATCATCGACGTCAAGACCGGCAAGAACCCGATCAGCAAGCAGGCCGCCGCCGACCATGCCCAGCTGGCCACCTACCAGGTCGCCGCGGCCGCCGGTGCGCTCGACGGCCCGCCCGACGGTGATCCCGCCCCGGCCGCCACCGAATCCGGTTCGGACAGCGACGATTACGGTGACGACTCGCGAGCCGCCGAGCCGGACACCTCGGGCTCGCTCGGTGAACCGGGCGGCGCCCGGCTGGTGTACGTGGCCAAGTCGCACAAGACCGAAGGCGCCACCCAGCGTATGCAGGACCCGCTCGACGCGCAGACGCTGCGGGACTGGCGCGACACCATCCACGACGCGGCCGCCGCGACGAAGGGTCCGAGCTACCTGGCGATGCGCAACGACGGTTGCAGGCACTGCTCGGTCGCGGGCAGCTGCCCCGTGCAGGACGCGGGCAGGCAGGTGACCGACGAGTGATCGTGTCCCCGCAGCGGATCGCCGAGTCGCTCGGGCTGCCACCGCCCACCGACGAGCAGGCCGCGGTGATCGCCGCCCCCCCGGGTCCCACGCTGGTGGTCGCGGGCGCGGGGGCGGGCAAGACGGAGACGATGGCGGCGCGGGTCGTGTGGATGGTCGTCAACGGTCTGGTCCTGCCCGAACAAGTCCTCGGCCTGACCTTCACACGCAAGGCCGCCCAGCAGCTGACCGCCCGGATCCGCACCCGCCTCGCCAGGCTGGCCGGCTCTCCGCTGCTGCGTGAACTGGACTCCGGCGGCACCGTTCGCGCCCAGTTGGCCGCCGCCGAACCGGAGATCAGCACCTATCACTCCTACGCGGGCAGGCTGCTGGGCGAACACGGGCTGCTGCTGCCGGTGGAGCCCTCGGCCACGCTGCTCACCGAGACCCAGCTGTGGCAGCTGGCCCACCAGGTGGTGCGCACCTGGGACGGCGATCTGGAGACCGAACGCAGCCCGGTGTCGGTGACCGAGGCGGTGCTGGCGCTGTCGGGGCAGCTGGCCGAACACCTGGTGGACCCCGACCAGCTGGCCGAGGCGCACACCGAACTGGAGAAGCTGATCAACACCCTGCCCGCCGGACCGCGCCAGCGCGGCGGGCCCGGTCAGACGCTGCGCAACATCCTGCGCGCGCAACGCGAACGGGTGGCGCTGCTGCCCCTGGTCAGCGCCCTGGACGAGGCGTTACGGCGGCGCGGCGCCCTGGATTTCGGCGCGCAGATGTCACTGGCCGCGCGTCTGGCCGCCGAACACCCGGAAGTCGCGCAGTCCGAGCGCGAGCGTTTCCGCCTGGTGCTGCTCGACGAATATCAGGACACCGGCCACGCCCAGCGTGTGCTGCTGTCGGCCCTGTTCGGCGGCACCGACGGCCCGGCCCGGCCCGCGGTGACGGCGGTGGGCGATCCGATGCAGTCGATCTACGGCTGGCGTGGCGCGTCGGCGGCCAATCTGCCCCGGTTCGCCACCGACTTCCCCGCCGCGCCGGGCGTGCCGGCACCGATCCTGCCACTGCTGACCAGCTGGCGGAACCCGCCCGAGGCGCTCGCGCTGGCCAACCTCGTGGCCGATCCGCTGCGCGGCGCGGCCCGGGGCGCGGGCGGCGCGACGGTCGACGCGCTGCGGGCCAAGCCGGGCGCGGAACCCGGCGTGGTCGCTCTCGCCCTGACCACCACCGTCGTGGACGAACGGGACTGGGTGGCCGAGCGGATCGCCGAGGAATGGCGAGCCAGGCACGAGGCGGGCGAGGAGCCGCCCACCTCGGCGGTGCTGGTGCGCCGCAATGCCGATGCCGCGCCGCTGTCGGAGGCTCTGCGCGAACGCGGGCTCCCGGTCGAGATCGTCGGCCTGGGCGGTCTGCTCGCGACCCCCGAAGTCGCCGACATCGTGGCGACCCTGCGACTGATCGCCGAGCCCTCCTCGGGCAGCGCCGCGGTGCGGGTGCTGACCGGGGCGCGCTGGCGGATCGGCGTCGCGGATCTGGCCGCCCTGGCGCGCCGGGCCAGGGATCTGTCGGTCGCGCGCCCGGGGGGCGAGGCGGGCGCGGAGATCACCGACGGCGCCGCACTGGAGCAGGCTCTGCGTGAGGTCGCGCCCGAACCCGTCGAGCAGGCCGGGCTCG
>NZ_BAGA01000114.1 GCF_000308595.1 Nocardia higoensis NBRC 100133 | reverse complement strand
GCTTCTCGGGGCCCGCCTCGCCCTCGGTGACAGCCGTGCTCGCGGTCCGGGCGGCCCGGGGGGTCGCAGCTTCGGCGGTTTCGGCCGTCGCGGCTTCCGCGGTCGGGGTGGCTTCCGCGGCCGCGCTCTTGCGGGTGCGCCGCCGGGGCGTGGCGTCCGAAGCCTCGGCGCCCGCCTCGGGAGCGGCGGCTCGGGTGGTGCGCTTGCGCGGCGCCCGCTCGACCGGCTCGGCGGGTGCCTGTGCGGTCTCGGCGTCCCGCACCGATTCCAGCTCGGCCGAGGCGGCTGCCGGAGCGGCCGTGGCGGTGTCGGCGGACGCGGAGGCGTCGGTGGTGTCGGTGCTCTCGGCATCGGAAACAGCGACACCGGCAGGCGACGGTTCGGCCGCCGCGACGTCGGCGGAAGCCTCCGTGCCCGTGCCCGTGCCAGGATCGGCGGCGGTCGCGGCTGGAACGGCGGAAGCCTCGGTGACCGAAGTGCCGGTGACCGTGGCCGAGTCGGCACCGGTCGCGGCTCGAGCGGCCGAGCCCTCGGCGGTCGCGGCATCCGCGCCCGCCGTCTTGGTGGCACCCGTGCGGCGACGGGTCCGGCGACGGGGCGCTTCCGCCTCCGGCGCGGCCGCCGGATCCGTCGCCACGACCGGGCTGTCCACAGCGGTCGCCGCGGCGTCGGAAACCGTCGAATCGACGGCTTCATCAGCTGTATCTCCTTGTGCCGCAGCGAAGTCCACCGTCGCGGTGTCGTTCGCCGAAGTCTGCGCGCCGTCAGCGGCCTCGCCCGAGGCGGCGGTACCGCTCTGCGTCGGCACGTCGTTCGGCGTCGCCGAATCGTCCTGCGTGCCAACGGCATTCGCGGAGGAGCCGCCGCGCCTGCGCCGACGCCTGCGCCGAGCCGGCGCCTCACCCGTATCCGCAGGCGCACCTTCGGCCCGGGTGCCGGGGGCCGGTGCGTCGGCGACCGGGCTGTCGGCGGACGTGCCGTCGCCGGAAGCCCCGCCGTTCTCGCTGGTCTGCGATTCGTCGAGCGGCTTGCCGCGCAGAGTCCGCTTGCGATTGCGCTTGCGCGGGGAGCGGGCGGGACGCTCCTCCACCACGGCGTCGGCTTCGCGGACGCGCGGAGCCTTGCGCACGGTGCCGGTGACGCCCTCCGGAATACCGAGATCGGTGAACAGGTGCGGGGAACGCGAGTAGGTCTCCACCGGTTCGGGGATCCCGAGGCCGAGGGCGGTGTCGATGCCCGCCCAGCGGTTGAGCTCGTCCCAGTCGATCAGCGTGACGGCGACGCCGGTGCGGCCCGCGCGACCGGTGCGGCCGATGCGGTGGACGTAGGTCTTCTCGTCCTCGGGGCACTGGTAGTTGATGACGTGGGTGACGTCGTCGATGTCGATGCCTCGCGCGGCCACGTCGGTGGCCACCAGCACGTCGATGGCACCCTTGCGGAACTTGTCGAGCGCCTTCTCGCGCTGCACCTGGTTGAGGTCGCCGTGCACCGCACCCACCGCGAAACCGCGTTCGGCCAGGTCGTCGGCCACCTTCTGGGCGGTGCGCTTGGTGCGGGTGAAGATCATGGTGGCGCCGCGGCCCTCGGCCTGCAGCACTCGCGCGACCAGTTCGGCCTTGTCCAGCGCGTGCGCGCGGTAGACGAACTGGGCGGTGCGGTCGTGCACCGCGGAATCGCTCGGCTCCTCGGCCCTGATGTGGGTGGGGCGGGTGAGGAAGGTGCGGGCCAGGGTGATGATCGGGCCGGGCATGGTGGCCGAGAACAGCATGGTCTGGCGCTGCTCCGGAACCATGGTGAGAATGCGCTCGATGTCGGGCAGGAAGCCCAGGTCGAGCATCTCGTCGGCCTCGTCGAGGACCAGCACACCGATCTTGCCGAGGATCAGATGATTCTGCTTGGCCAGGTCGAGCAGCCGGCCGGGGGTGCCGACGACCACGTCCACGCCCTCGCGCAGAGCGGCGATCTGGGAGTCGTAGGGGCGGCCGCCGTAGATCGCGGAGACCTTCAGCGCGCCCTTGTGGTTGCGCAGGTACTTGCCTGCGCGCTCGAGATCCTCGCTGACCTGGATGCACAGCTCGCGCGTCGGCACGATGACCAGTGCGCGCGGCGTGCCGTCCAGGGGAGTGGTGCCGGAATCGGCGGTGGCCACGCGGTGCAGCAGCGGCACGCCGAAGCCGAAGGTCTTGCCCATGCCGGTGCGGGCCTGGCCGATGAGGTCCTCGCCCGCCAGCGCCAGCGGCAGGGTGAGTTCCTGAATGGCGAAAGTACGTTCGATACCCCGCTCGTCGAGGGCACGGACGATTTCGTCGCGCACGCCCAATTCGGCGAAAGTGGGGGCGGTATGTGTGGTGTCCAGTTCGGCCGTCACCAGGGTGTCCGTCAGACCTGGTTCCTGCTCGACAGTGATCTTGCTCAGGATCGTGCCTTTCCTCGTCATCGCGTCACGCGCGCACGAGGCGTGGGGCGGACCGGCCGGTCCGCGACGACCACGTATCCGCCTGTGATGTTCACCGTCGCCACTGCCGGATGTCGCTCGCCCGTCGTGATCGACGTCGGGCGGTGGGCGCTGTCGGCCCGGAGCAATCGGCGCGGCGCGGGGGTGATGCGGATCTGGTGCGCGCACATTTCCGGACTGCGGAACGCATCCGGTCCACCTGGTGTCACCGCCGCGGTCATCGGCGTACGGACCGCTGTTCGCCATGACTTCGTGGTGGGCTCGGGAACGAAATTCACCGCAGTCCGTCTTGATTGTAGCGTGATAATGTGCTCCGCCCGAATTTTCCGGGCAGCCGGATTTCGGCAAATGATCATCGGCGTGGAATCCGGAACGGATTCGTCATGCGCGACAGGTCGATTGGGCGGAATCCACCGCGCCCGGGCATACCCGGACGGCGCCGGGGCCCGCGGCTGTCTGCGACAGACTATGAGACATTCTTGGGCGTGAGCATCGCAGACACCGTCACCCTCGCAGCCCGCAATGCCTGGGCGCTGACCTTCGGTCCCGGCGTCGAAGCGCCCGAGCCCACCGCGGCGACGGTGCTCTGGGACGAGCCGCACCGGCAACTGCGGCGATTCGAGCGTGACGAGGCCAGGGACGGCGCCGCGAGCGCGCAGCCGCCGGTGCTGCTGGTGCCCCCGCTGGCCGCACCCGCCAGCTGCTTCGATCTGCGCCCCAGGCAGAGCCTGGCCCGCTTCCTGCTGGGCACCGGGCGGACCCCGTACCTGATCGACTACGGCGAGATCGGCTATACCGACCGGCGCATGGGCTTCGAGGACTGGATCGACGACATCCTGCCCGAGGCCGTGCTGCGGACCAGCGCCGACCGCGGCGGAGCGCCGGTGGACCTGGTCGGCTGGTCGATCGGTGGCACGCTGTCGCTGCTCGCCGCGGCCGCGCACACGCACCTGCCGATCCGCTCGGTCACCGCGATCGGCTCGCCGCTGGACTACGACAAGATGCCCGGCATGGGTTCGGTGCGCACCGTCGCCAGGCTCGATCGCGGCCGGACGGTGTCGACCGCGGTGCGGGTCACCGGCGTGCCCGCGCCGCTGACCCGCGCCGCCTACCGCGCCACGGCCTGGAACCGGGAGCTGACCAGGCCCCTGTTCGTCGCGGGCAATATCGCGCGCACCGAGTCGCTGGCCAGGATGGAGTCCATCGACCGGTTCATGGCCGCGATGCCGGGCTACCCCGGCCGGTTCTACGCGCAGCTGTGGGAGCGGCTGGTGCTGGCCAACGACATCGGCCGCGGCGGGCTGCGACTGCGCGGCAGGCGGATCGCGCTGTCCCAGGTGAATGCCCCGGTCCTGCTCATCGGCGGCACCACCGACGTGATCACCCCGGCCGAGTCCGTGGCAGCGGGCGTGCGATTGCTGACCGGTGCGCCGTTGGTCCGCTACGACACAGTGCCCGGCGGTCATCTTGGCATCCTCACCGGCGAAACCGCACGCGATACCACCTGGGTTCACCTGGAAAAGTTCCTCGCCGAAGTGTCCTGAGCGCCACCGCGGCCCGGCGGGCGACACGGGAGCTACCTGCCGCGCCGCGAGGGCTACGCTGGGCGGCATGGGAGCACAGTCATCCGCCGCGGTCGGTGTCTCGTCATCTGTCTCGTCCACGTCGAGCCAGGCGAATCCGCCCATCGCCGCCGATCATCCCGGTGTCACCGAACTGTTCGCCGTGCTCGCCTACGGTGAGATCTCCGCTTTCTATCGCCTCGCCGAGGAAGCCGAACTCTCCCCGACGTTGCGCGGCAAGGTCGCGGTGGCGGAGATGGCGGCCTCGGAGATGGCCCACTTCCGCACCCTGCGCGACGCGCTGGGCGAGCGTGGCGTCGACGTGTTCGACGCGATGACGCCCTACGTGCGGCCGCTGGACGCCTACCATCGCTCCACCGACCCCTCCACCTGGCTGGAGTCGATGGTGAAGTTCTACGTCGGCGACGGCATCGCGGCGGATTTCTACACCGAGATCGCCGGCGCGCTCACGCCCGAGGTGACCGCGATCGTGCGCGACGTGCTCGCCGACACCGGCCACTCGGAGTTCGTCGTGGAGGAGGTGCGCCGTGCGGTGCGCGACAACCGTTCCGAGCGCGACCGGCTGACCCTGTGGGGCAGGCGACTGCTCGGCGAGGCGATCACCCAGGCGCAGTACGTGATGGCTCAGCGCGACGAGCTGACCGACCTGGTGCTGTCCGTGACCGGCGATCTCAACGGCATCGGCGCGCTGTTCGAGCGCATGCAGGCCAGCCATGCCGAGCGGATGGTCGTGCTCGGCATCTGAGCCTGCGCGCCCGCGGGAACGGCTTCGGCTCGGCCGCCGGTTCGCTGACAGCGCAGCACTCGGTGTGCCCCCGTCGTCCACGGCTGCACTAGCCTGGATCGGACAGCACAGGACTCTAGGTTCGGAGGTTGGCCGTGGAGGTCAAGATCGGTATTTCGGATAGCCCCCGCGAGTTGGTCATCACCAGCACGCAGACGCCGGATGAGGTCGAGGCGCTGGTGTCCGAAGCGCTGAACGGGGCCGAGGGCATCGTGCGGCTGACCGACGACAAGGGCCGCACGTTCCTGGTCCAGTCCGCCAAGGTCGCCTACGTCGAGATCGGCACCTCCACCGTGGGCCGGGTGGGTTTCGCCGCCATCTGAACCCGCGCCGAAAGCGACGAGCCCTCGATGTTCCTACGAGGAACGTCGAGGGCTCGTTTCGTCGGGCAAGGACGCGGGGCTTAAACCCGGCGCTCCTCGTTGTGCAGCGGGACGTGCGACAGACCGCCCCAGGCGAGCGCGACAGTGGTGTCCACGGCCTCTTCCTTCGGGATCGGCCGGTCGGCCTCGAGCCAGTAGCGCGCGGTGAACTGGCTGGCGCCGACCAGGCCGACGGCCAGGATGCGGGCGCGATACGGGTCGAGGCCGGAATCGTGGGCGACCAGGTCGAAGACCGCGTCCACGCACGCCTCGGTGGCCTGCTCGACGCGGCGCTGCACCTGCGGCTCGCTGGTCAGGTCGGATTCGAAGACCAGCCGGAAGCCCTGCATCTCGTTGTCGACGAAATCGAAGTAGGCCTGCACGGCCGCGCGGACGCGCTGCTTGTTGTCGGTGGTGGAGCGCAGCGCCTGGCGCACGCTCGACACCAGCATGTCGACGTAGTTCTGCAGCACCGCGATGTAGAGCTCGAGCTTGCTCGTGAAGTGCTGGTAGAGCACGGGTTTGCTCACCCCGGCGACCTGGGAGATCTCGTCCATGCCCGCCGCGTGGTAGCCGCGTAGCACGAAGACCTCGCTCGCCGCGTGGAGTAGCTGCTGCCGCCGTTCGTCGCGCGGCAGACGGGTGCCGCGTTTGGTCGGCTGCGGGGCATCGGAAGACAGTCTGCGTGCTGCCATCCGGTCCACGAGGTCGGTCATATGTTCTCTCCCAGTCGATTCCCCGGGGCAAGAAAGGGGTTGTACACCGGGTATTCCCTGCACGATACTCGCTCGGGTGTCCTCAGCCGACCCGGGTGCGCGATGAGATCGCCCGCCGGTGAGATTTCTCGCAACCTTCCGGCGCGTGCGGTGGACGGCTGGTGGCGGCGATTGCGCACTGTGAGAACCTGGTGTCCGTGACCGACCGAACGGAAAGACCGTCCGGCGGCGGGCACGATGTGACCTCGGGAGTGGCATCGCGGCCGGACGCACCCGCCGGCAACGGCCGATCCCCGGGGACCGCGACCGAGCCCTGGGCGCGCCCCGACCGTTCCCGTCAACCGCTGCGCGCCCGCTGGGACCCTACTGCCGCCACCGACAACAACCGCCGCGCTCCCCGCCCCGATCGCCCGGTCAAGAAGCAGAGCGCGCTCGGCCGCTTCGTGTCCACCTACGGCTGGCGCGCCTACGCCCTGCCGGTGTTGCTGGTGGTCACCGCGCTGGTGCTGGTCGACGCGGTGCGCGGCGGTCCTGGCGTGGCCGTCGACGCCGAGCAGCCCGGCTTCGGCAGCTTCAGCGCACCGACCGAGGGCGGGGTGATCGGCGCTCCGCCGGGCGACGGCGCCTTCCCCGCCGATCTGCCGACCGGCGCGCTGCCCGAGGGCGGTCCGTTCACCGAGGCCGGCGCCAAGGATTGGCGGGTGGTCGGGGGCACGAGTCCGGAGGTCGGCGCCGGGGCCGAGTATCGCTTCACCTACACCGTCGAGATCGAGAACGGGGTGGACACCTCGGGTTTCGGAGGGGACGCCTCGGTGGCGAGGATGGTCGACAGCACCCTGGCCAATCCGAAGAGCTGGGTGCACGATCCGAAATTCGCCTTCCGACGCATCGATTCGGGCACCCCTGATTTCCGGGTCTCGCTCACCTCGCGTCAGACCATTCGGGAAGCCTGCGGTTTCGAGATCCCCATCGATTCCTCCTGCTACAACGCGAGCCTGGACCGGGTACTGCTCTCGGAGGCGCGCTGGGTGCGCGGCGCCCTCGCCTACGACGGCGACATCGGCTCCTATCGCCAGTATCTGGTCAATCACGAGGTCGGCCATGCCATCGGCTACCACCAGCATCAGCCGTGCGAGACCGACGGCGGGCTGGCGCCGATCATGATGCAGCAGACCTTCGGCACCGACAACGACGCCATCGCCGCCCTCGATCCCAACGGGGTGGTGCCGATGGACGGCAAGAGCTGCCGGTTCAATCCCTGGCCGTATCCGCGCGGCTGATCCCGCCTGCGCCGTCGTGCGCGGATACTGGGAAGAACAGCGCATCTCCCGACGTTGTACCCCGGGATTCGGCCCACACGATTCGAGGAGTCCGGAAGTGTCAACATCGAAGTCCCTGCCGCCGCTGGTCGAGCCGGCCGCGGACCTGAGCAAGGACGAGATCGCCCGCTACAGCCGCCACCTGATCATTCCCGATGTGGGGGTGGACGGGCAGAAGCGTTTGAAGAACGCCAAGGTGCTCGTGATCGGCGCGGGCGGACTCGGTTCACCCGCCCTGCTGTATCTGGCCGCCGCCGGTGTCGGCACGCTCGGCATCGTCGAGTTCGACGAGGTGGACGCGTCGAACCTGCAGCGTCAGGTCATCCACGGGCAGTCCGATATCGGCAGGCCCAAGGCCGAGAGCGCCCGCGATTCCATTCTCGAGATCAACGAGAACGTGGACGTGCGGCTGCACCGGTTCCGGCTGGAACCCGACAACGCCGTGGAACTGTTCGCCCAGTACGACCTGATCCTGGACGGCACCGACAACTTCGCCACCCGCTACCTGGTCAACGACGCCGCAGTGCTGGCGGGCAAGCCGTACGTCTGGGGCTCGATCTACCGGTTCGAGGGCCAGGCCTCGGTGTTCTGGGAGGACGCCCCCGACGGCCGCGGCATCAACTACCGCGACCTGTACCCGGAGGCGCCGCCGCCGGGCATGGTTCCCTCCTGCGCCGAAGGCGGCGTGCTCGGCGTGCTGTGCGCCTCGATCGGCTCGATCATGGTCACCGAGGCGATCAAGCTCATCACCGGCATCGGCGAGCCGCTGCTCGGCCGGCTCATGGTCTACGACGCACTGGACATGACCTACCGGACCATCAAGCTGCGCCGCGATCCGGAACGTCAGCCGATCACCGAACTGATCGACTACGAGGCGTTCTGCGGCGTGGTGTCCGAGGAGGGGCAGGCCGCCGCGGCCGGATCCACGATCACCGCGCAGGAGCTCAAGGACCTGATCGACTCGGGCAAGGACATCGAGCTGATCGACGTGCGTGAGCCGGTGGAGTGGGACATCGTGCACATCGAGGGCGCCAAGCTGATCCCCAAGGACCGCATCCTCTCCGGCGAGGCGCTCTCCGAGCTGCCGCAGAACCGGCCGATCGTGCTGCACTGCAAGACCGGCATCCGTTCGGCCGAGGCGCTGGCGGTGCTCAAGAGCGCCGGTTTCGCCGACGCCACCCACGTGCAGGGCGGCATCGTGGCCTGGGCGACCCAGATCGACCAGTCGCTGCCGGTTTACTGACAGGCCCCGAACCGGTCCGGACCTCGGTACATCACGGACGCTGCACCGTCGGCGCGCCGTACCGAATCGGGCGTCGTTACGGCGTTAACGTACGAGTCGTGACCACCCCCGACAACGCGGAACCCCCCGAGCACGTGCGCTCCACGTTCGGTCTGCGTGGGATCGCGCCCGTCTACCTGGGCGACTGGGAGGGGGGCTGGCGCTGCGGCGACGTGGTGCTGACTCCGGTGGCCGATCACGCGAGAGCCGCGTGGTCGGCGCGGGTCCGCGAGACGCTGCGGGTGGACGGTTTGCGGCTGGCGCGGCCGGTGCGTGCCACCGACGGCCGGTATGTGGTGTCCGGCTGGCGCGCCGACACCTACCTACCCGGCACCCCGCAGCCGCGCCACGACGAAGTCGTGTCGGTCTCGCTGCGGCTGCACAAGGCCACCGCCGTTCTCGAGCGGCCCCGGTTCCTGGCGCAACCGCCCATCGCGCCGTGGGTCGAGGTGGACATCTTCGTCGCCGCCGACCGCGCGGCCTGGGAGCAGGTTCCGCTGCGCAGCCTGCGCGCGGGCGGCATCCCCACCCCGAGCACGCCCGACGGCCACCGCAGCCTGGAACTGATCGGACAGCTGGCCACCCTGCGCAAGCCGGTGCGCACGCCGCCGCAGCTGGTGCACGGCGACCTGTTCGGCACCGTCTTGTTCCAGGGCACCGAGGTGCCCGGGCTGTCCGACATCGTGCCGTACTGGCGCCCGGCGCCCTGGGCGGCCGGTGTCGTCGTGGTCGACGCGCTCTCCTGGGGCGGCGCCGACGACGGCCTGCTGGAGCGGTGGTCCGATCTACCCGAATGGCCACAGATGTTGTTGCGCGCGGTCATGTTTCGGCTCGCGGTGCACGCCCTGCACCCGCGATCCACCCCCCAGGCTTTCCCCGGCCTGGCCCGCACCGCGGACATGGTCCGCTTCTTGCTCTGAGGCGCCCGAAGCCGACCTCCCGGCGTGCTAACTTACGACTATCGCCGACGCCGGCCGGTAAGCGGAATCGGCGCGGCCCGGACACTGGGGTGAGGACGGGCGGCAGGATGAGAATTCAGCCACGGCAACAGATTCTGGGGATCTGGCAGTCCATGGTCACCGCCTGTCATCGCGACGGCGTGTGGCAGTGGGGCGGCAGGCGGGGCGCCAATTCCATTGCCGACGCGGAACAATTGCTGTGCCTGCTGTATCCGGCGACCGAGATCCCGGCCCTGGCGCTGGACCGGCCGGACGACATGGCCGAGGACGTCCTGAGCGCCTTGAGCGGACTGACCGCACGTCCGACCGGTGACGACGCGGGCGAATGGCTGCTCGAACCGTCCGGTCCGGCCGCGGTATTGGGTGAGGCGATGGTCGGGCTCATCGAGACCTACCACGCCAACTACACCGAACCCGATGGCACGCCGGACTTTTCGGCGGGCAGCTACCTGCGCTCCGCCGAGGAGCGGCCCGCCACCGAGGATCAGTACCGCATCGATGTCGTCGACTCGTTCTCCATGTCGCTGACCCTCTGCATCGCCTCGCTCGGCTTCCTGCGGGTGTTCCGCGGTTTCGTGCGCGCGCAGACCTACCCGGAGGCCGACGAGTTGCTCGTGCGCATCGACGAGCTGTCCGTCCGGGTCTCCGAACGGCTGACCGCGGCGATGATCGGCCTGGTCCGCAGCTTCGTGGTCAACCTCATCGCCCCGAATACCCCTGTGGCGGAGACGATTCTGACCATGCTCAACCAGGAGCAGCTGCCGACCGGGGTGCTGCTCGAGAATCTGAACCGGGCGCTCGACCCGATCCGGGCGCAGTTGCGCAGCGATGTGACCCTCGGCCAGGCGCCGTCGCCGCGGCGCTGGCGCGACGACATACTTTTCGAGTGCGGGTGGAGTTGGGGTGTGGTCCGCAACTCCGGCGAACTGACCGATTTCAAGCAGTTCGCGATCAGCTCGCAGGCCGGTGCGGCGATCGCGCGGCCGTATCTGTACTTCACCATCATCGCCCTCGACGGCATCAACGACCTCGCCTCGCAGCGCACCCGCAGGCTCGATCTGCTCGACGACCAGCAGCGCAGGCTCGCCGAATCGCTGCAGACGCGCTGGCACCTGTCCCAGCAGTACTGGTCGACGCTGGCGCGCTTCGGCGGCACGCGCTGGCCGCTGGAGGACATTCCCTGGCGCACCTCCGACGGCGAGGAATCCGACTATTTCAGTGCCATGGTGTCCGCGGTGCTCATCCAGGATCTGGTCAGCCGCGCCGCCAACGAAGACGACCTGACCAGGGCGGTGTCCATCTTCGACGAGCTGGCCAAACGCGGGCGCATCACCCGTCGCGCGGTGCGCGGCGACGCCGCGGTCGAACTGCACAGCCCCGGCATCGCGCTGCGCCTGCACGGCACCGCCGCCGAGGACAAGCCGCTGCTCGAGTGGAGGGTCGGCGACTACGCGACGGTGCTGCTCAAGCGCGTGCTGCAGGCGGCCAGGCTCTCCGGCGAGGTCGCCGCTCGCGACCGGCTGCTCGAACTGGCCAAGGCCATCATGGACCACCTGGAGACCCGCAAGATCGGCGAAGGCCCCGCCACCGGATTGTGGGACTCGCCCTCCCGCGCGTTCGACTCGGTCGAGCCGACCGAGCGGGAGCACGTGCCGTCCTGGTACTTCACCGAGCGGATGATCGAATGCCTGATCACCGCCGACCGCACCTTCCGCGCGCTGCCCCTGCGCCCGCCGTCGATGGTCAACCGCGCCGTCGAATTGCTCAGCGAGGCAGAGCATCTGCTCAACCAGGAGTGGCTCGCCGTGAGTCTCGAGGACGTCTCGGAGAAACGTCAGCGGCTCGAGGACATCGAGGTGCGCCTGGATCGCGCCCGCGATCTGGTCGACGACAAACCGGGTACATCGGTGAGCATCACCACCCTCGCGCTGGTGCAACTGGAGGAACTCGCCTACGCCCGGCTCGATGCCACGAGGAGCGTCTGAACCGTGCTCGTATTCGCCATTTCCGACAAGGGCGGCACCGGGCGCTCGGTCACCAGCGTCAATCTCGCCTACCGGCTGACGCTGAAGGGCAAGAACGTCGCCTATGCCGACTTCGACTTCGGCTCGCCGACCGCGGGCGCGTTGTTCGAGATCGGCGGAATGGAGCGCGGTCTGCGCGGCGGCGGCGGACTGCACTCCTATCTGCTCGACGGTACCGGCGTCGCCAGGCAGTTCAACGTCCGCGAGGTGACCGATCGGCTCGACCTGCGCAAGCGCTCGCCGCGCGACGGCAAACTCGCGCTCCTCCCCGGCGACGAGGGCGGCGGCGAGTTCGCGTCCATCGACGACGCGATGGTGCAGCTGCGCCGACCTGCTGACCGCGCTGGAAAGCGAATTCCGGGTCGTCATAGTGGATTTGAGTGCCGGGCGTTCGGTGGCCGCACAGCTCGCGCTCAAGGCCACCGCGCTGCCGGAGCTGAGCACGACCACGGTGCGCTGGCTGGTCTTCCATCGATGGACCCGTCAGCACATCATGGCGGCGCACAGCCTCGTGCACGGACCTCACGGTCTGCTGGAGACCGGTACGCAGGTCGGTCACGATGCGGCGAAACTGCAGTCCTCCATCCGATACGTGCGCACGGCCGTCGGCGACCCGAATCGGCGGGTGGAGGATCAGGAAGCCGCGCAGGCGACCTGGGTGCAGGAGCAGAATCGCGCGCTGCGGGAATTGGCGAACCGCAACCTGCTCGGGTCTAGTATGACGCTGGGAATGACGCCGATCGAGCCGGTGTTGCTGTGGCGCGAGCAGATCATTCTCGACCGGGATGTCGTGACGAAGATCGCGCAGGCCGAAACCGCCCACGCGTTCGGGGAATTGGCCAGGCGCGTCGACGACAGCGCGTCCTGGGAACGGGTCTGATCCAACACCACGGCGAGAGAGGGCGCGGGCCTGTGAGCCGCACGTCGGGTTACACCGAGGCGACCGAGGACACCAAGGTCGACAATGTCGCGTTGTCGCATGTCTCCATCGAAGTCGGGCACTTCTACATGGATCACCTCATCAACGGCGCGGACCGGATCCGGGCGCAGTTCGAGGAAGTCGGCGCGGTCGTCGAGGGCCTCGTGGTCGCGGCGAAGCGGCGGTTCGGCCCCGCCGCGCGGATCAGCACCTGCTTTCTGATCGACGATTACTTCCGTCCCGACACCGAGCCGGGTCCGATCCTGGACCGATTGCTGTCGATCGCCGACGAGTGCGGTGTCACCATCGATTATCTGGCCCGTGAGGCGGCCTGCTGGGAGATGCCGGTCTGCCGCGACGGCCTGATCACCGAGGAACGCGTCGAACTGGCCGAACTGGTGGCCGCGCGCATCGTGGCCGAGCCGCCGCGCAACAGCAACGGCGGTCGCCCGCCGACCACCGAGTCGGGATGGTTGTGCAACGGCACCCGGGCCTCCGACAGTGAACCGGCCCAGGCCATGCACCACACGCCCTATGTGCCCGCCGAAGAACTCGGCAAGCGCAACCATTCGATCTTCCTCGACGTGGAGCTGTGGAACAAGCAGACCAAGCAGGTCAACGGGGTCACCGAGACCTACACCAAGTGGTCCTGCCCGTTCTTGGCTTCGGTCTGGCAGTTGTTGCGGCTGGGCATGATTCGCGATCTCGGTGCCGCCGTGGTCGATCCGCAGCGGTGGCGCGCCGGCGTCGACCCGTGGCCGCAGCGGTGGTGGGACATGCCCGGTGTCCTGCAACTGACCGAGGACCCGGCGCCGTTCGCCGCGTACCGTTCGCTGTCGGTGCTGCCCCATCGCTATCTGGGCATCGAGCACGCGGTCAAGGTCATCCTCGATCACGTCGACATCGACGACGAGATCGTCGAGCAGATCGTCGGGCGTGGGCGGGCCGAGCAGCTCGCGGTGCCGCGCTCGATCACCGACCGGATCTCCCACCACCTGATGTGCGGTTCGTGAGACCGGCGGCCACCCCATGACCCAGGCCATCGACCCCGATGCCGAGCCGCTGATCGTGCTCGGAGAGGTGCGCAGCTGCCTGCTGCCCACCTCCACCGCGCTGAGCAGGCCGGTGGTGCAGGATCTGCTGACCCTGGTCCCTGGCAGGCGGGTGCCCGCCAGGGACCGGCCGATACCGATCGCGCAGTCGGCGACGACCGCGGTGGGCATCGACTGCGACCTGGCGATCGAGCGCGGCAACGGCCGTGACCCGCGCGCCATCGGCACCGTGGCGGTGCAGGCCGTGGTCGTCGGCGGACGGATCCTGCAGAGTTCCGCGCGCACCACCGTGGTGGTCGCACCGCAGAAGCGCCGCCACGACTGGTCGCACTACCTGGGCCGGGTCGGCGTGGCCGAAGTGGTCACCCGCACCGAGCCGAACACCGCGGCCCGTCTGGCCGAGGGCTTCCTGGCCCCGGTGGTGCCGTCGCACACGCTGGATCTGGCCTCGATCTCCGAGCGCCTGCTCGCCCGGGTGCGCCGCGACAACAGGCTGGACCGCAAGCCGCCGATTCTGGCCGCACCGACCCGATTGCGCTGGATCGCCCGGGTCGCCGAGGTGGCCGAGCCGGTGCTGTCGATGCACGTCGTCGACGACACCGTGCGCACCGCGCGGGTGCTCGTGCCCGAGGCCGCCCAGCTGGCGGACGTCCGCCGGTTCTGCGAGGATCTCGCCGCGCACGACTGGCTGCTGACCACCACCGCCGCAGCCGTGCAGGAATCCGACCGATTCCCCTCCGGCAGTGCGGAATCGGTGGAGGCACTGACACCGGTGCTGACCGAACTGGCCCACCTGTGGATGCCGGGGGCACATCTGAGCGAGCGGATGCGGCCGCTGTGGGCACAGTTGCAGGAGAAACCGGGGTTCACCAACCAGTGGAACGCCCACATCGGTCACATCCGCGATCGCACGAGCGTGGCGGTGCTGCAGGCCCTGCGTTCGAGCAAGGTCAGTACGACCGACTGGTGAGCGCTCAGATCCGGAACCAGCGCCGGACCAGCAGGGCGAAGAACACCGAGGTGGACACGATGCCCGCGTATGCCTCGGTCACCAGCAGGGTCCTGGCCGGGCCGTTGAAGTCCGCCGCGTCGCCGAGACCGGCCGGATTCAGGTAGTTGGCCAGGCACAGGTAGACGGAATCCCCGAAGGACTCGTGGGTCAGGAGGGTGATCGCCACGGTGAACACCGCCAGCTGCACCACCATCCAGAACAGCAGGCGGAACGGCCGGTAGCCGTAGCCGCAACTCCATTCCGAGATCCAGCGGCCCACCCGGCGGCGCAGCGGCCACAGCGCGGCGGTCTCGGCCCTGGCCTTGGCCAGCCCGCACCGGTCCTCGGCGTCGTCGTCCTCGTTGTCGCGATGCAGCTCGAGCGCGCGCGAATAGGCCAGCGCGGCGTGGGCGGGCAGGCCGGCGCTGCGCAGGCAGCTGCCGAGCCGTTCGTAGACCCGCGCGAGCAGAGCGCGCTGGGTCCGGCTCAGCCGCAGTGGGCCGCGGAATTCGACGTCGGCGGCAAGTAGCGCCGCGAGGTAGGTGATCGGGACGCCTTCGCCGGCCGGTTCGGCCTGTGACTGGACGGTGGTGACCGGCGCGTAGAGGTGGCGGAACACCAGGCTGTCGCCGCGGCGGCGGCTGCTCGGCGGATCGTATTTCGCGACGATGGCTTCGATGTGCAGGTTGAACTCGTCGAGCAGCTGGTTCTCGGCATCGGGGTGACGGCTACTTGCCGACGTGGCGAGCAGGCCGGCCACCTGCTCGGCGTATTTGGCGGCGCGCCGCACGATCCGGGTGGTCATGGAGGCGACGAACGGCGAGATCTCCGGCTCGTCGGCATCCTCGCCCACTACGCCTCCCCCCGGCGGTGTCGCACAGCGCTTCGAAACCCACCATACCAAGACAATTCGGTCACCAATCGGGGCGCGAACGCTTGATCCAGCGGTCCTCGGGATGCTCGGTGAACGGCCGGGTGGGGCGTTCGATCGGGCGCGCCATCACCTCGCGCCCCTCGCCGGTGCCGAAATAATCGTCCTCGTAACCGATTCTGGTGAAGCCCGCGCTCTCGTAGAGACCGATGGCGGCACGGTTGTCCGAACGCACTGTCAGACAGACGGATTCGATCATGTGGGCACGGCAGACGCGAATCGTCCTGTCCAGCAGGGCGCGCGCGAGCCCGCGGCCCCGCGCGTCGGGATGCACGGCCAGCCCGAGCATCCAGCCGCGGGCCCGGTCGATGCCGAGCAACGTGTAGCCGCGCACCAGGTCGTCGGTCGCGGCGACCGACCACAGCGGGCCGTGTAGATCGAACAGCTGGCGCAACATGGGGTAGGGCCAGGCCAGTTCCCGGAATTCGATGCGCTCGAGTTCACAGATCCCGGGCAGATCCGCCCTCGTGACGCCGCGCAGAATCGGCTCTCGATCCGTGTCGATATCGGTTCGCCCCACCGCTCGCCCCCGCTGTAGTCGGTATCAGCAGCCTACGGGCTTCGTGTCCGCTGGTGTTCGTCAACGGCGGGTCGACATACGGCGATGCCGCGCCGGAGGCCGGCGCGGCATCGGTGGACGGAGTGGGGTTTTCAGTTCACGGCCGGCGGCGCGACCTCACACCTGCGCGTAGGCCAGCGAAGGCACCCGCCCGATCGCGAACGAGGAACGCAGGTAGAAGAACCAGGTCACGCCCGCCATCACCAGGAACGCTCCCGCGTAGGCCCAGAAGGCCGGGTTCATGCTGCCGAAGTTGATGTTGGACAGGCGAAGCGCCTGCTGCAGCAGGTAGCCGCCGGAGGCGCCGATCGCGCCGATGACGCCGATCGCCGCACCGGCCTGTCGCTTGGCCGAGGCCGCGGCGTCGGTCAGGTCGAGGCCGTGCTCGGCGGCGTACTTCTTGGATTCGGCGCTGAAGATCGACGGGATCATCCGGTAGGTCGAGCCGTTGCCGATGCCGGTGAGTACGAACAGCACCAGGAACGCGATCAGGTAGAGCGGGAAGCTGTCGAGTTCCAGCGCCGCCACGATCGCGGCCACCGCCAGCGCCATGCCGGTGAAGACCGCCACGGTGATCTTCGCTCCGCCCATCTTGTCGGAGATCCAGCCGCCGAACGGACGGCTGAACGAGCCGACGAGTGCGCCGAGGAAGGCCAGATTACCCAGGGTGGTGATCCAGCCGATCTTGGCCAGGTCGGGGAAGTTGGCCTTGATCAGGGTCGGGAAGGCGAAGGAGAAGCCGATGAACGAGCCGAAGGTGCCGACGTAGAGAAACGACATCACCCAGGTATGCCGGTTGAGCAAGGCCAGCTTGTAGGACTTGCCGTCGGACTTGGCGGTGGTGATGGAGTCCATGTAGCGCAGGGCGCCGACGGTGGCGACGAGGATGAACGGCACCCAGACCAGGACCGAGAGCGTGATGCCGAACCGGTAGCCCGCCGCGTCCTTCGCGGTCAGATGGGTGCCGAGGGTGATCAGCAGCGGCAGGATCAGCTGGGTCTGCGCGACGCCGAGATTGCCGCCCGCGGCGTTGATGCCGAGCGCGGCGCCCTTCTTGCCCTCGGGGAAGAAGAACGAGATGTTGGCCATCGAGGAGGAGAAGTTGCCGCCGCCGAAACCGGCGAGCGCGGCCAGCAGCATGAACACCCACATCGGGGTGCCGGGCTGGTTGACGAACCAGGCCAGACCCAGGGTCGGGATCAGCAGCATCGCGGCGCTGAACGCGGTGAACGCGCGGCCGCCGAAGCGGGGAATGGCGAAGGTGTACGGAATGCGCAGTGCCGCACCGACCAGCGTCGGGGTGGAGGTCAGCAGCAGTGCGTTGCTCACCGCGACCGGATTGCCCTGGCCGAGCCCTTCCAGGAACGGGAATCCCGCCGCGCCCATGCTGGTGACCACGGTGCCCCAGATGACCCAGACACTGAAGCCGAGGTTCTCCGCGAAGACCGAGAAGCTCAGATTCTTTCTGGCGGTGAGTTTTCCGCCGGATTCCCAGAAGGCCGGGTTGTCGGGTTCCCACTTGTCGAGCCAGCGTCCACGCTTTTCGTGCGTGAATGCCGGCGTTTCCGAATGCTGGCCGGCGGCAGCGGCTGTGGCGGTCATCGGTTTCCTCTCGACGCCTCGTAATTCGGTCCTGTCGACCGTAAGAGCGGGTTGTTGCATCGCCATGAGCGCCTGTGACGTTCCCGCCAAATACCTCTCACATCGCGGGATCGCGCACGGTGCAGTCTTGGTTACCTGAGGCGGTGCAGGCTAGAGGAAGTTCGGATCGGGATAGTTGGCCAGCGCCATGGCGAGGAAGCGGCGCGCGGTCCGGGCCGCTCGCTCCGAGTCCCCCTCGATGATCGCCTCGACGAGATCGAGGTGTTCCTCGATGTAGGCCTGCGAGGTCTTGGCGGCGTGCGCGCGATTGACCGCCTCGATATGCGGCAGCAGCGAATCGTAGAACTCGAGATACACCGCGTTGTGGCTGGCGGCCACGATCGCGCGGTGCAGCGCGACGTCGGTGGTCACCGACTCCGTGTCCAGGCGCCATTCCTGGGCGATGCGTGTATCGAGCAGGCGGCGCAGCTCGGCGATGTCGCTCTCGTCGCGGCGGCGCGCGGCGAGCGAGGCGGCCGTGGTCTCCAGGGCCATGCGGAGTTCGAGCACATCGCGGTCGCGGGCTTCGGCGAAATATTTGGCGAGGGTGCCGCCGACCTCGGAGCCTGCCACGACGTAGGTGCCCGAACCCTGGCGGCGCTGCAGCATGCCCGCGTGCACGAGGGCCTGGACGGCTTCGCGCACGGTATTGCGCCCGGTTCCGGTCAGTTCGGTGAGTTCGGGCTCGGTGGGGATACGCGAGCCGATCGGCCACCGGCCGGAACAGACCTCGGCGCGCAGCTGTTCGGTGACCTGGGCGATGAGGCTGGTGCGCCGGACGGGTTGCACGCAGAACAGGTTACAGCCGACCTGGGCATACGACCTTTTCATCGGATCATCCGATGAAAAGAAGGGACCAAAGTCCTCGGAGAAGGGGGGCGCCGCGTTCTTCCGGTTGCGCGGGCCGCCGGGTCCGCGCATGCTGTGCGCGTCACGCTCACAGCCACGCGCCCGGGTGCCCGGCCACTTCGTGACCTGCCGAAAACCGCTGTGTCACCTGCGCGAAACATGCGCTCGGAACTCACCTCGGCGCTGCCGACCAGGTGAGCAACCGTTGATCGACCCGTCACGCGAGGCAGCATTTCGGCAATACCCGCTCCCTACCGTTGGGGCCAACCGATTTTGGGAGGCCCTGTTGAGCACGCTGACGCGTAACCACGACATCGAGCACTGGGATGCCGAAGACGTCGTTGCCTGGGAGGCCGGCGGTAAGGACATCGCCCGGCGCAATCTGATCTGGTCGGTATTCGCCGAGCATGTCGGTTTCTCGATCTGGTCCATCTGGTCGGTCATGGTGCTGTTCATGCCCACCGACAAGTACGGCATCGACGCCGCGGGCAAGTTCTTCCTGATGGCGGTGCCCACTCTGGTCGGCGCGCTGCTGCGCATCCCGTACACCGTCGCCACCGCCCGCTTCGGTGGCCGTAACTGGACGGTGTTCTCGGCGGTGCTGCTGCTGATCCCGGCGGTGTCGACGCTGTACTTCGTCAACCAGCCCGGCACCTCGTACACCACGTTCCTGGTGGTCGCGGCCTTCGCGGGCATCGGCGGCGGCAACTTCGCCTCCTCGATGACCAATATCAACGCCTTCTACCCGCAGCGGCTCAAGGGCTGGGCACTCGGGCTGAACGCGGGCGGCGGCAATATCGGCGTGCCGGTCATCCAGCTGATCGGTCTGCTGGTCATCGCCACCCTGGGTAACGAGTACGCCAGCCTCATCTGCGCGATCTACCTGGTGGCGATCGCGGTGGCGGGCATCGGCGCGGCGCTGTACATGGACAACCTGCGCAACCAGAAGGCCGACCTGTCCTTCATGATCGAGTCGCTGAAGGTGCCGCAGTCCTGGGCCATCGCCTTTCTCTACATCGGCACCTTCGGCTCGTTCATCGGCTACAGCTTCGCCTTCGGGCAGATCCTGCAGATCAGCTTCAAGGCGGGCGGCGACACCGTCGCCCAGGCCACTCTGCACGCCGCGCAGATCGCCTTCATCGGCCCGCTGCTCGGCTCCCTGGCCCGGCCCTACGGCGGCAAGCTCGCCGACCGGCTCGGCGGGAGCAAGGTCGCGCTGGCCACCTTCGCGGCCATGATGGCCGCCACCGTGCTGGTCGTCGGCGCGAGCACGATGGCCGACGGCAACGCCGGCGTCGCGAGCGGCGGCGTGATGGCCGCGCTGGTGGTCGGGTTCGTCGCCCTGTTCGTGCTCTCCGGCATCGGCAACGGCGCGGTCACCAAGATCATTCCGTCGGTCTTCGAGGCGAAATCCATGAGCATGGACGCGAGCCCGGCCGCCCGTTCGGCCTGGTCGCAGAACACCTCGGGCGCGCTCATCGGCTTCGTCGGCGCCATCGGTGCTCTCGGCGGCGTCGGCATCAACCTGGTGCTGCGCTCCTCCTACTCCTCGACCAACTCCGCGACCACGGCGTTCTGGCTCTTCCTGGCCTTCTACGTCGCCTGCGCCGCGGTCACCTGGACCGTCTTCCTGCGCCGCCCGAGCCTGCGCGCGCCCGCCGACGGGGCGGTCGTCGAATCCGTCCCCGTCACCCCGTCCGTCGTGTCGGCAAGCGCCTGACGCCCGTCCGCACCTGGGAGGTCTCTCATGAACCCCGAAAGCACCACACGCAAGACAGTGGTCGTCGCAGGCCACGGCATGGTCGGGCACCGTTTCGTCGAGGCGCTGCGCTCCCGCGACGAAGCGGGCCGCTGGCAGGTCGTCGTCCTCGGCGAGGAGCAACTGCCCGCCTACGACCGCGTGGGGCTGTCCTCCTACGTCGGGGTATGGGATCCGGCCGCGCTGGCGCTGCCCGGCAACGAGTACGCCGGGGACGACCTGGTCGAGCTGAAGCTGGGACGCCGCGTCGAGTCCATCGACCGCGAGGCACGCAAGGTCACCACCTCCGCGGGCGAGATCATCGGCTACGACGCGCTGGTGCTGGCCACCGGCTCGTACGCCTTCGTGCCGCCGGTCCCCGGACACGACCTGCCCGGCTGTTTCGTCTACCGCACCCTCGACGACCTCGACGGCATCCGTGCCACCGCCGAAGCGGCCGGTCCCGGTGCGCACGGCGTGGTCATCGGCGGCGGTCTGCTGGGCCTGGAGGCGGCCAACGCGCTGAAGCTGCTCGGCATGACACCGCACGTCATCGAGTACAACAACCGACTGATGCCCGCCCAGGTGGACGAGGGCGGCGGCGCGGTCCTCGAACGGCTGGTCACCGACCTCGGCCTGAACGTGCACACCGGCGTCGGCACCTCCTCGATCGAGCCGACCGGAACCGGCCTGCGGCTCACCCTCTCCGACGAGTCGACCATCGACGCCGCGCTCGTCGTGTTCTCCGCAGGCATCCGCCCCAACGACCGCATCGCCCGCGAAACCGGCCTCGAGGTCGGGCCTCGCGGCGGCATCATCACCGACCTGGGCATGCAGTGCTCGGATCCGAACATCTGGGCCATCGGCGAGTGCGCCGCGATCGAGGGCGTCTGCTACGGCCTGGTCGCCCCCGGCTACACCACCGCGGAGATCGTCGCCGACCGGCTGCTCGGCGGCGCGGGCGAATTCCCCGGCGCCGACATGTCGACCAAGCTGAAGCTGATGGGCGTGGACGTGGCCAGTTTCGGCGACGCGCACGGCGTCACCGAGGGCGCGCTGTCGGTCGTGCTGCACGACGCCGCCAAGGGCACCTACGCCAAGCTGGTCGTCTCCGACGACGCGAAGACCCTGCTCGGCGGCATCCTCGTCGGCGACGCGAGCCAGTATGCGGCACTGCGCCCGCTGGTCGGGCGCCCGCTGCCCGCCGATCCGGCCGCGCTGATCTCCCCGGCGGGTGCGGAACTCGGCGCCGACGCGTTGCCCGACGACGCGCAGATCTGCTCCTGCAACAACGTGTCCAAGGGATCCATCTGCGGCGCCATCGCCGAGGGCGCCTGCGATATCGCCGGTCTCAAGAGCTGCACCACCGCGGGCACCTCCTGCGGCGGCTGCGTGCCGATGCTCAAGAAGCTGCTCGAGCAGTCCGGCGTGCAGATGTCCAAGGCGCTGTGCGAGCACTTCGAGCAGTCGCGCGCCGAACTGTTCCAGATCGTGCAGGTCACCGGCATCCGCACCTTCTCCGGCCTGATCGCCAGGTACGGCAAGGGTTCCGGCTGCGACATCTGCAAGCCGACCGTGGCGTCCATCCTGGCCTCCACCTCGAGCGATCACATCCTCGACGGCGAGGCCGCCGCGCTGCAGGACACCAACGACCACTTCCTGGCCAACCTGCAGAAGAACGGCACCTACTCGGTGGTCCCGCGGATGCCCGGCGGCGAGGTCACCGCCGAGCAGCTGATCACCATCGGCGAGGTCGCCAAGGAATTCGGCCTCTACGTCAAGGTCACCGGCGGTCAGCGCATCGACCTGTTCGGCGCGCGCGTCGAGCAGTTGCCGCCGATCTGGAAGCGCCTGGTCGACGCGGGCATGGAATCCGGTCACGCCTACGGCAAGTCGCTGCGCACCGTGAAGAGCTGTGTCGGCTCCACCTGGTGCCGCTACGGGCAGCAGGATTCGGTGGGTATGGCGGTGCTGCTGGAGAAGCGTTATCGGGGACTGCGTTCCCCGCACAAGATCAAGCTGGGCGTCTCCGGCTGCGCCCGCGAATGCGCCGAGGCCCGCGGCAAGGACGTCGGCGTCATCGCCACCGAGAACGGCTGGAACCTCTACGTCGGCGGCAACGGCGGCCTGACTCCCAAGCACGCGGTGCTGTTGGCCGGCGATCTCGACGACGAGACGCTCATCCGCTACATCGACCGCTACCTGATGTTCTACATCCGCACCGCCGATCGCCTGCAGCGCACCGCGCCCTGGCAGGAGGCGCTCGAGGGCGGCATGGACTACCTGAAGGCCGTTGTCTGCGAGGACAGCCTGGGTATCGCCGACGAACTGGAAGCCGCGATGGCCAGGCACGTCGAGGGGTACCGGGACGAGTGGGCCGCGGTGCTCGAGGACGAGAACAAGCTCTCGCGCTTCGTGTCCTTCGTCAACGCCCCGGAGGAGACCGACCCGACCATCGCCTTCGACGACAGCGGCGAGCGCAAAGTCCCCGTGCTGCTCGGCATGCCGGACGTGGCCCGCACGGCGCAATGACGGCTTAACCAGGCGGAAACAGGACGCCTGAACAATGAGACAGGCGTCCGGAGGAGGAACCCGATGACCATAATCGATTCACCCAGCTTCGTCCCGTCGACCGTCACCGGATGGACGCAGGCCTGCCGCCTGGACTATCTGATTCCCGGCCGTGGCGTGGCGGTATTGTTGCGGGGTGGGAGGCAGGCGGCCCTGTTCCTGATGGCCGACGGCACCCTGTCGGCCGTCGGCAACATCGATCCCTTCGGCCGGGCGGCGGTCATGTCGCGCGGCATCGTCGGTGACCGGGGCGGCATCCCCGTCGTGGCGTCACCCCTGCTCAAGCAGGCGTTCTCGCTCATCGACGGGCACTGCCTCGACGATGAATCGGCGGCGCTGCCGGTATACGCGGTGCGTGTCGACGACGGCATCGTTTCGATTTCCAACGCGCCGGTCACGGTCGAATCCTCGGACGGATGAGTTATCTATGAACACCATTGACGCGGGCGACGGCCTAGCCGGATTCACGGTCGGAATCACCGCGGCACGCCGCGCCGACGAGTTCGCCAAGCTGCTCACCCGGCGGGGGGCGTCGGTCGTTTCGGTGCCGGCGATCCGGATCATTCCGCTGGCCGACGACACCGAACTCGAGCGGGTGACGCGCACCCTGATCGCCGAACCGCCGCAATTGTCGGTAGCCACCACCGGTATCGGTTTCCGGGGCTGGATGGAAGCGGCCGAGGGCTGGGGACTGGCCGAGCAACTGCGCGAGACCCTGGCCGCGACCAGGATGCTGGCGCGCGGTCCGAAGGCCAAGGGCGCGATCCGCGCCGCCGAACTGCGCGAGGAGTGGTCGCCTGCCTCGGAGTCCTCGGCGGAGGTGCTCGATCACCTGCTGGCCGAGGGCGTGGAGGGCGTGCGCATCGCCGTCCAGTTGCACGGCGCCACCACCGAATGGGAACCGGTGCCCGACTTCTGCGAGGTACTGCGCTGCGCGGGCGCCGATGTGGTGCCCGTGCCGGTGTATCGCTGGATTCCGCCGGAGGATCAGGGGCCGATGGACCAGCTGATCGAATCCATCGTCACCGCGGGCCTGGACTGCGTGACCTTCACCAGCGCACCGGCCGTGGCCTCGACGCTCATGCGAGCCAAGGAGACCGGCCTGCTCGAGGGTCTGCTGCACGCGCTGCGGACCCGGGTGCTGCCCGCCTGCGTCGGCCCGATCACCGCGGCGCCGCTGGAAGAACTCGGCGTCCCGACCACCATGCCCGCCCGCGCTCGCCTCGGCGCGCTGGCCAGGCATGTGGCCGAGGAACTGCCCCGTCGCGCCAACCGGATCCACGCCGCCGGCCACCTCATCAGCGTGCGCGGCGCGTGCGTCGTCGTCGACGGTGAGGTGCGCCAGCTGGCGCCCGCGCCGATGGCATTGATGCGTGCGCTGGCCCGCCAGCCCGGCCGGGTGGTCTCCCGGGAGGATCTGCTGGCGGCCTTGCCCGGCGGCGGCGAGGACACCCACGCGGTGGAGACCGCGATCGCTCGCCTGCGCGCCGGTCTGGGCGCGCCCAAGGCTGTTCAGACCGTGGTCAAGCGCGGATACCGGCTGGCGCTCGATGCCGCCGAATGTGCCGACGACAACGCGCCCGTGGTGCGCCCGTCGGTCGGGACCCCGGCCCGCTCACCGCGCTATGCGCCGACGATCGGATCGTGGTGAACGGCCCGGCCCTGGTCCTGGTGGCGCACGGCACCAGGAGCACCAGGGGAGTGGAGATGATCGCCGCGCTCGCCGAGGCGGTCACCGTGGAGCTGTCCGGCACAGGCGCGGGCGAACTCGTCGCGCCGGTCGTGCGCACCGCTTTCGTCGATGTGCTCGGGCCTTCCCCCGCGGAAGTGCTGCGTGACCTGCGCGCCGGCGCGCCGGAGCGGCCCGCCGTGGTGATCCCGGCGTTCCTGGCCTCCGGTTACCACGTGTATCAGGACGTTCCGCGGGAGGTCGCCGAGAGCGGCCATCCGATGGTGTCGATCACCCCGGCGATGGGCCCGGATCCGGCGCTGGCCCGGGTCATGGCCATGCGCCTGCACGCCGCGGGCCGGCGTCGTGGCGATGCGGTGGTTCTCGCCGCGGCGGGTTCCTCGGACGCGCGCGCTCGCGCCGACGTGCGGCGCGCGGCGGACATGCTGGCCGATCATCTCGACGCGCCGGTGCGCATCGCCTATGTCGCCACCGGCGCCCCCAGGGTGCCGGAAGTCGTTGCGGAACTGCGTGATTCGGGTGCGCGCCGAGTGTTCATCGCCTCCTGTCTGCTGGCGCAGGGGCTGTTCCAGCAGCGACTGCACGAGGCGGGCGCCGACGGCGTGGCCGAGCCGATCGGCGTGCATCCGGCGGTGGTTCGCCTGCTCGCCGACCGCTATCGCAGCGCCGCAGCGCAATCGGCTGCCGTGCACGTACGCTGAGTTGTTACCTGCGAGGCGTTGCTCACACCGCGGGTAGGTCTACGCTCGTAGGTATGTCCAAGCGGGAGCGGGTATCAGAGCAGTCATTGCTCGATCACGCACGAACCGTCGCTCGACGGGTCGCGGCGGGCGCGGCATGTGAGATCACCGTCGGTGGTCGCGACGTCGCCGTGCTGCCCTCCGGGCGCGACTCCCGTCCCGCTCAGGGGCCGTCCAGGTACGCCGTTCCGCACGCCGATCCGATCCGTGAACGTCTCGACCGCGTCTTCGCCGAAGCCGCGGGCCTGGATCCGCTGCCACTGGATCCGCTGTCGGTCGATCCCGCGCGGTTCCGTCGTGCCATCGTCGATTCGGGCGAACACCCACACCGTTCCTGACCGGTGGACGCACCAGGATCGGCGGGAATCCGTTGTGCGACAACGCTCGCCGTGTCCCACACGACGAGCGGCACCATCCCTGAGGGCGGCCGCCGTCGCATTCGTCGTGTGAGCATTCGCCGCCCGCGCAGGAGGAGACATCCGTGGCCTACGACCCCCGGCTGGTCGAGCGTGTGCGCGAACTCCTGGCGGGTGCCGCCGATGTGTCCGAAAAGCGCATGTTCGGCGGTCTGGCCTTCCTGATCGGCGGCAATATGGCTGTCGCCGCCAGTCACGACGGCGGCCTGCTGGTGCGCGTCGATCCCGAGGACGGCGAGCGGCTCGTGGACGACGACCGGATCAGGCCGATGGTCATGCGCGGCCGCGAGATGCCGGGCTGGCTGAAAGTGGCCGCCGAAGCCGTGGTTCCGGCGGCGGGTCTTCGCGACTGGGTGGATCGTGGCCTCGCCTACGCCCGGACATTGCCGGTGAAATGAGTGCGACGGGGCGCGGCCGGCGTTCCGCCTACCCGGTTTGGCTGAGACCGAGGCCGTCGGCCGACAAGGAGCGGATCACCGTCCCCGAGGTGGTCTCGTTCGGCGCGATCATCGCCGGGGTCGCCGTACTGCGGCTGGCCGCGGGGGGCGCTCGAGCCGTCACCGCCCTCGCGGGCTGTCGTGAACATCGTTGTGCCCGCCGGATTTCGGCAGGCACAACGACGTCTTCAGCGCCAGCGCTCCGGGGTCACCGGAGAATCCCACGCCCGCGCGTAGCGGCGGGTGTCGGCGGCGTTGGTCTCCTTGGCGCGGTAGACGATGTAGGGGCGGGTCAGATAGCCGAGCGGGGCGCTGAACATGTGGACCAGTCGCGTATAAGGCCACATCGCGACCAGGACGAGCACGACCAGGCCGTGCAGCTGGAAGGTCCACGGGGTGCCGACCATCAACTCCGGTTGCGGCCTGAGCCCGAACAGGCTGCGGAACCAGGGGGAGACGGTCTCGCGGTAGTTGTAGGTGCCCCACAGCAGATTGCTGCCCCAGGTGTTGAGCAGGCCGGTCACCAGCGCCGTGGCGAGCAGGGTGTACATCACCTTGTCGTCGGTGGTGGTGGCCTTGCGCACCGCGGGCACGGTGACCCGGCGGTACAGCAGGATCGCGACTCCGGCCAGCACCGCGAGGCCCGCGACCGATCCCGCGCCGACCGCGATCACGTGATAGGCGTGCTCGGAGATGCCGACGGCGTGGGTCCACGATTCCGGAATCAGCACGCCCAGCACGTGGCCGCCGAACACGCCGAGCATGCCGAAGTGGAACAGCGGGCTGCCCAGCCTCAGCAGCCGGCTCTCGTAGATCTGCGAGGACCGGGTCGTCCAGCCGAACTGGTCGTTGCGGTAGCGCCAGATGTGGCCGAGCACGAACGAGGTGAACGCGATGTAGGGCAGGATCATCCACAGTTCGGCGGGCAGGGGCAGGCTGGCGTTCATCGGCGGCCTTCCGAGTCGGTGAACAGCGTCGGGTCCAGGGCGAACGGGTCGAGGCCGACCTCTTCGTCCGGCGGGCCCGCGGCGGCGAGTTCGGCGATACGGCGCCGATCGGCGGTGGTCAGCGGCGGCAAGGTGGCGACCACGGCGGCGAGCGCGCCCGCGTAGGGCGAACCGCTGTCCGACAGCGACAGCCGCAACAGTTCGATCACCGGCAGATGCTCGCCGAGCAGGCGTTCGCCACCGATCGGGTCGACGGTGGCGGCGAATTCCAGCAGCACCGGCAGATGGTCGGGCAGTTCCTCGTCGCCGAGTTCCACCCCGGCGTGCCGGTAGGCGTGCTTGAAACGCAGCAGCGCCATACCGCGTTTGCGGGTGTCGCCGTAGGCGTAGAAGGTCAGATGCATGCTGGCGCGCTTGCGCAGGTCGAAGGTGGCCACGTAATCGGCGGCCAGCGTCAGCGGCGGGGTGGACCGCAGGTGGGTGAGCAGCGGTTCGAGTGGGAGGCGCACCTCCTCGGGCAACTGCGCCAGCGCGCCGGACAGATCGTCGAGCAGGCCGAGTAACGACTCGCCCGGGTAGTCCAGGACCAGTGCGGCCAGCCGCCACACCAGGCGTCGGTCGCGCTCGGGCATCCGCACCGCCGGCTCCGGCCTGCGGCGCACTTTCAACAGGCTCATCGCGACGCTCCCGTCACGTCCGGGGTGGCGGCGGAGACGGCGCCGTTGCCGTTCACCCCGCCGCCGTTCCCGGCCGCGCCGTCGGTGCCGGAGCTGTTGCCGCCGGCGCCGTTGCCTGCCCCGCCGGTCCCGTTGCCGTCGGTTACGGAACCGTTCGCGACCCTGCCGTCGCCCCCGCTGCCTGCGGACGAGTTGCCGGCAGCGGCGCCGTCGGAGGCACTTCCGCCGTTCGAGCCCACGCCCGCGGGCACCAGTCCGGCGGTGCTCTTCCCGTCCCAGTTCAAGAGATTGATCCGGTTCGACTTCGCTTCCGGTGCAGCGGCATTGGTGTCCGACAGCGGCGCATCGGTGAGATGGAACTTCTCGACCATCCGGTCCAAGGCCGTCATACCGGGCCCGCCGTCGGTGTCGAGGCTGCACCCGGTCGCCAGCGAATCCAGTTCGTGCGCTTGCGAAGTCGCGCCCTGCGGGATCACGTAGCGGTCCTCGTACTTGGCGATCGCCAGCAGCCGGTACAGCGCCTCGATCTCCTCCGGCTCCAATCGCACGGACGGGGCGATGGCCGGATCGGGCTCCTCGCCGAGGTTCACCGAGCGCATGAACGACCGCATCCCGGCCAGTCGCTGCAATGCCGCGCGCACCGGGCCGAGTTCGCCGGCGGTGAACAGCTCGGCCAGATACTCGACCGGGATGCGCAACGCGTCGATGGCGCCGAAGAGGTTGCGCGCGCTCTCGCCGTCGTGCCCGGTCTCGGAGAGTACGTCCACCACCGGCGACAGCGGCGGCACGTACCAGACCATCGGCATGGTGCGGTATTCCGGATGCAGCGGCAGCGCGATCTGGTAGTCGACGATCAGCTTGTAGACCGGCGAATCCTGGGCGGCCTGAATCCACTCCGGCGAGATGCCCGCGCGCTCGGCCTCGGCGATCACCCTGGGGTCGTGCGGGTCGAGGAACACGCCCAACTGCGAGGGGTACAGGTCGGCGGTGTCGGTGACCGAGGCGGCCTCGAGCACCTTGTCGGCGTCGTAGAGCATCACTCCGATGTAGCGCAGCCTGCCTACGCAGGTCTCCGAGCACACCGTCGGGATGCCGACTTCCACGCGCGGGTAGCAGAAGGTGCATTTCTCCGCCTTGCCCGTCTTGTGGTTGAAGTAGATCTTCTTGTACGGGCAGCCGGTGATGCACTGGCGCCAGCCGCGGCACTTGTCCTGGTCGACGAGCACGATCCCGTCCTCGGCGCGCTTGTAGATCGCGCCGGACGGGCAGGAGGCCGCGCACGAGGGGTTCAGGCAGTGCTCGCAGATGCGCGGCAGGTAGAACATGAAGGTCTGCTCGAACTCCAGTTTCACCTTCTCCGACAGCCGGTTCAGCAGCGGGTCCGTACCGACCTGCTCCGGGCCCGAGCCGAGGTCGTCGTCCCAGTTCGCGCCCCAGGTGACCTCGGTGTCCTGACCGGTGATCAGCGACTTCGGCCGCGCCACCGGGGTGGTGTCGACCGGCGGCGAGGACAGCAGGTTGTCGTAGTCGTAACTCCACGGGTCGTAGTAGTCCGACACCGTCGGCAGGTCCGGGTTGGCGAAGATGTTGAGCAGTCGCTTCAACCGCGAGCCGGACTTCAGGGTCAGCTTGCCGCGCTTGGTGAGCGTCCAGCCGCCCTTCCACTTCTCCTGATCCTGGTACTGCCGCGGATAGCCCTGCCCGGGCCTGGTCTCGACATTGTTGAACCAGACGTACTCGGTGCCGCCGCGATTGGTCCAGGCCTGCTTGCAGGTGACCGAGCAGGTGTGGCAGCCGATGCACTTGTCGAGGTTCATCACCATCGCCATCTGTGCCATGACGCGCATGTCAGTACTCCACTTCCTGGGACCGGCGGCGGATGGTGGTGACCTCGTCGCGCTGATTGCCGGTGGGACCGTGGTAGTTCAGCGCGAAGGACTGCTGGGCGTAGCCGCCGATGAGATGGGAGGGCTTGATCATGATCCGGGTGAGCGCGTTGTGGATACCGCCGCGCTTGCCCCTGCCGGCCTGCTTGTCCGGCTTGGGCCACGCGAATCCACTCGGATCGCTGCCCTCGATGCGCGGCACGTCCACCGCGCGGTCCTGTGCGTGGTACATGAACACGGTGCCCTCGGGCATGCGGTGCGAGACGATGGCGCGGGCCACCACGACGCCGTTGCGGTTGACCGCCTCGATCCAGTCGTTGTCGGCCACGCCGATCTTGGCCGCGTCCTTGTCCGACATCCAGATCGACTGCCCGCCCCGCGAGAGCGTCAGCATGTGCAGGTTGTCCTGGTAGGCGGAGTGGATGGACCACTTGGAGTGCGGGGTCAGGTAGCGCACGGTCACGCCGCGCTCGGTGACCTCGCCGACGCCCGGCTCGCGGAACAGGGCGGTCATGTCCAGCGGCGGCCGGAAGATCGGCAGCTGTTCGCCGAGTTCGATCATCCAGTCGTGGTCGAGGTAGAAGTGCTGGCGACCGGTGAGAGTGTGCCAGGGCTTGAGCCGTTCGGTGTTGATGGTGAACGGGGAGTACCTGCGCCCGCCGGTCTCACTGCCGGACCACTCCGGCGAGGTGATGACCGGGACCGGACGGGCCTGGGTGTCGGCGAAGGTGATCCGCTTGCCCTCGGCCTCCAGCGCCAGATCGGCCAGCTCGGTGCCCGTGCGGCGTTCGAGCGCGTGGAAGCCCTCGACGGCGAGCCTGCCGTTGGTGGTGCCCGACAGCGCCAGGATCGCCTCGGCGGCATGGATGTCCTTGGCCAGCGACGGCCTGCCCTGGGCGACGCCGGAGACCACCTTGCCGTTCTTGCCCGCCAGGTATTCGACCTCGGCGTCGGGCAGTGTGGTGACGCCCTTGGTGGTCAGGCCGAGCGTTTCCACCAGCGGACCGAGCGCGGCCATCTTCTCGGCCACTTTCGGGTAGTCGCGCTCGACGACCACCAGCTTGGGCATGGTCTTGCCCGGAATCGGCTCGCACTCGCCGGCTTTCCAGTCCAGTACCCGGCCGCCCGCCTGGGCGAGCGCGTCCGGTGAATCGTGCTGCAACGGCACCGCGACGATGTCCTTGCGCACGCCCAGGTGCTTCTCGGCCATCCAGGAGAAGCCGCGCGCGATCCGGTGGAAGGCGTCGAAGTCGGTCTTGGCCTCCCAGGGCGGGGAGATGGCGGGGGAGAAGGCGTGCACGAACGGGTGCATGTCGGTCGAGGACAGGTCGTGCTTCTCGTACCAGGTGGCCGCGGGCAGCACGATGTCGGAGAACAGCGTGGTGCTGGTCATCCGGAAGTCCAGGCTCAGCAGCAGATCGAGCTTGCCGGTGGGCGCCTCGTCGCGCCAGACCAGTTCCCGCGGACGCACCCCCGTGTCGTCGGTGGTCTGCAGGTTGGAGTCCGCGCCGAGCAGATGCCGGTGGAAGTACTCGTTGCCCTTGCCCGAGGAACCGAGCAGGTTGGCCCGCCACACCGTCAGGCAGCGCGGGAAGTTCTCCGGCGCGTCGGGATCCTCGCAGGCGAACCGCAACTCCTCGGATTTCAGCCGGGCCACCACGTGCTCGGCGGCGCTCACCCCCGCGGCCTCGGCCTCGTCGGCGAGGTCGAGCGGATTGCGGTCGAAGGTCGGGTAGCTGGGCATCCAGCCCAGACGGCTGGCCAGCGCGATGTTGTCGGCGGCGGTGCGCCCGGCGAACCTGCCCTTGCCGAGCGGAGAGGAGAACGATGCGGCGGTGAACGGGTCGTAGCGCCACTGGTCGTTGGTCAGATACCAGAACACCGTGCCCTGCATCTGGCGCGGCGGGCGCTGCCAGTCCAGCCCGAAGGCCAGCGTGGCCCAGCCGGTCACCGGACGGCACTTCTCCTGGCCGACGTAATGGGCCCAGCCGCCGCCGTTCACGCCCTGGCAGCCGGTGAGCAGCGTGAGGGTGAAGAAGGCGCGGTAGATCTGGTCGGAGTGGAACCAGTGGTTGGTGCCCGCGCCCATGAGGATCATCGAGCGGCCGCCGGAACGCTCGGCGTTGTCGGCGAATTCGCGCGCGATCCGCTCGGCCTGCACGGCCGGGACGCCGGTGATGGTCTCCTGCCAGGCCGGGGTGTAGGGGGAGCCGGCGTCGTCGTAGCCGCTGGCCCACTCGCCGGGCAGCCCGTCGCGGCCGACGCCGTACTGGGCGAGCAGCAGGTCGAACACCGTGGTGACCCGCCTGCCCGCGATCGTGACGGTCGGGATGCCGCGCCGCACCACGCCCGGCCGGTCGCCGTCGTAGCGCGGCAGGCGCACCGCGATCGCTTCCGCGTCGGCGTGCCCGTACAGGGTCAGCAGCGGATCGACGCCCTCGAGGTCGAGATTCCACCTGCCCGCGTCGGTCTCGTTGAACCGGTGACCCAGCGCGCCGTTCGGCACGACCGGCTCGCCGGCGGCATCCAAGAGCACCGGCTTGTGCTCGGCGTTCTCGTCGTCGCGCCCCAGATCGGCGGCGGTGAGGAACTTGCCCGCCGTGGCGCCGTCGTGGTGGTAGACGCCCTCGGCGTCCCAGCCCTTCGGGTCGTCCACGCACACCAGGTACGGCAGGTCGGTGTACTGCTTGACGTATTCGAGGAAGCGCGGGGTCTCGCGCTCGACGAAGAACTCCTTGAGCACCACGTGGCCCATCGACATGGCCAGCGCCGCATCGGTACCCGGGCGCGCGGGCACCCACTCGTCGGCGAACTTGGTGTTGTCGGCGTAGTCGGGGGAGACCACCACGACCTTCTGGCCCCGGTAGCGCGCCTCGGTCATGTAGTGCGCGTCGGGGGTGCGGGTCACCGGGACGTTCGAGCCCCACATGATCAGATAGCCGGCGTCGAACCAGTCCGCGGACTCCGGGACGTCGGTCTGATCGCCGAACACCTGTGGCGAGGCCACCGGGAGGTCGGCGTACCAGTCGTAGAACGAGAGCATCGAGCCGCCGAGCAGCGAGATGAAGCGCGCGCCCGCCGCGTGGCTGACCATCGACATGGCCGGGATGGGGGAGAAGCCGGCCACCCGGTCGGGGCCGTACTTCTTGATGGTGTGCACATGCGCGGCGGCGGCGATCTCGGCGGCTTCCCACCATTCCGCGCGCACGAACCCGCCCTTGCCGCGGGCGGCCTTGTAGGCCGCGGCCTTCACCGGATCCTCGACCACGTCGGCCCACGCCAGCACCGGGTCCTTCAGCCGTGCCTTCGCCTCCCGGTAGAACTCGAGCAAGATGCCGCGCACGTACGGATAGCGCACGCGCGCGGGCGAATACGTGTACCAGGAGAACGAGGCGCCGCGTGGGCAGCCGCGCGGCTCGTATTCCGGCTTGTCCGCGCCCACCGAGGGATAGTCGGTCTGCTGGGACTCCCAGGTGATCACGCCGTCCTTGACGTAGATCTTCCACGAGCACGAGCCGGTGCAGTTGACGCCGTGCGTGGAGCGCACCACCTTGTCGTGCGCCCAGCGGTCGCGGTAGAACTCGTCGGCATTGCGGCCACCTACCTTGTGCAGTGACCGCTGATCGGCGGAGATTTCCCCGCGCTGGAAGTACTTGCCCAGCGCGAGCAGGGCGTCCCCGGCGTCGGCGGAGCGCGGCGCCACCGGGTCGGTGGATGCCGAATCCGAACTGCGCGAAAGAACCACGATGCCCCCTCGAGCTGTGAAATCGGGCTGTCGTCCCCGACTGTAAGGAGCCGGGCAGAGGCCACCAAACGGCTCTCTCACATCGCTCGCGGCGGCGAAGTGAGGTGTGAGATCGCCGAAATGTGCCGGTCACCGGGTATACGCGGGATCGCGGTCGCGGGGCGGCTCCGACCTGCGGACGCCGTCGTCCGGCGCGATCCGAGCGGAGTCCGGCGAGGAAACCGGTGAAGCTTTGGAAACGCGCCCTTCTCGGGCGCTTTACAATCGTTAACACAATGTGCCAGTGCGCTGTACAGCGATGGCGGGCCCGTTGCCGCGACCGGCCGACCGGCCGACCGGCCGTCGAGCCGGTTGCCGGGGCCGACGGTGTTCGCGACATGGCGGACCGGCTCGGTGCCGACGGGCGGGGATCGGGGGTGCCGAACCGGTCGACACAGACCGATCGGTATCCAATGTCGGGTTGCTGCCCGGGTGCTGAAGCGTGCCACCGGGTTTGATTGCCGAACATTTGCGAGTGTGTCGAATTCGATTGGAATAATTCAGAAGTCGATATGAGTAAAAAGTTACTCGCGAGGAAACCTGCCGGGTTCGGCCGACGGCGAGGGGGGCGACAATATGTCGTGGCGTCGGCCGGGGGAATCCTGTATCCGGTTCGTTGTTCGTGCGTACGGCGAAAGATCCTGTGGGACAGCGTCGGCGGTGCCGGTGCCGGCGGGTCGCGCGGTGGGAATATCCCGGCGTCCCGCGGTGATCGTCGAATCGCTCTGTTGTTCGATCGGCGACATCGGAGCTCGCTCGGACGTGCGCGGTGGTCGGCAAACTGTCGCGCGGATCGTCGGCGCCGCATCTCGACGGCTGTCCGGTGCTGTGCCGCGTGCGTCGGAGTTCCGGCTGGAATGGGTAGCGAGCGGTAAACCTGCGGCGGGGCGTCGGGGTGGTTCGTACATCGATCGGGTCCTGCGTGCGTGGCGCGTCCGGTGGGCCCGCGGGGACGCGGACGCTCCGGCTGCGATTTCGAGACCTATTCGTTACTCGGCAATTCCGCAGCACAGAGGCCGTTTCCGGCTCGGTGGTGTGGGAAACGAGGCGTGGATCACCCGAATGTCACGATGCGGTGCAGTCGTGGCGGATATGGTGGCGAAATGCGTTGCCGGAGAAATGCGGAACCGGATACGCACCCCGCCCCGGCGGTGGGTGCACCGGCCGGTGTGGGTCTTCCCCGGTATGCGCGAGAACGACTGGATCAACTGGACAACGGTCTTGTGAAGGTATTCGATGCGTTTATCGCCGGGACCGGGACTCGGGTGGCTGCGGGAGATGAGCGCCGGGGCGGCCGATGGGCGAATGCGGAAGATAGCGCGAACATTGCGGGGAGTGAGTGCTACATGGTCGATGACATCGGATTGGTACCTCATATCTCGCTCGCGGCAGCGGCGGACTGCTCCCACGGCACGTTCGCGGTCTGCGGCGACGAGGGTCGTGCGCTCTGGTACGGCCCGTTCCTGGACAGCGATGCCGACAACCCGCACGGGGACAGCTTCGCGGGCACCATGGCCGCCGCCCAGCGGGCGGTCTGGCTGGCCGGGCGGGCCCGCGCCGATGCCGGACACACCGAGGCCACGCTGCACCTCGTGCTCAGCGACGGCGACGTGGACACCGTGACGCTGGCGTGCACGGCGTCGATGTCCGGCCTGATCCTGGATCTGGTGATCTCCGAGGACAACCCGGCGCTCGACTGGTGTCAGGTCTTCGGCAGCCTCGACTGGAATCCCGGCGCCCTGGTCAGCCTCGTCGATCAGGACGAACCGGACGGCCGAGTCGGCAGACACCTGCGGGCGGTGCAGACCTTCCCGTATGTGAACGATGAACCGAAGGAGGCGTTTCCCATGATCCGCAATCCAGGTGAGGATGCCGGACCGGTCGAGGACGCGGGCATGGAGCTGCGCTCGGCACTCGAAGCGCTGCTGCTGCACGACGCCGTTGGCATCGACGCCAAGATGCGGCACGCCATCGCGGCCACCGTGCACCTGGCCGTGGACACCCCGCACGGCCGTCCCGACGACGCCGAGGAATTCCTCGGCCGCCTCGACGCCGCGTGGCTGATCGCGGCCTGGGCCGGGCACGACACCGAGATGTCGCTCATCGCCACCCTGGCCGCGGGCGAGGTGCCCGCGCTGTCCTGGTGCGAACTGATGTTCACCACCGCGCTCGCGCCGTGGTCGACCGATCCGGCAGCGGTGCAGGCCAGACGGCTGTTCTCCACACTGTCACCGGGCCGCCTCGGCGCGGTACCGCCGCAACCCGCCCACGTATTCGGCGCGTAGAGCCGCGCCACCCGGGTCACACCCCCGTGCGGCGTCGTCGACGGATTCGCGCCCGCGCGCCGTCGCCCACGGATTTCACGGCGCGTGGTGTACGCGACGGGTTCGCACCACGCGGCGCCGGCCCTCGGTTCAGAGCACGTGGCGTCGGGTCACGGTTCGCAGCGCGTGGCGTCGGGCCACGGTTCGCAGCGCGTGGCGTCGGGCCACGGTTCGCAGCGCGGCGTCGGGTCGCGGATTCAGGCGAGGTCGCCGAGTTCGGTGAACGAGGCGATCCATCGGTGCGGCGGGCGTGGTTCGTTCGGCTCGCCCGGCCGATGGACCCCGATCGCCGACCATCCGGCGGCCACCGCGGCGTCCAGCTCGTCGGGGTGATCGGACAGGAACAGGATTTCCGTTGCCGCGGCGCCGAGGGCGGCGGCGATGCGACGGTACGAATCGGCTTCGCGCTTGGGCCCGGCGCTCGCCAGGTCGAAGTGCTCGCCGATCAACGAGCCGAGTTCGCCGCCGCGCGCGTGGGCGAACCAATCCCGCTGGTTGCGCACCGAACCCGAGGAGTACACCGCCAGTCGCAGGCCCGCCGCATGCCAGGAGCGCAGCACCGCGGGTACGTCGGGGAAGAACTCGCCGTGCAGTGCGCCGGTCACGAAGCCCTCGTGACAGATCAGGCCCTGTGCGGACTTCAGCGGCTCGGCCTTGACGTCGCCGCTCAGCCAGGCGCGCAGGATCTCGGCGACCTCGTCGGTGCCCGCGTCGGGCCGCTCGGCCGATGCCCTGGTCTGCGCCAGGATCTCCGCCGCCGCATCGCTTTCGTGCTCGGCGAGCCACTCGGGCAGCCGCTCGCGGGTGTAGCCGTAGAGATCCTCGCGGACCGAGCTCGTCGGGCTCGTGGTGCCCTCGATGTCGAGGACGATCACCGACGGGCTGGTCACGAGGCGGTCAGCAGCTGGTCGAGGGTCGGGAAGCCGGAGCTGATCCGGTCACCGGTGAAATCACCGATCCAGCCGTCGGCCTCCTCGAAGAACCGCACGGCGATGAAGTCGGGGCGCTCGCCCATGTCGAACCAGTGCAGCGTGCCCGCGGGCACCGAGAGCAGGTCGCCGGCTTCGCAGACGACGGCCAGCACTTCCTCGCCCAGGTGCAGATAGAAGCAGCCGCGCCCGGAGGCGAAGTAGCGCACCTCGTCCTCGGCGTGGCGGTGCTCGTCGAGGAATTTGGCACGCGCGCCCTTCGCGGTCTCCGGCCAGGCCGGGTCGGTGTCGTCCGGGTGGATGCGGGCGATATCGATGTGGCGGTAGCGGCCGTCGGCGTTGAGTTCGGCGACCCGATCGGCGTATCGGGCGAGCAGGTCCTCGGAGGACAGGTTCGCGGCGTCGTCCTGCGCGGGCCAGCGATCGAAAGTGATGCCGTGGGAGGCCAATTCGGCGGAGATCACCGCGTCGTCGGTCGTGCGCAGGCGCACCCGATCGGCGTCGTCGGCGGCCATCACCTGGAGCAGAGTCATGAGAGAGGTCCCATCTGGAGAACGGTGTGCATTGGGGTCGCGCGCTATCGGCCCGCGGTCAGCGGCTGGTCGTGGGCACGGAGCGCCGATTCGGGTCCGTGTCCGGTGGTGTGGACGGGGAGCCGGTTCGGAGCGCCACCTCGCCGTCGGTGCGGAGCACCAGTTCACACAGGGCCTCGAGACACTCGGCGCGATCGCGTGCCTGCGACAGATTCTGCCCCCAGGTGGTGATCCCGTGTCCGGAGATGCACAACACCGGCGCCGCGCCCGGGTGCTCGGTGAGCCAGCGTTCGATGTCATCGCCGATGCGCGGGACCGTGCGCCAGTTCGGGAACACCGGCAGGTCGACGGCCCCGGGATCGGCGCCGCCCAGACCCTTGATCAGCTCGAGGTCGGTGATCCGGACCGTGCCGGGGGAATCGGTCGCCCCGGCGCGGGTGGCCAGGGCGGTCGCGAACGGCGAGTGCACGTGCACCACGGCGGCGGCATCGGTGGTGCGGTAGACGGCGGTGTGAATCGTGGTCTCCGCCGAAGGCTTCCTGGTCTGGCCCGGCAGTGCGGCCGAGTCGGCGATCCGTACGGTCACCATGTCCTGTGCGCTCAGCTCGCCCTTGGCCAAGCCGCTGGCGGTGACCACGGCGGTGTCGCCGGTGCGCACGGAGAGGTTGCCCGCGGTGCCCGGCATCCAGCCGCGCGCGTAGAGATCCCGCGCCGTGGCGGCGATGAGCTCGCCGGGGCCCGCGGCGGCTCCGGGGTGCGGGCCGGTCCGCGCGATCGCGTCGGCGGGAGCGGCATCGAGCACGGTGCCGTGCACGATGCCGTTCTCGGTGACCACGGCGGTGATCAGGTCGGCGGGCGTGACGTCGAAAGCCGGGTTGAACACGGCGGTCCCGGCGGGTGCGGTCGGCGTGCCGGCGAAGGCGGTGACCTCCGCCGCCCCGCGTTCCTCCACGACGATGTCGCGCCAGGTCGCGGTGGCGGGGTCGCGGGTGGATTCGGGCGCGACCACGATGAACGGCAGACCGTGCCGGTGCGCGGCCAGCGCCACGGCGTACGTGCCGATCTTGTTGGCCACATCGCCCGCGGCGGTCACCCGGTCGGCGCCGACCAGCACGCAGTCGACCTGGCCGGTGGCCATCGCCCAGGCGGCCGCGGAGTCGATGGTGAGCCGGTGCGGGATGCCGGCTTCGGCCAGTTCCCACGCGGTCAGCCGGGCGCCCTGCAGCAGCGGGCGGGTTTCGTCGACGATCACGTCCTCGATCGCGTCGCGCTCGGCCAGTACCCGCAGCGCGCCGATGGCGGTACCGAACGCACTGGTCGCGAGCCTGCCGGTATTGCAGTGCGTGAGCACGCGCAGCTTGCGCTGCCCGCACAGCCGCTGCACGAGGTCGGCGGCGTGGGTGGCGGCGGCTCGGTTGACGCGGCCGTCCTCGGCGAGCATGTCCAGGGTTTCGGACAGCACCGCCTCGGCGCCGCCGGCGATCCGGGGCCGCACCCGCGCGACCGCCCACGCCAGATTCACGGCGGTGGGGCGGGTGGCCACGATCCGGTCGGCCTCCGCGTGCACCGCGTCGACGTCGACCACGCCGTCGCGGGTGTGCGCGGCGGTCGCGATGACGACGCCGAACGCGCCCGCGATGCCGATGGCGGGGGCGCCGCGGATCGCCAGCGTCGCGATGGCGTCGATGATCTCGTCCACCGTGCCCAGCCGCATCCGGCGCACTTCGTGGGGCAGTCCGCGCTGGTCGATGGTGACCAAGGCACCGTCGTCCCAGATCAGGGAACTGTCGTTCATGCGGGACGTCCTTCGCGGCGAGAGAATACGGCGCCGAAAACGATATCGGTCCGCTCGCGCCGCGCCACATTCGGACTCAGGGTGATCCTGACTCTGGACTACCGGGGCAGCGGAATGAACTCGACCAAGTCGCCGTCGTTCGCCTCGGCGGGCACGACGACCAGCCCGTCACGGTCGATCAGCCCACCCAGGTGGGCGGTGCGGATCGAGTGATCCCCGACCAGGCCGCCCTCGTCGTCGCGACGGGCGGGGACGATGCGCGGCACCGGTCCGGTGATCGCCGAGGCATTGCGCAGCGGGGCGCGCGACGGGCGAGCCTGCGTCGCCCGGGTGCGGCCGTCGACGATGGCTCGTGTCAGGGCCAGTGCGGTGGCCACGGCGGCGAACGGATTGCCGGGCAGGCCGAGAACTGTTGTGCGAGAGGGAAGTTCGGCGACGACTGTCGATCCGCCCGGCCGCAGCCGAAGCCGCGGCACCACGACGGTTGCCGACGCCCTGGTGAGCGCGGCGCGCAGTTGGTCGGCCGCTCCGCCGCCGGTCGCGCCGACCACGACCAGCAGGTCGCAGTCGGTCGCGGCGGCGAGCACGTCGTCGAAGCCGTTCGGGGTGTCACGCAGGTGTACCCGGTCGACGGTGACCACGCCGCACCAGCCGAGCAGGTCGGGCAGGATCGGGCCGATCGAGTCGCGCGTCTGGCCCGCGCGCAGCGGGCCGTCGCTGCGGATCTCGTCGCCGGTCATCACCACACGGGCGCGCACGGGTCCGCGCACCGGCGCGGCCGTCACCTCGACGCTCGCGGCGGCGGAGATCAGCGCGGCGGTGACCGGGCTGCCCGCCGGGGCGACCGGATCGCCGGGGTGGCGGTCCTCGCCGCGTCGGCGGATGTCCTCGCGGACCGGGGTGCCGGGGAGTCGGCGCAGGACGCGCTCAGCGGTGATGTCGGCGAACTCGTCGCGCAGGACCAGGGTGGCGCCGTCGGGCACGTGCGCGCCGGTCGCGATGCGCACGGCCTCGCCGGGACGCAGCCCCTCCGGACGCTGCCCGCCCGCGAAG
>NZ_BAGA01000115.1 GCF_000308595.1 Nocardia higoensis NBRC 100133 | reverse complement strand
CCTGTCCGATCCGTGGAACGGGGGTGCGCGGTTCTATCGGCGGCTGCAGGAATACGGGCGGTACCTCGACATGGCGCCACCGCCGGACGGCCCGGGCGAATACGTCCTGGACGCTGTCGATGCGCACGGGCACCTACTGCTCTGCCGCGACAGCGACGGATCGCCGGATCTCGTGCTGGTCGACGAATCCCCGTTCGTGGGCCGACGGATCACCGTGGACGATTCGATCGAGAACAAGCCCTCCGCCACCCAGATCGGCTTGTTCTGATCCGGCTCGCGCGGCGGCTGTGCCGTCGGTGACCATCGGGCCGGGCGCGGCCCGAATGCTGGGTTTCGACTCGCGATCCGCCTTCGGTTGGACATCTGCGGTCCGATACGGTTCGGTGAGCGGTGACGTAGGTCCACCGGAGCGAACGGCAGGAACATTGACGACGGCATCTGCCGAGGGGCCGGTGGCGCACGCGCCGGCACGCGGAAACGGTAGCGACTACGCGATTTTGCTGCGCCGGGTCCGAGACGCCGGGCTCATGGAGCGGCGGCTGTCGTATCACCTGGTGCGGACCGCGGCGGCGGTGGGTGTGCTGGTGGCCGGCTGGGGCGTGTTCTTCGCGCTCGGCGCCAGTTGGTGGCAGCTGCTGACAGCGGCCTTCCTCGGTGCGGTCCTCCCGCAGTTCGCCTTCCTCGGCCATGACGCGGGGCACCGGCAGATCTACGCCACGCGGCGAGCCAACTACCTGTACGGACTGCTGGCCGGCAATCTCGCCATCGGGGTGAGCATCGGGTGGTGGACGAGCAACCACAACCGTCACCACGCCCACCCCAATACCGAGGGCGCCGACCCGGACATCACCGGTGTCCTGGTGCACTCGGAGGAGCGGGCCCGCGCGGAGCGCACCTTCCGGCGGTGGATCTTCCGCTACCAGGGCTGGCTGTTCTTCCCGCTGGTGTGCCTGGAGGCGTTCAGCCTGCACAACAAGAGCATCCGAGCGGTGGTGCGCGGCGAGATCCCGCACCGGCTCGCCGAAGGGCTGCTGCTCTTCGCGCATCTGGGCGGGCTCGTCGTCCTCGCGTTCGCGGTGTTGACGCCGGGGCAGGCGGTGGCGTTCCTGGCCGTGCACCAGGCCGCGTTCGGCTTCTACATGGGTTGTGTGTTCGCGCCCAATCACAAAGGGATGGCGGTCTTCTCGGCTGGGGACACCGTCGACTACCTGCGCAGGCAAGTGCTGACCTCGCGCACCGTGCGTGGCGGCTGGGTGCTCGACGCGGCCATGGGCGGACTGAACTATCAGATCGAGCACCACCTGTTCCCGTCGATGCCGCGCGCGAACCTGCGCCGGGCGCAGCCGATGGTGATCGAGTACTGCGCCGAGATCGGGGTGCCCTACCACCAGGTCGGGCTGTTCGACTCCTACCGGCAGGCGGTCGGTTTCCTGCACCGGATCGGACGATTCGCGCGACCGCGGAGCTGATCCGCAAACCCTGTTCGGCTGCTGCGGTTCGCGTCAGGTCCCCGTTTCGGCGGACAGTGGGCCGCCGGCCGACGACGATGATCGTCGTGGGGCGTGGGGCACGGCGACGAGCCGCCGAAACGGATGCGACGAAGACCACGGGGCAGGTCGTCCGCAAGGGCGCGCGAACCGGATTCCGCTTGCGGCACGGGGTTTTCGTGATGGTGGCGGTGGCGTACTGGACGGCGCCCGATTCGCCGCCCGCCGGGCTGGCGGTGGTCACCGCCTTCGGCATGTGGTCGTTGTGGCGGTTGATCTTCCAGCGCTCGCGCTCGGCGATGTGGTCGGTTCTCGACCTGGCCGTGGCCGCGCTGTTTCTCCTGGCGACCCCGGTGACGACGGTGGACTTCTCGTTCACGACCGAGGCCAACCCGCTGCTGGCGGTCTCGGGTACCGCGATCATCTCCTACGCGATCGCGTGGCCGTGGCGATGGTCGGCGGGGGCGAGCGCGGTCGCCGTGGCGGCCTGGGCGATGGGGGCAGGGGCGGCGGGAGTCGCGAATCCGTTCGCGCTGTTCGCGCTGGATTTCCTGGTCGTGGAATGGGCGTTGGCGTCGGTTCTGCGGTGGTCGGTGGTCCGATCGGCCGGGCTGGTGGATGCGGCATTGGCGGCGGTGTCGGCCGTCCGGATCGACGGGCAGGTGGCCGAGGCGCGACGGCGTTCGGAGCGGCAGCAATGGGCGGCCATGCACGATACGGCCGCCTCCACATTGCTGATGGTGGGGCAGGGGGTCGTCACCGACGCGGACACGCTGCGCAAGCAGACCCGGCGCGATATCGACGTGATCGGGGCGCTGACGCGGGAGCGTGACGATCGGGTGCTGGATGTCGCGGCGGAGATCCGGGAGACGGCGCGCGAGATGACGACGGCGTGCCGGGTGGAAGGCAGTTCGGCCCTCGAGGTCGGGGGTGAGCTGGGGCAGGCGCTGGTGGCGGCCGTGCGCGAGGCGCTGACCAATGTCGATCGGCATGCCGGGGCCTCGGAGGTCATCGTGCGGATCGGCGAAGGCAGTATCCGGATCGTCGACGACGGAAAGGGTTTTGATCCGGACGGGCAGCGGGTGCGCCGGCGGCACGGGGTGCGCAACTCGATCAAGCGCAGGCTCGACGACGTCGGTGCGGTCGGGTGGATCGTGACCGCACCGGGGCAGGGCACGCGAGTGGAGTTGCGGTGGGACACCGGGGCGGAGCAGCCTGCCGCGGCGAGTGGGAGCGATGAGGCGGACCGCGCGCGCGAGCCCGCCGATTCGGTGGCCGGAATCAAGCAGTTGACGCGCGGGTACGGGTACGGGCTGCTGGCCGTTGCGGTGGTGGTCGTCGCCTCGCAGGCGCCGCGGGCGCTGCTCGACACGACAGCACGTCCGGGCGCGCAGGCGGCGGTGATCGCGGTGGTGGTCGGTGTGTGCGCGGTGGCCGCGGCCGGGATCCGCTGGGGAATTCCGGCGTGGGTTCGCCGGACCGCCACCGTGGCGGCGGTCGCCTCCGTACCGGTGCAGGGGCTGCTCTCGACGCCCGAGGTCATCGACACGGGTGCGTTCTGGGCGATGGGAGCCGTCGGCTGGCCGGTCGCGGCGCTGACCTTCCGGTTGCCGCTGCGGGTCTCGTTGCTGTGGCTGGCGGCCGTCTGGGCGGGCGGTGCGATCGTGCTGCTGTGGCAGGTACCCGAGCGCGCGACCGTGGCCGAACTCGGCTACAACCTCGCCGGGGTGGCGGGTGTCCAGGCGGTGGCGTTGATCTTCACCGTGTCGTTGCGTCGAGGCATGCGCACCGCCGAGCGCTCGCACGCCGAGCACACCGGCATCCGCGCGGCCGAGGAGATCCGGCGGGCGCTGCAGGCCGATTTCCGTAGTCGCTACGAGCGCCTCGCGGGCACGGTGGTTCCCCTGCTGACGCGGCTGCACGACGATCCGCACCGCGCGGGCAGCACGGAGGTCCGTGCGGCCTGCCTCATCGAATCCGCGCGGCTGCGAAGGCTTTTCGCGCAGGTGGATATGCAGGATCACCCGCTCGTCGCCCAGCTCACGCCCGCTGTCGATGCCGCGGAGAAGCGGGGTGTGAACGTCGCGGTGGATATCGAACCGAACCTGCCGGAGTTGCCCGAGCACCTCGGGCCGGTGCTGCTCAACGCGCCGGTGCAGGTGCTGGCGGCGGCGCGCGGCAAGGCCAGGGTGGTGGTATCGACCGATGACGCGGGGTTGTCGATCAGTGTGCTCGGCGATTGCGATCCGATCGCGGGCCTGGCGTCGGCGGACCTCGGCGGGGGAGTGACGCAGACCGTCACGCTGCTCGGCGACACCCTGTGGCTGGAGGTGCACGGTCCGGCCGGACGGCGCGCAGACGCCCCGTCGACGGGGCTGTAACCGCGCGCGAAACGCGGTCGAGGTATCCGCCGATTATCCGACTGTGCCGTCGATTCGGGCTCGTTAGCGTGAGCACGTCGGGCACGGGAGAGCACAGCTGGCAGGAGTATCGCGGTGGGCGAGTCGAGCGACATCACCAGGATCGCGCTGATCGACGATCACGCCATCATTCACGAGGGAATCGCCGCCTGGTGCGCCGACGCCGATCCGCCGATCGAAATCTTCGGCGCCTATGTCCGGCTCGACATTTTTCTGGCCGAGGCGCCCGAGGTCGATGTCGTAGTACTCGATCTGCAACTCGACACTCGAACCCCCGATTTGAGCGGCGTGCAACAGTTGTGTGAACGCGGATATCGGGTCATCGTCTTCTCCCAGCACAACGGCGGGGAACTGATTCTGGAATGCCTGGACCTGGGCGCGGTGACCTACCTATGGAAAGCCGAAGGGCGCGAACACCTCATCGCCGCGATCCACGCCGCGCGCACCGACAAGCCCTATCTCGCACCGACCATGGCCAAAGCGATCAACGGTGACCAGGCGCCCGGCAAGCCCGCGCTCTCCCCGCGGGAGCGAGAAGTGCTGGTCAGCTGGTTTCAGACCGAATCGCAGGCCATGGTCGCCAAACGTCTCTACATCGCACCGGGCACGGTCAAGACGCATCTGGAAAGAGTGCGGACGAAATACGCGGCGGTCGGCCGAAGTGCGTCCACGAAAGCGGCCCTGGTGGCCAGGGCCATCCAGGACGGGATCATCACCGCCGATGAATTGTGAAGAGGCGGAAGTCGTTGTCCGGTAGGCCTGGAAGGGGACAGACATCCCGATCCGGGCGTGGCAGCATCAGAGCCGAACGGCCTCGGATCGAGGGTGTTCCGTGAAAGGGGAAACAGGGGAAATGACACGAATCGCGTGGTTGCTACGAATCGTCTCGTGTTCGCGGTGCTCGGGTACCGGCGGATATTTCGAAGTCGGGTCGTGGATCCACTGTCCGGCCTGCGGGGGCACCGGGCAGCGATAGCCCCCGCAGAACGCGGGGCTCCTGGAAAGGCGTCGGCACAGACGCTTTCACCGGGAGTCCCGTGTCCGATATCAGTTTCCGGCGGAGAGGCTCGGCAGCAGCGCGCCCAAGCCGCCGCTGCCGACCGAGGAACCGCTGTCACCGCCACCGGTGGGCGGCGGGGTGCAGTCCTCCACGGTGACGGTCACCGACTTCTTGCTGACCAATTCCTGCACGGCCTCGAGGGTGTGCGAGCCGGTGCCCTCCGGCGTCCAGGAGAACACGGCCTTGCTGTTCGAGGAGGGCCGGGCTCCGCCGATCTTCGTGCCGTTGTCGGTGAGGGTCACTTCGAACAGCAGCGAGGTGATCGTCACGTCGACGGTGACGGTGTAGGTATCGCCGACGCAGAATTTCTCGCCGCTCACGCTGATGTCGGTGACCAAGGCATTCGCATTCGGGGCCGCGAGCACCGCGACAGCGGCCAGAGCGCCGAGTGCGGTCGTGCCGACGCCGGCACGCTGGGACTTCTTCATGGGTGGTACTCCTTCGCATTGCCCGCGTCGAGGGCGAGCAATCCGAAACGCTAGTACTTCGCTTCTTGTCGTGGAGCGGTTTCCGAAGAATTCGGCCGCGGACCTGGGGCATCTGCCCTCAGTCGGCCGGCCGAACCCCGAATGGGGTGGCCGAGGCAGCGAGGTCGGTGTCGTAGCCCGAGACCGCACCGGTTCCTCGACGGTGGTCATGCGACGGGGCTCGCGGACACCGCTCGCCGCGCATTCACGATGCGCGGCGAGCGGTGGAATCGGTTCGGTCGAGTCCGGGGCAGACTCAGATGACGCCGAGGGCGAGCATGGCGTCGGCGACCCGGATGAAGCCGGCGATATTGGCGCCTGCGGTGTAGCTGCCGGGGGAGCCGTAGGTTTCGGCGGTTTCCAGGCAGCGGTCGTGGATGCCGCGCATGATCTCGGCCAGGCGGGCGTCGGTGTACTCGAAGGACCAGGAGTCGCGCGAGGCGTTCTGCTGCATCTCCAGGGCGCTGGTGGCCACGCCGCCCGCGTTGACGGCCTTGCCGGGGGCGAAGACGACGTTCGCGTCGGAGAGGGTGCGCACGGCTTCGGGGGTGCAGGGCATGTTGGCGCCCTCGGCGACGATGGTGCAGCCGTTGCGGACCAGGGTGGCGGCGGCGTCCTTGTCGAGTTCGTTCTGGGTGGCGCACGGCAGGGCGATGTCGCACGGGACATCCCAGATCGAGCGGGCGTCGACGTAATGGGCGTTGCTGCGGCATTCGTCGGCGTAGTCGCTGATGCGGTCGCGGCGGGCGAGCTTGATGTCCTTGAGCAGGTCGAGGTCGATGCCCTTTTCGTCGACGATATAGCCGGCCGAGTCGGAGCAGGCCACGACCACGCCGCCGAGCTGCTCGACCTTCTCGATGGCGTGGATGGCGACATTGCCGGAACCGGACACGACGACGCGCTTGCCCTCGAAGCTGTCCGAGCGCGAGCGCAGGATCTCGTCGACGAAGTAGACGGTGCCGTAGCCGGTGGCCTCCGGGCGCACCTGCGAGCCGCCCCAGGTGAGGCCTTTGCCGGTCAGCACGCCGGACTCGTAGCGGTTGGTGATGCGCTTGTACTGGCCGAACAGGAAGCCGATCTCCCGGCCGCCGACGCCGATATCGCCCGCGGGTACGTCGGTGTGCTCACCGATGTGGCGATAGAGCTCGGTCATGAACGATTGACAGAAGCGCATGATTTCGCCGTCGGAGCGGCCTTTGGGATCGAAATCGGAGCCGCCTTTGCCGCCGCCGATCGGCATGCCGGTCAGGGAATTCTTGAAGATCTGCTCGAAACCCAGAAACTTGATGATGCCGAGGTAGACGCTGGGGTGGAAGCGCAGTCCGCCTTTGTAGGGACCGAGCGCGGAATTGAATTCCACCCGGAAGCCGCGGTTGATCTGCACGCGGCCCTGGTCGTCGATCCACGGCACGCGGAAGATGATCTGGCGCTCGGGCTCGCACAGCCGCCGGATGACCTCGCCGTCGGTGTATTCGGGATGCTTGGCCACGACCGGGCTGAGGCTTTCGAGGACCTCGAAAGTGGCCTGGTGGAACTCTGCCTCACCGGGGTTACGGTGCAGAATCTCCTCGTATATGTCGCGCAGCCTCGCGTCCAAGTCAGCCATGCAGCCGATCATCCTCCCCCGGGAGTTGCGCGAACGCACCGGCCCGCGCCCAGGTGTGTGAGGTCACTTTCTGCCCGGTCGCCCGGGTGACCCGCCGCACTGTTCGGATGCGACTCGGACGCAGGAGAACGCGTGACCGTCATCTCGGCCATCGTGTCGTCGCTGTACTCGTGCCTCGATCGCCGCTTTCCGGAAATCGCTGAGGAAGGTCTGCTGCTCCGTGCCGATATTCGACCCGGCCGGTCGGGCGGAGGTGCGCTCGTCCTTCGCCGCGGACACTTCGGCGGTGGATCGGACGGATCAGAGCCGGTTGTGCGGGCAGTAGGTGTGGATCGCGGCCTCCAGGAACAGGTGCGGGTATTTCACTGTGCCGGTGGCCGATTCGGCGAGATAGATGTGGTCGGCGGGGCGGTTGCCCGCGGTGTCGAGATAGGCGCATTGGCTACGGGCGAGTCTGATGGCGGCGTCCTGCACGGCGACCGGCTCGTCGTCGAAGAAGCTCTCCCGCAGGAATTGGCGGTCGAGGGCGGTGCGCTTGCCGGAATGTGTTGCGGCCGAGGGCATATCGGGTGCGGCCACGGCCGGAGCGACGCTGCCCGACAGTAGCGTCGAGCAGCCGAGCAGCACGGCGGGAACGGCGAGAAGTGCTGCGAGGAAGCGGGAGTGGGAGAGGTGCGTGCGCATGTGTCCTTCTGCTGGCCGAGAGCGGGTTGATGACACCGGGCGCGGTGAACGCTAGCGCTGAATATGCAGGTAGGAGGGTTTTTGACGCGTACGGCGCGAAATGTTCGGGGATGGGATGGACTATCGGTTCGGACTCGCCGGGGGGTCCGTCCGTGCGGTCTGCCGAGCGGCGGAATACGGGTCGGTCTTCACCAGGGGTCGTTGGAGTTCAGCGCGACCAGCAGTCGACGGATGGCGGCGACACGCTGCTCGGTGCCGGGCAGATCGTCCAGGGCGCATTCGGGATCGGCGGGCGGGCCCAGATGGGTGCAGCCGCGCGGACAGTCCTCGATGGCTTCGGCGAGGTCGCTGAAGGCGGCGATCACATCGTCGGGGGTGATGTGGGCCAGGCCGAAGGAGCGCACGCCGGGGGTGTCGACGACCCAGCCGCCGCCGGGCAACGGCAGGGCGACCGACTGGGTGGAGGTGTGCTTGCCCTTGCCGACGCCGGAGACCTCGCCGACCGCGCGGTAGGCGTCGGGCACAAGGCGGTTCACCAGCGTGGACTTGCCGACCCCCGAGTGGCCGATGAAGGCGGTCAGGCGGTCGGTGAGCAGATCCAGCGCCTCGTCCAGCGGGTCGTCGATGCCCGCGTGCACGATGGTCAGATCGAGATCGGCGAAGACGGCGGCGAATTCGGAATCCGCGGCCAGGTCCCGCTTGGTCAGGCAGAGCACCGGTCGCAGGCCGCCGACATAGGCGGCGACCATCGCGCGCTCCACGAAACCGGTGCGCGGTGGCGGATCGGCCAGCGCGACGACGATGAACAACTGTTCGGCGTTGCCGACGACGATGCGCTCGAACGGGTCGGTGTCGTCGGCGGTGCGGCGCAGCACGGTGCTGCGCTCGTTGACCCGCACGATCCGGGCGAGGGTGTCGGGCTTGCCGGTGAGATCGCCGACCACGTCCACTTGGTCGCCCACCACGATCGGCGTGCGGCCGAGTTCCCTGGCGCGCATGGCGACGATGCGCCGATCCGGGTCACCGTCGAGCACACAGCCCCAGCGGCCGCGATCCACGGCCACCACCATGGCCTGCTCGGCGTCGGTGTGCTGCGGACGGGTCTTGGTGCGCGGACGGGAACTGCGGCCGGGACGGACCCGGACATCGGACTCGTCGTAGCCGGCGGCGGAGCGACGTGGCGGACTCAGCGTGCGGCTCCGCCCGATTCGGCGACCGCCGCGTCACCGACCAGCATCCGCTCCCAGAGGTCGACGAAATCGGGCAGCGTCTTGGCGGTGGTGCCGATGTCCTCGATCTCGATGCCGGGGACTCGCAGGCCCAGAATCGCGCCCGCGGTGGCCATCCGGTGATCGGCGTAGGAGTGCCAGGTGCCGCCGTGCAGCGGGGCGGGGGAGATCTCGAGGCCGTCCTCGGTCTCGGTGACCCGGCCGCCGAGGCGGTTGATCTCGGTGGACAGCGCGGCCAGCCGGTCGGTCTCGTGCCCGCGCAGATGCGCGATGCCGCGCAGCCGGGAGGGCGATTCGGCGAGCGCGGCCAGCGCCGCCACCGTGGGGGTGAGCTCGCCGACATCGTGCAGGTCGATGTCGATGCCCGCCAGTCGATCCGGGCCCTGCACGGTCAGCACGCTGTCGGAGAAGCGCGCCTCGGCGCCCATCCGGACCAGGATCTCGCGGATCACGTCGCCGGGCTGGGTCGTGAGCCGCGGCCAGTGCGGAATGCTGACCCGACCGCCGGTCACCGCGGCCGCCGCCAGGAACGGGGTCGCGTTGGACAGATCGGGTTCGACCTCCCAGTCCACGGCGCGGATCACGCCGGGGCGCACGGACCAGATCTGCGGGGCCCGTACATCGGCGGGCGCCTCGACCTCCACGTCGGCGCGGCGCAGCATCTCCACGGTCATCTCGATGTGCGGCATGGACGGCAGCGGGGCGCCGTCGTGGTGCACCGTCACGCCCTCGGAGAACCGGGCCGCCGACAGCAGCAGGCCGGAGACGAACTGCGAGGAACCGGAGGCGTCGATGGTGACCGCGCCGCCGCGCAGCTCTCCCGCGCCGGAGACGGTGAAAGGCAGTGTGTCACCGTCGATCTCGGCGCCGAGGGAGCGCAGCGCGTCGAGGATGGTGCGCAGCGGCCGGAGCCTGGCCTGACTGTCGCCGTCGAAGGAGACCCGGCCCGCGGCCAGCGCGGCGACCGGCGGGAGGAACCGCATGACGGTGCCCGCCAGACCGCAGTCCACCGTGCCGCCGCCCAACGGGGCGGGGGTGACGGTCAAGGTGTCGGCGTCGCCTTCGATGCGTGTGCCGAGCGCGCGCAGACCGGCGATCATCAGGTCGGTGTCCCGGCTGCGCAACGCTCCGGTGATCGTGGACGGACCATCGGCCAGGGCGGCGAGGATCAGCGCGCGATTGGTGATCGACTTCGACCCGGGCAGGGTCACGGTCGCGTGAACAGGGACGTCGACGTGGGGCGCTGGCCAATGAGTCACGGTGTCCATCTTTGCCCATCACATCCGTGGACACGCGGGCGGATGCGAACTGTGGCCCATTCGACGCACGGCACCGACCCCGCGTTCATCGGTGCCGTGCGTCGAAGCGAGACCCACCCGCTGGTCGCCGGTGAGCCTCGCCCCGGATCAGGGATTACTTGTTACGGCCGTGCAGGAACGGAACGACCTTGCGCAGCATGGCCATGTTCTGCTCGGTGCGCGAGTAGCTCATCAGCGCCATGCCCGGGATCGTGAACTTCTGGATGGCGATCGAGTGCGGGCGGGTGAACTCGCGCAGGCCCGGCTCGCCGTGGATACGGCCGATGCCGGATTCGCGCACGCCGCCGAAGGGCAGGCCGGGGATGGCCGCGAAGCCCAGCACGGAGTTCACCGAGGTGGCGCCGACCTCGAGCCTGCGGGCGATCGCCAGGCCGTCCTTCTTCGAGTACACCGAGGACGACAGGCCGTACTTCGACTTGTTCGCCAGCTCCACGGCCTCGTCGATGGTGTCGACGACGCGGATGGTGATGGTCGGGCCGAAGGTCTCCTCGGTGACGGCCTCGGAGTTCTCGTCGGTGTCGACCAGCACGACCGGCTCGATGAACGGGCCCTTGATCGACTCGGGGCCACCGAGCACGGCCTTCGCGCCGTTGGCCAGCGCGCTGTCGATGTGGCGCTTGACGATGTCGATCTGGCTCGGCATGGTCATCGGGCCGTAGGAGGCACCCTCGTCCGCGCCCGGCTTCACATCGGTGAGGATGCGCTTGACCTCGGCGATCAGCTCGTCGGCGACCGACTTGTGCACGTAGACGCGTTCCACGCCGGCGCAGGTCTGGCCGCTGTTGGCGGTGGCGCCCCAGGCGATCGCGTCGGCGGCGGCCTTCACGTCGGCGTCGGCCGCGACGATGACCGCGTCCTTGCCGCCGCATTCGAGCAGCACGGGGGTCAGGCTCTCGGCGGCGGCGGCCATGATGCGCTTGCCGGTGGCGGTGGAGCCGGTGAAGGCGATCTTGTCGACGCCGGACTTCACCAGCGCGGCGCCGGTCGCGCCGCGGCCGGTGATGGCCTCGAAGACGCCTTCGGGCAGTTCGGGATTGGCCTTCTTGAAGGCCTGGGCCAGGAAGACGCCGATGCCGGTGGAGTACTCACTCGGCTTGAACACGACGGTGTTGCCCGCGGCCAGGGCATAGCCGATGGAGCCGTTCGGGGTGTAGACGGGGTAGTTCCACGGGCCGATCACACCGACGACGCCGAGCGGGCGGCTCTCCAGACGCGCGGAGAAGTTCGACATCAGCGCGCCGGGGGAGATCTTCTTCGGTGCGAGGTGCTTCTTGGCGTTCTTGGCGGCCCAGGCGATGTGCTCGAGGGCCAGCATCAATTCGAGAAAGGCATCGTCGCGCGGCTTGCCGTTCTCCTTGTGGATGAGTTCGCAGAACTCGTCGGCGTCGGCGACCAGCCGGCTCGACCAGCGCAGCAGGTGCTTGCGGCGCTCGTCGAAGCTCAGCGCGCCCCACACCTTGGCGGCCTTGCGGGCCTTCGCGACAGCCGCGCGCACCGCGTCCTCGTCGGCGATCGGGTAGGTGGCGAGGACCTCGCCCGTCGCCGGATTGACCGATTCGAGTGTGGTGTCGGGGGCGGTCTCGATAGTTGTCACGTCGGTGGCTCTCCTCTTGCTTCATGCGTTGGCCGGTCGGTGCGCGGGCCGGAGCGGACAGGTGTGATGCACTCCATCCGTTGAGAGAATGCTAAGTCAAAACTCTCACCAGGTCACCCACTATCCCCGAATTGTTGTCTCGGCTGTCGGCAGGGGGTGCCATGCTCGGAAATATGTGCGGACGATATGCCACTACGACGAATCCGGGAAGGCTCGCGGTCGAACTCGACGCCATCGACGAAACCGCAGGTGAACCGGCCGCGAACGCGCCGTCCTCGGGAAGCGGACCGGACCCGGCCGGTGCCGAATTCGCCAACTACAACGTCGCCCCGACCAACCGGATACTCACGATCGTGTCTCGGCACGACCATGATCACCCCGACGACGACCCCACGCTGCGGATCCGGCGAATGCGCTGGGGGCTGATACCCGCTTGGACCAAGGCCGCCGAACCCGGCGTGCCCGCGAAGGGCAAACCCCTGTTCAACGCCCGGGCCGACAAGGCCGCCACCACCCCCTCTTTCCGTGACGCCGTGAAATACCGGCGTTGCCTGGTCCCGATGGACGGCTGGTACGAGTGGCTGGTCGAGCCCGATCCGGCCGGCGGACGCAAGGCGATCAAACGTCCCTATTTCATGGCCAACGGCGACGGCTCGCGGCTGTACATGGCCGGACTGTGGTCGGTGTGGCGTGACCGGGCCCTGCCGGCGAGCGAACCGCTGCTGTCCTGCGCGATCCTCACGACCGACGCCGTCGGCGACCTGGCCCGCATCCACGACCGGATGCCCCTGCCCATGCCGCGCGCACACTGGGACGCCTGGCTGGACCCCGACCATCCGGCCCCGGCGGAGCTGCTCGCGACGCCGGCGGAGCAGGTGGTGCGCGATATCGTCATGCGGCCGGTGTCGACCCTGGTCAACAGTGTCAAGAACAACGGCCCGGAACTACTCGCCGAAGCAGCCGGAACCCCGGCCGAGTCACAACAGGCCGAGCAGATCAGCCTGCTGTGACTGCGGTCCGGCGCGGCCGCGATCGCGCCACGCCGCACGGGGGTGTGGCGATCAGAGCGGGCAGGGCACCGAGTCGGTCGCCAGGTTGATGCCGCACTTGATGACGCCGGTGGCCAGGTCGATGACCTCGTTGACGACCGAGCCGCCCAGGTCCTCGGCCTTGCGCGACAGCTCGTCGCCGGTCCGCCCGTCTCGGGAGTCGTCCGACCCCTGCCCGTCGAACGGCATCTGGGAGGGACCGGTCGGCGCCGGAAAGGTCTCCGCGCGACCCGGTTCCGCGCCCGCGGCCGGTGCGAGCACGGTCAGAGCCGGCGCGAGCGCGAGGGTCACGGCGAGTACCGGGGTGGCGAGCGCGGCGCGCGAACGACGGGTGCGCGGCAGGCGCGGAGACAGCGGGCGGGCGGACATTCGCATCACATCCTCGGGTCGGACGAGTCGAACCTGGCTGGAAACGCGCCTCCAGTAACGCACACGGGACGGACGGTCACGGTCCCTTCGTGGCGTGTCGCAGGCGAGTTGTGAATACCCCGACAGTCCGCGTCGTATGCGCGGCGTGCCGCCCCGCGCGGCCTCAGGCCGTGATCGCCGCGACCACCGCGTCGGCGGCACGGACGAGATCGGCCGGGGCCAGCTCGATTTCGAGGCCGCGCTTGCCCGCGCTGCACAGCACCCGGTCCCACGACAGCGCGGACTCGTCGATCACCGTGGGCAGCTTCTTGCGCTGCCCCAGTGGCGAGATCCCGCCCAGCACATACCCGGTGCTGCGTTCGGCGGCCGCGCGTTCGGCCATCCCCGCCTTCGGGGCGCCGAGCGCGCTCGCGGCGGCCTTGAGCGACAACGACTTCGGCACGGGCAGCACCGCAACCGCCAATCCGCCGGTGGACAACTCCACAACCAGGGTCTTGAAGATCTGTGCGGGCTCGACGCCGAGGCCGGCGGCCAGCGCGGCGACCGCCTCCGCGCCGAAGGAATCGGCGCGCGGGTCGTGCTTGTAGGAGTGCACGCGATGGGGCACGCCCGCGGTGGTCAGGGCGCGGACGGCGGGAGTGGGAGCGGCGGCCATGGCGACACCTTAGAACCGCAGGTCCGGCGGCGGCCAACCGTTATCCGCCGGGGTGGCGGCGCGGTGACCAGCATCGTCGAGTGGATCCGCCGGGAACACCGCGCCGCCCGGGGATGTTGCACGCGGGGAGAAGCCCCGAGGACCACCCCCGAGGACGAGGCGAAGGAGAGGCCGGTGTCGGTATTGCTCGACGAACGCCCGGTGTGGGTCGCGATAGCGCCGACAGACGCCGGGTTCCCGCCTGATCGCGACTTGCCGGTAGATTCGGCAGGGACGCCGATCGAAGGGACAGGTGTGACGAGCGACGATGACGCGGTGTCCGAACCGGTCGAGTCCGGTGCGGACGAACCTGTCGAGGAACCAGCAGCCCGGGACGAGGCGAGCCTGGCCCAGCGGTTCGAGCGCGACGCGCTCCCGCTGGTCGACCAGCTCTACGGTGCCGCGCTGCGCATGACCAGGAACCCGGCCGACGCCGAGGACCTGGTGCAGGAGACCTACGTCAAGGCGTTCCAGGGGTTCAAGTCCTTCAAGGAAGGCACCAACCTGCGGGCCTGGATGTATCGCATCCTCACCAACACCTACATCAACTCCTATCGCAAGAAGCAGCGTCAGCCCGCCCAGTACCCGACCGACGAGATCACCGACTGGCAGCTCGCGGCCACGGCGGAGCACACCTCCACCGGACTGCGCTCGGCCGAGGTCGAGGCGCTCGACGCGCTGCCCGACGACGACATCAAGGCCGCACTGCAGGAACTGCCCGAAGAGTTCCGGATGGCGGTCTACTACGCCGACGTCGAGGGCTTCCCGTACAAGGAAATCGCCGACATCATGGGCACCCCGATCGGTACCGTGATGTCCCGGCTGCATCGCGGCCGCAAGCAACTCAAGGGCCTGCTCGCCGACGTGGCGCGCGAGCGTGGTTTCCACCGGGGCGAGCGCCAGGAGGTCAAGCAGTGAGTGTCGAGCGCGACCCCGACATGGAGATGGACTGCACGGCCGTACTCACCGACGTCTGGCTGATGCTCGACGGTGAATGCGACGAGGCGACCAGGGCCCGGCTGCAGCACCACATGGACCACTGCTCGCCGTGCATCGAGGCCTACGGCATCGAGGAGAAGATCAAGAGCCTGCTCAGCCGTAAGTGCGGTGGGGACAAAGCGCCCGACTCGCTCCGCGCGCGGCTCTCCCTCGAGATCCGCAGGTCGGTGACGATCGTCCGCGGCGACGACCCCCCCGCGGACTCCGTCTGATCGCACCGCGGCGGTCCGGAAACCAACCCCCGGAAACGAAACCGAGCGGCACGCCCTCCGGGACCGGAGTGGCGTGCCGCTCGATGTTCAGCCGGCCGGCTGCGGCTCAGGAGTTGGGCCGCTTGCCGTGGTTGGCGGCATTGCCCTTGCGGCTACGCTTCTTACGTCCACGCTTACCCATCGGTAGTCTCCCTTCTGATTGAAGGCCATTCTTTCATGTGTGGTTGGCTGTAGCTTCAGCGGATACAGGCCAACCGAACGAATGGGGTGTCATGGCTGAGGAAGTGCGCGCGGAGATGGTTTCCACCGTCCTGACTGTGGAGGTCGCCGTCGGCGACAAGGTCGAACAGGACCAGACGCTGATCCTGCTCGAGTCCATGAAGATGGAGATCCCGGTGCTCACCGAGGTCGCGGGTGAAGTCACCGCCGTCGAGGTCGAGCCCGGCCAGGTGCTACAGGCCGGCGATCTCATCGCCGTCATCTCCTAGCGCTCGGCGGCGGTTCCGAGATGGCGACGCTGAGCGAACTTCTCGCCGAGCACACCGACCTTCCCGGCCTGGCCGTGGACCATCTGCAACGGGTGGTGGGGGACTGGCAACTGCTCGCCGATCTGTCCTTCGCCGATCTGCTGCTGTGGGTGGGGGCCGGTCCGGTGGAGGACGGCGCGGACATCGTCTGCGTAGCTCAGTGCCGCCCCACGACGGCGTCGACGGTGCACGTCCAGGACATGGTCGGCACGCTCGCCACCCGGGCGGATCACCCGCAGGTGTTCGAGGCCCTGCTGACCGGTGAGGTCACGCGGACCGAGGGCGGTGTGGAGATGAAGGGCGTCTACCACCCGCACCCGGTGCAGGCCGTGCGTGAGGCGATCCCGGTGCGCTGCGGCGACGATGTGATCGCGGTGCTCTCCCGCGATACCGACATGCAGCGTTCGCGGGTGCGCAGCAGCCTGGAGGACGCCTATGTCGCCTGCGCCGACGACCTGTGCCAGATGATCGCCGACGGCACTTTCCCGACCACCGAGGATCGCGCGGCCACGCACTCGAGTCCGCGCGCCGGTGACGGCTTCATCCGCCTGGATACCCAGGGCACCGTCGTCTACGCCAGCCCGAACGCGCTGTCGGCCTATCACCGGATGGGGTTGCAGGCGGATCTGGACGGGCAGGACCTGGCCGTCACGACCCGCTCGCTGATCACCGACCCGTTCGATGCCCAGGAGGTGGTCGGCGACATCCAGGCCGCTCTCGCCGGACGCACGGGCCGCCGCATGGAGGTGGAGGCGCGCGGGGCCACGGTTCTGCTGCGCACCTTGGTGCTGCGGCCGCACGGGGAGCTGGCGGGCGCGGCGGTGCTGGTGCGCGATGTCACCGAGGTCAAGCGCCGCGACCGCGCGCTGCTGTCCAAGGACGCGACCATCCGCGAGATCCATCATCGGGTGAAGAACAACCTGCAGACCGTGGCGGCGTTGCTGCGCCTGCAGGCCAGGCGCACCGAGAACGAGGAAGCCCGAGTCGCGTTGACCGAGTCGGTCCGCCGGGTCACCTCGATCGCCTCGGTGCACGAGATGCTGTCGATGTCGGTGGACGAGGAAGTCGATCTCGACGAGGTCGTCGACCGGCTGCTGCCGATCATGGCCGATGTCGCCACCGTGCACACCACCCGGATCAAGGTGCGTCGCGCGGGATCGCTCGGTGTGTTCTCCGCCGAGCGCGCGACCCCGCTGGTCATGGTGCTGACCGAGCTGGTGCAGAACGCCATCGAGCACGCCTTCGACTCCGGCCAGACCGGCACCGTCACCATTCGCTCGGAACGGTCGGCCCGCTGGCTCGACGTGATCATCAGCGACGACGGCCGCGGTCTGCCGCCTGGCTTCAGCCTGGAGGGTTCCGACCGGCTCGGCCTGCAGATCGTGCGGACCCTGGTGACCGCTGAGCTGGGCGGCTCGATCGGTCTGCACCCGGGCGCCGATGTCGGTACCGACGCGGTGCTGCGCGTCCCGCTCGGCCGTCGTCAGGGGCGCTGACAGGCCTGCTCCCGGCGCGGCATCTGCCGCCGTGCGCCCGGCGTTTGCCGACTGGATGCCACGCCTTTGTCGAAGGCTTATGGGGTAAATGAAAGCCCTTGGGAATGGTGTGGCGCACGACACTTCTTTGATGGCTATCTATTGCCGGAAAGATTGCACGTAATTCCGAGAAAATAAAGCAGCCCGGCACCTGTTGCGGTGCCGGGCTCGATCCGCGAATACCGGGCCGTCGAAATGGGCCCGGTATCGTGCGACGTCTATCAGACGGCGGTGCGGGTGCGAGTGCGCGCGTTACGACGCTTCAGCGCCCTGCGCTCGTCTTCGCTCATGCCACCCCATACGCCGGCGTCTTGTCCCGAGGACAGGGCCCAGGACAGGCAATCGGCAGTGACGGGGCAGCGAGCGCAGACCAGCTTGGCATCGGCAATCTGCGCGAGCGCAGGACCACTGTTACCCACCGGGAAGAACAGTTCGGGGTCCTCGTCGCGACAGATGGCCTTGTGGCGCCAGTCCATTCCTCTGCTCCTTTGCTGGGCGCCCGGAGAGGCGCCTTGGTGGTTTGTGGTTCGTTAACTTGTGCGACCTAGAGGTTTCCGCACGGTTGCTTGTGAATGCTTTCACGAACACCGTAGATGTCAATAGGTATCCAGGTCACCGTGGGGAAGCTCACGCGATCGGGATTCCCACATGGGGTTCCCGCCCGCTCCTTTTTACTCGCTTCACCGGCTTTGCGCAGCGCAACCGGGAGGTTCGTCACAGGTGTGAGGTCGCTCTCACGGCTGTGGTGCCACTACGTCGAGTACCCCGGCCACGGAGACGAAATCGACCGAGTCGCGCTTGCCGATGAAGTCGCCGTCGATTTGCAGGCCGAGAGGCTCGCCGGCCTCGATATGGACGGCCGGGACGTCGTCCTGGCGAAACAATTTGCGCGACTGCGGGTTTCCCTCCGGCGCGAGCAGTTGCCCGGCGACCAGCAGGGTGGGCAGCAGTGACATCGATCTCATCGCGAACACGCCTAGGCCTTTCTCGAACGCGGTGCCCGGATTGGTGCGCACGGGAGTCGAGTTCAGATAGGTCCACGGATCGGTGTTCGTCACGAAGGCGTAATGCACGCCGTCGACGGGTTCGTATCCGGGAATGGTGATTCGCGCCTGTGGTTCACGCCCCTTGGCGCGAAGGAATTGTCGAACTGTCGTTCGAAGATAGCGGGCGGGTGTGGCGGAATGGCCTTTCGCGCGAGCGGTGTCGATGGCCTCGCACACATCGGCGTCCAGTCCGACACCCGCGCTGAAGGTGAACCAGCGGTCATCGGCCAGACCCAGGCCGATCCGGCGGTCGCAATCCACGGTGAGCAGGTCGATGAGCTGGTTGGTCGCTGTGACCGGATCGGGGGAAATTCCCAGCGCGCGGGCGAACACATTGGCCGACCCACCGGGAATGACGCCGAGCCTGGGCCGCCAGACCTGCCCGTCGTCGAGCTCGGGCAGCGGGACGAAACCGTTGATGGTCTCGTTGACCGTCCCGTCGCCACCGTGCACGACGATCAGATCCATCTGGTTGGTGGAGGCCCACTGGGCGAGTTCGGCCGCGTGGCCGCGGTGCTGGGTGTGCGCGACGGTCAGCTGTGTGCGGCTCTCCAACGCGTGCGCGAGCAGGTCGCGGGTGGCCGGGGTGGTGGAGGTGGCATTGGGATTGACGATCAGCAGCGTGCGCACGCCGAGCAGCCTAGTTGCGCGAACGTCCGTGCTTCGTATCCGGCCGACGGGGCCGACCGGGCAGCGGGGCGAGTACGGCGCGCGTCGTAGGCTTGGCCGCGTGGCTGACAGCGACAGTAGTGGGATCGGCAAGGGTGACATTTCGGACCGGGGTGGGATTCCGGCGGAGGCGACACCGGCCACGGTGCGCGGCGCGGGCGCACTGGTGACACTGGAGGGCGGCGTCGCGGTGACCGTGGCGATCGTGCTGGTGATCCGCGGCCTGCTCGGCCACGACCAGTCCCAGGCCAGCGGCTACGGCACGGCCGCCTGGTTCGCCATCCTCGGCGGTGCGGTGTTCGCGGCGGGGATCGGGCTGTTGCTCGGCCACCGCTGGGGTCGCTCGATCGCGGTGATCGCGCAGATTCTGCTGCTGCCGGTCGCTTGGTCGCTGCTCACCGACTCGCATCAGTCCTTGCTCGGCACGCTGCTCGGCGTCGTGGTGGTCGGCGCGCTGGTGATGTTGTTCGCGCCCGCCTCGAACCGGTGGATGGCCGAGGACTACGGGGGCGCGTCGCCTCAGGGCTGAGCGGCCGGTCCCGTCGTCGCGGCCTCCGGTGGTCCCGTGGTCGCACGGCACACCGGCGAGCCGCTCGGCCGTCGCTCGCTCATGCCGGGCCGGCCTGCTCGGTCCCCGGATAGGCCACCATGGCCTCGGCCAGTGCGCGCCGACACAACCGATCGGCCTGTCTGGTGGTCTCCGGCTGGCGATAGTGCGGGGTGAGAGCGAGTACCTGCGCGCACGCGGTGTCCAGGCCGATGGCGTGACCGACCGAGACGAAGACCGGCTTCACGCCGTCGCGGGTGCGCAGGGCGCGCCCGACCACCTCGCCGTCGAGGAGTATGTCCGTGGCGTCGCCGCGCCGCGGGCCCGGCTCGTTCCACAGCCCCCACGCGTTCTTGGCCACGCCGATCGTGGGCAGCTCGCACAGCACGCCGATGTGACAGGCCAGCCCGAAGCGGCGGGGGTGGGCCAGCCCCTGGGCATCGCAGACCAGCAGATCCGGGATCGTCGTCAGCTGTCGCAGCGCCGCCAGCGTGGTGGGCAGTTCCCGGAAGGCGAGCAGGCCGGGCACGTAGGGGAAACTCACCTCGCCGTGGGCGACAGCGGTGTCGATCGGGGTGAGAGTGTGCGCGTCCAGCACCACCGCGGCGGAGGCAGCCAGGCCGGTGTTGTCGTCGTAGGCGGAGTCGAGTCCGGCGACGGTGGCGAAGACCGGCGGGCGCGGGTCGGCGGCGCGCACCAGGGGACGCAACTCGTCCTGCATCGTCGCGGCGTCCTCGGCGTCGGCGGGGAGCTCGAAAGTGTTGGGGATGCGCATGATTCGTGTCGCGGCGAACGGGTGATCGGCCCTGATCAGCGGGCGGTGTCGGCGAGGGCGGACAGTTCCGGGCCGCTGAGGCGGTATCCCACCCACTCGTCCTGTTCGGCTGCGCCGATCGCCCGGTAGAACTCGATCGACGGCGTGTTCCAGGTCAGCACCGACCACGACACCCGGCTGTAGCCGCGCTCGACGGCTTCCTTCGCGAGCGCGGCGATCAGCGCCTTGCCCAGCCCGGTCTTCCTGACCGCCGGGTCGACGAAGAGGTCTTCGAGGTAGATGCCGTGCACGCCGTCCCAGGTGGAGAAGTTCAGGAACCAGATCGCGCAGCCGGCCACCGTGCCGGTCTCGTCCTCGGCGACATGCGCGAACAGGGCGGGCGACGGGCCGAACAAGGCGGTGTGCAGCTGGTCCTCGGTGAGGGTGCACTCCGCGCGGGCGCGTTCGTATTCGGCGAGGTCGTAGACCAGGCGCACCAGGGCGGGCACGTCGTCGGGGGTGGCGCGCCGGATTCGCGAGTGGGTCATCGGATGCTCCGTCGGTCGGGGGAATCCGGTGCTGACGGACTCCGGTCGGATAGGGAAACCGATCGGAGGGGTCCGGTCGGCGGTGGCAGCGGGCGGCGCCCCCGGTCAGCCGAGTCCGTAGAGGGTGTCGCCGCGCTTCTCGAGCACGATCTCACCCAGGACGGCCAGCGAGATGTCCGAGTCCGCCGAGCCGGAGCGGTCGACGGGGATGCGCGCGACCTCCGCACCCGTGACGAGGTCGACGGCGACGATCGCCCCGGGGACCGGCACCAGCAGGCGGGTGGCCATCGCCGCGGGCGTGCCGACGGCGCCGGGGACCGTCCACTGTGGCTCGAAGGTGGCCGCGTTCAGCGCGATCAGTTCCGTGCCGGTGTACACGAGGGACACCGAGCCGACCCGGGTCGTCCTCGGATCGTCCATCGGGGCGGAGAGTTCGTGTGTGGCAAGCGGATTGCCGTTGCCGTCGAAGACCGACAGGCGCGGCGGCACGCGCTCGGAAGCCAGGTCGGTGCCCGGCTGGTAGAGCAGGATCTTGCTGTCGGACACCGCGATCACCTTCGCGTCACGCGATCGCGCGTCCGGCCCGGTGAGCACGCGGGAGCCGTACTCCTCGGGCACGGTGTTGTCCTTGGGGGAAGGATTCATCACCGTGAGGCGGATGCCCGCGTCGTCGGGGCAGGATTCGAGCACCGCCAGCCGCGACGAGCTGGAGGCGGCCGAGAGCAGCGTGCACCCTTTGCGTGGTTGGGTTTTCACGTTCACCGGCGCGTCCACGTAACCGTATTCGACGGTGCGCACCAGATCCGAACGCCACATCTCCAGCCGATCGGAGCCCTGGGCCAGCAGGTAGGTGCCGTCCACCGACAGCCGTACCTCGTCGTCCATGTAACTGCTGCGCGCGGTGCGGCGCGCGCCGTCGTTACCGGAGAGCATGGTGGCCTGGCTGCACCCGCGCTCGTCCCGGTAGACCGCCACCACCATGCCGAACTGCGCCTCCGCCCCGCACAGCGGCATGTCCCTGCGGTAGTGCCACAGTTCCGCGCCGGTCTGCGGATCGCGACCGGTGACGGTGCCGTCGGAGGCGGTGACGACAGCGCCCCCGGCGACGAGAGCGCGTTCGCTCGCGTCGTCGGGGGCGTGCCACAGTTCCCGCAGCGCGGTGGGAAGTTCGACCGCGGCGGCCGGGGTGGTGGCGGGCTCGGCCGCCGTCACCGACTCGGTGCCGGTGGCATCGCCGCGCGCCCACACCACGACCGCGGCGAGTACCACCGCGACCGCGATACCGATGGCGGCGATGATGTCGGCGCGCGTTCGCCGCTCTGGTGCGAGCACGAAAGCGAGATTAGCCGATAGCCCGCCCTACGCCGAAGCCGCTGATCCGGCCGTCGTCTCGACCGCCTCGGCGTTCGATTCGGCCTTCTTGCGGGGGGCGCGCTTGCGCGGTGCGGGCTTGTCGCCCGTGCCGTTGTCCGCTGTCCCGGCCTCGCCGTTCACCGTGGTCGCGGCCTTGCGGGCGCGGCGACGGGGGGCGGCGGCGGTCGTGCCGTTCGCTTCGGCGGCCGGGGCCTGCGCCGGCTCGGCAGGTTGCGCCGCCGGTTCGGTCGCGCCCGCGCCGACAGCCTCGGTCGCCTCGGCTTCGGCCCCGGTCGCGGAGTCCGCCGTGGTCGCCTCGGCGGTCACCTTCTTGCGGGGGGCCCGCTTGCGGGGTGCGGGTT